>CAXXGF010000071.1:0-222429 GCA_963677445.2 Melioribacteraceae bacterium | reverse complement strand
TGCGCCTTAGCGTCTTTGCGTGAGATTTATCCTCCCCAAAATCTTATTTCCTCTTAATTGAGAAAATCGGGCAAAGAATCTGCGGAATCGATAAATTTAAATTTGAATTTTGTGTTTACTTTCCATAAATAACTCCCGGTATTGCTTGATATTTATAAAAAATGCCCATAATATAGAAACTTGATAAAAATTGAAATTGTACAAGAATAATATAAGAATAAACTTTCGGGGGAGACTTGAAGAATCTGAGTCTTAGAATAGCAATTTTTGCGATGATCCTTGTTATCGCGGGTTGTTCGGCTTATAAGGAACTGCAACCTGAGCCGGAGCTTTCACCTGCCGAGCGGGGATATATTGAATTGAAAAACGATGATGATCTTTTTGAAATGGACCAGGGTAAAAAATATTTCATAAGGTTTCCAAAACCTTTAATGAATAACTTCTACCTGGCGCTTTCAATCGACCAGAAAAATCAGCTCGATTATTATTTCAGCGACCGCTTTGATGACGGTGAAGGAGAAATTCAAAAGATCAAAGATGAAGCGCCCGCCGGTGAGAATATCAGTGTTTTTGCTATCGGCAGCCAGCCTGAATCATATTACTGGATTGTTGAAAATGTCAGCAGCGATATCAAACTGAAAATGGATTACAGGTATGTCCCAATGTGGAGATACCGTTTTGAAAACCGTTACGCGAGTTATCAGAAGATATTGAAAGATAATATCGTCAGCCGCTCGAAATATAATGCTATTGATGTGAATTATAACCTCTCTTCCATCAATTTTATCAGGGAAATTGAGATAGTCAAATCATCTATCTCAAATATCCGTTCTATGCAGAATGAGCTGATTGATCTCGAAACTATTTTCCCCCCTAATATAGCCACAAGCCGCGATACCGCTTATCAGAATTACACCGAACTTCGCGGAAGAGTTGATGATGAACTAAGCTTTCAGGAAAATTATCTCGAGGTTCTTAATACTTTCTACCAGGAAAATGTATCATTCGGGAATATCGGCAAATTTCTTGGCGACACCGATGATTTTATAAATTTCCTATCCCAGGCCGACCGTTTCCCGGCAAGAATTTTAAGCAAGGCTAAATCCCTTTTCGCCGGTCGCCTGGCAGACGCTTATAATTATTATTTCGATATCCTCCGGTCAAAAAATGATACAGAACCGATTGAAACCGAACCGCCAATCAGCAAAGTTTACCAGCTTTACAGCATGTCGCAGGGAACTGTTCCTGCCGAATTTGAGTCAATAACAAATTATGTGATGTCCTTTAACGGCGAGGTTGAAGCGCTTAATGAAGTTGACAGACTTATGACAGATATAGAAGCTGAATTCGCCCGTGAGGGTAGCTGGCCTTCAAATTCATTTTATCCCTCGGCGCTTGAAAAACTTAACCGCATTGTGCCACAGATACCTGAATCGCGCGCCGGCAGCATCTATGAATTCCGCAACCTGCGCTGCTCGGCACTTCTCGACCGCAAAATAGCCAATGTAAGAAACAACATCCGCTTTCTGCAGAACGGATACCGGGAAGCAAGATTCCTGGTGCCTGAAATAAACAACTATAAGGCTGCCAGAGAATATAAACAGATAATTAAACTTCTCAACCAGAATAAAAGTCTCGGTTTCCTTATCAAACAGTATCCCGATCTGGATAACCTCTCACTTAACAGGCAGAAAAGTGTAATTGATGACTTTATTAAAACACGCCGCTGGTCGAATGCCGAAATTAACCTCAGAAGATTAAATGATGATGAGGAGTTTGTAAGCCTCTACGCCATCCGGAATAAAAAAGCTGAAATAGTGAAAAACTTTGAAGATCAGATCCACAGGGCTGTTCGTGATGAATCACGCGCCCGTGTCGACGCTTTTACCGCGAAACATGAAAACACCTATCTTAATGTGGAAGCTCTTTATAAAGACTCGGTCTTTACACCTGTTTACAGGCTTAATTTCTCCTCGAAAGGTTATACCGATCTTGAGAAAAAAAGGAGCGAGATCAGCAACTATCTGAATAAAATGAAACATCACGATTTCCCCGAAAAATCGATACAATCACTCTGGAAAGGTTTTGTGCGCGATTTTGGTAAAAACGGTGTCGACCGCGCGCGGGCAATTGTTGTTCACGGAAGTTATTACAAAGGAAAATCAAAAAGCATTAAACAGATCGTCGATCAATGTGATCCGAATACACCAAAATGGATAACAAAAACAAGGGAATACCGCAGCTTCTACGTAATGCCTACAACCACCAATAAAGATGGTTCGAATGAATATGTATTCAAACTGATGCTGAAAATACCGACTGAGGCGAGATTCCCGGTTTATGATATCAACATTAAACTGCCGGAAGAAATTGCCGAAAACGCGGCTGAGGCTAAATGGTATGATATAATGACCGTAAATAATAAGGAGATTAAAAACGAAGGGAGAATAAAGATCACAGCTCCCACCCCGGCAAATGATTATGAATTCCAGGTGTCTCCTGTCCAGATGGATAAAGACCGTGTTAATGTGCTTGAGGTGAAATTCACCTTCCCGGCCTATAAGGTTTTCCAGATAAGCACAATGGCCCAGCCACCATTAATCAAAAAAAATTAGCAGGTTAGAATAATGAATAAAAATCAGATAATATTTACGGCAGCGGGTGTTGTTCTGGCAGGGGTTGTAGCGCTCTTTTTCCTGTTGGGACCCGATCTTGAAAATAAAATAGTATTTCCATATATCTCTCATCAGAAACCGATGGTTGATCCTCATCTTCCTTCCGCTGTGCCTATCGCCGATAAACTTGATGAAGTTCAGTTTGACGGAATTTTTAACATCTCGGCCAACCCGAGCGGAATAATTTATGAAGATGGTCTTGGAACCTTTGTAAATATCGACAGGAATAATATTGTAACGATAAAACTGAACGCCACCAAAAAGTGGAGTGAAAGTTACGACATTAAAAAAGATGGTGATGATGTTAAGATCACCGAAGGTTCACCAAAATATTTTACCGCCGATGACCTCCGGTTTACACTTAACAGAATCCAGAATCTCGGCTCACTTTCTCCCGATTATATTCTTGTTTCGCAGGCTTTAAAGTCGATCAACTTCGACGGCCCCGACGCGGGTGGGAATATCAAATTCAGCTTCAAGGATGACAGGATTTGGACTGAACCGGATATCAAGGAAGTTCTTTCATTCAAAATTCTTCCGAAAGATTCCGACCTCAACGCCCTGACATATAATACCGGAACCTCGGCATTCCTGACTATCCCCACTGAAACAGGGGTGCCCGATTATATGAGACGCCCCAGCGGTGAGGCATATATAAGCAATGTTCTTCTGGCTCCCTTTATTGATAACAGCACTTTTACCACCGAACTCAAGAATAATAATATAAATGTTCTTCTCGAAACACCTTTTGGAAGCCTCTCCCCTGTGCTTGATGATCCGGATGACTTTTTCCCTAAATCCAATACAAGCACAACTTTCTTTGCCCTGCTCTTTAACACTGAAAAACTGAACAGGAAACAGAGAAGCGAACTGAGAAAACTTATCGATAACAAAAAAATTCTGGAGCGTTTCTTTAAAACAGGAACAGAACAGCAGAGAAACATTGTCGATTTCAGGGGCAGCAGGAATAATTATGCCGATTACCTGAATAACAGCCTTTTCCCCTCCTCCACTTATTATGTTTCCGAGAAAGTTGTGATTCCTTCAATCGATAGAAGCCCTGTTGATATGAGCGCTCTCAGGGATACAGTAAAAATCGGGGCATGCCTCAATTACGGATACCGTGAGGAGCTTTCGGAACTTATCGAAATCCTTAACGATAAAGAGCTTTTTAAAGGTAAGATAAAAGCGGCGGCAATTGATAATGATGATGTTAAAAAAGGCAACTATGACGCTCTCCTCGTTGCTGTTGGCGGATACCGAAGTAATTTCCTTTTTGACCTTTATGAACTCTTTATGAGAGAGCCCGATTTTAATATTCATAAAATCAACCTGCTTACTTTCAGCAATGACAAGGGTGAAAAAACTGTCAGTCCCGCTACATGGCGCCCGCAAAGAAACTTTTTCAGACTCGACGCTTCCCGCGCGGGAGAAGATTACGAAGATCTGACAACCCTTCTTGATTATGTTTATGGATTTATGTCAACCCGCCACCTCGGTGATAAACAGGTTTACGCCGAAAGAATTGATATGCTGGAAAACAAACTGGCCCTCGGAAGATGGTTGTTCTCACTTCCTTCACTGGCATATTTCAGCACACAATTTGACAGTACTACGGTTAACCTTTACGGAGTAGCTTCACAGCTTTCAACAATTGAACAGTGGAAAGAACGCAATAAATAGATTTGGAAATACCGGGGCCAAAGCCCCGGTCCGTTTATAAATGGAAATTAAACTCGAACAATTGGAATATCAACAGCAGGCAATTGAGTCTGTTGTTTCTGTTTTTACAGGACAGTATAGGAATACCTTTGATAATTCTTGTCATGAAGGAGTGCGTTCCAATTATCTTTCTCTGGCAAAAGAAGAAATACATAAAAACATCCGCAAAATTCAGGTAGAAAACAAATTAACTACCGCTATCGCGGATCCGGATAATGTTGAAGACCTCTGTGTTGAAATGGAGACAGGCACAGGCAAAACGCTTGTCTATATTAAAACAATATTTGAATTGTACCGGCGATTTGGTTTCACCAAATTTATCATCCTCGTTCCCTCAGTCGCGATAAAAGAAGGAGTTTTAAAGACATTAAATACCTTTTCAGGCCAGCTTGCCGCTATTTATAACTTCAGGCCTGATTACTTTGAATATGACAGCAAAAAACTGGCAAGAGTCACAAGGTTCGTTGAGGAGCAGCATCCCCAGGTTATGGTCATGACTCTGCAATCCTTCAACAGCGATGACAGGATTCTTAATCAATCGCAAAGAGAATACCTGTTTTCAAATATGCCTTTTATTGAAGCGCTCGCGAAAACAAATCCTATAATATTTATGGATGAACCACAGGAGGGAATGGATACCGATAATTCGGTTGAACGTATTAAAACGTTAAATCCTCTGATAAAAATCCGTTATTCCGCCACCCACAAAATTCTGAAAAACCTTGTTTACAGGCTCACTCCCTTTGAAAGTTATAAACAGGGACTGGTAAAAAAAATCGAGGTTCTTACCGTATCTGAAAAGAATGATGAAGCTTCAATGAAAATTGAGCTGACTAAAATTGAACTGGGGAAAGGCGCGCCAAAAGCGGTATTAAAACTCTGGCATCAGACAGCCTCGGGATTTAAGTTTAAAAACTCAAAAAAACTTGGTAAAAATGATTCTCTTTATGACGCCTCGGGCAATGTAATCTATAAAGATTTTATCATTGAGCAGATAGCCAGACCAATAAGGAGCAAGGGTTTCGTAAAGTTTAAAAACGGAGCGATTGTTTACGAGGGGGAACAATCAAAGGATTACTCTGAAATTTTCGGCGAACAGCTTTACTGGCTTATCGATACTCATTTCAGAAAACGGGAAGAGTTAAAAAAGTCCGGAATAAAATGTCTGTCATTAATTTTTATCGACAGAGTCAGCAACTATATAGAAAAAGATGGCGTCATAAAAAAAACTTTTGAAAAACAATACCGGAAAGTTTATAAAGAGCATTTTGAAACTGAACCCGATAACGCGCGTATTGAGAATTCACAGGGATATTATTTTGCCCAAACCGGCAAAGGGGATTTTACCGACAACGAACGCTCAATGAAGAATAATAAAGAACTATTTGATCTGATTTTGAAAGATAAAGAAAGACTGCTCGATCTCGAAAATCCGGTTGAATTCATATTTTCTCATTCTGCATTGGGAGTAGGCTGGGATAATCCGAATGTTTTTAATATCGCTACTCTGAATCAAAGTTACAGCGAGATAAAAAAACGGCAGGAAATTGGCAGAGGGCTGAGAATTTGTATTGATCAGGATGGCAGAAGAGTTTATGATAAATCCGGGACGCCTGAAGGAGCTGAAACAAACCTGCTTACAATAGTGCCTAATGAAACATACGAAACGTTTCTAAACCAATATCAATCGGAAATCGAAGAGGTTTATGGGACTGCAGTTTCCGGCGCCGAAATAAGGAACATTCACAAAGGGAAAAGAAATACTGAGAAAAAAATAAAAAGAAATGATGATATTTTTAATAATCCGTCATTTAAGAATTTCTGGAGCAGGCTGGCTCAGAAAACAGAATATACAGTAGATTTTGATGAAGAAACCCTGATTTCCGAATCAGCGATAGCCCTTGATGAGATAGAAATACCTGATCATCTTATAGAGATATCCCTGCGAAGAATCTCCGGGATTTCAGAGATGGGAATAAAAACAGAAGATTTTCGTTCGGAAAGCAGAAAATCGGGCGCGGTTTTTTCAAAAATTTCAGTAATTGAAGAATTGAGCGATAAGTCCTGCCTCGCTATGCCAACAGTCAATAAAATTTTCAGCCGGATGAAAAACAGGAGACAGTTTATTAAAAATCCTCCAAGGTTCATTCAGGAAGCCGCGGGGAAAATAAAAAATATCGAACTGGATATTATGCTTCGCGCCCTTGAATACAGTCTGACCGGGGAAACTTTTGATATAACGCTCTTTGAACCTTTTATTATAAAAAACAGCGAAAGGATTGAGCCGACTCCGCTGAAAGGCGTTTATGATCATATTGCCTGGGATAGTGAATTCGAACAAAAATTTGCCCGTGAAGCCGATACAGATAACGAAATTGTCTGTTTTCTGAAATTGCCCGACTTCTACAGGATAAAAACTCCGGCCGGATTTTATAATCCCGATTTCGGCGTTGTTATGAAAAAACGCAGAATCAGGGGTGAAAATGAGGAAGAATATTATTTTGTTATCGAAACCAAAGGAACCAATCTTGCGGATGACAGGAAGGCCATGACGGAAAATGAAATATATAAAATTAAATGCGCGGTAAAACATTTTAACGCGCTCGGAATTGAAACCAAAGTAAATTACATCGCTCCGGTAAAGGATTACAGCGTATTTAAAGAGAAGGCGGCTGCGATTGAAAATTAGTCTTGAATATATTTCGGCTGGTATCAAAGCTATGGAGGCGATTTTATGTCTGAGCTGAATGACAGAATGATGGGAACTCCCGACCTCAATGAGGAAAGAATAAATAAGCTGAAGGAACTATTCCCCGATCTTTTTACTTCCGAGGGGAAACCTGACCCGGATGAGATTATTAAACTTGTGAATCCCGGCTCTGTAAGGGAAACTGAAAAATTTGAGTTCAAATGGTTCGGGAAAAGCGAGGCAAAAAGAACGGCGTTCACCCCCTCAAAAGCGACTCTCACTTTTGATGAAGAGAGGAGCGTTAACCCGGACGCGGCAAATGGAAATATGATAATTGAGGGGGAAAACCTGGAGGTTATGAAATGCCTTCTTAAATCGTATAGAGAGAAAGTTACATTTATATATATTGATCCTCCCTATAATACTGATGGTGACTACATCTATAACGATAAATGGGATGAAGAAAGGGAAAGCTATTGGAAACATATTGGCGTTACGAATAACGGAGTAATAATAGATACAAATTCCGAATCGGGAGGACGATTTCATTCGAATTGGCTAAATCTGATGTTTCCACGTCTGCTTTTATCAAGACAGCTTTTAGCAGATAACGGCATAATTTTTATTTCCATAGATGATAATGAAGTCACTCATTTGAGGAAATTGTGTGATGAAGTTTTTGGGATTATTAATTTTGTAGCGCAATTTCCCTGGCGCAAAAGAACAACTAAAAGCGATGTGCCTTATGGGGTTTCCCAGGATTACGAATGGATAATTTGCTACGCGAAAGAATCTTTTCAGGCGGGATTGGTGCACGAAAGGAAATATTATTATTCAGATGACTATCCGGGGAATGGCTGGAGACTTTCCGATATAACAACTCAAAGAACATCGGAAGAGAGACCAAACTGTGCGTTTAATATGAAAAATCCCCGTAATGGAGAAATTTTTTCTTTTAATCCAAATAGGGTTTGGGGTGTATCAAAGAATACTTTTGATGAATATTATAAGAAAGGGAAAATTGTTTTTCCCGGAGACTATGACTTTTTAAACATATCTATTCCCGCTTACAGGGTTTTCGAGAGTGAAGATAAAGAAAAAGCGTTAAAAAAATTCGGGAGTGAAGATTCTGTAAAGACCATTTCTACGCATTTCCCGGCAAAGGTTGGTATGAATGAAGATGGCAACAGGGAAATTGAAGCTTTATTCGGCGAAAGACTATTTTCATTTCCTAAACCTATATCATTAATTAAATATCTTCTGGAAATAACAAATAATAAAGATGGAATAATTCTTGATTTTTTCAGCGGTTCGGGAACAACCGGCCAGGCTGTTATGGAGCTTAACAGGTTTGATGAAGGATCAAGAAAATTCATATTAGTTCAAATACCTGAAAAGTTAAGCAATACTGTTTCGGAACAAAAAAGCGCTTTTGGTTTTTGCCGGAAAAACGGTCTGGCTCCGGTAATATCAAATATCACAATTGAACGCAACCGGCGGGTAATTAAAAAGCTGGAAAAGGAGGAGCTGGAAAGAGAACCATCCCTGCTCGATTCCGGTGAAGAAAAAGAAACGCCCGGATTCAGGGTATATAAACTCTCTAAATCCAATTTCCCCAGGGTGGATTTCGCTCCTGACCCTGGTAAATCAGAAGAAGAAAACCTCGCGCTGTTCGATAAATACCTTGAAGAATCTGAAAATCTTTTATCTCTTCAGCTTGATAGCGGCAGCCTGCTCGATGAAGTTCTTCTGAAAAACGGTTTTATGCTCGATTATACTAAAACAAAAGAAAATCAATATTCAAAGAATACTGTTTACCGGGTTAAGGACAAATATAAAGAATGCCTTATCACTATTGATGATAGCCTGGAAAAGGATACAGTTGAATTGGTAAAGGAGCTTAAGGATGAGGTTTTTATCTGCCTCAACCGCGCTCTTGATTCATCAAAAAAATGGAACCTGAAACATTATCTTGGCGATAATGTTATTATTATATAGATTTTGATTTATTCTGAAAGGAATTCCCTGAATATATGCTGAAAAATATCATCCCCCTTCTTTTTTATTTATTACCAATTTTATTATTCGGGCAGGATTATTATATCATTGAAAATCCTCGCGGCCTGAAGATACTGAATAAATACCAGCAGGAAATTTCTACTGAAGCCCTAAGATCATTGCCCGAATTTGCGCCGTTCAGAATCATCACTGAAGACGACACACTCAGCGACGGCTTCCGCACTTATAAACTTGCCGAATATGACGGCGCCGACTACTATCTCCTTACAAATGATATAGGGGAGTTCATAGCTGAAGCGGAGTTGGGTTTTACAAAAAGGATTAAAGACGCTGAAAAAAAGGATTTTGAGGCAGTTATTCTCCTCGATGATAAAGTCAATTCTTTCAGTCCCGACGGCAAAAGAAATGAAAGGTTAATAAAGAATACCAGGCTTCGTGTTTTCTTCAAAGATGGCAGCCGCTATTACGCGCGAAACATCACAGATCATAACTTCTGTTTTGTTAACCTAAGCATCAAAAAGGAGAATACCGACTGGCAAATAGCCGGCAGCGAAGCGGCCACTATTGAAATTTCCGAACATGTGGTCAACAGAATAAAGGAGAGGATTGATCAGGTTAATCTCGCCTGGTTTAAACTTTACGGCCTCTTTTCTGAAAAAACGGGGAATAAAAAGGAAGCCCCTTACTGGGAAATGGAAGCAGGTAAAGATTCTCTTGTCTGCTCTCTGCTTAACAGGGGTGAAAAGGATTCTGTGACCGATATTGTAAATCTTATCTATAATGAATTCAGCGTTTATTGCCATGGGGGAAGGACTGAACATCTCCCGCGGTGAAAATGAAATCAGAATATATATCAACCGTGAAAACGGCGAAGACAAAGGATAATATATAAACCGGCTGAATAAGAAGTAAAAGGTAATTGAGTCACTCGATAACTTTGTTTATCCTGACTCTGCCAGATTATGGATATAACTATTAACAAATGAATAAAACCCGGGAACATATCACAGCCATTACCCTGACAGGATTCTTTTTCCTCCTTTTCATTATATTTTTTAAACCGGAATCAGCGGTTGAAAAAATAGAGGGGATGAAGGAAATAAAAGAACTTGTCAATCCCGATATAATTAATTTTGGCGATCCGGTGGAAAAGGAAGTTTTCCGGCAAAGTGTTATGGCATTTTATCCTGCCAGCCCCGGCAAAGCCGATTCCCTTCTGCAGGCGATTGAGGAATACCGCACAGCCATATTCACCAATGATGAATTTAAAACCGGCGGTCAGCCCAGGAGTCTCACCTTCATGGTTTTTTGGGATATCACCGGGATGTATATAAAATTTATTATCATATTTCTTATTGTTATGGCCCTTACCTATTACGGAGCTAAAACTATAGGCGTTTTGCGCTTCGTGCGTGAAAAACAGAACCGCAAGTCATATCTCAGAATCCTGGTAAACTACCTGAAAACAGCCGACCATAAAAAGGAAAAGCTTGATTATCTTTACAATATCCTTGCGCTCACAGGCAAAGCCCTGTTGAAAGGTCTTTTTTACATGATTCTTTTTGCCCCCGCTTATGTCATCGCCTATTCTTTCAAAACCAGACTTGAAACCGACTCCCTCTTTTTTATGATTATCCTCGGAGTCATTTCCAACGGACTGCTGATAAATTACGCCAACAAGTTTTATACTTTCCTTGTAAGTGAAAGTAAGAAAGGATATGTAAATACCGCGGTTGTAAAAAACCTGAACAGCGGGTGGGATAAACAGGCAGGCATCGGCTACAGGAAAATATTCGCCCTGATAAAAGATTTTGACGGCCATATTTTCCAGCACATTTATCTCAACGCGAGTCACCAGTATCTTCAGACTATAAAAGAGCAGGCCTCATTTCTTATAACCGGACTTGTAATTATCGAGATGGCCCTTAATATCCAGGGGCACCTATGTTATGAACTGATGCAGACCATTCTTTACGGATTTTATGACATTACCGCCGTAATTATATTTTTATTATTCCTCCTCCTTAAATTAACCGAAATAATTGTTGACAGACACTATGAAACTGAAAGCGCCAGACTGGAAAACCGTATATAAGCAGATAAAAGCTTATGCCGGCCGGGTATGGCGGCATGAGGATGAGCTATGGACCTGGATATGGGGGAGCGGGTTATTCCTGCTATGGATATGGAATATTATTTTCCTGAACGCTCCCGCCTTCAGCCGCCTTACAGACGCTTTCTTCAACACTTTTATTGTGGGAATACTGGTTATAGTTTTTACCCTGCTGATGGGATGGGGTTCGGGGGTCGCACTCCACTTTCTTTCCCGAATGGAAAACAGCAGGTATTATCTCGCTTTTTCATTTTTAATAAATCTTATCCGCTCCGTGCCCCAGATTGTGGGTATTTTGGCCGGGTATGTAATTCTTACAGGTATGGTCAGCGGAGGAATTATCGGCTGGACCGGAACGCAGATGATACTAATGGCCCTTATAATCAGTATTTTTGTTTTTCCAGAGCTTACCGACCTCATAAGGGAGAGAATAAATTATTACATGCGCAAAGATTTTTATAACGCCATGTTATGCTGCGGAATGGATGAAAGAAGAATAATTAATTACGAGATACTCTGGAAAAACAGCCTGCCCTATCTCTTCCAGAAGGTGATCTCAATATTCGGCATTTCGATTTTCCTCCAGTGCAGCATTGATTTTATTATAAGTGTGGGGCTTTCCACACAGGTGAGTCTGACAGGCTTTCCGAAAACTCTGGGCAACATGCTCGCCCGGATGGACAGCAAACAGGATATACTCGCTATCGGAAATCTTTTCACCGACCCCTTCTATTTTTCCGATATCGTTACAGTCCACCTCCAGGGAGTCAGCATTGCCATTATCATTGTTTTCACCCTCTTTTCCATATATAAAATTTCCAATGGTTTACTTAAAAGAAAAAAATTGTTCTGATCTGTGAGTCTGCTTAAATTCAATATAAAGATAAACGCCGAAGAAAGGGCGTTGGTAAATGTTACTGATTTTGAGATCGGTGAAGGGAAAATAAATTTCCTCTTCGGCGAATCGGGAATCGGTAAATCTATAATTTCGAAAGCCCTTTTCGGACTGCTCGATCCCGATGATCTCGATATCCGCATCAACAAAAGCAGCTACCCCAAATACCTTAAAAGCGCCTACCTTGAAGAAATAAGAAACAGCGGTTTCTTTGTGTTCCAGGAGCCTTCTTCACATCTTAACCCGATGCTCACGGTGCGCAAACAGCTCAACGAGGGGAGTCTGAAATTTAACCTGAAAGAAACCGAAATTCTCAACAGACTATGGGACCGCCCCGGTTATGAAAAACTTGAGAATATTCTTTCGGTTTATCCCCGCCCCTACCGCCCCAGCGGAGGTGAAAAACAGAGAATTCTCGCGGCGATGGCCCTTAAAAAGATCGATCTATTTATCGCTGACGCCGGGGCAAAAAAACATAATCTCTTCGTTTTTGACGAACCAACCGGCAACCTCGATAATTATTTCCGTGATGTTTTTCTCGATTTCCTTATCGAAAAATACCGTAAACGTAATTTTACAATCCTCTTTATCACTCATGATTATTCAATTATCAGCCGCCTTTTCCTTAAGCATAAGGACCTTGAGAAAAACCTCATTTTCAGGGAGCTTAGGCACGAAAAGGGAAAACAGATACAGAGGGAGTTTTACCCTTCCGAATATCTTGAATGGGTGAATAGCGAAATTAAACCGGCGCCCGGCAAAAAAGGGAAGAAGGATACACTGCTCAGTTTTAACGGAACGCTCGATATATTTAATATGAAGCTGAGGCTTTATCACGACTGGCGACGGGAAAAACCGGCGCGGTTAAATCTTAAACCAGGCGAGCTCGTTTATCTTAAAGCCCCCAGCGGGGCGGGAAAAACCACAATGGTGAAATGTCTCGCAGGTCTGCTCAAACCTGACAAAATGGAATTTACTTTGAAAGGTGAAAAGTTCGATCAGAACAGTACAATGAAAAAGTGGAAAGAAAATGTATGGGGCAAATCATTAACCATGGTTTTCCAGCATGCCGATGAAGCTCTCAATCTGAACTCAAATGTGAGGGATACATTCAAGGGACTGCCGGTAAAAGAGGAACCGGATGATGATAAACTTAAAAAATATCTCGCGAACTTCTTCGAATTTGAGATCACCGACGATTTCCTCAACCGCAAAATAAAATATCTCAGCGGCGGCCAGAAACAGAAAATAAATCTTATCCGCGGTTTTATGCTCGATACCGATATCCTTATCCTCGACGAACCGGTCAACGGTATGGACTTCGTCAGCATAAAACAGGCGCTCAAAATCCTCAAACAAAAACTGCAGGAAAACAAAGCCATCATCCTTATCTCCCACAGCGAAGAAATCTTCGAACGATTCACCAACGAAGGAAGTGTTTATTATTTGATGGAGGAGGGAGACCTATAAAAAAAATAAAATAATAGTTGAATATTTATTTTTCATTTATAAATACAATTAAACTTTCTCTAAGTTCTTTGATCTTTCCGTTATATTTTGTTTTTCTACGTTGAATATTTCGAAGGACTTCAATTCTTGACAATTTCCATCCAGTAATTGTTCCTATTTCAGCAAGTATTAGGTCTACAGGTATTTCAATATTTGCATAAACAGAGTTTGAAACAATTATCCATAGTTGGGCTCTTTTCAGTGCTTTTGATTTTAACTGTTCTAAAACCATTCGTAAATCTTCAAAATAACCTTCAATCATTAACGGAATTTGGGCATCCCAGAAATACTCCGCATTATTTATTTTCTTTTGAATTCCATTAAAAATATAACCAAGATTTTTGACTTTAACTATCGGTAATTTCATTTCAACATGTGAGCGAATGGTTTTAAACCGCAGAAACCTTAACTCATCATTATTTGTAACAAATTTACCGAGAAATAATTCCGGCCTGTAAATATCAGTATAATCGAATGAATTAAGATATGGTGGAGAAGTTATACAAAGTCTAAATTTTTCAGGTAGATGTTTTATTGTTTTTCGAGAATCATAGTTTATAATTTGACTACTTGTCTTAGTAATGGATACTTTCAAATCTTCACTAATATCCTTTAGTCGATTTTCGAGTGAGTCAATAAAGCTCGAATGATTATATTTCTTTTCTTTCCAATTTTTTCTATATTTTAGACATTTTCCATCCTTTGTAGCATTGCAATTATCCATGGCGGCACCGATTAATGCAAGCTGGTAAAGATTTTTTTCAATACCAGATAGGTTTAAAGTAAAGTTCCACCCACCCTCAAACGATTTGATAACATCAGAGTTAAATAGCCATTTTGATTTTCCAGATAATTCAGAGAATGTCGAATGATATAGTAGAAACGATTCTTTTTGTTTCAGTGATGCATTTAAAAGTAAATCGATATTTCTTTCAAATTTATTTACATCCGAATTAATTTGCTTAGCTTTTGAGATAAAGGCAGAAAATGGATTAACTTCAATACCTATGGAGTTAATATTATTTATTGATGAGGTTAAAGTCACTGTCCCATTCCCATTGAAGGGATCAAGAAGATAATCATCACTTCGTACATTAACACATTTAATTGCATCCTCAACTAATTCAGGAGCAAAACCCTCCTTATAATTATACCATCTAAATCTGGGTAAATTGTGGCATGAATATGAACATGAAATATCTTTGGAGTAATTGCTATTTAGTAATATTCCTTCTGAGAACATACATTAGGTATCAAATGATTTTGCTATTTCAATTGCAAGAGAATCAATTCGAGTATCCTTTGTGTATTTGGCAACCTTTAAATAATCCAACACGATGTCTTTGAGAATTGAATGGTCATGTTGATACAAACTGGAATTAATAAGAAACTTAACTATGTTTCCGAACTTAATGTATTGTTCGATTAGTAAAATAGGTGAAATATTTTCATGCATTACAACATCCAATAATGATATTGCTTTATGAAGGTTATTCTTTATTTGTAAGCTGGTCTTTTCTTCATAAGCATCATTCATTGCTTTTAAATTTGCGATGATTTGCTCAGTTAAGATAAGCAAAGTTGATTTATTAGATGATATATTACTGGCTTTAAAACCTTTAATAAAACCGGGATATTGAATTAAATTATCCATGATCTTCTTTTTTTTGAAGTTTATTGATATAATAATCGAGATTTTCTGAGGACTCTGATACTTTTTTGTCTTCATTGCAAAGAATCTCAACAATTTCTTTCAGTGTTTCAGAATCACAATACTTTGAAACTTCGCTTCCCAATTTAAGCATTTTCACCCTATTATTTAAAGTACTATCAGTAGATAAGTCATCTATCAAACTCTGCAGAGCTTTTGACTCATAATCTGTAAAATAATTAGTGAATGTTGAGCTTAGTGCTACTATACCATTTTTGTAAGTCTCAAAATCTTTATTATTAACAATCTTAGCTACTTCTTGAAGCTTTAATGGTGCAATTGAGTTGCTAATTTTCCTATCTATTACATCAAGAAATATTTTTATAATTTGAGAAAGCCCAACGTCAATTTTTTTTCCTTTTAATTCAATTGAGAATAGGGAACTCCTAAGTATTGACATTCCACTAAAACCAGCCAATAATATTGCCCCAAATTCAATACTGGTAATACTTGATATTGTTTTTTCCTTAAAGCTCCACAAACAGAATAATGCAAAAACAGAAATAACTCCATTAAATATAAGATATGTTATCCAATATATTCTGGCTGTCTTGAGCAGATATTTTGCTTCAGGATATCTATTTAATATTTCTGAAATGCCAACAATAATTCCAAATCCAAATACAAGTATTGCATTGTAAAAGATAAATTCATTCATGTTTTCAATCTTGATTTTTTTGTATTTTGTTCTATTTTGTATAAATAAATTAGTTCTACTTCAGAATCCCTGTTTTGTCGACTGACATTATGTTCTAACAATCCTTTGTATTTGACACGATGTCTATCACTATATATTTTGCTTGGTTCTCCCGATCTCTCAAGTCTTAATTGCCCAATTCTCATACCAGGATACAATTTTACTGCTGAAGCACCCGCATTATAGATTTCGAAGGTAATCACTCCTTCAAATCCGGGATCAATAAATCCAGCAGTCATGTGTATTTCAATACCAAGGCGAGCAAAACTACTTCTTCCCTCAAGATTTCCACAGACATTATTGGGCAATTTCAGATATTCCATTGAATGACCTAACAAAAATTGTCCAGGTGTAATAGTAACTCCTTCAATAAAATCTAGATTTATTCTCCTCGATAATTCATGAAAGGGATTAGATTCAATATCCTCCGTAAAATCGATTATCCCATACTGATCAGGATAAAAGAGTTGAAAACTAGTACCAAGTCTTATATCGATTGATGTTGTTCCAATCTGTTGTTCAATGTTTATTAATGGTATAAATTGAAGCTTATTATCAAAAATAAGCTCTTTTATCTCTTTGTCAACGAGAGTACCATTGCTGGAAATTTTCTTCTCCCAAACTCTTTTACTGTTATTTAATCGTGAATCCCAGACGATAATTCGATTTGAGCGATCTTTTTGTTTTATAAAAAAATCAAACCATTCGGATACCTGTATTGATTTTAAAATTGCTTGATCATGTCTTTCTATCAACTTTTGTATATTATCCTTAAAATAATCTTCTACTGGTTGGTCATTTTTAAAGCTATAAATTTTTTCAATAATGCTTCGTTCCAACATTTCGAATCTTGAAATCCAACTTGCT
This sequence comes from Melioribacteraceae bacterium, assembly GCA_963677445.2. Classification (GTDB taxonomy): domain Bacteria; phylum Bacteroidota; class Ignavibacteria; order Ignavibacteriales; family Melioribacteraceae. The sequence continues at coordinate 205,532 of CAXXGF010000071.1, read as the reverse complement.
AGAAAAATTTCCTGAACATAAGTTGGAATCTCCTCATATTCTCCCTTAGAATTTTTTGTTTTTATGCTAGGGATTGGAAGACCTTTTTTGAGTTGAGATGTTAAATAAATAATAACATCAGGACCAATACTTACATATTTACCAACTATTTCATTAAGTTTTGAGTTTAATTTTTCATCCACTCCAGCTTTAAAATTATTATTCTCCGATGAGAAAAAATGATTTATAAAATAATTCTTAAAACTGCTAAAAATGTATGTTAATTTACAATCATCAGTTTCCCAATTTATTTCATCATTTTTTAAAGTATTTATTAACTCTTCACATTTAGTGAAATATGCTGGATTAATTTTTTCATATAAAGAAGCAAATCGATGTGCTAAAATAGTTTTTATCAATAGAAGTCTGAATATTGCTGGAGGATGGCTAACATTATCATTGAATGGAGCGTTTAAAAATACAAGATATTGTGAAAAAAAGAGTGATGGACCCATTAAAATACTTGCAAATAAATCACACCAGCATTCCTTTAACCAGTTATGTAGTATATCAGTTTGGTTATCTTCACGAATCATCTCAAAATTCTTCTTAAAGAAAAGTAATATATTTTCAGAGTTGCCATAAGTTGCGTAATAGTCTTCAAGGATATTTTTTTTTTCAAAAATACTATTTCTCATTAATGAATGAGACATTTCATGAAGTAAAGATGGCCACCGAAAAGTATTGGATGCATCTACTCTTGGTATTGTAATATAGGATGGTTCCATGCTTCTATCTAGTGAGATGGGTGGAGAATTGGATAAGTTAAAATCATCAACTATTGGCTTGAGAGTTTTAGCAATAAACGGTGCTAATGGATTTTTTGTTATTTCTTCACCCAAATTTTCGTTTATTGAAAGAATTACTTCATCTTCTTCAGTTTTTGAAGAAAGTTTAACAATTTGTTTAAAAATAACTCGTTCAAATCTGGTGAGCTCAATTGGCTCTCTCGGTCTGGGTAAAATTGAAAGCCAGTTTTCATGTAAATTATTTATAGCTTTTAATATATCATTTTGAAAATTAAATAATTTCTTTAAATTTGATTCATGATCAGTATTTTTCCTTAAACTTAAAATGGCCATCTTTAAAAATGAAAGTAGGGACTCTTTGTAATTGTGGATCAAATTATATTGAGTTTTTGCTTGATTTTGGTCTATATAGAATTGAAGCTCAATTTCCTTTAAATGTTCAATAAATCGAGTAATTCTTTCAATAATCTCATATGTTAAAAAATCAACAGTATCTCTTGAAATTTTTTCATCCATATTTATACTTCGCATTATCAATTGGACAATCAATAATTAACTCTATATTATGCTCTTTTAATTTCTTGTTTATGATATCTATCCAGTATTCTAAGTTATTTCTCCCGGCATCTTCTTTCTTTATGCGAAAAAATTCACCATCCAAGACGAAATCATGTAAAACGTGAAGTTCCTTTGTGCCGATACCGGTATATATTATACATAATACTTTTTTCCCCTCTTGTTTTTCTAATAATTTTAAAAAATAATCTACCAATTTGGGTGTGTTAGGATAATCTGTTAAACAACCTTTTAGATCAAGACAAATTTCTTTTCCCAAGTTAATTTGTTTTATTTTTTCGATTATCATATTAACATTTAATAGATTTGATATGTTAATTGTACCATAATCATTTTTTACTGAAATTTTTTTCATTTTACTGACCACAAAAATTAACTATTCCAAAATAATTAAATCCAACCGCAGAACCAGTATTGTAAAAATTATCTCTTATTACAGAGTGGACAATTTCAGGCGGCACGATTCCCATACTATTTGCATCAAAAATACATAGATGAAACATTAATAATTGGGAACACTCCTTTATCATAGACATTCCAATTCCTTTATTTATGGCGCCACCAGTAGTATTGAATGGTTGAAATGCAAAATGATACGAATCCACAATGCCTTTTTTTGACCAGTCTTCACCATATTTTTCTTTATATTTCTTAACATTATGATGAATGCCAATCCCAAGATCACAATAAGAGAACATGATATAATTTGAATTAGTATTATTGATAATATCAATTCCAAAGAATGCATCCTTACCTGTATGGTCACAACTATTTTTTGCAATTTCCTTTAGCATTTTTAGAAAAAGATCAAATCGCAAATTAGTGTTTTTAAAGTATTCATAAAGTTCTTCAACTAACCATTCGATAAATAATTCGACACTCTCTCTACCACTACTTTTAGTGTGATTAAGTTTATATATTGGGAACGAAATTGTATTCCCAATAGATACTTCTTTTAGTTTATCAACCTGAGAATCCATGCAGAAGAGATCTTTATTTGGAATTTCTTGTGTAATAATGCTGTTCGCTCCAATATTATTCAAGAATGATTCACATGAGTGGTTTTCTCCAAAGTAAATGTTCCAATATTTCCCAGAAAGCTCATTGATGATTTTAATAAGTTTTGCAATGATGATTGAACATCCCGAAGATGTAAATCTTTTAACCCCAGAGAAATCAATAAAAATTGTTTTTTCTGAATTGAGATTACTATCATAATACGGAATTATTGAGGGAGAAATATCATCCCAAAATGGCCATATTTTAATTCGATTTTTAACTATCATAAAGTTATCATTTTAACAAAATAAATCAATTCAAATCCTGAACAGGTGTTAATTATTTTCAATCATAAATCCACAATTTATTTATATAGAAAATACAACCTAACTCATTTTGAGAAAAAATTGCCCCTTATTTCATCAGTCAAATACAAGATATGAAAATGTAGATATTTATGCAACAGAAATATTATCGGACGCAAAAATTTATTTGGGAATTGATTAGAACCAGATCAATATACTTTTCTTGGTGGTTAAGAAAAAATCAGAGTAAAAGCAGACTGGTTTGGTTCCGGCGGATATCTTGTTCATTATATGAAGAGAGGGAATTATCATTTTTTTCTTTCAATTCTTAATCCTCTTTCAATCATAAAATCATTCAAATCAATACACTCTACGCCATTCTTTTTTTGCCACAGCAGGCATCCTGTTAAATTTGGTTTTGTTTTCGTTGGAAATAAGAACAAATTTATGAACCTTACAAAAACCAACCAGGTACGGGTCCGCTTCTTCTTTGCCAATAGCTTGTTTTCCGGCATTTAAGAAACCTGTGTCATATTCTTCATTTATGATAGGAATTGTCGCGTTAATACTCGCCGCGTCTGTAGTTGAAACAAAATATTTTCTCCAGGTTTTTACCCATTTTTTCAGGAAATCTTCTTTCCCTTCATAATCATTTATTTCCTGTTCGACAAAATCAATAGTCTTGAAACAGCCCAGCCTGATTAAATCTTCTATCTCATCCCAAATGCCGGTAAACACAGGAATTTCTTTCTTATAAAAAAGATCCAGGGTAATTAGCGCATTTGTATCAATAACATAAATCCGTTGATCGGCGCTAAACAAGTCCATATTATATACTTAGCAATTCTCTTGTTTTAGAAATATAAGCGAAACGAAGACCAAGAAAATCAGAAAGATCTTTCAACCCGATTTTATTGTGATCATATGCCTGAAAAGCTAACCTTACATAAGTCCTTCCCCGCTCATGAAAAGATTCCTTGTATATTTCCCTTCCCTTTTTATTCTTTCCAAAATTTGGCTTATTCCACGCCTTATGTTTTTCTTCGTAATACTGTTTTGTTGTTAACCCATTTTCAAGGAGTCTTCGTAAAATGGAGAGGGGGCCGACATGAAAATAATTTGCCAACTGAACTAAATCTTTCTTTTTCCATTCCTTTTGATTTTGTTCTATGTATTCAACAACGAGCGGCATAGCAAGAAATTCTTTTTCCGGAACCAAAACTTCAGCGGAAAAAGCATTGCACCATTTCTCAATTTGTTTATTTGTTCCGGAAGAAAGATCACAGAGCCCTCCATCGTTCAGAAGAATATGTCCGAGTTCATGAAACAATGTAAAAGTTTTGGAGTGAGACTCTTCGCCACCTCTTTTAATGCCGATAACAGGGACAATGTCATCGGTTATTGAAAAGCCTCTTAAACCATCCTGATTTATACTCAATTGAAATATGGCAATGCCAAGAGATTCAACTCTTTCAATGTAACCTTCCAAAGCAAGATTTATATCTTTAACTTCTCTAAGTTCATCCAATTTAAGAAGTTGTCTGATTCTTACAGCGACATCCTGTGGATTTTCATTCAATAAAGCATTAAGTTCGAATTTTGGGAATGGAGAATTCATTTCCCGTCTGAGTTCCATGAACGATTTTGCCAAAGCCCGGGCTTTTCTGACAGCCATAATAGTTTTTTCATCAAAATGTCCGATATTTTCAGAATTTATTGTCCTTCTGTCTTTTGGAAGAGGTTTTTCATCCGGGGCTTTTTTTAACAGCAGGGTCGCGATTGTTCTATTATATGCTTTGGCAAGTAATTTTAATTCTTCAAGTGTTGGTGATTTTTCCCCCTTTTCCAATTGAATTATTCTTCTGACATTTAATTTTGATTTTTCACTTGCCTGGTTTCTGGAAACAGCAAGAGATTCTCTCGCCCAAATCAACACTTCCGGATTAATATTTATGGTTTCTACAGTCATACCCAAATCAACTATTTATCATATTTTAACATTAAAAGTAAATAAGCTTCTCCATACTCATGATGCTTAATCGCAATTTAATTCTTTTTAAGATTTTCAGCAATACCTTTTTAGTCCATCTTTTGTATTTTTCCTCTTTTATTCAAGGGAAATGCTGCCATCAAAAACGCATTAAGATATTCACACTTCAATAAAATAAGACCATGGCAAATATTTCGCCGGCTCCGATACAATTTTTTCACCATAAGTCGCGCGCTTTCTGTCAGGAAATCCCTTGTTTATTCTTTCCCCGGTTTCAATTTCCTGAGGATCACCTGCATAATTCAGAACGCTGCGCGTCACTAATTGGAAACGGCATATTCACATCCAAATTGAGCGCTGCTCCAAATTCCATATATACTCCTTGCGAATTCGCCACAATTGGTTCAAAAAACCGACTCACCCATAATCAGTGTCCCCTGTGTCCCCCGCGCCTTCTTTGCGTCCCTTGTGGTTAAGAAAAAACTACCGCGAATTTTTCTGATCGTTTCGGGAAAAATCGTGGAACAGGATAAAGCGGATTAAAAAGATAGACTGGATATATGGCAGCATCGAAATCCAAATCGAAGTCGTAATCGAAATCGTTTTTTATCTCACGCCAGGACGCGGAGGCGCAAAGAAAAAAGAAAACTTATTCTTTGTTTTTTAACCTTATCAGCATAGGATTCCCCCACCCGCCAAAATTAACCTTATCGCCTTGTTATTTTTCGGTATCGGTATTTAAAAATCAGAGTAAGAGTATAAGTATGATGGCCGGGTTGGGTGACGGCGGAGGGGAAGTTCATTTTTTTTTTGAGGGAGTGGGATTACGATTAAGATTACGATTATGATTATGATTTTTGGGGAAAAAGAGACACCCGTGTCACCCAAAAAAAATACCGTTTTGTCCTATAGTCAGAAACAGAAAATAAGGAAAAACAAAATGAAAAAAATAGCGGCCCTTTTACTCATTCTGGCTTTTACAGAATCACCCGCCCAGGTGGAAATAGGATTTCTCGGCGGAGTAAATTTCACGGAAGCGGCATTCGACAACTTTTCAGTTTCGGCATCCGATTACATGCCCACTTTCGGTTTCGGCGCGGTCATCGATTATAAGATACGTAAAAACATGGGCTTTCGTTTCGAGCCTATGTATGTCGTGCGCAGTACAAGCCTTTCAACCAGCCTTTTTGATCTGAGAAACATAAGGCTTGAAACAGCATGGTTTGAAGCGCCGGTCATGTTCAAAATTGAAACCGGCAACAACTTTCGTCCATTTTTTATGGGAGGGATATCGGCAGCCTTTAATCTCGATTCTGAAATAAAAATAGGTTATTCCGGCTTTGAATACTCACAGGAAACAGGAAAATATACAAATGATATGGTATGGAATCTCTGCCTGGGAGGAGGACTGATTTACAAAATGGATGAAGTCTCACTTTTTGTGGAAGGACGTTATTCGAAGTCTCTTAACAATATTGCCGAAGCCGGGATAGATGATTTCGACTATGGAGCGAGCGGCTTAATTCCTTTTTCCGGAACAAGCGCTTCAATAAAGACATCAGGTTTCCAGGTACTTTTCGGTTTTATGATACCTTTTGAAGGTTGAGAAAACAATTTTGCAAGGAGAATAAAAATGAAAACACAAATTTTAACCGCCGCCCTGGTCATCTTATTATCATTTATATTCACATCATGCGACAATCTTGTCGATGATAATGACGGATGGTCATCCACCCGGCCCCGGGTAACAGGATCGGGGAATTATGAAACATTCGAACTCGACATTATCAATTTCAGCCGTATTTATGCCTCCAACACATTCGACATCACTCTCAGACAGTCAGATACCTATAAAGTCGAGTTAACCTGCGATGATAATATTCGTCAGTATCTTGACGCTTATGGCGACAACGAAATGGCGGTTTTTAATCTTGATCCCGATTACAACTATAATGATATCCGCCTTGAAGCCGAACTCAGCTGCCCCGATATTAGGGAAATTGAGCTTACCGGCGCGTCAAGGATATCACTCGCGGGATTTGAATCGGACCACAACCTTATCATTACACTCACCGGAGCAAGCCAGGCATCGGGATCAATAATCTCAGGCGCGACATATTTCAGTCTGACCGGGGCCAGTATGCTCGGATTTACCGGTTCGTGCGGTAAATTACATGTGATAAGCACCGGAGCAAGTATGATTAATCTGGAGAGTTATTCCTCCAAAGATACATATATTCAATTCACGGGGGCCTCCCTCGGCACCGTAAATGTAGATGGATATCTTGACGTCAACCTCTCCGGCAGTTCAATCCTCTATTATACCGGCGACCCGGTTATCCGCACAGTAACTATTACAGGCGCGTCTAAAATTATACGCAAATAAATTTGATCTGAACCTGGTTATGAAAGAGAATATTTTTTTTGTATTATTCACTAAAGAAATACAAGGCATCATCATGTCGCGAAACCAAATAATAAAATTTCTGATCATCATTATTTTGCTGCTCATAAGTATCCGGACGATTGCCCAGGATACTTCCTACACCGACTCGAGAGGCAATCCTGTACCTCCCGAATTGAAAACGGCTGTTGATGTGGAATTTGTTGACACCGCGATAAAAGAAGCCCTCTTAACCTCGGCGGAAAAAGCAAATATTCACCTGAACTTCAGTGACGAAATTTTGCTTGACAGAAAACCTGTAAGTCTGATAATGAAAAACCAGCCGGTTATTTTTGTGCTGAAAGAAATATTAGCGGGCACAAATATAGAAATTGTTGTTACCGACGCGGGTAAAATTGTATTGCTTGAATCCAAAAGCAGGGGCGAAATCATCCGAAAAAAAAAGTTTACCCTGAGCGGATATGTTACAGATTATGAATCGGGTGAATCGCTGCTCGGCGCTAACCTTTACCTGGAAAAACTAAAAACCGGATGCGCGACCAATGAATATGGTTTCTACTCCCTGACTATCCCTGAAGGTTATTATAATCTTCTTGTGAGTTATATAGGCTATTCTTCCGACAGCCGTGACTTCTATCTTTACGCTGATACCCGGCTTGATATTAAAATGAGGATGAAAGATATAGTATCTGATACTGTAATCGTCACATCTGACAGAGAAGATTTTTATGCTATGAGCAATGAACTTAGCGCGCTGAAGATCAATCCGGGGAAAATGGCGAAGATGCCCTATTTCCTGGGGGAACCTGATCCCCTGCGCACTTTACAGCTTCTGCCCGGCATCGCTTCGGGAAGGGAAGGCGACAGTGGTTTTTATGTGCGCGGGGGTGAAAGCGATCAGAACCTGACTCTGCTTGATGAAGCCCCGATCTATAACGCTTATCATACCGTCGGGCTTTTTTCCATCTTTAACGGGGACGCCATCAAGGATGTAAAAGTATATAAAGGTATGGCCCCCCCTAAATTTGGAGGGAGGCTTTCATCCATTCTCGATATCCGAATGAATGAAGGCAATATGAACGATTTCAGCGGAATGGCGGCGATAGGGCTTATTTTTTCACGCTTTACTTTTCAGGGTCCTCTTAAACAGGGGAAAAGTTCTTTTATTATTTCCGGCCGCCGTACATATATGGATGTGCTGGCAAAACTCGCTTCTTCCGGAGTTAATGACGCCAAGTTTCACTTTTACGACCTTAACATGAAAGTTAATTATATTCTGGATGGTAAAAACAGGCTTTTTCTTTCAGGTTATATGGGTAGCGACGGTTTCGGATACAGTGATATTTTTGATATCGACTGGGGCAATACTACAGCCACCCTGAGATGGAATCACCTCTTCAGCAACAAATTTTTCCTTAACAGTTCACTTATCTACAGCCGTTTTCTTCATACAACCAGCATATTGCCGGAAAATGAAGGTGATGATTTTGTGAAATTGATAAGTAAAGTAAATGACTTTACCCTGAAGGAGGATCTCCAGTATTTTTATAATCCTGAAAACACTTTTAGTTTTGGTGTAAACTATATTTATCACCAGTTTCTGCCAGGCAAATTGCACGTTGAAGCAGATAAAGCCTACGATTTTACCATCGGCAAAAGGGAGGGGCATGAATTGGCTTTTTACGCAGGGCATGAACATGATATCACTGATAATGTGAAACTCAATTACGGAATCAGGCTGAATATGTTTTCTGTAGCCGGGGAGGCGGACGACTACAGCTCGAATGAACTTGAGGGACAGTTCAATATTGATTTTCACCCAAATGAGGAGGAGACTTATCTTCGTATTGAACCCCGCCTTCAGGCAGAATATCTTCTTGATGATGAAAGCTCCATACGAATAGGTTATGCCCGGCATCATCAGTATATGCATAAGGTTTCAGCCTCTTCATCGGGCGCCCCCTGGGATGTCTGGCAGCAGGCCTCAACAAAAGTTAAACCAATGGAATCGGACCAGTTTTCCGCGGGATATTTCCGCCGGATAGAAAATGATATTTATGAATTCAGCGTAGAAGCATTTTATAAGGATATGAGGAATCTGATAGAATTTCGCAATGGCGCAAACTTTTTCCTGCGCAATTATTTTGATTCCGAACTTGTTTTCGGCGAGGGAAAATCTTACGGTCTGGAATTTCTGATGAGGAAAAACATAGGTGAAATAACCGGCTGGATTTGTTATACACTCTCAAAATCGGAAAGAAAATTTCCCGATATTAATAATGGTGATCCTTTCCCCGCGCGATATGACCGGCCCCATGACTTCAAGGCGGTTATGATGTGGCAGTTATCAAAAAGCTGGGATCTTTCAGCCAACTGGACATACTCCTCAGGATCGAATATCACTCTTCCCTATGGCAAATATATTGTTGATAATACCGAATTGATAGCTTATACCCCAAGAAACGGCTACCGGCTGCCCGATTATCACAGGCTCGACCTCAGTATTTCATATACAACGAGAGGAAACGGCATCTGGACATTATCCCTCTATAACGCCTACAGCCGGAAAAATATTTATTCTATTGTTGTCAGGAACAGGGATAGGTATACAGATCAGAAGGAAGCGGTCGAAGTTGCCCTTTTCGGTATAATTCCATCATTAAGTTATACAATGCATTTCTAAAACAGGGGATAATGGTGTTAATATGAAAAAAAGATATTTTTACCTTCTCGCGCTGAGTCTTTTTATTTTGACCTCATGTCACAAGAATGTCATCGATATCGACTTATCTGATTTTGAAGACCGGATTATAATTGAAGGAATACTCACAAGTGAATATCGTTCAGGCATCATAAAAATCAGCAGGGTTACAGATATTTACAGTTACGGTTCGAATTACACTGCCGTTTCGGGCGCGGTTGTAAAAATTAAAGATCAGACCGGTTTTGAAGAAATATTGCAGGAAACCAGCTCGGGAGTCTACAGGGCTTATGATATTCAGGGCGCCCCCGAAATGACTTATTTTCTTACAGTGGAATTTGAAGGGAAAATATATTACGCGGAGTCAACCATGCCCGAACTTATAGAATTTGATCAGATTGAGGTGGAAAGGGCTGATTCATTCTGGGGAGAATATGGATTAAAATGTTATTACCAGGATACTCCCGGAGTTAAAAATTTTGCGAGAATTCAGATTGTCAGAAACGGATACAGGGAAGAGGGAGCCGAAATTTTATATACCGACAAATATAATGATGGTGAAAGGATTATTTTCGATAGTTTTGAAACCTCATTTCACCTTTTTGATAATGTCACCCTTTATGTCTCGGCCATTGATGAAAACAATTTCAAATATTTTGAAGTATTAAAAAATATCAGAAGCACAAGTGAAGATGATGATCTGGGAGTTCAGCAGCTTCTTGAGTATTCATCCTTTAATCCCAATTCCAATATTTCAGGAGGCGCTCTCGGTTATTTCAGCGCCCAGACTATCAGGACATATCATGTTACAATAGAATGATTATTTACCCTCTTCTCCACACAGTAATATTTTAATGGAACTAATAACATCACTATTCTGCTACATAATAAAAAAACAAGGTGGAAATTATGAGAAACTATATCGTGATTTTATTAGTACTGTTTACAGGAGCGCCCAATATTATGGCTATTGAAGAACCAAAATATAAAGTGCTTAAAGAATATGATGAATTTGAGCTTCGTTTGTACAGCGCTTACCTGATAGCTGAAACTGAAATTGAGGCAAATATGGAGGATGCCGGCAGTGAAGCATTTCAGATTCTCTTTGACTACATATCAGGAAATAACCGCTCAAAGAGTGAAATTAAAATGACTGCGCCGGTTAATGTATCAAACGGAGATACCGAAGGAGTTAAAATAGATATGACAGCTCCCGTCGCGCAAAGTACCAGAATGAACAGTGAAGGAAAATTTAAAGTAAGTTTTGTTGTGCCCTCGAAGTATAATATTGATACTGTGCCTGAACCTCTTGATCCCCGTGTAACGATAAGGGAAATACCCTCAAGGATTGTAGCTGTAAGGAAATATTCCGGCACCTGGAGTGAGGAAAATTACCGGGAAAATGAAGAAATATTGCTCGATGAAATCAGCAAAACCGGCTACGAAATTGCGGGTGATCCTCTGTATGCCCGATACAATCCTCCCTTCTGGCCCTGGTTCCTCCGCAGGAACGAAGTTCAGGTGGAAATCCTTCAAACAGAAACGGCGTTAAATTAAGATTCATATTGTAAGGGAATATTAAATGGGGGAATTGAAATTTTTCGGTTCCCCCTCCCAACTTCTTAAACATATCAGGCTCTTGTCACCACACCTGCGTTAACATGTTGATGATAACCAGCTTATTTCCTCCCCCGTCCCCGAAGGAAGTGAAGCCGAATAGCCACGTGGAATTCCCCGTGGGGCTCTATTGTTTATATCTGCGATCTCTGCCTTTATATTTTTAGAACTCAGATTCCCATAAAACTATTTTGTCGTAATTTCATATACCCAAGGCACAAAATGCCTGATTTTTTGTGATTTACTCCCCTCACATAAGGCGCCGAATATAGTTCAGATATTCAAAATACCTCATATGCACTATTAAAATTCCGGAAACTTTTTTTCTGTTTTCCCTATCTTTATTATTGATAAAGTTCTATTCACAGAGAGAGGAAAAGAATGAAAAAGTTCATATCAGGTTTTTTTGTTTTAATTGTCTTCCTGTTTACCGGGATAAACAATCTTAACGCGCAGAATGCCGAGTTTGAATGGTGGACTGAGTTCTGCCAATTTAAAGGTAAATATGACACAACTGAAGTTACAGAAGCGTAGCTAAAAAATGTATATAAGTTATTGTGGATGGATGCGGGAATCACAACTGAAGCTGCCGCCTGGTATTTGGGAGGAATAAAATTCCTAAACCCCGAAAGGCTGGAACAAGAATGCGGCGAAAAAATATCCAAACTTCAGGAGGCAGATTTACCAAATGGTGAATTCTGGGAAAAACTAAGGGCCGATAAAATAAAAGAATATGAAATGTTATGCGAGCTGAAAAGAGCGACTATAAAGTCTGTTGAAAATCCTTCGGCGCTGAGGGATGTAAAACCGGCCTGCGACTCCTGTCAATATTATATCGAAGCTCTCGAAGCGGGGGGTGAAAAACTTATTAATGCATGGCGGAATCAGCTTGAAGAGTTCAAAAAAAACAACAGCTCTCCCGAAAGGCTGCAGCATAAGTTTGATGAATGGAGCGTCAAACCTGAGAAATATGATTTTGCCCGAATGGAAATCACCCGCTTCGGCTGGTGGAACTGCGCCAATAATTTTATCCCTTACGTAAAATACCAGTTTGAAATTGAACATGAATTCAGAAAATTTTTCATCACAATAGAAGATCGCTGCGAAGGACCGTAATTTAATTGTGAATGATGAAAAACTTTAAAATATTATTCAATACTGATCTGGCTAAGCCGGGTAAAAGAACGATTACGAAAACGAGTGCGTATTTTTCTGATTTTCCTTTTGGTCAGGCTCTGCGAGCTTAGTAATATAGAGTTATTAAAGTAATGGAAATTACGGAATCTTCTTATATTTTCTAATCCAGGTATTTATAAAATCAATAATATCACTAAAAGTCAGCGAATTTATATCACCGGGATCATAGCCTTCAATAGTTAAGATTTCTTCAAATTCGTATATAAATTCATTATATGCCAACCATATTTCCCTGTACCCGGGAACATTGCCCAAATTAAGTTTAAACCAATCCCTTATAACTTTAATTAATTGTTGCGGATTGTTTTTATGTGCTTTAATATCATTCCCGGCAATATCCGAAATTACTTTTTGATACCTATATTGTTCCTTTTCAAGAATGAGAATTTTTTTCTTTTCGAATATGTCTGGTCTTGCTAATCTCATCCCAAATTCGATTCCACATTCAAACGCCATATTAAATCTTGGCAGGTCAGTTTTTGTTAAAGGGTCGATTCTCGAGAGATCATGAATAGAATATTTTGATTTTTCAATTAAAGATTTAATTTTATACAATCTGACCTCCCCTGAATCCGATGTCTCCGCAATTTGAGGAGTTAAGTCCATATAGCATAACGAAAATAGTAAAGGCTTTAGCAATCTAAAGTAGGAATTGTCAAAAGGACAGTTTATGAATACGTTGCTTTTATCCCCATCTATTATATTAATATTTTTTTCTGGACAGACCCATCTTTCCCATGAATAATAATACTCCCAATAGAGGAGTTCAAATTTTTAGCAACTCTGATAGCATCTTCTCTTGTTGGTCTCACCGCAGATGATTTTTTCAAACCTTCTTTTTTTACCAGCCAAACTGATCTGCTTGGAATAACATGAATCCTGTTCCCGTGTGATGAAGCTGTGTAAAGGAACCTCTTTATACGATCCCTTCTACTTACTTTTTTATCCATTTCTTTCTTCGATAATATTTTACATCTGTCCGTAAAATACATATCAATCCAAAATATTGCAACATTTTTATCAATAATACTTCTCCAATAATAAAACACCATGATCTTTCATAAGAAATCCTGGTCCGGAATTTATAATTTGGCATACTACAGCTCAACCATCTGACACCATCTTTTATCGAAATTCAAAATTCATCACTTATCTTTCCCGCTCCCCATGTTCCGTTCATTTGGCTGCCCAATATTCAACGCCATTAAAAACAACAGGTCGTTAATTACTCCAAACAAATCCCCTAATCCACAAATTAAAGCTGAATTTCTCCTTGCAAATAATATCAACATTTAATATTTTGCCTTTGTGATGTTTTAAGACTGATGATTTGACGGGCGGGTAAGCGCTTAAGAGTTGATAATTATGAAAAATTTTTCCTGAATAACAAAGGGAAGGCTCTATGGAAAATATAAAATCAACAGGTTTTAAAGTAACGGGCATAATACTTATCTGTATTATTCTGGTTATTTCCTGGTTTCTGGGTATAGGCACTCTCTCATTCAAGCCTGACGCCCTGACAAATCTCCCCTCACTATTTGGTTATTTTCTATTGATTTCAATATTTGTTGAAAGGGCAATTGAAGTTTTCCTCTCAGCATGGAGAAGTTCTGAAGCCGATAGTCTTGACAGGCAGATAGCCAGGGAAAAAGGAATTCTTGATGATAAGGATGAAGTTCAGAAATTAACGCCGGAAAAGTTAACCGAACTGAAAGATCAGATTGGCAACATGGTAGATAAACGAACCAGGTACCGAGCTAAATCACGCTCAATGGCACAGTGGATGGGACTTGTATTCGGAGGTGTGGTGTCAATGATCGGGGTAAGACTTCTGGGAAACCTGGTCGAAGCGGAAAGTCTCGCCGGAATTCAGAAGAACATGTTCATTATTGTTGATGTTCTGATAACCGGAATAGTACTCGCCGGCGGCAGCGACGCCTTCAACCGAATCATGAAAGTTTATAACAGCATCATGGATACGACGGCTTACAGAGCAACCGCTAAAAAATTGACAGATAAACACTGAACCGGCAAAATCGTAGGGGCAACCCTTGTGGTTGCCCTTTCCCTGGTCTCTGATCATAATATCACAAAATAATAATAACAAATAAGCGCGCCGCGAGGAAAGTATTCTTTCATTTTTCAAAAAAATATAAGCGCTGCCGGAGTAAACCTCTTTAAATGTTTTCCCAATAGTAATATTTCCGCGATAGTAAACCGAAGGCTTCATCCTTTTCCCCAACTTTCCCCTCAATTTTCCTTATCTTTGTGTAAAAACCGGAGTTACATTTATGCGTTTGTTTATACTTTTTATCGTTGCTTTAACCTCCATTTCCGCCCGGGAAACCGCATTTAAATATATTCACCCTTCGCCCGGAGCTGAATATATCTCTCCTTCAGTTTCAATAATCATCAGACCGGCAGAGGGGACAGATTTAAGCGGTATAAAGATAATCGCAACAGGTGAAGAAAGCGGACTTCATGAGGGTAAACTTATCCGCTCCGGGGAAACAATTATTTTCGATCTTTACCACGATTTTATTTATGGCGAGAAGGTTAATATTACTATTTTTTCGGGAATAACGAAAACCGGCAATTTCAATTATTCATTTTTTATCTCTCCCCATGAGGTTTTTAATAGCGGTATCAGGGAATACCTTGAAAAAAAAGAAGCGGAAATAATTCCTGGATCCATGTCTCCGGAGCCGGAAAGTTCCAATCGGCCCCGTGTGATAAATGGTATTTCTGTTCCATCCGATTTTCCCTCTTTCAGCGCTTCCACAATGGGAACCGGAATAGCCCATGGTAAACTGTTTCTCAACAACTGGAACGGCGCCCCTTATATCATGATTCTGGAAAATGACGGCACACCCTATTTTTACCGGAAAGTTGAGGAGCGGGCGCGCGATTTTAAAGTACAGCCTTCAGGAATGCTGACCAGAAGATACAGGGCAAATCTTAATTGTTTTGTGGGGATGGATTCAACTTACACAATTATCGATACCTTTGCCTGCGCCAATGATTACGGCACAGATGAGCATGAAATGACCATGGATACCGACGGCAGTTATTATCTTATCGCGCTCGGCTACCGGACTGTCGATATGAGCCAGATAGTTCCCGGCGGCAGAGAGGACGCCACAGTTGTTGACAATCATGTGCAGGGTTTTGACCCCGACGGCAACCTAATTTTCGAATGGCTGAGTCATGAAAATTTTAACATTACCGACGCGGTGCATGAAAATCTTACAGAGAACTGGATTGATTATGTGCATATGAATTCAATAGCGGTCGATTATGACGGCAATATAATTACTTCCAGCAGGCATTTAAGTGAAGTGACAAAAATAGATGTGCAAACCGGAGAAATGATTTGGCGGTTTGGAGGTGAGAATAATCAATTCCAGTTACCCGATGGCGATGAGGGAATTTCCTATCAGCATGACGCCCGCCCTGTTCCGGGAAAACCGGGATATTACACAGTATTCGATAACGGCAACCACAAACAGCCTTCTTATACCCGCGCTGTGGAATATCATCTTGACACTGTTAATATGACCGCTGAGAAAGTATGGGAATACCGCCACAATCCTGAAATATATACCGGCTGGATGGGAAACGCTCAGCGTCTGCCAAATGGGAATACATTAGTTAACTACGCTGACGGCAGCTTTCCAAAGGCTTGTGAAGTTACACCGGATGGTGAAAAAGTTTACGAGGGGGATTTTGATGAATATTCACATTGTTACCGGGCATTCAGGTTCGAGTGGGATGTCGTTTCCCCGGAACCATACCTGGTTGTGGAACCCTTTCCGGAAAGAGTATCTCTTATTTTTAATAAATTTGGTGATACTGAAGCAGATAGATATATTATTTTCACGGGACTGTATCCCTACGCGCTGGCGCCTATTGATACTACCGGAGATACTATTTTTGACGTGACCGATTTAACCAACAGGCAAACATGGTATTTCGCGGTAAAAGCCCTCTATGAGAATGGCGTAACGAGCGCTTATTCAAATGTTGAAAGCGCTTATGTTAATTATATCCTTCCGGGTGAAAACTATATTCAGAATGGTGATTTTTCTGATGGCAGCAACGAATGGTCGCTCCTTACACACCAGACCGCTGTCGCTGACGGAAATATCGTTAACGGTGAATATTTCCTCGATATTATCGGAACCGGGTATGAAATCTGGCATATAGAACTCATACAATATAATGTGCCACTTATCCAGGGCCGCACATACAAGATTGAATTTGACGCGAGGGCGGCTGAGAGCCGGACCATTAAATTTCTTCTTCAGCAGAATGGAGATCCCCATACGAATTATTCGCAGACAGGAAGCGTTGTTATTACAAATCAGATGAAACATTTCGAGCATGAATTTACAATGCAGGAGCCGACAGATTATTATACCAGGCTGAATTTCCAGTGCGGCAATAATATAAACGACCTCTGGTTCGATAATATCTCAGTGATTGAGACAGGTGTATCGTCAATAAAAAATGTGGAAGAAATCCCGACCGGGTTTTCCCTGGGTCAGAATTACCCAAATCCCTTCAATCCCTCAACAAACATTAATTACTCGATTGCCGTGGAATCAAATGTTAAACTCGCCATCTATAATATTCTTGGTGAAGAAGTAGCTGTTCTCAGGCAGGGAATAAGTTCTCCCGGTCATTATTCCGCTGTTTTTAACGGGTCAGAACTTGTTTCCGGAGTATATATTTACAGCATAAATGTAGCGCCTGTAAAAAATGGGAAGGGTTTTTCGGAATCCAAAAAACTTCTGCTGGTAAAATAATATAATAGCTGGTTGTTTCTTAAGTTTATTGATTTGGTTAATAAGTTTTTAAAGTGGAATGCTATAAAATATTATTTTTTTCTCCTCAAAATTTTGTAAGTTTGTAAAAAATGAGGAAAAATATTATGCGTGGGATACTGCTTTTATTATTATTTATTGTTTCATCTTTATTTGCCGGAAATAATCCATTTGTTTATCTTCATCCTTCTCCCGGGTCTGATAATATTTCACCCGCGGTTTCAATTATTTTACGTCCGGCCGCTGACGCCGCTCCTTCTGATGTTATAATTGAAGTAAAAGGAACATTGAGCGGCAATCACTCGGGTATTCTTAAATATTCGCAAGGTGTATATATCTATGATCCTTATAGTGATTTCACCCTGGGCGAAGAAGTATCTGTAAAAATAAAAGCCTCAGCGAGGGAAAGTCGGGAATTCAATTATTCTTTCCGGGTATCGGAAACGGAAGTATTCAGCGAATGGGTCCGGGAACGACTTGATGAGGAAAGGATTAAGGAAATGCCGCCGCGAACCATAAATATGGAAAACGGGAATAACGAGCCAAAAATGATCAACGGGGTTTCTGTCCCCTCTGACTTTCCAACCCTGGTTCCCTCAACAAATGGCGCCGGAACAGGTGAAGGAAAGATATTTATATCCACCTACTCTTCTCCCTATTATATGATGATACTTGAAAATGACGGAACTCCATATTATTACCAGAAGAATGATTCTCCCGCGTTTGAACTCAGACCTCAGCCAAATGGAATTCTTACAATGTATTACGGTGGCAGCGTCGGAGCCTTTTTTGGTATGGACTCCAATTTTGTGGTCGCCGATACTTTTGCCTGCGTTAACGATTATGGCACGGATGGACATGAGTGTCACTTCGACACGGATGGTAATTATTATCTCATGGCTGTCGGTTACAGAACTGTTGATATGAGCCAGATTGTTTCGGGCGGGTCGACAAACGCTTTTGTTACCGATAATCATGTGCATAAATTTAATTCTGATAAGGAACTGGTTCTTGAATGGCTTTCTTTTGATCACATGGAAATTACCGACGCTCTGAATGTTGATTTAACAGCCAACTGGATTGACTGGATACATATCAATTCAATCGCTACTGATTATGACGATAACATAATTATTTCAAGCCGCAACCTGAGTGAGGTCACAAAAATAGATGGAGTTACCGGCGAAATAATCTGGCGCCTCGGTGGAAAAAATAACATGTTCACATATCCCGACGGTGACGAAGGAACATCCTGCCAGCATGACGCCCGTCCCGTAGATGGAAAACCGGGCAATTACCTCATTTTTGATAATGGCAACTATAAGGATATTGAATATACCAGGGTAATTGAATACCAGGTTGACACTCTCGCCATGACAGCGACAAAAGTTTGGGAATACAGGCATGATCCCGATCTGTTCTCTTCATTTATGGGTAGTTCTCAGCGGCTTCCCAATGGCAATACATTAATTAACTATGCGGTGGCAAACCAGCCAAAAACTTGCGAGGTAACCGAAAGCGGCGAAATAGTACATGAATCTGATTTTGAAGGAGCCTATTCAGCGTACCGTGTGAGACGTTTTAAGTGGGAAAAAGTATCTCCCGCTCCTTATCTTGTTGTCGAACCATTTCCCGAAAAAACCTCACTCGTATTTAATAAATTCGGCGATACTGAAGTTGAACAATATATTGTTTTTGCCGGCGCCGATGAACAATCATTAAATCCTGTTGATACTACGGATGAAACATTTCTTGAATTATCTGATCTTGAGGATGAACAATACTGGTGGTTCGGAGTTAAAGCGCTCTACTCGAATGGTTCGACAAGCCCTTTTTCAAATATTGATTCGGCTTATATAGAATATGTCTTTCCCGGTGAAAATTATATTAAGAATGGTGACTTTTCAATAAATGATGACAACTGGTCCTTAATTGTTCAGGATTCAGCTGTTGCCGAAGGAACAGTGGTCGATGGAGAATATTTTATTGAAATCGCTCATGGCGGCAGTCAGACAAATCATATACTGTTTTCGCAATTTGATATTCCCCTGTTTACAGGAAGAAGTTACAAAATTGAGTTTGACGCCCGGGCTGAAAATGAACGCACAATTGAATTTCTGCTGCAAAATACGTCCGGCTGGCTGCAGAACTATTCATCCAGCGGAGCTATTATACTGACATCCGAAATGCAGCATTTTTCACATGAATTTACTATGCAGCATTCAACAGACCAGCAGGCCAAAATGAATTTCCGGTGCGGCAATGATACTTCAAACATTTATTTTGACAATATTTCCGTAGTGGAAACCGAACCTTCCGGAATTACGGATAATAGTGAAATACCTTCCGGTTTTGCCCTTAGTCAGAATTACCCGAATCCATTTAATCCATCGACAACGTTAAACTTTAATATACCTTCAGAATCTCTTGTCAGTGTTATTATCTATAATTTGCTTGGTGAAAAAGTAAAGACTTTAAGAAACGGAATTGCCTCACCCGGAAGTTATAGCATCCGGTTTGACGCTTCCGGCCTCGCTTCGGGAATTTATATTTGTGATATGAAAGCTGAACCGCTTGACGGAAGCAGGAAGTTTTCTGATTCAAAAAAGATGCTGCTGATCAAATAAACCGGGTAATTTTACCCGATTTTTTCTTTGAATAAGATGTGTGTTCTTATAATTATTTCTTTTTGAAACAGCAGTGAAGAAATTAAAATTTCATTTATTTTATTTATAGGTTAACAACCATATTTAAAGTCAGTTCGAAATAAGAGAATGAATTGAAAAGTAATTTGAAATTAGATTCCTGTAGTCTGTCTGCGGCGGCGGACAGACTGCAGAAATGGCATTAGACTACTATTTTTTGGCTCCAGACGTGTGTCATGCCGGTTTGACATCCGTTCTTTGGTTGTCAAGATCGGAATCTAATACCGATTAGCAGAATGTTTTGCAAAAATATTTATCTCGAACTCACGTTATTTAATCAAAAAAAAAAAAAATCTTTTAAGGTTTGCGCCGGTTAGTACAATTTATCTTGTTGAAAAAGAGAGAGTTATTATGCGTGGGATGATATGTTTATTATTTATCGCCTCATATATTTCAGCGGCTGAACATCCTTTTTTATACCTTCATCCTTCACCGGAATCTGTAAATATCTCACCCGAAATCTCCATTTTGATCCGACCATATCAGGCTGAAAATTTGTCTGACCTTAAGGTAATCGTCATTGGGGAAAAAAGCGGACTTCATGAGGGAATAATTAAACGTATCAATGGAACAATAATGTTCGATTTGTTCAGTAATTTATCCTTCGGTGAAAAGGTTGAAGTCAGGCTCTGCTCCGAATTTATAGAAAACTCTGAATACAGCTTTTGTTTTTATGTTTCCCAAAACCCGGTTTGTGACAGACACTCTGTTGGATATTTTTTAAATAAAGAAAGAGAACGGGCAACCGGAAATAAGGTGTTAAGAAACAGAACCAGCACAAAACAAAGAGTGATTAATGGAGTTTCCGTTCCATCCGACTTTCCGGAACTACTACCATCAGTAAATGTTCCCGGTATTGATAAAGGAAAAATATTCATTGCCAACTATTTCCCCCCTTATTATATAATGATACTGGAAAATGACGGCTCTCCTTATTTCTATAAACGTATAGAATATTTTGCCTGGGAGTTCAGGCCGCAACCAACAGGTATACTGACAAGATATGCGGGAACTGATACAAAATTTTTTGTCGGACTTGATTCAACATACACAATTGTCGATACCTTTGCTGCCGTAAACGGGTATACCACAGACGGACATGAGCTGTTATTCGACAGGTCTGGTAATTATTATCTGATTGCTCTTGGCAACAGAATTGTTGATATGAGCCAGATTGTTCCGGGCGGTTCAACTCAGGCTACAACACTCGACTTTCATATTCAGCATTTTGATCCCGCGGGGGAACTTTTATTTGAATGGTTATCATTTGAGCATTTTGATATTATTGACGCTATGCATATTGATCTGACCGGCAACTATATTGACTGGATACATATGAATTCCATCGCGGTCGATTATGACAGAAATCTGGTAATTTCAAGCCGCAGCCTTTGTGAAGTCACTAAAATTAATTCTCAAACCGGCGATATCATTTGGAGGTTAGGCGGACAGAATAATCAGTTCCTGCTTCCTGACGGGGATGAAGGTATTTCATGGCAGCATGACGCCAGACCTATCGAAGGGAAACCGGGTAATTACCTGATTTTTGATAATGGCAATTATAAGGAGCCTCTTCATACACGCGTTGTGGAATTTTACCTTGATACGGTTTCAATGACGGCGGAAAAGATATGGGAATTCAGGCATAATCCTGATATTTATTCAAGCTGGATGGGTTGTTCCCAGCGTCTGCCAAACGGGAATACTTTAATAAACTATTCTCTTGGTTATAAGCCAAAGGCTTGTGAAGTTACAACAGAGGGGGAAATTGTATATAAAGCGGATTTCGTTGATTATTGTCATTCCTACAGAACCAGGCGGTTTAAATGGGAAAGTGTAGCGAAAAAACCTTACCTGGTATTAGAATTATACCCTGAAAAAGTTACCCTGATATTTAATAAATTCGGGGATAAAGAGCTTGAACAATATATCATTTTTGCCGGCTCCGAAGACCAAATTTTAACGCCATTGGATACAACTGACCAGACATTCTGTGAACTGACCGATCTTGAAGATGAGCAAACCTGGAGATTTGGGATAAAAGCGCTCTATGCTGATGGAACTGTCAGCCCTCTTTCTAATACTGAGAGCGCTTATGTAGACTATCTTTTGCCGGGTGAAAATTATATATATAATGGAGATTTTTCACTTGGAGCTGATGACTGGACCTTATTTACCGACAGTTCGGCGATTGCGGAAGGAGATACTCTCAATGGTGAATTTTATATAGAGATCACTGAAGCGGGAAACGCGACGGAAGATATTCAGCTAATCCAATACGATATCCCCCTTATCCAGGGAAGACATTATAAAATTGAGTTCGATTTAAGGGCCGATATAAATCGAATAGTTGAATTCCTCTTGCAGGAAAATTCTGATCAATTCACAAATTATTCTCAATCAGGACCGGTAATCGCGGGAACCCAGATGCAGCATTATACTCATGAATTCACAATGGAAGAACCTACGGATTACAATTCCCGATTAACTTTCAGATGTGGCAGGAATGAAGCCGATTTATATTTCGACAATATTTCTTTAATTGAAACAGGTGTATCCGGGACAGATCCGGTGAATACCCCCATTGTTGATTTTTCACTTCGCCAGAATTACCCAAATCCATTTAATCCATCGACAACGTTAAACTTTAATATACCTTCAGAATCTCTTGTCAGTGTTATTATCTATAATTTGCTTGGTGAAAAAGTAAAGACTTTAAGAAATGGAATTGCCTCACCCGGAAGTTATAGCATCCGTTTTGACGCTTCCGGCTTCGCTTCGGGAATTTATATTTGTAATATGAAAGCTGAACCGCTTGACGGAAGCAGGAAGTTTTCTGATTCAAAAAAGATGCTGCTGATTAAATAAGATTGACCCGTAATCATCACGTTAACAAAATCACTTCCCGGAAAATGTTCTAAACCATAGATAAGGATTTTCCCATAAGGAAAGAGTTTTGTTTTCCGGATTGAGGTATTTTGGCCCCTGTAATTTTGTGGTGACAGGCAGCCCCCAATACCCGGAAAAATTCATCCAGGACTGTGAGTTTAGTATCTCCAGCTCATATTCCTTATTACTAATTCTTAAGGCGCTTTCACAAATATCCGCTCCGAAAGGAATAAGTTTTCTGTTATCGATATATGATGTATGATCACCGGAGGTAAAATAGAGGCTGTGGCTGCCATAGCTGATATATGCCACAGGATGACCCTCATCTTTTTCTATATCTTTCCATTTATTGACCGACCCGTAACAATTCTGAGAATATCCCCCCTTTAAGGGGGTAAAGTTATCATCAAGCATATACATTACACATTCCCAGTCACATTCATGCCATAAAAAATCCGGACAGCAGAGGTTGCTTCCCCGAAAAAAGAGCCAGTACTGCAAAACATAATACTCTTTCCCATTGTCAACCACCTTTTTTACTGATCCATAAACTTTTGTTTCGGATGAATCTTTTATTGAAGAGTAAGCTGAAGAAACACTATCTGATAAACTTTGGCCGGATCTAAGAAAATAATCTTTATCATATTCCGACAAATCCATATCTGATAGATTTTCCGATATGGTTATATTGTTAATAAAAAATGGGAAAGAGCCCTTAACCAGTTCAGAATTTCGCAAAAATGATTCGACACCAACAGGAGAAAATTCCTCACCTTCTGTCAGATAAAAAGTGGGAGCATACTTATGAAGCAGCTCAGAATGTAACTCCGAAACATCTTCCGCCGCTATTATATTATAACTTTTCTGAAAATTAATCGAAGAGGAAAATAAATTTATTATAATGACGCCGGCTAAAAGAGGAAGCCTGAATAAGTATCTCGATTTCCGGGAACTGAAGAGTATTTTTTCACCAAACCTGAGATAACTGACACTCGATATAAGTAAAATTGAATAAGATAAAATTAGCAGCGCTGTATTAAAATATGTGCCAATATTAAACACCCAGAATAATCCAAACATGGATAAAATGGCGGTATTCCACTTACCCCATATATTTGAAACAACAAGGTCCGATTGTTTCTTTGTGATAATTATCCCCATAAAAAATATCACAATATCGCGGTATAATAACAGGATTACCAAAGTCAGAGGAAAACCTCTGTAATATAACAAGTAAATCAGTACAGCGGCCATACTTATCTTATCAGCAAGCGGATCAAGCAATTTGCCAATATCGGTGACCTGGTTTAATTTTCTGCTGAAAAAGCCGTCAAAATAGTCTGTAGCGATAATTATTACTCCCAGTAATATTAAATAAAGATCATACCGGGGATCATCAAACGAAATTATCAGGCAAATTGGAATTGCGAGAAAAATTCTTGAAATACTAAGAAGGTTTGAAAGATAAAAGAATTCCCTGATTTTCATGAATGTAACGGCCTCAACTATTTTTTTCTAAACTGATTTCAAATATATCGGTGTGAAAATTAATTACAAACATACCTGTTTTTGATATTCACAGGTGTTTTATTTAGTGGGATATATAAAGAAAAATACGAATATTTTTGCTAATATGAAATGAATGATAAAAATATGAGGCGTGAGTGGAATATCGGGATGTCTGTTTCGAAACTCAGCGATAGTAAGATAAAAAAATGGGGGAATCTCTAACATGCGCGTGAAGTCCCCCATATCCCTCCAGTCCCGGTGAAAAAAACTATTTTTCCCGAAAGTAAACTTTTCTGATTTTTCAAAGGTTAAAGCGACGAAATACCGGGGACAAATTATTTGTCTGTTATTCCACAATCTCGAACTGGTTGCCTTCAATAAAAGTCATATACTGACTTGATGCCGGAGCATTAAGAGTAGCAACCTGAACCCGGTATATTCCGGGCATTTCATTAACAAGCATCAGCCTCCTGTCAAGAATCAGCTCAAGAGTTAATCGCTGCCCGGTAGTCATTTCAACCGGGGGCATTAAAACCGCGGGACAGATTCTATCGGCTACTGAGACCCAGCCCTCATCAGGTACAAACTTTTCAACCTGGTGCATTATACATCCGCAGCCGTCAACCGGGAGTGTAAGATCGCCTGAGCTGAGGTTTTTTAATGTGATTGTTAATTCAAGCGATGATGATTCTTTGTAAATTGTTTTGTCAGTAGAAACATCTAATCTCCCCTCCTGATGAGGGTCGTTTATTGAGCAGGAAAACAGCAGAACGGCTGACGATATTAACAGCATAACTTTTTTCATATTAATTCCCCGGATTGTTGATTTTATCAGCTTTAAAATCCTGAAAATGTATTTCATTGGCAAGGTAAAATTCCGTAACCAAAAAGAATTTGTATATCCGGAAAATCGAAATCCAGAATATTTTTCATAATTTTAAAAATAAACTTTTATTATCTTTCTTTCGTTCTTGCAGTTTGTATAACAAAAACAATATATGGCCGATAAACAAAAGATATTATCTCTTTCCTACTCGCTCGCCGCAGTTTTTTTCTGGTCGACAGTCGCCACAGCGTTTAAACTGACACTCGCGGGATTAAGTTACGCCTCCCTTCTCTTCTATTCATCCCTGGCAAGCGCGGCGCTCCTCTTTTTAATACTGATGATATTTTATCCCAAAAGTCTGAAGTCTGTTTTTGTTCTCAAAAGCCAGCCCCGCTTTTTATTGCTCGGTCTGTTTAACCCCTTCCTTTATTATATTATCCTGTTCAAAGCATATTCACTACTTCCAGCGCAGGAAGCTCAGCCGCTGAACTATACCTGGCCGATAATGATCTCTATTTTTTCCGCCCTGTTTTTGGGGCAGAAATTAACAATAAAAATCATCGCGGGACTTTTAGTCTCATTTACCGGGGTAATTATTATCGCGACGAGGGGGGATATAACCGGACTCTCCTTCCACGATCCTCTCGGGGTCATACTGGCAGCGGGCAGTTCAATAATCTGGGCCTCTTTCTGGACACTGAACCTGGTATTCAAAGAGGATAATTCAGCCAAACTTTTTGCTTCATTTTTTTACGGTTCATTTTTTACCGCGGTTTATATTTTCTTCTTCGATTCATTTTATATCGCGGAAGGAGTTTTCCTTTTGGGCGCGGCTTATATCGGGATTTTTGAAATGGGTATAACCTTCTTCCTCTGGCTTAAAGGGCTTGAATTAAGCCGCAATAAAGCGGCGACATCAACTCTCGCCTTTCTTGCCCCTTTTGTTTCAATGCTTTTTATCTGGCTGATTCTCGGTGAAGAAATTCACTTGTCATCTATTGGAGGACTCTGCCTGATCATTGGGGGAATAGTCGTCCAGCAATCAGGCAGATTCGGAAAAAAATCAATGTCTTAGAAGTTCTCTCGCTATAACAATTTTCTGGATTTCAGAGGTGCCTTCATAAATTTCGGTGATTTTGGCATCCCTTAAGAATCTTTCCACTTTATATTCTCTTACGTAACCATAACCGCCATGTATCTGGATTGCCTCGAGCGCGCAATCAACAGCAGCCTTCGACGCCGCCAGTTTTGCCATGGCCGATTGTTTTACATAATCTTTTCCGGCATCTTTTAAAGCCGCGGCCTGGAGGGTAAGAAGTTTTGCGGTTTCAACCTGCATGGCCATATCCGCGAGTTTGAATTGAATAGCCTGGTGGTTGCTGATTTCAGTCCCGAAAGCTTTTCTTTCTTTTGAATACTTCAGAGCTGCTTCGAACGCTGCTTCTGCTATTCCCACAGCCTGCGCCGCGATTCCTATTCTTCCGCCGTTTAATATTTTCATGGCAAAGTTAAATCCCTTGCCGGTTTCCCAGATAAGGTCCTCTTCAGGAACCGGTGTGTTTTCAAAAGTTAATGAGCATGTGTCCGAACTTCTGATACCCAGCTTATCTTCTTTTGCCCCATAACCGAAACCGGGAGCGCCTTTTTCAACCATAAAAGCTGAGATACCTTTATGCCTTTTTTCATAATCGGTTTGGGCAATTACGATATAATAATCTGCCGAAAGCCCGTTTGTTGTCCAGTTTTTTATTCCGTTAAGGCTCCAGCCTGTCTCGGTTTTTTCGGCAAAAGTTCTCTGGTGAGTAGCATCCGAACCCGCTTCCGGCTCAGATAAAGCGAAAGCGCCAAGCTTTTCTCCCGCCGCGAGCGGCATAAGATATTTCTCTTTAATATGATCTGAACCATATTTTTCAAGTCCCGTGGTTACCAGGGAATTATTCACCGACATGATAACACCCACACTCGCGTCAACCTTGCTTATCTCAATCATCGCGAGCACATAACTGACCGCGTCCATCCCGGCGCCGTTATATTCAGGCGACACCATCATACCCATAAAACCCAGTTCACCAAGCTTTTTCACTATTTCTGTGGGAAATTCAGCGTTCTTATCACGTTCCGACGCTGTCGGGGCTATCTCAGCCTCAGCGAATTCCTTCGCGGTATCCTTTATCATTATCTGTTCTTCGGTAAAATCGAAATTCATAATTGTCCACCTTAAAGTTTATATTAATTCCCTGGGATGTTCCTTCACCCAGGTTTTAATGTATTCGACAATATCGACAGTCGAAGCGCCCGGAGTAAATATTTCCCCGGCGCCCAGTTCTTTTAACCCGGCGATATCCTGTTCCGGTACTATCCCCCCGCCGAAAATCAGTACATCCGACATATCATTTTTTTTCATCAGGTTTAATACTTTCGGAAATATTGTCATGTGAGCCCCTGATAGTATGCTTATCCCTATGGCGTGGGCGTCTTCCTGAATCGCGGCTTCAACTATCATCGAGGGTGTTTGTCTTAATCCGGTGTATATTACTTCCATACCGGCATCCCTTAGCGCGGCGGCCACAACCTTTGCCCCCCGGTCATGTCCATCCAGTCCCGCCTTGGCGATGATCACTCTTATTTTTTCTTCCATTATTACCTGCGGTTAAAATTAACGCAACAGTTTATTACACAATTTATATTAATGAATTTTCCCCTTTTTTAGTTCCTGAAACGAGAAGGAATATTTTCAAAAAAGATATTTCGATAATTTTTGCCTGTAAACAAAAAAGTTCGCGATAATTTTTGCTTTAAAGCAAAAATATTCTAACTTATGACAGAAAATTTTCCCGCTGTCAGGCAGAACTTTAATATACCGGCAAGACAGAACAATAATAAGAAGATTCCGAGCAAAAAAAATGGAAAAGCAAAGATACCTTTCAAAATATATCCGTGATGACCTGGATGATAAAATGGTTTTCATCGGGGGCGCCAGACAGGTAGGGAAGACCACTCTCGCGAGAGATCTGATAGCGGCACATTTTGACTCGTTTGATTATTTCAACTGGGATTTTTCCATCGACAGGAAAAGGTTGATTAATATGGAATTCCCCGGTGAAAATTCCCTTTTGATTTTCGATGAACTACATAAATACAGTGACTGGAAAAATTTCATTAAGGGCATATACGATATATACCAAAACAAGTACAACATTATAGTAACCGGCAGCGCCCGGCTGAATATTTACAGAAAAGGAGGCGATTCACTTCAGGGGCGCTATCATTATTACACACTGCATCCCTTTTCATATTCTGAAATGATTGAAAGACCAAATCTTCCTAATCCGGCTGGAGAACTGAATTTTGAGCAGGGAGGAAATATTTCAGATATTAAACTGATGCTGCAATTTGGCGGATTTCCCGAACCGCTGCTCAGGCAGAATGAACGTACCCTGAGAAGATGGCATTCCGAAAAGCTGGAGAGACTCTTCAGGGAGGATATCAGGGATATCGAAAATATAAGGGATATCGGCAAAATGAAACTTCTTGGCGATCTTCTTCCGGGAAAAGCTGGCGGGGCATTATCAATCAACGCGATCAGAGAAGACCTCAATCTCAGCCACAGGGCAGTTTCTGACTGGCTGGATATACTGGAACAATTTTATTATCAGTTCAGAATTTATCCTTATTCAAAATCAGTCGTCCGCTCACTTAAAAAAGAATCAAAGATTTATATGTATGACTGGTCCCAGGTGGAAAATGAAGGAGCCCGTTTTGAAAACATGATCGCCTCCCATCTGCTGAAAACAGTAAACTTTTTACAACAGTACGAAGGTTTTAATGTCCGGCTGAACTACCTTCGTAATGTTGATAAAAAGGAGGTCGATTTTTTTGTCAGCTATAATGATAAACCCTGGTTCGCGGCAGAGGTAAAGCTCAGCGATGTGAACCCATCTCCAAATTTGAAATATTTTGCCGACAGACTAAAGATTCCGTGGTCATACCAGGTTGTGCTAAAACCAGGCATCGATAAATTTCAAAACGGGATAAGAATAATTTCAGCTGAAAAATTTCTAAGCGGACTGATGTAGTATGAGACAATTGTATATCAGATTTTGGGTCCCATTTAATACCTAAACATTTACATTTATAGTTCTGTTAATTTATTCCAGAAAAATCGCTCCAAGCTGTTCGATATTGTCTTTCGCCATGTTTGAGTGCAATCAAGATTTTTCATTTTCAAGGATTTTATAAATTACCCTTGTGTGACAAAAGTTTTTGAAATAATACAAGCATTAGTTTTTATATTTTAAAGAGTTTGTCATCTTGTGACAATGATAAAACCTTATGTTTATTGATATCGATATCATCTGGAAGTTTGTCTCGTAATACAGGAAGCACATACTGACAATTAATTTTTGATACGATGTCATTTAAAAGATTTGTAATTTGATTATCGTGAACATTCTCGATTTGATCGTGTAGAATAAAGTGTAGACAATTTATGTCTAATGCATCTGCAAATTGAATAAAAGCCAAGTCGAAGGCTGCGATTTGGCCTTTTTTCTTTCCTGTTCCAAGATTTCCACTGATTGATGATATTCCAAGTTCATAGCCCCTTTCATTTCTGTCATCACTAAGTACAAACTGCTCACCATAGAGTTCTTTTGATATAACTGAAAAATATTGATTGAAAATTATAATTCTTTCTTTTAACAAATCCTCCTGCGATATTATAGTATTATCAATATTTTCTAATTCGCCGCTATATTGTTTTATATTCGAAATGGAATTCTCCCACAGTCGCTTTTGTTCTTCCAGATTTCCTTTTTGCTCATGTGAATTGTTTAAGTCAGAAATCATTTTTTCTAATTCATAGAATGTATCAGCATTTTTTAATTTATCACTAATTATTTTTTCTTCTTTCAATAGATTTTTAACATCCCTTTTTAAAAGAATTATATCTTTCTCTAACTGCGGTAATTCTTTACATATGAATGTTTTTTTTTCCGCCAACATCTCATTATGAAAATTTAATGTTTCCTCAAAGGTTTTCTGTATGCCTGGGACTAATAATTTTGCCTCACTATACAAAAATTTAATTTGCTGAACATCTATATTAGCAATTTCTTTCTCTAATTCTTCCTTGCTCTCAAAAATTAGTTCTTTCCTTAATTCAAGTTGTCCTATTCTTGTTGAAAGCCTATTCATCTCGCCTCTTATTTTATTTAGGCTGGTTAGCTCCTCTTCGTATTTTTCATTAATATGTAATTTTTCTTTATCCTTTTCCAACTTAGCAATATTACGATTCACTATTATTAAAGATTGCTCAATTTGTGAAATATTATGTTCCTTCTTCAATCTCTTTTGCAGATCATTTTCAATTTTAATTAATGACAACAATCGTTGTTTTTTTTCTGATTCATCAATTGGTATCCCCAACCAAAAGAAAAATAGAGCTTCATATTCTTCTTGCCTGGTAGTTGGATGTAAAACTTTAATTGTATTAATCAGCCTTGATTTTTCATCCCTGATATTTTTTGCAATAATTTGACGGAAAGTGGGTTTTGGTTTCTCCGATTTAAAAATAAGCTTTTTCAATTCCTTTAAAAAATCATCACTTTTATATTG
This sequence comes from Melioribacteraceae bacterium, assembly GCA_963677445.2. Lineage (GTDB taxonomy): Bacteria > Bacteroidota > Ignavibacteria > Ignavibacteriales > Melioribacteraceae. The sequence continues at coordinate 174,584 of CAXXGF010000071.1, read as the reverse complement.
CTTTCCATTTATTTCCTGAATTTTATCTTTTCGTGATAAGAAATTTCTGCGAATAATAATCTCATCTGAAGTCTCAATTTCTAATTCTTCTTTCAAGAGAAGTGATATAACAATATTGTTATCCTTGAGAAATTTTTCTATTGTTTTGTTGCTCCCCTTCTCTTTAAACTCCGGATCTTTATAAATATTTTTACCTTCGCCACCTAAACAAAAATCAATCAATCTTAAAACTGTTGTTTTACCAACATTATTACCTGATACTTTTCTATCATTATTTTTTGTCTCATCAATTATCAGGTTAATTCCTTTTCGGAACTTAATCTCCCGTATTAAAGCCCGATTATTTAATATTTTCAATTCTTTTAAATACATCTCAGCAACCCATTTTTTCCTCTTTTAATTGCACCCAATATAAAAAGCCAATCTAGAGAGAGGGTATAAAGATTAAGCGAAATATCTTCATTTAGCTTTATTCGATGATAGATATACAAATAATCAAATTCTTTGTTGTCAGTTTGATTTAACTCATAAAGAATTTGGGCGCTTAAATAATAAATCTGCTTTTTAGGGTTGACATCCTTTCCTAAAATCATCTCTTGTTCGGCTCCTCCAGTATTTTACATCTCATAAACGCATCAACTAAAATTATCGGCAATGCAAAATATATATCCTCTGATGTGGATTGATTTTTATCAATTACTTCCAGCAAATCATTTTCAACATCTTCAAATAACTTATCTGCATTTTCTTGAATTAGTTTATGATAATTATTGCGTCCAATAAGTATTTTACCTTTTAATCTAAAATATAAATGATTTATATTCCTTAACAATTTTTCCTTTTTAAATGAACCCTGGTTTTCAAGCTCGTTATACAGGCTGTTTATCTTTCCATAATATTTGCTATATTCTTCAATAATATATTTATTTCGCCTTATAGAATTATATTCTATTTTTTCCAAGACGTTAAATGCTTTATTAGTATCATAAATATTATTATACTCCGGAAAATCAATATTAGCGATTGCGTTAATTGCCTGATTTAAAACAAGCGGTTTATTTATCAGTTTGTTTTGTCTGCATTTGTTTTCATGGTTTCTTTTCCATTCTTTTAAAAGTTGAACAGAAAACTTCTTTTCATTTTCTTTATTATCAATTATACAGTGACATTCATCACATAATAGAAACAAATTATTAAAATGGCGTCTATCATCATCAGTCATTTGGGGATTATACCTTGCACCTTTCGGACTGGCAGCTTCAATATGACAAATTTTTGCGGTTACAGTTGTTTCGTCTCTTGCAAGCAGAATATTGTTACAATCCGGTGCAGCACATTGATTACATGACAATAAAAACAATTTTTTAATTGTTGTCAGTGTATAATTATGAGCTTTATCTCCCATCTTAACAACTTTTTTATTCAGATATATTTAAAGTGTGTATAAAATAACTATTTAGGCAATCAATTCAAAACGGGATAAGAATAATTTCAGCTGAAAAATTTCTTAGCGGACTGATGTAAATCTACCTGTTATTTCACCTCCTTTTTTCTGAAATTCTCCGCTTTCGCCCCTTCAGGGCTTTGGTTGTGTGGTGGATTCGAAATCCCTGGGGCGTTGCCCCAGGCTGATGCTTACGCCCTTTCAGGGCTTGGATAAAGCAGGGAATTTATTACCCCGCGTTCCTCGACATTGGCAAGGCCCATGTGGTAACAGAAAATAAATAAGGAATTAAAACCCGGTTAATATTCCGGCGCTGAAAGCGCGAAAGCAATAGCCCGTGGCAACGCCCCGGGGCAATGCAAAGAGGAAATAACCAAAGCCCAGAAGGGGCGATAGCAAAACTACCTGGCAAAAGAGCTGAGCCGACTTATTTGCACGATATTGCAAAATAGTCTTGACTTTTTTGCATTACTATGCTAATTTGTCGCCATGAAAAGATACTTATACAACCAGATCATTAAAGATTTGGAGAAAAAAATGGTCTTTATAACCGGTCCCAGGCAGGTGGGAAAAACCTGGCTCGCACGGGAGATAATGAAAAAATTCAAGCGGCCGCAATACCTTAACTATGATAATATAAATGGTCTTGAAATCATCAGGAATATGTCCTGGGTTCAAAATGCTGATCTGCTGGTTTTTGATGAAATACATAAAATGAAAGACTGGAAAAATTATCTTAAAGGAGTTTACGATTCCAAAACAGATGAACAGTCAATACTCGTAACAGGTAGCGCCAGACTTGATACATTCCGGAAGTCAGGAGATTCACTGGCCGGCAGATATTTTCATATACGTTTAAATCCCTTTTCTGTAAACGAAATTTTTGGCGAAATAAAAAATGAATTCGAAGCTGTCGAAAAGCTGAAAAAATTTGGCGGCTTTCCTGAACCGCTGCAAAATTTTTTGAACAGCCCTGAGAAAGAAGCGCTGACAGAATCGGCGAGATGGCGTAATCAGTATTTTTCCAATATCATCAGGGAAGATATCCCCGAGGTAACCAGAATAAATGAACTGAATACAATGAAGCTGCTAATCCAAATGCTTAGGAAAAGAGTCGGCTCCCCCCTTTCATTTAACTCACTGGCTCAGGATTTACAGATTTCTCCTCATACTGTTAAAAATTACATTGAAATTCTCGAAGGGCTGTATATAATTTTTGTTGTCTCCCCCTTCCACAGAAATATAGCCCGGTCAATATTAAAATCCCCTAAAATTTATTTTTATGATACGGGTTATATTGAGGGAGATGATGGAATAAAACTGGAAAACTTATGCGCCCTGGGTTTGTTAAAATATGTTCAATACAGGGAAGATGTCTGCGGCGAAAAAAAGGTGTTGAATTACCTTCGGACAAAAGATAACAAAGAGGTTGATTTCGCGATTATCAACGACGACAGACCCGGCATCCTGATTGAAGTGAAAAACAGCAACAGACAGTTATCGCCATCCCTGAAATATTTCGCCCGACAATTTCCCGATACGAAGGCTATTCAGCTTGTTCATAATCTTAATCAGAATTTTTCTGCTGATGGTGTCGAAATACTCAGGGCCGGTGAATGGCTCAACGAACTGGGTGTTTGAAACGCTCACAAAAATAAACCCAAATTTGTCATTAAAACAGTGAAAAATAAATATACGACTTGATTTTGTAATTATTTACATATTAAAAATGCGCATAACTGCTTAATCTAAAACAGGTTAGAGCCCCTCTCCTTCATAAGGCTGAAAGTGCCCGCCTGGGGCGGGTGAGAGGGGTTGGGGTGAGGTTGGAAGCTTTTACTATTATTTTAACTTTTTCTTACTAATTTTATTTATCGTTTCCAATACTTATATCCTATATTTCTTTCTTTTACAACACTTTATACTAAAGACCGTTATCAGGATACAATTTCTAATGACAAATTTGGGATAAATATATCAGATCTTTCCTATGCTTTATCTCTCCTTTTGCCTGAATTCAAAATATTGGAATTGTTTACGAGCAACGGATTCTGGAAATTCCCATCCGGCTTACACCCCTTCAGCGCTTTTGTTGTGGGATGAATTCGAAAACCCTGGGGAAAATTCGATCATCCGGGCATAAAAAAACCTCCGGGGTTTTTGAAACCCCGGAGGTTTGGTTTGTATCATTTCGAAAATTTCTCTACTTCAATGTCGGTTTGCTCTTATCGGGATATTTAGCGGGAGCGGGATATTTTTTCGGATCGTTTTTGATCTTATCCTGCACAACTTCGAGAGCTTTATCGAGCTGCGCGTCGATCCCTTTCATAACATCGCCCGGCATATTGATAACTTCGATATCGGGAATAACGCCGACTCCTTCAATAACCCATTTGCTGTCAAAATTATATTTGCCAAACTGCGGCGGGGATGTTGCGGCGCCATCAATCAGACCCTGATGCGGTTCAATTCCTACTGCTCCGCCCCAGGTTCTCTGTCCGATTATAGGGCCAAGGTTAAGATACTTCCATGATTCCGAGAAAAGTTCTCCATCCGAGCCTGTATTGTAATCCATAAGAAGAACCATGTGACCATAGAATGCTCTTTCCGGGATATGACCGGCTTTGCCTTCGCGGGGCTGATCGATCATATTCATTGTACGTTCAAGGCGGTCGATGATCATCTTGCTTACAAATCCGCCCCCATTGGCGCGCACATCAATGATCATTCCCTTTTTATAATACTGCGGATACCACATTCTGGCAAATTCTACAAGTCCCGCGTCCATCATGTTGGGAATATGAACATACCCGACTTTGCCATCTGTCTTTTCATAAACATACTTAAAGTTATTCCAGACCCACTCATTATATTTCAAAGTGGTTTCTGACCGGAGGGTTTTGGCCAGATATTTTTTTGCTCCTGCCATTTCAGGTTTTGAATTATAGGTAATCTCAACAACAGCTCCAGCTTTATTGCGGAGGAATTTGTAAAGATTTTCACCCTTGCCGATAACATTGCCATCGATGGCAAGAATATAATCATCAGCTTTTATCGGGCATCCGGGAACATCAAGAGGTGAATAGGCCGATTCCGACCAGTTCTGCCCCTTGATTATCCTCTTGATCCTCGGCAGATCATTTTTACCCGAGGGGTAAAGGTCGATACCGAGCAGGCCTGTCGGCACATAATCGTAACCTTCATGTTCGCCGCCATAAATGTATGTATGGCCCGCGTTAAGTTCCCCTATCAATTCGCCGATAAGATAATTCAGGTCTTCTCTTGTGCCGCAATATTTAACAAATTTCCTGTATTTATCACCGGTTTTTTCCCAGTTAAGGCCATGCATATTTTTATCATAGAAGAAATCACGCTGAACGCGCCACGCTTCATCAAATATCTGGGTAAATTCGGCGGTTTTATTAACCTCAATATGAATATCCCTGAGATTAAGTTTGCCTTCCCCCACCTTGCCCGGTTTTATTCCTGTAACTCCGTAAGTATTACCCGATTTATAGATAAGTGATTTGCCATCGGCCGAAAGATGATACTGGTTGATTCCTGAAATTAACTCACTCGCGGAACCGCCGGCCATATCATATTTAAACAGATCATGATTTCTGTTTGGTGTAGCGTCGGTTACGTACTGGTATTTAAGAAATTCGTTATCCTCTTTTTTCAGGAAAAGGAAACCGCCATCAACCGCTTCCAGACGGAAGAGGTTGCCCGCGTCAACATCCATCGGCACAATTCTGCTCATCATATTATCAGTGTCTATTACAAGCTTTTCAGCGCGCGAGGGTGATTCCTCCTCTTTGGTATCATCAAATATGTTCGCTGGTCTGTTTGGCGCGGAATCACCTTCCTTAAGTATCAGGGCATAGGGTTTGGTCATATTAATAAATATGTGGTTCTGATCAACAAAACCCATTATTGGTTCAAAAGTCCTGTTCGAAAGGAAATAGAGATATTTACCATCTTTGCTGAATGAAGGGCTCCAGTCTTTTGTCATACACATGGTTACACGGTATGTTTCATTTTTATCGAGTGAATAGAGGAAAACAGACTGGTAAACAGATTTTTCTAATTTGGCATATGCCACCCATCTTGAGTCGGGCGACCATGAATAGTCCTGAATACCCCAGTCATACCAACCTTCATCATATTCACCCTGGTCAATAAGTGTAATATCGCCGGTTGCCGCGTCCACAAGATTAAGTTTCATAAATTTATCGTGATAGATAAGATATTTACTGTCGGGCGACCATTTGGGCTGCATTTTAAATCCGCCGCCGATATCAGTAAGTTTTTTCCAGTCTCCCCCCTTCGCCGGCATAACGTATAATTCTTCATCGCCGGTTTTGTCTGAGAAAAACGCTATCTGTTTGCCATCCGGCGACATAGTCGGATTCTTCTCGCGGCTGCCGCTTTTTTGTGTAAGATTATAGACTATCCCTTCCTCAACAGGAAAATCAATTATTTCACCGCGAACATCAAGTATGGCTCTTTTGCCATTAGGTGAAAGTCCGAAATGCCCCACATTTTCCGCGGCTGAAATAAAATCTTCCCTTGCCGAAATTCCATCTGAAGGTATTTCAATATTAACTTTATTATCTTTTCCCGAGGCTAAATTATGCAGGTAAAGTTCTTCTTCATAAACGTACACAATATGATTTGGTCCCACAGAAGGGAATTTGATATCATAATCATCATATTTGGTAAGAGCTGTAAAATCCTTTTTGCCAAGATCATATCTGAAAAGGTTAAGAGTGCCGTCGTTTCTATCCGATGTAAAATAGATAAAATTGTCTTTCCACATCGGAAAGTTATCGGTGCCTTCGAATGAGGTGATCTTATGGTAATCCATCTTCTCCATATTTCCCACCCATATATCCTGGGCTGTTCCTCCCTGGTGTCTTTTCCATGTGCGTGATTCACGCGATCCCCTGTTATATGCCAGGGATTTTCCATCGGGAGAAAGTGAAGCGAGTCCGGCGCGGTCAACGGGAAGTTTCCTCGGAGTTCCGCCATCTGTCGGCACAAGATAAACCTCGTGATTGCGGAAGGGATATTCCCTGCGCGAGCGGAATAATATCTCTTTCCCGTCGGGCGACCAGTCCAGGACCACATCGCTTGAAGAATGCCATGTAAGCTGAACAGGCGCTCCGCCATCTTTTGGCATTATATAAACATTTCTGCCTCCGTCATAACTGCCTGTGAAAGCGATCCATTTTCCGTCGGGGCTGAATTTGGCATATTCTTCCCGTCCTTCAAGTTTTGTAATTCTTTTCGCTATTCCTCCCTCAACAGGAACCAGCCAGAGATCATTTTCCCATGTAAACACAATATCTGTCTCCGATACATCGGGATAATGCATCAGGTAGGGCTGCGCATATACTGATGAAACAAATAAAAGCAAAGAAAAAATGAATATTGTTCTTTTGATCATAGATCCTCCATTATTTTTTATTTCCAAAACAGTAAAAATAACCGTTCCGTGATCCCACATATATTTTTCCGTCGTGAACTACGGGGGTTGATTCATACGTCATTCTGGTATTTTTATCTAATTGTGTAATTTTCAAATCCGGCTCAATTTTGTAAAGACGAATACCGCCGTAACCGCAGGAGACCAGTTTATCCTTAGCGAATACTGGTGTCGATATTGATGGTCCTATCCTTTTTTTTGCCACGAGAACCGGAGCGGGATAACAATTTTCCACATTCGGACCGTCATCCGGCGCTATCGTGGTATCAATCTCCATATGTTTGACAATATACATCCAGCCATCTATAGCGTTAAAAGCTGCCAGGCAGGGATGATCCTCCGGTTTTGACGCGTCATTGACCGCCGCGGTTCCTATCACTCCCCCTTCCCAGGAACCGACAGAATCATTTTCTGTCTGGAAATACCAGACAACTGATGAGTCGGGAGGAAGAGCGGGATTCAGCTTGAATATCCCCCCGGGTCCGTCGATGTATTGTTTTTCCACCGATACAAGTATACAGCTGTCAGAGGTCACAACAGTCGAGCCATCCATATCGGAGCCGATGTAAAATTCCCAGTCAATCTTCTGAGTAATAAGATTAAATCCAAATACCCATCCGGAACCGACAGCCATATAAATATGATCATTCAACTTTGCCGGCGAAGATTCAGCTACGAGATTACCCCCGTGTCGGGTATAATCCCCCGACCGGTAAAGTTTATGTTCACTGTAAATTTTGGGCCACATAAGGCTGTCTTTCATTTTCGCTTCAGCCGGATCGGGATTAAATACAACCAGGGTTGAGTTTTCCAGCTCGGCGTATACCGTGTCATTTATCACCAGGGCCGACCCATCGACATCGCGGCTGTAGCTGGGTGTTTTTCTTACATTCATGCGCCAAAGTTCTTTTCCGGTAAAATAGGATATTGCCCTGAAACTGGGGATAACAGGGTCCTGTGTGGAATATTGCAGTCCTCTCCGAGCTCCCTGCATAATAATTACAGAATTTTCGGGGCGGTCTGATTTTTTATTAACCCAGATCGTACCAGCGCCTTTTATCACATCGTCAAATTTATACTGCCAGACTAATTTACCGGTCGCGGCATTAATTTTTTTAAGATGATGGTCATAAGTGCCCTGAATTATAAACAGGTCTTCCTTCTCTTTTACAAGCAGCGGCTGACCTGTCCAGCCGCATCCTTTCCAGTGGACAGAATCGCGGGAACCTATTCTGGTATACCCATCACCGAGGTAAAGCTTCCACAAAACATCCAGCCTGTCGGGAGCCTCACCGCCGGAAAAATTTCTTTTTTCGTTTCCGAGGAAAGTTCCGGAAACTATTCGGACATCAGGTACGTTTTGAGTTAAGACCGGAGTAGCGAATGACAGGAAAAGCAGTGTGATAAACGAGATCAGATGGTAATTTTTCATATGTGTTCGGTTAAAGTATCGGTTCCTTTTCAAAATTATAAATTAAGCATAATAGTTAATAAAGTGTAATATTTTTCAGGAAATTTTAGTCCCTGAATCAAAAAAGCAGAAAATCAGGACAAAAGCAGATATTTCATCCTGTTCCTGGATAAATAAACCTAACTAAAATCAATGGGAGTAACACTATGAAAAAATCTCTGACTTTTTTTATTATGGTCTCGGTATTTTTTTCGATTACCTACCTGACCGGCCGGTCCTTTCGCGTTAGTGAATTGCCAAACGGCGGCGAATTCGGTTGCGCTAATTGTCATGTAAGTCCCGGCGGCGGCGGCGCGAGAAATGATTTCGGAATTGAAGTGGGAACCAACTTTCTCGATCCTCCCGGATCATCAGGACATGTTCAGTGGGGACCGGCTCTCGCGGCGCTCGATTCAGATGGCGATGGTGTGAGCAACGGTGTTGAGCTTCAGGATCCTGACGGCACATGGCAGTCAGGCGATCCCGCTCCGGGCGATCCGCTGCTTGTAACCAATCCCGGCGACCCGGCAAGTTTTGTCCCGGTCGAGCTGACCGCGTTTACCGCCAGTGTTATCGGCACCGGCGTTGTTCTTAACTGGACTACTGTTACCGAAACCAATAACAGCGGATTCGAAATTGAAAGATCAGCAGATATGAGTTCATGGGAATCTGTAGGTTTTGTTGATGGCAACGGAACTACAACTTCACTTACAAACTACAGCTTCGCGGATAACACTCCTTTATTCGGAATTTCCTGGTACAGAATCAAACAGATTGATTATAACGGAACCACAGAGCTTTACGGCCCGAAAGCTGTTGAAAATATATCGGAACTTTCATGGGAACTTGAACAAAATTATCCCAATCCTTTCAATCCCTCAACCACAATCTCTTTCGCTCTTCAGCAGGCCGCGAATGTTGAGCTGACTGTTTATAATATGAATGGTGAAAAGGTAGCGGATCTGGCAAATGGATATATGGAAGCCGGACGCTATCAGGCAAAATTTGACGCTTCTGATTTGAGCAGCGGAATTTATTTCGCCAATATCAGAACGGCAGATTTCAGTAAATCAATTAAAATGATGCTTCTTAAATAAAGTTTGAGGCAACAAAACAAAAATTTTACAGGTATCGTTATGAAAAGCAATATTATTTTTACAGCTATAGTTATTCTGGCATTCTCCATGACCTTTCTGATAGGCCGGAGTTTCAGAGTATCACAAATACCCAATGGTGATGAATTCGGATGCGCTAACTGCCACCTGAGCTCGGGAGGCGGAGGACCGACAACTCCATTTGGAACTGAAATTGAATCAAATTTCCTGACCGCTCCGGGCGGAGCCGGCAGCGTTGAATGGGGACCCGATCTGGCCGCTCTCGATTCCGACGGCGACGGCTTTACTAACGGTGAAGAGTTACAGGATCCCGACGGCACATGGACCTCCGGCAGCCCCGCTCCCGGCGATCCGATGCTCGTTACTAATCCCGGCGACGCTTCTTCATTCCCCGAACCAAACGCCGTTAAGCTTGATGATTTCCTTCCCGATCAGTTTGTGCTTCATAATAATTATCCCAATCCTTTTAATCCGGAAACAGTTATCGAATTCTCCATCTCTGAACCGGGTAATATACGGCTTGAGGTATTTAACACTCTCGGACAGAGTGTAAGGGTTCTAGAAGAGGGATATTTCGCCAGTGGTAATTACCGTTCATCTTTTAATGGTAAAGACAGCCGGAATAATCCTCTTAACTCAGGGCTGTATTTCTACCGGCTTTCTTCCGAATCAGGATCAATCGTAAAAAAAATGTTGCTGCAAAAATAATACTTTTTAGCGGTCCGGTATTTATCCGGGCCGCAATTTTTAATCGGGAATTTGATAATGAACAGCCAGAAAATAACATTTCTCTTTTTATTGATTTTTCTTCCCGGCATGATCTTTTCCCTGCCGAGATTCGCGGTGCAGCAGTTTGATAACTGCAGCAGCTGCCACGTAAATCCCACCGGGGGACTTATACGCAATGAAGGAGGATTCGGTTTTGGCCGTTACCTCGTAAGTATGATCTCACCCCGGGATGAAGATATTAAATTAAGCCCGAAAATTTCAGATAATATCCTTTTCGGATTTGATTACCGCACCCAGTATCTTTATTCACAGGAAAAGGAGCGGACAGATTTTCAGGAAATGACAGGCTCAGTTTATACCGCGGTTGAGCTTTCTACAAAAATCAGCGCCGTTGCCCGGTATGACTTTGTCCAGTATATCTGGGAGGCTTACGGAATTGCCAGGGTTTTACCGAATGAGAGTTATATAAAAGTGGGAAGTTTCCAGCCCGATTTCGGCATCCGGATAGATGATCACAGCGCCTATACCCGCGGAGGAGATCACCGTCTGATTTCGAACCAGAGCGCATCAAACGGACTGATATATAACCCGTTTTATGTTGAAACCGGCATTGAGCTGGGCGCCAATTTCCATAAGTATGCCCACATGACATTCAGCATCGGAAAACCACGAAGCAGAAGAACTCTCACTCAGGATCCTGTCTATACAACCCGTCTTGAATTTAACCCGGTTATCAGTAAAATAGGACTTTCAATCGGGGGCTCCTACGCCGCCGTAAAAACATCATATAATACTTCGTTATATGGGGGATTTCTGGGAGTCGGTTATAAAAAATTCGCGCTTCTTGCCGAATATGATATGGCGGATAATTATTTTGGACAGGATATTAAATCTTCTTTTCTGATGGCAAAAGCCACATACCGGATAATTACCGGACTTGAAGCGATCATCCGTTATGATATGGTTGATCCTGACAGGGATACCGAAAAGGATGAGCTATCCAGGTTAATAGCCGGGTTTGAGTTTTTCCCCTACAGCTTTATCGAACTCCGGCCTCAGTACAGGATGAATTTTGAAGAGAACTCAATTGATAACGACGCCTTTGTTCTTCAGTTTCATATCTGGTATTAACCATGACCCCGCTTAAGGCATAACTCTGTAAGCTTGTTGAGGTCTTTGTTATTGCCAATTGCTATAAGTTTGTCACCTGCCTCAATCAAAGCGGTGGATTTGGGATTGTAGATAAATTCACCGCTTTTCTTTAATAAAGCCACAATTATTATATTCAACTCACTTCTTATTGGCGACTGCGCCAGTGATTTTCCGCAAAGGCCCGAATCAGGCTGAACATAAACCTCCTCCAGATTTATATCCACATTTTTATTGCGAGCCACCCCGTCAATAAAATCCATCACTCCCGGACGAAGCAGCAGCTGAACCATGCGGCTTCCGCCAAGTTCATAAGGTTTTACAACTCTGTCGGCCCCGGCTTTTATCAGCTTCGATTCCGTTCCCTCATCAATCGCGCGGGCTACAACATATATTCCCGGGTTAAGCTCTTTGGCCGAAAGCGCCGCGAAAACATTTTCGGCGTCTGTTCTTATAACCGCCACAAGACCTTTCGCTCTTTCAACTCCCGCAAGTAACATAATATCATCATTGGTAGCGTCTCCCCTCACGTATAGATATCCTTTTTCCTCAAGCTCCGCGATAATATCATCGGAATTGTCGATTACCACAAAGGAGACCCCGTTTTCGACCAGCCCTTCGCAAATGCTCCTTCCCATACGGCCATAACCGCAGACTATATAATGATTGCCTATCGTCTCAATTTTTCTGCTCATTCTTCGTCTCCTGAATATCTGTGTTTCAAGAAAAAGCTGCGCTGCTTTCCCTCCCGTAAAGGCGATTGCCAGAACTCCCGCTATTATGAGGATGATTGTAAATATCCTCCCGGTCATCGAAAGTTCATGTATCTCTCCGTAACCGGTTGTCGAAATTGTTATTACCGTCATATAGAGTGAATCGAGGAAATTCCACCCCTCGATCATCATATAACCCAGCGACCCGGCGATGATCGTTATAAAAAGCGCTGTAATTCCAGCGGTCAATTGTCTGGCTGTGTTCATCTTCATTATTTTATTTGAGGAATTTTTCTAATAGCCGGAGTCCGGTTTCTGTAAAAAATATAAATTACAAACTGACGAAGAATATAGCAAAAATAATTATCATTCTCCCGATGGTAATTATAATATAATTTTTAAACAGGTTTTTGTTTTTCAGCATTCCGCCGCCGCGCTTATCGCGAACTTTATAACGCGCGCGTAACCTCTCCTTTGAGTAAAAGGAAAATTCAGAAATAACATAAGCGGCACAATCAATTTTAATTGTCAATTAATAATTAATTTCTTATTTTGCGCATGACTGATTGTTTTTGGGGTAATAAGCGCTCGAATAAGCGAATGATTGTTTTTTACAATATAGATTAAATATGATTTTACATGGCCGGAATTGGAGTAATGTGAGTTACGTCGCGGAACTGTGAAAATAACAGCAGTTTCGTCCAATTTATCCCATGGCGCTGAATTTTATTGAATGATCATCCCTATGGGGTGAATTATTGCTACTATTTTTGAAAAGTATCTGTAAATTGTAAATGAAATATATCCAGAATTGTGTTCATACAACCTATTTGGAGGTATAAACACAATAGAATTTACCCAAACGTTATGTGGCATATGCCTGCAACATTTAACAAAATGATTCGTCTTTAAAGGTAAAACACAAATGAAAAAAGCATTATTATTTCTTGCATTTTGCACCTTGATAATTAACTGCAAAAGCCAGACAATAAGTGAAAAACAACAGGTAATTCATGACGTTGATAGTATTAGAAAAGCCTTTCATATACCAGGGCTTGCATTTGGAGTAGCCAATTATGACAGTATATTAATAGCAGGTGGACTTGGAATAAGACAAATAAATACTTTAGATTCTGTAACAATAAACGATTATTTTCATATTGCGTCATTAGGAAAAGGATTGTTTTCCTTTATTACAGGAAAGCTGGTGGATGAGAGTAAAATTTCTTGGGACACACGATTTTTTGATTTATTCCCTGAAATGAAAGAAACATCAAGAAAAGAATACCTCGATTTGAATTTATCGGACTTATTATCAATGAGGACAACACTTAGAAGTCTAAATGATTGGAGTGTAAAACAAACAATTAATGGATATAATGAAAAATTCCCGGAGGATAGATTTTCTTATTACAAATTTGCAGAATATGCACTTACATTAGAACCTGTAAAATATGATTCAGGACAATTTTACAATTACACAAGTATGGGTTATGTTTTAGCAAATCTGATGATTCAAAAAACAAGTGGATTAACATATGCACAATTATTAGAGAAGACTAATAAAGATTTGGGGGTAAATTTTATAATTGGGTGGCCTCGGGATTTCAATAAAAGTCAACCAAGTGGGCATTTGATTCCAGCGCAATCAGGTTGGGGTGAAAGTAACAAACTTGAAGTCCTAAATGGAGACAGATATACTGATTGGGGAGAAGATTTTTTGTTTTATAATATACCTTCTGGTCATCATAGCGTCACCGTTTTAGATTACTTAAAATATTTGCAACTAAACCTAAACGGACTGACTGGACACGATAATTTTTTGAAATCCGAAACATATGATTTCATTTTCAATGGAGCGAAAGAATATTCTATGGGCTGGGGTAATGATATTGTAAATGGGAATCATTATTATAGTCATAGTGGAAGCGCTGGAAATTTTGAGGCAAGAGCAATTATTATTAAGGAAGCCAAAATTGTGATTTTTATAATGCTTAATGCAGGAAATGGAGAAACAATTGGAGGAATGCATCAGATTATTAAATACCTTGAAAACAAATACGCCACATAACAATGTATATACAAAATAGGCGTGACAGTAGTAAATTCAACGGTTGTGACCCGCTTCAAAATCGTAACCGTTTGATAAGTTTGAAGCCCGCAATCCCTTACACACTATACACCAACCTTTAAGAAGAATAGCGAAAAAAATGTATAACAAATCACTGCACTGGATTATTACTCCGCTGTGCTACGTAAAATCATTGAGTTCAGCCGTTATACCATGCGCCCTTAACGCGTTTTTTTATACTTCCGCCGCTCGTTTCGATCCCCCGCTACAGCCCGGCCACCGGCTTATATTTGTGAAAATTTTTGTCATTTCACGCAGAATTTGAATAGCTCCGGAATATATCTTTTTCCATCCATTTCAGTTTTGTCAATATATAAGATTTTTCGTATTATATGCTTAAAAATGGTGGCAACATGAGAACAACATTAGACCTGCCAGAGAATCTTATCGCTGAAGCGATGCTTGTAAGCAAAGCAAAAACCAAAACAGAAGTTATAAAATTAGCTCTGGAAGATTTAATCAGGAAACATAAGATACAGGAAATCAGGAATTACAGGGGAAAAATTGATCTTGCTAAATCGCAGAGTTGATATTCCTTTATGTTTCCCCGACTAACTGATTTCTGAACCTGTCCTGCATACAAAAAGGTTACCGGGCATTATTTTTCCCGAAAGCAAAATATGGAAGTTGCCGCGGCCTGCAACTTAGACATTTTTAGCTATTTGTTAGACATTATAGTTTCAGAGCTCCAGACATCACGTATATTGAAATGCAACTATTTTATCATTTTTTTAATGACAAAATAATAACAGTAATAATTTTTCGTGATCCTCTCACAATATTGTTTTTATCTTTTAAAGCGACCTCAAAAAAATAAGCGTTAAGAAAATCAAATGAACGGAGCGTTAAAAAAGGAAAGCTGTTTGAGGCACATGTCTTTTTATGTGCCGAGTTCTTTCATTTTAGCGGAGAGAATTGATTTTTAGCTTATTTTTTTGCAGTCTTGACTTTTTTGTTACTTTTTGTGTCAAGACAAAAAGTAAGGGCATATTTTTAATAGGTTAAGTTCGGCAAGACTCGCTACAATCTCAAAAAGGTGATTTTCAAATTCAGAACTCCTTACCTCTCGTAAAATAAAATCGCGGAAGTTTATCACGAATTATCATATGCCAAGCTCTCAATATAAACGGTATTTCTCATTCATCGGGCAAACAATAAAAATAGTGTTCCATTTAGTGGATGAAAAGTTGTCTCTGTCGTCCCTGGCGGGACTTTCCTCCAGACTTCGATCCCGCGATTTTATTTTGCGAATGAATCCACGTAAGTTATTGTTTTTTATAACCGGGATCAGGAGTTCTGAACCTTGGGAGAGGACAGAATACAATTCTGTCCTACAATAAAAAAGCCCCGTAAACGGGGCTTTTTTAATTATTTAACTCTCTTAAAAAACTTATCGGTTATTTCCTCCACATGGAAATCATCGATATCGGCGAGGGTAGCGGCGGCAACCTTTTCATCCGGAATTTCTTCATCCTTTTTACCGATATATTTCAGTATGTTTTTCATACTTGAATAATATCTGTCAAGCTCATGCTGGTAAAATTCCACGGCGGATTTGCCTATCTTTAATTCTTTGAGTTCGGTATCGAGATTTTCAGCGTCAATTTTGCATATATGATTTTTACCGTAGGGTGATTTTGCCAGCTCGCCCAGGTTCTCGGCAAGTTTTTTATTCACTCCGGCAACTTTACCGCTTACAGGTGAGCTGAAAGGAATTGTCCTTTTTCCCTGTTTCACACTGAAAAGAGTGTCCCCTACATTAATTTCCATGCCGAGATTCGGAAATTCAAAACCATCAATTTTACCAATTACCTTGCGGGAAAAATCATCAAGCCCGATATTGGCATTGCCTTCTTCCGAAATTCCCGCCCAGCAATGACCTTCCGAAATGAACACTCCGCCGGGAATGGCGAATTCGCCGCTTTTAACAGCCTCGCTCTGGGCGGCGTCTGTTATCTGCACACGGGGTTTCAGAGATTTTTCAACTCTGTCATTACGTTTGATGAGGAATTTTTTAACCATCGCGAGGAGTTCATCTTCGGTAAAAGGTTTCTGTACGTAGTCCATGGCGCCATACTGCATACACTGAACGGCGGTTTCAACAGTAGCGTAACCGGTGATAATTATAACATCAATATCGGGACGCAGATGTTTAACCGATTTTGTCACTTCCATGCCATCCATTTCGGGCATCTTGAGGTCGGTGAAAACGAAATCATAATGATGTTTTCTGAGGAGACCCAGCGCTTCCTTGCCATTTTCAACCGTATCGACGGAATAACCATCCATAACAAGTATTTTACGGAAACTGTCGAGAATCACCTCTTCATCATCGACACACAAAATGCGGGCGACAGGATTACTAACTTCAGCCCTTTTAAGCGATTTTGCCTCGGCGCTGAAATCAAGATTAACGCTTGTTTCAAGTACGGAAGCCCTTTCTTCTTTTATTTTCTTATCTTTCCGTTTTTTCAGGTAATATCTCATGAAAATATCACCCGCGATAAACAGAACAATCAGCAGCAGAATAAATTCAGCCATTTTTATCTCCATATTGTTTATTAAATTTCATTGGAACTACAGGGGAAAAGATTATTTATCTCATAATCTTTTTCCGATGGAATAATTTTCATCAGCCACCCTTCAAAGTATGGATCTTTCTGTAGCAGCAGCGGATTATTTATAACTTCGTCATTAGTTTCAATAACTTTTCCTGAAAGTGGAAACAGAGGCGAATGTTCATAACCTTCATTATCGGTTATTGTAACAAAATATTCACCCTGCACCGTTTCACCACCCGCGAGTCTGATCTCAATTTTTTCAATTTCCCCTATGGTTTTCAAAAACAGGTCGGAAAGACCGGTGACAGCAAGACCATCGGATGTAAAAGAAGCCCAGGAAGCGTAACCCAGCCTGTAATACCTCGAAGGACAGGGGATATATTCGAGAGTTTCCTCGTCACCCGTTCTCCTTCCAATCTTTATTACCAGGTCGCTGTAATTCAGTCCCCTGCTGAGATGAGCGCCAAGCTCCTCAAAAGTAAAAGGTTTGGGAATAAAATCGATAGCTCCCTGGTTAAGTGACTTAACCGCGTTTTCCAGGGTGGAAAAACCAGTGGACATAACAAGAGGAGTTTTAATTTTTCTTTTTCTCATTTCTTCCAGTATCTGGAATCCATCAAGTTTTGGCATCATAATATCACAAACGATCAACCGAAAACTACTTTCACTCAGTTCGGCAAAAGCGGCGTCCGAATCTATCGCTTTTTTAACGCTCCATCCATAGGCCGAACCTATTTTCCCGACTGCATCGAGAATCACCGATTCATCATCAATTACAAGAATATCATTTTCAGCCATTACTTTTTACCGGTAATTTTATAATAAATTTCGAACCTTTATTTATTTCACTTTCAACTTTTATACTGCCGTCGTGATTATCAATTATTCCCCAGATAACCGCCAGACCAAGCCCTGTTCCCTTTTGTCCTTTTGTGGTAAAGAAGGGTTCGAAAATTTTGTCGAGGTTTTCCTGCGGTATGCCCGATCCGTTATCCTCAATCTCAATCATAACAAATTTCTGCTCGCCTTCAACTTCTATCGCGTCCCATTTCTGCCAGGAGCATCCTTTTTGAGAACATCCTTCCAGATGCCCTTTGCCCGGAACCTCCACACTATATATGGCCGAATTACAGACAGGACATTTTTTATCTTTAACATTTAATGAAATATCGCAGGAACTGCATGAAAACCTGGTTTCTTCACCATCTTTTATTTCTATCCCGAAACGGTGGCGGTCAAGTCCGTAAACAGGATCAAGATAAATAAATCCTTCATTATTGCCTGAACGGGCTTTTAATTTAATTGAGGGAAGGCCGTCAATTTTCAGCTCCTTATCCATCAGATCATGTCCTTTCGGACATACAGCATTTTTAACCGGTATATTCCCAAAAGGTGAGAGATTTGAACTGTAGGTGCGGATGATTATTCTTCCTCCCTTGTTCCCGATAGCGTCGCAAGCGTTCACAAGCAGATTAATAAACACCTGCTGAAGCTGGTTCGAATCAAGCCGCAGCTCGGGCAGCGGGTCGGCAAGCTCTTTATCAACCCCTACATGGTTCATGGAAAGCTGGTTTTTAATAACCTCGATCGAATTTTCTATAATTTCATTTATATCAGCGAGGTTTCTTTTCGGAACCGACTGACGGGCAAAATCGAGCAGACTTTTAACTATTTCCCTGCTGCGTTTTGTCTCCCTGACTATTACTTTCAGATCATTATGCAGATCAGGCTGGTTCTCGGTTCTTTTAAGCAGAAAGCTGCTATATGTTAACACACCTGTAAGGGGATTATTAATTTCATGCGCGACCCCCGCGGCGAGCCTTCCGAGAGAAGCCATTTTATCCGATTGAAATAACTGCATCCGCGCTTCGGAAAGTTTTTTCGTCATATTATTAAATGAGGCCGCGAGCTGCATTAATTCTTCCGAACCTTTTAACTGGACCTGGTGAGTCAGATTTCCCGCGGCAACTTTATTGGTAGCGGAAACAAGATTATTTACCGGCTTCACAATAAACCTTCTCGCAAAAAAGGCTATTATCAGGCTGAGGGAAATAATTGAAATAATGGCGTAAGCGAAAGTTGTAATTTCACTTCTCGTTATTTCCCTGTCTATTCCCCTCAGGCAGACATCAATTTCAAGAGTGCCGAGAACTTTCTGCTCTTTCGGATGGGCGTGGCAGTTGGCTGTCCAGCAGGATTCTTCATTTAATATTGGAGTAATTATTCCAAATAACCTGGCCGAATCGGGATGCATCCTGAATATTTTTGTCTGGGCGGTTAAAGAGGGTTCACCATTATCCTCCCCGTGACATGTCGCGCAGCTTTTGCTCTCAATATCCAGTTTGTTTCCAATTTCATCTGAAGCAGCCGAATAAGCTATAATGCCCCGTTTGTCAACAACTCTCACTCTGCGGATACAGGGCTCTTCGCCAATAGTGGCAATCATATTATGAATATGTTCACGGCGGTTATATAACATTTCAAAGCGGGTGCTTTTTTTTACAGTTTCACTCAACTGCTTGGCGTGGCGTTCAATCTCGCCGTAAAGCACCTCGCTTTGCGAATGTATATTAACATAGGCGTATATCCCAATAATAATTATTGATGCTACACCAACTGCAAAAATTAGTTTCTGTCCTATTCTTTTAAACATTTTTTTCCGCAGTTTTTTTTATGCAGATATTCAGACCATAATATAACAAAATTTCTCCGATTTTAATTCTTTTTACCCGGCAAAGAATCGGGATAACTTATATCGTCATGACAATCACTGCAGTCTGGTTTTTTTCTGTAGTCATTGTTCTTATGACAATCGCCGCATTCCATCTCCAGATGTATTTCGCTGAGCTCAAGACCGGTTACTTTATGATCGAAGGTCTCCATGTTCCAGTTTCTGTGGCACGAAACGCAGTTGCCGCGCAATCCTTTTTTACGCGAACCTTTATGGCAATCGGAGCAGGCGAGTTTGCTGTGATATCCCGCCAGATCAAAACCGGTGTTTCTTTTATGGTCGAAAGGAGGTGTTTCTTTTTCTTTGTGGCAGAATTCACAGTCATCATCAGTATCATGACAGGCGGAACAGATATCATGTTTTTCCTCATCCGATTCGGAAGCTTCGGCAATCTTCATTATTCCCTTATCGATATGACATGAAGAACAGGTTTCATTCTTATGACAATCGACACACTCGGCGCCATATAACTCGGTATGCTGCATATGATAGAAAGTGACATAAACACCATCATCAAAGTCGGTTTCATAAAGATATTTCGCCTGCATCTTTATCTGGCCATGAGCCGATTTTTTCAATTTGGCGGCTTCTTCTGTTTTTTCATCCGAATCATTGGGAATATGACAAAAATTGCAGTCAACCTTGCCGCCCCAATCACGGTGGCAGTCAATACACTGCTGGTGAAAAGCGCCAAGCAGATCGGGGACCTTCAGATTTTTATCGCTTCTGTCAGCCTCGTGACACTCGTCGCAGTGCTGAACTTTACCGGGAGGATTATAATGATGACACATTACACATCCGCCTCCCATAAGCGACATTTCCGCATGTACTTTATGTGAAAAATTAACCGGTTTATACAGATCCCTGAATTCTTTCATACCGTCAATAACAATTATTTCGGGAGAATCTTCAGGAGCGGTGTGAACTGTAATTATTTCATGCCGGGGGCATTCAACAAGACAGTTATCCAGTTTGGTCGGGTTCTCGCATGTATGACAGTAACTGCATTTAATATCGCCATTATGGCCCCGGATGCCCTTATTCTGGGCAAAAAGAGGCAGGGAAATAATAAAAAGAAATATTATCAGCTTTTTCATTTCACACCTCCCCGCACCGCGTATTTTGTTTGAGGCATTCCATGTTCTACCGGTATACTCAGTACAGGAAAATGTATCGATATAAGTCTGAAAAACAGGATTTCGAGTGAAGCGAAACCGAGTGTTACAAGCACTTCCCCTATTGAGGGTATATAAGCGTAATCGGCATAAAGGGGCTGATAAGCAACTATATAATTATTAAACGCGGTTTATCAATACTCCGAAAATCACCAGCCCGGAAGCTAATAAAAGTCCGGCCCGGCTCTGCGTCATTGTTTTGGAAAGGAACATCCTCGTGGGAACAATTATCCCGAAGAAAACCTCAATTGTAAACATAACTGACGCCGTGGTAATTTTAGTCAGATACACAAAAGTTTCCCTGATAACCATATCGCCAATTTTAAAGGCAAGATAGATACCCAGCAGAGGACCGACAAATTTTGAGAGGCTCTTTAGCACATCCATTTCAGGTTCCAGCCCAAAAGATTTGGAGGATACCAGACCTTCCAGTATGACCATCGGGAAACCGAGTGATATTGCCGAAAGAAGGAAAAGCAGCGGAAGTACAGGCGTCTGCCACAACGGGTGCATTTTCGGTCCGGCGAT
Source organism: Melioribacteraceae bacterium (assembly GCA_963677445.2). Lineage (GTDB taxonomy): Bacteria > Bacteroidota > Ignavibacteria > Ignavibacteriales > Melioribacteraceae. The sequence continues at coordinate 153,370 of CAXXGF010000071.1, read as the reverse complement.
TACCATTAAAGTTCCGAGGGATGACTGATGCAGACATGAAAGAACAACACCCGCGATTATAAAAATAAACATAAAACGGTCTAAAGTTTTATCGAGAAAATGCAGCAATTTTTCAATTGTTTTATTTAATCCCGATAAAAATCCCGGCAGATTAACTTTGCCGAGAAATCTTTCAACAACAACAGGGAGGAATTCAATATATAGCACAGTCAGATACATCATTACGCAGATGCCAACCTCAAAAAGAGCTGAACTGCCATTCCACATTACCAGCGGATGCCAGATGCTGTACCAGCGGCCGATATCGGTCGCCACACTTACAGCGACAAAAGTATAACCAAGCAGCGCGGTTAACAGCGCGGGTCGCACAATAGCGTGATAATGTTCGCGATGCATAATATGCCCCAGCGCGGCAGTGGTAAAACCTCCCGCCGCGAGAGCGACGCCGGCGGCCACATCAAGACTTATCCAGATACCCCACGGATACTGATTATCAAGATTTGTAACCGCGCCGAGACCAAAAATAAACCTGGCAAGTAAAAATGCCAGACCACTTAACGCGATTACTGTAATTCCGACTACAACGGGGGTAAAAAACTTTATTTTAACAGGCATTGATTTAAAGTCATGACTCATTTTTTTCACCCTCCTTCTCTTTTGAGATATACATTATTCCGCCGAGAAGAGCGTAAAGCGCGATAGGTGGAATAAAATAGGCAAATATGCCATGCTGAATAGATTCCGAAACGCCGGGAGCGGCATCTTCATCAAGCTGTGGAAACGCCAGTTTGGTATGATCAACTGGAGTCAGGTACATCCATGAGGTGCCCCCCACTTCATATTCACCATAAATATGATCGGCATACCTTCCGGGATTGTTCTTGATTTTTTCACGTGCTATACCAATCAGTTCATCCCTTCTGCCATAAGTCATTACCTCCATCGGGCAGATTTCAACACAAGCCGGTAATTTACCCTTTGAAGTTCTTTCTTCATAACAAAAATCACATTTCACAATATCAGGCTCTATCGCTTTATGATATTCGAACGCGGGCACCTGGAACGGACAGGCTATCATGCAATAACGGCAGCCGATACATTTCCCTGTATCCCAGGTTACCTGTCCTCCTTCATGTTTTGTAAAAGCGCCAACAATACATGCCGATACGCAGGCAGGTTCATTGCAGTGCATACATTGCACTTTTACATTGATTTCTTTAACCGGATTTTTACCATCAAAACTGTTAACAACAGTATACCCGGTATGGTCCGGTCTCCTCATTTTTTCCATAACCGATTTGTCATCATAATCCGCGATGTTGCCGGCATCCATATTATGTGACGTTTTACATGCCCATTCACACCTCCGGCAGCCAACACAAAGTGAGGTGTCGACCAGAACACCCATCCTGTTTTCATGGGCGCTTTTTTTCTCTCCCGCCTTTGCTTTCGAAGGGCTCATTCCGGCCATGCCGGCGCCAAGTAGCAGCGAGGATTTGAAAAAATTCCTTCTGGTAATTTCCGCCATATTTTACTCCCTATATGAGATATTGAACTCTTATTTAATTGACGTTTTCAAAGTTCACTCACCAAAAGCTCTGAATGTACTCCTAATATCCTGTTTAACTTTATAATTATAAAATATTAGTCAAACGGGACACCATTATCCTCTCTTAAAATATCCAAGTTTTTTTTCTTTGTCAAGAAATCTTTGAACTATATGTTTATATTTATAAAACTTTAATTGAGGAGAATTTTTATTTTATAAAAAAAATCAGGCCTTCCCATCATATATGTTGTTTATCAGCCCGACCTGAGAAAGGATTATTATCAGTTCAAATCCATCTTCCCATAAAAATCATAATCATAAGCGACTCCGAATGGAGTCAAATATTATTAGCCCTCGGATGCAATCCCTTTCATTTGGCTTAAAGCCGATTAAAATTATCGGGTGTTCCCCCCTACTCCGGCCTGAAGGCGCGGAGTTATTTTAAATGCAAAAATTATAATTTTAATCGTAATCATAAACTGGCGGAGCCAGAAGTGAAGAGTTAAAAAAACAGCAATTTTTCATTTAGACATTTTCAAAATCTCCAGGAAGTCCCGGTAGGAACGACAGACAATAGCCCCACAATTCATTGTGGGGGATAAAGTTAGAGAGGAAATTAAAAGCCCCGCCAGGGACCATGCGCAGCGGGCAGGCAGATGATTTCACAAAAAATCTCCTACCATTTTGCGTAGAATTTAACTCCCTACGGAATAATCGTAATCCCTCACCCGGGAAAAACAGAGCTACGCCAAAACAATCACCCGCCCAGACTTCAAACTCTCACTCTGATTCCTACCTCAGCAAAACCAGTTTTAAGATTTCGAGATTTTCTTCCTGTAGTCACCCGGCAAAAATAGACTCCTGAAACCTCCCCTGATGCATTTCCAGAAAAACCGGTGTTTTCCTTTATCCAAAATTATTCTCTCCGCGAAGATATCGATTTTTTCACCAATTAACATTATAAATTTCAACCGTAACATTTTCCTTTTCCGGCAAAACTATCTCAATATTTGTCGCGGGATTAAAAGGATTTGGATAAGCGGCGGCAATGATATAATCTTCCACCGGAAAATTTTCTTCAACGCCTGTTGGATCTTCCTTGATTGCCATTATCCCTGTAAGTCCCAGGCTAAGCGAAGCGACTTTCTCTATCAGGTTGAAATTAAGTGTGCCTATCAGGTCAAGGCTCGTATGATAATATGGATTATGCAGATAATATGGCGGATCATCATTCCAGGGACGGGCGTTTTCCATAAAAAGAATTGCCGGGAATCCATACTGCTGATATGAATCATGATCGCTATAGGGCACATCATCGGGAGTGTCGTTGGTTATTAAGCCGGGGGCATAAAAATCCCTGTAATAATACGCGTCATTTGCCAGCCACAATGATTGATCATCTGCGATAACCTCAACAAAGTCATAGTGGACGTTGAAGCCTATCATATCGAGAATAACCGCCCCTTTTAAAGGCGCGGAAGAATTGTACATTTTTTCGGCGTCATAAAGGCTTCCGGCATGGTGAATATCAGGCTCCACCGGGTGATATTCCTCGGCGGCAAACGATATAAGTTTTATTGTGTGCAGAGGTTCGTAAGAATCGGAAGGGTCGCTTAAAAGCCGGGCCATTTCCATTATCGCCGCGACGCCTGTGGCGTTATCATCGGCGCCGCGCGCTTTCATTGTCTGCCAGTTATCATCATAACCCGCCTCCCTGCTTCCGCTCGCGTCATAATGCGCCCCCGATAAAATAATATCGGGCTCCGGCAAAGAACCTTTAATTATCGCGATAACATTATATAAGGGATAAGTATCATAAGGTGAAGCAGCCGAAGGTATATAAAATGTATCTCTTATCACCTCATCCACCCCCGGCAGCGATTCAAAATATTCCGCTATATATTCCGCGGCTATATAATTGCCATCTGTAAATGATGAACGTGATTCATGCCCATCCGCCCATACAAGCTGCTCAATATGCCCTTTAATATTCAGGATTGAAAGTGAATCGACAAGAGGCAGAATCTGCTCCTGGGCAGATAACCGGATAGAATATAATAATAAAAATACAGTAATGTAATTTTTTATACTGCGCACACTTCACCTCGCTATAGTGAAATCAATTTTCCCGCTTTAATAAAAATAAGAAAAAAAACGGTAACCCGACTTATTATTTCACCATTTCCTGAAATCATCCATTGGAGAGACAGGTTTTGACTTTTCTATATTTTTCTTAGCTCTTTTCCATCTGAAGAGGGAGATATACAAGGCGAGAATACCGACTAATATCGCGACAGGAGCAAATACAAGTTCTCCCCAATAATTCGAATAATTCGTCTCACCTTTTAACAATTTGGCGGCGCCAAAAAGAACCAGTATCAATCCGACAAAAACAAATGTGAATCTGACCAGCCTTTCCTGCTTTTTTTTATTTACCATTTCTCCTCCTCACTAAATTTCAAGAGTTAAAAGTTCATAACAAGTTAAAAATGTTTACTCCGGCTCAGCGATAATTTACCTATTCCTGGTAACCTGCCTGTACGCGCCAAAAGCAAACTAAATTTAAACTTTTTCAATTCACCATTCATAATTCATCATTCATAATTCACTTGAGTTTATATACAGAAAGTCTCGCCGCTTTGTCAGGTCCTTCATCTGCGATTATCATCGTGCCGTCAGGTAAAAATGTTATTCCTTCCGGCTGAGGATGGAAATTTTTATTAAACTTTACAGCGGCCAGTACTTTCCCCGCGCTGTCAACCTCCACCAGCCTGGAATGTTTTCCGCCGGTAAGAAAATAGGTGCCCGAGAGAGGATTTCTTTCAATTGACGAGGGATAAAAGGATTTTATATCAAACTTATCCTTCAGCTCATCAAGATCAATAGCAAAAAACAGTTCCTTTTTTAACTCCATCTTATCCAGGTCAAAAGGATAAACAGCCCTTTTCCCTTTCAGTTTTTTACTTCCGGGATATTCCTTGCAAACCATCAGAAGCAGTCTTTTTTCCGGCAGGCAGCAAAGTCCCTCAACATCATTTTTTGAGGCGAATGGCGTCTTATATTTCTTAAACTTTTCCTTTTCACCATCTTTAAGAGGGTAAACATATATATCACCTTCAGAAGTGGTAAGGTAAATTTTCTCCTCAAAATATGCTATCCCTTCAAAATCTTCCTTCAGGTCTTTTCCTTTCGGGTCAATTTCTTCAACAATCTCACCAGTTCCGGTATCAACAATGTATATAATACTCCTTTCATCATTATGGCAGTAAACCAGGTTTCCCCCGGCATACGCGAGGCCTGATATTTCTCTCAGTCTGCCCGGAAGCTTAAAATGTTTCGCGCTCTCTTTGCTGAATTCATACTGATGCAGCATAGACCCGTTTTCGCCGGCGCAGCAGGTCGTCAGGATAATTAACAATATATAAATCATTTTTCCCATAATTTCTTCTGATCATCAAATATCAATTATATTGAAAAGAGTTAATAAAATCAAAAACAATAATTGGCCTTTTTCAATAGTTTAGCCGACAAATGGGAAAGTCAGTATAACGAGGATGTTACATTCCATAGGCAATTATTTATTTTAACTATTTAAATTATTAATATATAAAGCCAGTTTTAGCTTGCGCTTAACAGCGGCAAATTGTATTATCGCTGGTCAGGAAAAAAAATTTTCGAAATGCCGGTTTCAGTTAAATTCAGATCAAGGCAGAGGAGTAATTAATGAGTATACAAAGAATACTTTTAGCCAACCTTCCAACACCTTTAACGGAAGTGGAATTCAGAGGGACAAAATTTCGTATTAAACGGGATGATCTGACTGGTTCGGAAGTATCAGGGAATAAAATCAGGAAGCTGGAATTCCTTATAGCCGACGCGCGGCGAAAAAGTAAGACCAAAATATATACATGCGGTGGTATACAGTCTAATTTCTGCAGGGCCGCGGTAGCCGCAGCGGTAATGTCGGGACTTCAGAGCAGGGTATACCTTAAAGGAAGTCCGGAGGATAATGATTCGGGCAATCATTTTCTTCAAAAACTTTTCGGAACCGAAATTATTTACCTTACCGCTGAAGAGTACAAAGAAGTTGACAGCATAATGGCAATGGACGCGATGGAAGAAAACGCTTATATTATTCCCCTTGGCGGTTCAACACCTGTGGGAACACTTGGATATGTGGAGTTTATCAAAGAACTTGACTGGCAGACCGACACAGGTGAAATATCGGGAGTAATAAGCGCACTCGGCAGCGGCGGAACAACCGCGGGCATGCTTCTGGGCGCCGCTCTTTATGCTCCTCATCTGAAAATATATGGTGTAAGTGTCGCCTTTGAAACTGAAATTATCAGGGAAAAAGTCATTTCACTTTCCAGGGAATGCGCGAGAAAATATTATCCCGGTACAGAAATTAATGAGGAAAACCTGGTAATTATTGACAATTTCCCCGCGGAGGGCTACGATGAAATTTCGCCGGAAAAACTTAAACTGCTATCTGAGTTTGCCCGGTCAACAGGTATTCTGCTCGATCCCGTTTACACCGGGAAAGCATATTATAGCTTCTACCGGGAGTTTCTTTCAGGCAGTTCATCTTCAGATATAATATTCCTCCATACAGGAGGAATCTTCGGAGCCCTGGCAAGATATCAGGAGTATTTGGAATTATAAAATTATCAGCTAACTTTCTCTGAAACTATACGTCCTATTTCCTGTATAATACGAAACTTTACCATTGAATTTTCAGGGGATAAAATGATTCGTTTAAAGATGTTGGTAACACTGCTCGTTTTGCCTTTCTTTTTTCTTCAGGCGCAGGATAAAATTGAGCGGGTAAAAGAGTACTACAAAGAAAAGAAATTTGAAGATGCCGCGAAGGTTCTTAAAGAAATGCTGGATGAGGATGAAAATAATCCGGTAGCGAACTATTATATGGCCATTTATTATCTAAATCATAAACGTGATCCGGATGAGGCAGAAGATTACATGGAAACCGCTATTGAAAATGACCCGCGAAACGCTGAATATCATTTCACAATGGGTAATATTTATGGCGCTCAGGCAAGAGAGGCAAGCATCTTCACCCAGCTTTTTGATGCCCAAAACTGTAAATCTTCATTCGAGAAAGCTGTCGAATGCGATCCTGCTTATATCCGGGGAAGAGTGGCTCTTATGTATTATCATATTCAGGCGCCCGGCATAGCGGGGGGTGATTTAGACAGCGCTAAAGTACAGGCGGAAGCTTTGCTAAAACTTGATCCCTGCCAGGGATACCTGGGCTACGCCGAAATTCATGCTTCACAGGAAGAGTTTTCCAAAGCGATTGAGTTTTTCAACAGGGCAATTGAGAGTGATTCATCAAGACAAAACGCCTGGAATAGAGCCGGATACCTGGCGCTGAGAATGAATAAGCCTGATGAAGCTATAAAATATTTTACCGGTATGACCGAAGTGGCTCCCGATAATCCAAATTCATGGGATTCCCTTGGTGATGGCTACAAAGCCGCGGGAAATTTTGAAAAAGCGCTCGCAAGCTATCAGAAGGCCGTGGAGATAAATGACACATTCTGGATATCTCTTTTTAACGCCGGAACAATGTGCGAAAAGCTTGAAAAGAAAGAACGCGCGAAAGAGTATTATAAAAAGTATCTCCAAAATGTTGAGGAAGGCAGCTACGCCGACCGCGCCCGTGAAAGACTGGAAGAAATGGAATAATTTCCCGTTTTAACTACCCCGGCCTGAATGCGGGTATTATATTTATTTTTTTGTAATATTAACGTGAGTCCGACATAAGATTTTCGTCATACAAGATTAGATTCCGGTAACAGCATAGCTTTTTAGGAAATCTTATCCTGAATTTACCTTTAATGTCCATTTGTATTTTTTGAATCCGGAAAAGATGTAATGATTGTAGAAAATTGCGCAAATGGTCCATTAAAAAACCCCGGAGTTATTCCGTTTAAAGTCAAGGAAAATAGGGGAAAAATATTCATAAAGAGATTAGGTAATATCACGCTTTTGAATATTTTTTATTTTCCTTGACAAACTGTGCTTTTTTTATTTTATATATACTTATGGAGCTGAAGCGCCGATCCCGGTCATATCGGTAATGCCTTTTTGGGACGATGCTTTTCGCTCCTTTTTTATTGTCATTTCTTTTCTTTTTCTTCTCTGTCTGCCTGATATTGGAGCATTTTCATCATAACTCAAATATCTTCTTGAATCTGAATTATCTTCTTCTTTCTTTTCTGATAATTCTTTTCTTTCCGTTCTTTCCTGGTATTTGGCCGGATCATACTTCTCTTTGTTCTTTAACATCGCATATATTATTCTGGTAATTTTGTGCATGATTGCTCCGATGGCTGCCTTTGCATTCATCCCACGTCCCATGAAGTTTTCATAGGTTTTTTTGATATATGGATTTTTTGATATGGCCGATAATGCCACCATATATAATATTTCGCGGGGAACCTTTCTTCCCTTTTTGCTCATGCGTATTTCGTATTTCCCGTCTCCGCTTTCCCGGTAGGACGGATTCAGACCAAAATATGATACCAGATTCTTCGATGCAGGGAACCGATTTATATCACCTATTTCCAGGAGTAAACCTGTTGCTGAATAATCACTTATTCCTGTAAAACTTTTCAGTAGTTCTACTTCATTTTTATCGATCTCCTGAGAGATCAGGCTAAGTAATTTTTCTTTTTGTTTTTCCAGATTCAATATCTGTTCAACAATCACTATTATCAACTCTCCCATATTCTCTTCAACATTTGAAGCTACGGTGTTTTTGGCCTGGGCAATCAATTTTTGTGCTTTCTCCTTTGATATATAAGGGATCTTTGACAGTTTTAATGCACTGGCCCGCGACAACTTCATCGATGTTGGATAATATTTCAGTAGCTGTTTTATCCAGTTTGGCATACCACTCTTACAATAGTTCAGAAGCTCCGGATTTGCCTGGTATAGCAACTTTTCCAGTTGATTTTGGAATTGTGTTTTCTGTTTTGTCTGAAGCCTTGCTGTATTAAACAACTTTCTTAATGTGATATAATTCTCTTTTACATCATAGCGGACATTCTCCCGATATTTGATCTGGTACTCTGCTACCAGACGTCCGCATATTTTGTCGTTTGATACTTTGAGTAGTCCGGCTTTTCCTGAATGATTTACCCCATATGCATTTAATCGGGCTACATGAATTTTATACCTGGACCGTAGTTCCTGTATTGCTGATATCCAGTTATTTTCATAACTCCCGGTGCTTTCAAAGGCACAATACAATGTTGCTTCGGGATTATTCTTAAAAAAGTTTGCTATTATTTCATGTAATTTCTTATGCCCGGATTTTGTATCGTCTAACTGAAATGATTTTTCTACTATTTCTTTTTCCTGATCCATAATTGAAAAATCACAGTAACCTTTGCTTACATCTCCTCCAAGATAATAATTTTTCATATTATACCTCTTAAAATATTTTAGGTAGTATATCAGGGAATATTTACCTTGTCTTATACGGATTTTTATCCAGGTTATTCCTCAACTTTTACCTGACAGAATGAAGACACTTCGGGACGGATTCTTGATCCATGGGACGTGCCTTCTATTCTGCAAGTATAAACAATATTTTACTTTCTTACCTTTTTTTATTCTTTCTTTAAACATACAAGGGATGATATAATTACTTTTGATTACAATGTGTCTGACCTGTTTTTATTTCATCCTTTCAGGATTTGAAAATGTGTTTGGTTGATTTAATTTCCATAATCCTGTCATCCCTTCGGGATTTCCTGAGTCGAGATTTATTTCGGAAAGATCCCTATTTAATTGAGGCAGGAAAAATATTTTAAAGGAAAACCTGATATAGAACTCACCTTGATGATTGTAAACAAAAGAGATTTGGTTCTATGTGAAATACAGTGGGTAATTTTTGTCGGTCCTGACAATTAAACAAAACCTTTTGTTAAAGTATAACCGGATAATTCCGACGTGTAGCTTCCGCCCCTTCAGGGCTTAAATACACTTTTTCTTTTATTACCCCGGGCGTTGCCCGGGGCTGTTGATTGTCGCGCTTTCAGCGCTTATAATAATTCCAGTTTGTCACAAATGGATACAAACCCTGAAAGGGTGCAGGCAACAGGCCGGGGCATCGTCCCGGTTAAGAAAAACAAAGACATTATCAGAGCCCTGAAAGGGCGAAAGCAGCAAACGCATAAAGATATGGAATGCTGAAAGCGTCTGGCTCAGTCGGGGGTAAGAGGGAATTTAAGACTCATCCACTTTTTTCAAGACTGTGCGCTCAGTGGTGGTGAAGACCAGGGGCTGGTTTCCGGAAATCTAACATGACATTATGCGAATCTTTGATTCATATCTTTATGCGCTATTTTATTACTTTACCCACTAAATTTCATATAGAACCAGAGATTTATTGTTTTAGAATCGCGCCCTGATTAATGGCAACATGTAATTAGGGGAGTTTATTACAAATTTTGCTCCCTGGATTATCCTCAACATGTTGGCGTTAGTGTGGCGATAAGAGCCTATTGAGCTCTTTGTCAGATTTTGTTTTTTAGTGTTTTTGTATCATTTCCATTACATCAATCAGCGGAATCTGCGTAATCAGAAAAATCTGCGGTCCTCTTTGCCTTTTTAATTGTTCATTGTTCATTATTAATTGTTAATTGTTAATTGTAATCCTGCCATTTTTAGAAACAATTAATCACCCGCTGAACAATCAAACTTAATAATTGAAATAATCAATTACCGAAAATTATTCTATACCCCCTCTCCTTTATTTTTCAGTATATCATAAAGCGCTGTCTGTGAACGAAGAGGTTCATTATCCCCGGGTTCTTTATATTCATTTTTATCATGCCGGTCAATGATCCTCGCTTTCATGTTATCATTTAACTGCAAATCAATAATTCCCATTACTTCTTCTTTTATGGCAGGATCATAAACCGGAAAAGCCACCTCAATTCTTCTGCTCAGGTTTCTTTTCATCCAGTCGGCTGAAGAGGCGAAGAGCTCATCCTTCCCATTATTATAAAAATAATAAAATCGGGAATGCTCCAGGAACCGGTCAAGTATGCTGATTATATGTATATTTTCACTGACTCCCGGTATGCCGGGAACAATGCAGCAAATTCCTCTGACGATAAGATCAACTCTTACACCCGCATCAGATGCCTCATAGAGTTTTTTTATCATCTTCTTATCTTCAATGCTGTTAAGCTTGAGAATAACATGACCTTTTTTTCCCTCTTTAACCGCTTTTATTTCATTGTTGATTTTTTTTATCAGTCCCTTGCGAAGATTGAATTGTCCAACCAGAAGGTGTTTGAATTTCGATATCATTTCTTTTCCGGCGAGAAAAGTAAATATCTTTTCAACCTCAGCGGTGAGCCTCTCATCCGAAGTCAGCAGACCGAAATCGGCATATAGCTTAGCCGTTTTTTCATTGAAATTTCCGGTGGCCATATAAGAGTATTTTTGTTCCGCGCCATCTTCCGTTCTTGTGATAAGCGCGATTTTCGCGTGTACCTTCAATCCCGGAAAGCTGTAATAAACTTTCACACCCGCTTTTTCCATCTCCGAAGCCCACTGGATATTTAGCTCTTCATCAAACCTTGCTTTCAGTTCGACAAATGCCATTACATCCTTGCCATTTTGGGCAGCTTTAATAAGAGCTTTTATTATGGCCGAATCTTTCGCGACCCTGTACTGGGTCACTTTTATTGATGTAACATCGGAGTCATCCGCGGCCCTGTTCAGCAAATCAATAAAATAATCATATGAATGATAAGGATAGTGCAGAGCAAAATCCCTTTCCTTCAATGCCTGAAACAGATCATCATATTTCTCAAGTTGATGGTGTTTCAGCTGCGGTAGTTTTTCATCCAGCAGATCATCTCTCCCCGGGTTGGGGAATCCGAAAAAGTCGCTGAAATTGTGATATTTCCCTCCGGGCACAAGGTCCTCTTTTGTCAAAATAAGAGCTTCCCTTAAAAATTTAAGAAAACCTTTTGGCATTTCTTTGTCGTAAAGAAAACGGCTGGGCGCTCCCGTTTCCCGTTTCTTTAATCCTTTCTTGATTTTATTCAGCAAATCGCCCGAAAATTCATCATCAATATATAATTCGGCATCTCTTGTAAGTTTGACCGAACAGGCGGCGGTAACCTCAAAACCTTTAAATATTTCCGGCAGCATCAATCTGAGCAGATCATCAAGGAAAAGCACATAATGCCTCTCATTGACCGCGGGCAGTTCAATAAATCGGGAAATTTTATCTGTCGGGATTTCAACAATGGCGTAACTGTGTCTTACCCGTTTATTGACAGAGTCAGGATTTTTTCTTTTTGATACAAGCTGAACCGCGAGATATAACTGCCGGTTCTTTAAGAAGGGTATTATTTTATTCTTAACGAGCAAAACAGGCTGAATATATTTTAATATGTTATCGAAGAAATATTCACGCGCGAAATCTTTTTGCTCGTCGGTAAGCTCATCATTATTCAACAGAAAAATATTGTTCTTCCGTAATTCCGGCAGAAGTTCATTCCTGAAAATGCTCCCGAATTCTTCCTGCTGCCAATTTACAGTTTTGTGGATCTCTTTAAGAAGACCTGCCGGATTAAAACTGAGTTTATCCTGCGATTTTTGCTTCAGATTCAGGAGGCTTCGTAAAGAAGCCACCCTTACTCTGAAAAATTCATCGAGGTTGGAAGAATAGATCGCGAGGAATTTAATCCTCTCATAAAGCGGCACATTAGTATCTTTAGCTTCCTGTAATACTCTGTAATTAAAAGAAAGCCAGCTTAATTCACGATTATACAAGTTATCTTCTTTCATCTTATCCGGGGAAATATTTTTTTGGAAATTCAAAAGAAAGCAGCTTACCCGATTCCATCTTGACATCTTTCCATGTTTCAAGATCAAACTGAATCTCGGCAATAGCCGCGGTGGGAATATTTTCAAAATATTTGTCCGAAATGTAATTACATAAAGAGGTCATTCCGGGGTTATGCCCCACCAGCATAACGTTTTGTTTCTCGTCGGGAAGCTCCCTGATTATTTCAAGAAGCTCACCCATTCCTGCTTCATAAATTTCCGGCATCAATTCGATCGTTTCATCCGGTAACTCCAGTTTACCGGTAATTAACTGCGCCGTATCGAAAGCCCTGACCGCGGGACTCGAGTAAACTGCGTCGGGCCTGACATTTTTCTTCGCCAGCAGTTCCCCCATAAATGGAGCATCCCGTTTCCCGCGTTTGTTTAAAGGTCTTTCAAGGTCTTTCAGATTTTCATTCTTCCAGCTCGATTTAGCATGTCTGACTAAATATAGCTTTTTCATGATTCCCGATTTTTAATGTATTGTAGATTATTCCAGAATATTTCCGATGTTTGTTCCTTCAGGGTACATAGCAAAAGCAATCGCGTATGCTATTACCGAGACAACCAGCCCGAACATAAAAATCGTATAACATATCCGCAGGTACCTGTACTTCTTCCCGAGAACAAGACCCAGGAAGTAAAAATCCTTTATCATGCTGCCATAAAGATAATTGCGGTCCTCAATCATCTCACTCATACCCCATTCAAAATCCTTCAGATCCATATTGTAAAAATTACCGAAGAAAAGCAGATTGGCCTTTTTATTTTTTATATCTTCCTTGGTAAAACGTCCTTCGGTAACCGTAGGTCTGGTTACAAGTATCGCGAACACAAGTGTCACAAGACTGACAAAGGTGATTATTGCCGTCGGGATGATCAGGTGGGGATTGTTATCCAGTTTCCTCAGCATTACCGACACAATAATCGTTATAATAATTGTATTTACCGATATCATTATATTTGCTTTGTTATCCGCCATGGCGCTGAAACTTACATGTGTGCGCATTACATTCCTGAACATGGTCTCAACACTTCTCCCCGCCTTCTTATCATCCTCTTTCTTCTTCTCGAACTTTTCTTTTTCCAGACTCAGTTTATCTTCAGTTAGTTTTTCTTTTTCAAGTTTTTTATGTTTTTTCCTCAGCTTTTTCTGCAATTTCAAAATATGTTCATTTTTCTGTTCTTCATAATTTTCCCTCGCGTATTTTGTGAAGAATTTATGCCTGGTGAGGAAATCAATATTATCTTCCAGCCAGTCAAGCTCATCAAACATTTTATTGCCACGGTGTTCGGCTTCAACCCGTAACAGCTCACTTTTCCGGAAAAAATTTTCCTGCCCGAAATGATGCAGATCGGCGTCGCATATTACCTCTTCGAGAAGATTTTTCGGCGACTGGGGCACTTTTGTCGCCCTGATACATCCCTTTACTTTCTCAATTTTATCTGCCGGGTAATTTCGCTCCTTCAAAAATCTTTCCGCGTTGTTCGCGCTTATCTCTTCATGTCCTTCACTTTTCTCGGCGTATCCCGAATCGTGAAACCAGGCGGCTATCGTGAGTATTTCAAGCTCTTCTTCATTCAGGCCCGAATGTTTACCGATATGAAGCGCGCTTTCCACTACCTCCTCAGTATGCCGCAGATCATGATATATATTTTCAGAAGGGCCCTGCGTCTTAAAGAACTTTATTACATGCTCTTCAACAAGTTTTGATATCTTATTTTCATGCATAATGCACCCGGTATGAATTTAATTTTAATAACATTCCCTTTAAAATAATATATTATTGAAAATTATAAAATCACAAAATTTTGCCAGAAAGAAATATACCATAAAATATCAATTAACTTTTCGTTAATTATCCCCTTAATTCTCCCGGCAGCTCCCCGGCCTGAAGGCATGGGAGTAATTTATATCATAGTTACTAAAAATGCTCTCAACTTAAGCAAACATCATAATTTTAATCATAATCATAAACTGGCTAAACCAGAAGTAACAGGTAATTGAGTAATTCGAAGAAAGTCTAAGGGAAGTAGAAAAAAAGTCGTTAAACTATGCCCTGGAACAGGTATGTAATGCCTTTGGAATAAGTCGTCAATCCTGGTATAAAAACCAGAATAAAGAATTGGTCAAAGAATATCAAACAGATATAATAATAGACATGGTATTAGGCTCTTAGAAACAAACTATCATTAACATGTTGAGGATAATCCGGAGAGCAAAATTTGTCAAAAAGCCCGCTAATAACATGTTGCCGATAGTCAGGTCGCGATTCTAAATCCATATAGCTGATGGAGTCAGAAAAAGAAAAGTTATCGATAAGCTCAAGGATAGTCCTCCCCCGTCTTCAAAGAAAGACACTTTGAATCCACCCCCTTGCCAGGAGCATCCCCCTGGGGCCGGCGGTAATGACACTAACATAGTGAAACGAAAGGAATATTGCGCGAATATAGTTATCCCCCAACATCAATATTTCTTGTGAAATGTTTTTCTAATATCAATTAAACAGAATGATAACATTAATTGGCTAACCTATTGTTATTAAATTTTTTACAACCTCACCCCAACCCCTCCTACGCCACGGCGCACTTTAAAAGCCCTATCAGGGAGAGGGGCATTAAAAGTCCCTCGCCTTACAAAGGGGAGGGATTTTCCCAAGGGGATGCCTCTGGCAAGGGTGGGGTCGAAATGTCATGAAAACATTAAAAATATTATATACTTGCTCTATCTTAGTGCCATTACCTCCGGCGGGGGATATTACGATTGTTCGGATATGCTTATAAATGTTACCCTTTAGGGCGTTTTCCTCAAGCTGTGCTTGGGGAAAATTTAGAATCTTAAATTTATAACACATCATTTATGGCAAAAAAAAGATCTTGTCACGTAATAAATGAAAGTTCTATGTGAAATACAGTGGGTGATTTTTGTCGGTCCTGACAATTAAACAAAACCTTTAATTAAAGTATAACCGGATAATCCCGACGTGTAGCTTCCGCCCCTACAGGGCTTAAATACACTTTTTCTTTTATTACCCCGGGCGTTGCCCGGGGGCTGTTGATTGTCGCGCTTTCAGCGCTAATAATAATTCCAGTTTGTCACAGATGGATACAAAACCCTGAAAGGGCGAAAGCA
Source organism: Melioribacteraceae bacterium (assembly GCA_963677445.2). Lineage (GTDB taxonomy): Bacteria > Bacteroidota > Ignavibacteria > Ignavibacteriales > Melioribacteraceae. Next base: position 137,804 of record CAXXGF010000071.1, on the reverse strand, counting down.
GCAAACGCATAAAGATATGGAATGCTGAAAGCGTCTGGCTCAGTCGGGGGTAAGAGGGACTTTAAGACTCATCCACTTTTTTCAAGACCGCGCGCCCTGTGGTGGTGAAGACCAGGGGCTGGTTTCCGGAAATCTAACATGACATTATGCGAATCTTTGATTCATATCTTTATGCGCTATTTTATTACTTTGCCCACTAAATTTCATATAGAACCTAAATGAATAACAAATTCTTGTGATATTTTCCAAAACTTCCGCGATTTCATTTTGTGAGAGGTAAGGAGTTCTGAAATTAGTAAAGAATTCTATTTTGTAAAACTTTCCGCTATTTTGTTATCGAGGACATAAAGACACACCTGTATCGCCCCCTCTTCGGTGTAGTTGAATTTTTTAACGAGGTTGCCGATCAGGAACCTTACCTGCTCTTTGGTTTTGTTGTCATAAACCTCAAACTTGGCTGTGTTGTATTCCTTGATCGCGTTCTCAAAGGAGGTATATTGTAAGAAGGGCTGAAAAATATTTTCCCTCAGTTTGCGCATATATGTTTCATATAATTCGGAATATACCGCTGTGCTGGTAATGCCGGTCTCATCCACCTGCATCTCCTGGAGACTCACCGTAAATTTGCCCGCTGTCTCCTTACGGAATTTAATCCTTTCTTCTTCCGGCACATCTTTCTCAAAAAGATGCTGCTCGATTGAGTTGAAAAACTGGTTGCTTATATCCACAGGCTCTTCGGTATATGGAGAAATAAGTTTTTCGCCGATATCATAATTAAGAGCAAAGAGGTAATTCTGAATATCCTTACTGATTCTTTCTTCATTCTGGTGGAATAAGGATTCTTTAATCTGCTGCATAATGTTATAATTATATAGCCTGATTATGGAATCAATAAATCCGGAAGGTACATTTTTGGCGTATGAATCATTTTTTTTAAAGAAATCCCTCACATGTTCCATACTGATAAGAATATACTTTTTATTACCGTTGCCATCCTGAAATTTTTTCCTGATATCATTATAAAATTCATTAAAAATATTTATCGATTCTCTACCTGAAAATCCTTTACAGCCTTCCGATTCCGATTCGGCGACAAGTTTTTTTCTTATTTTTTTTGTAAACCTTTTTTTATCCTGGTTCGTAAGGTATGTCGGCACTTTGTTATTATAAATGCTCAGTTTCAGCAGCAAAAGGTTTTCATCACAATACTTGAGATACTGCCTCGGATCTTTAATCCATTCTTTCATTGCCACCGAAGACTGGCTGAGCCTGGAGCTGATAATTATTTTCGCGAAGTTATTAAGAACTCCCGGCAGAAATCTTTTTTTAATCTGACTTCCGAAGGAGTGACAGTATATCTTCACCTCCTGATCGTAGTTTAGAATATAATTAACATTTGTTTCATTTATTCTGTCCTTAAATGATTCCTTGCTGGTTATTTTTTGTTTATCCTCGGGATTCATGACGGCAATAAACATTGAGTTGATATTTTCCTCCACATCCTCAATCTTGTGTGTGCCTTCGGAGATTATACCATGTAAATTCATAAAACGGTCTTCGTTATAACCCTTGACATCCATAATAACAAAAACCCCGTTATTGGTTTTCGCGTATCTTGAGAAAACATATTTCACCTGGTGGCTGTGTTTGAATGTCTGGCTGAACACTTTATTGAGCTCATCATCTGAATAGACATATTTTTGCGGGTCCCTGTCGCCGGGGTTGTATACGCTGATTCCATTGCCGAGTCTTCTGTCGAAACAGTGTCTTTTAGCGAACACCATATCAAAAACATCAACGGGCGATTCAAGACGGTTGATCAGAGCGTCATATATAGATGTACAGATAGTGCAGGCTTTTTTCTTAAATACCCAGTCATATTCCTTTTTGTTAAAAATTTTAATCCTGTCCTCTTCGGAAAGAAGGTTTTCCAGTATTTCAGCGCGGTGCTCGGGAGGAATTATCAGAAACGGATGATCATGACTCGGGCAGGCCACCTCGATCAGGTTGGACTGGGGAATTATCTGTTTATTTTTATATTTTTCGAAATATTCCTTTAGCGCTTCCTGTATTTCGGCAGAAAGTTTCGGACCCAGTTTGCTGTCATCAATTCTCCAGAGTATCTTATAATTCAGTCCCTGTGGAAGATGTGTATATTCTTCAAATTTTTTCAGCAGATTAGTTACTAAGGTCGATTTCCCGCTTCCGGGGGGTCCTATGAAAATATATATTTTATTCTGCCTGGTCCCCTCCTTGAATGAATCGGCAAGTTTAAGCAGCCTGTTGGCCAGGGGCAGATCGGCGAAGAAAGGAGTATCGGTATATTTTACCAGCAGGTTTTCGGTAATAATTGTCTTAAAGTTAATATTTTCCGGATCATCGCCATCTTCATCTTCCTGCGTGGTATAATAATATATCATATCATGAAAAAGCTGAAATACATTGCGAAAAATAAGGAAAGGATTATCCCCCGTCAGAATAAGAAAATCTCTTAAGCTGATTACAGAACCGGCTTCTTCTTTCTTAAGCTTGCGGTCCAGCCTGTTAAGCAGGGTTTTAATATTTCTTCTTTTATTCTGCATCCGTTAAACCAGTTTCGACTTTTTGACCTGTTTATTTTCCACATGATAGCGTACTTTAACATATTTCGTTTTCAGCATTGAAAAATCGACCGGGCCTTTTTTCGATAACTCCTCATGCTGTTTCTTCAGATCATCCCAGTCAATTTCCTGCGTCTCAAATTCCACCTTTTTTCCCCATAGATATTCCAGACCAATAAGAGTATTGGGAATATAATCCTTATAAATTTCTTTTCCTTCGAAAACATGCTCAAGAAGAAAAGTCCCCTCCTTTTTAGTCGAATATTTTATAAAGGGGGGATGATACATATTCTCCATCAGCATATCCTTATAATCTTCGGCTTTCCTGCTTTTTACGTAATATTCCCTCGACATTCTTTCCCTGTTAATTCGCTGCCCGACAACCATCAAATTATATTTATCAACAAATTCCTGGTTGACAAATGAATTCAGGAATGTTAGATCGCAGTAATTTTCCCTGACAAAAAAGATAAAATCCATTCCTTTATCGGTGGATTTGTCAAATTTTTTCCTCTGTTCAATATCCATAAGCCTTGTATATTCCAGCGCGTATTTCCCCTTGTTCATCATTTCCTCAATGAACATAAAAAGCCGCCAGCCGATAGCGTAAGGATTAAGCCCCACTCGGCTGATTGAGGTTACTTTCGCGTTTATCCTGGCGAATGCCACTTCGTTTCCTTTTATTCTGTCATCATCGAGGAAAAGTTTTTCATGCCAGTAACTCGCCCAGCCTTCATTCATCGTCTTGGTGCGTATCATCGGAGCGAAATAAAGGGAAGTTTCTCTTATAATATTTATAACTCCCTTCATCCAGCGGTTCTCTTTTTTATTAAGATACTCACTTTTATCGATGATATACTGCATTATATCTTCCGATTCCTTTTCCTCTTTTCTTTTCCTGAATTTTTCATAAAGATTCATAAACTCAACATTCTTCAGCATAACAGGACGGAAAAAATCATCCTCTATCCTTTTTTCATCTTTAAAATTATCAATCAGAAAATTGTAACGGTCTATTTCGGCGAGATAAACCCGCATCGGCACTTTTTTATATTGCAGCAAAAAATGGTTGAAATAATATTCAAATACCGGAGGCAAAGCCAGGGCGTCGACAGAATCGCCATTGTTAAGAGAGCTGTAATATCCAACCAGGTTATCTATGCCCTTGGCGAACTCAATCACATAATCAAGCTGCCGGCCATACTGCGAACGCAGCCTCGCTATCATTCTTTTTTCTGTAAGCGCTTTTTCCTTAAAATCATAGTCCCAGGTTTTTTCAAAAAATTTATTATTCTGGAAAAAGTCAATATGGCCTATTACATGATAAAAAATCATTACGTTCAACCAGTCGGGATTATTCTGGTTATAAAATGAGATGACAGGCCGTGTATTAATAACCGTCTCATAAGGATTGTGAGGATAAATCTCATATTCACCTTTCCCTTGCAAAACCTGGATATCCTGCAGCCAGTAATCATAAAGTGTCGGAATCATATTTTTCGGGGAAAGCTCAAGCATATCGGCATTTGTAACGATATATTCCAGAGTTTCCTTATCGAATTTTAATCCGGCGTCGGCCGCTCTTTCTTTGCAGCCTTCCATGATTTTTTTTGTATGTTGATCTACCAGTTGCATTTTATGATATCAGTATTTTTATACTTTTAATCAGTCTCTCTTCATTAGCTTCATCGGCTCTGAAGCTGTCATAGTGGAAAACATCAGAAAAATCCTCCGCCAGTTTCGATTTTTTCAGGTAGGTTTCCACAACAGAGTTGCCATGTGAAGTCCAACTGTTTTCCGCGATTGTAAATCCTATTCGGCTCGCGTCGGGAATTATTTTTTTTATTTCTTCAATGGTTTTTGTTCCTTCTCTTTCCCAGTCATCCCCGTCGGTGCCGTGAAAAATATATATATTGTAATTTTTAGCGAGGTTTTCCTCTTCGATAATTTTATTAACAAGTATGTAAGCTGAAGAGAGTTCTGTTCCCCCGGCTACATTTTTGTTGTAATAGGTGTAAAAATCGGGCACTTCCATTGCCTCTGTATCATGCACAATAAACCTGCTCATCACCTGGCGGTCATACTGGAATGTAAGCCAGCTGTTGATATATACATGCTGGGTTACAACAGCCTCTGTCGGTTTTCCCTGCATGGAACCTGAATAATCCCTCAGGAAAAATACCACCGCCTGCGATTCATAATCCTTTTCTCGCGATAAAATCCGGTATATCCTGTCTTTCGGGTTGAGCAGCATATTTGAGGTGTCGATCTCCCCTTCACGTTTTATATTTCCCAGGGCAAGGTTCGTCTTGACTATTCTTCTCAGCGTGGCTTTTTTATCCAGCACCTGACCATGCCCCGGGTTTTTGTCACTCAGATCATAGGTATATTTTGTAAGTGAGGTTTTTTTTCCTTTGTCCTTTATATTGGGCAATTCAAATTGTTCGGTAAGTATTCTTCCAATTTCGTAAGAATCGGCTCCCATACCATGCTCGGCCTCTTTGCCCTGTCCGGCTCCCTGGCCTTCTCCTTCTCCCGGGCGCAGAGGTTCTTCCCCGATTACCTCACCTTCACCTTCCTCACCCGATCCACCGGTGGAACCTCCTTCTCCCGGATTCGGCTCGTTGTTATGGTGATAGAATTTTTCTTCATTCGCGGTGGGTACCACGATGGTTTTATCCTTTCCATCTTTGGCCGGTTTTACCAGCTTGCCCAGCTTGATTTTTCTCGGGAATCCATCCTTCTCACGTTTTTTATCCCGCTCAAGCAGACGGTCCAGATCATATAACCCCGTCGCGTAGGAACCGGTTGTTGTCAGCCCGGCAATATGATCCATATCGCTGAAATCATAAACTGATTTGAAGTTTCTTCCGCGGTAGAAAAATTCCTTCAGGAAAGAAAATTCATCAACAGATTTTTCCCGGTTTATATTTTTTTCTTCAGGTTTCATCGTTTTAAGTTTCTTTTATGTTTGATGATCCTGTGTACAGAAAAACTCAATTGTTTTTTCAGAGCAGGTCCGGCAGTAACCAAGTTTTTTGGTCATAGTCGTAACAATACGGTTATAAAGCTTCTGGTTATCTTCATTTGTCCTGTTGGCCAGAGCTCCCACAAGTCCTCCCGCCGAGGCGATATCTGAATTCAGCCTTGTATCCGTAACCGCCTTTACAAGGTCGACATTATCCATAAAATCATAGTTTTTATCTGTCTGGAGCCGTTGCGCGTAAATCTTTCTTATCTGGCTGCGGAATGATTCTTTCTGTTCATTGGTTTTCATCTCAAGCTCATTCTCAACCGCGTTTACAAACCTTTCATCTATCTTTATCGGGTGGCTTTTCCCTGTCTGCGGATCACGGTAAGTGATTATCTTATCAGGCCCGAGGTCCGATCTTCCCATGCCTATTATCATATTTACATACATCATTACATCTTTGCGGATAGCTTCAGGCTCATCCATAAATGCGTTGAACATTTCGGTGCGGATACGTTTGCGGTAGAGTCCCTTCGCTATTTTCATATCCTCGAAATATTTCGCTCTTTCATTGTTATCCTGAACATAATCGAGGATGATATCTTCGGCGGCTTTAAAAATATCGAGGGCAAACATACACTCCCCCTCATTTGTCTCGGGGAAACCGCGCAGCGTGTTCAGTGTTCTGGCAAGGTCGCGCTGGCCAAGTCCCTTCTGCCCGAAACGTTTTGTGATATCCGATTCATGCTCAAGCTCTTCTACGATCTCAGCGAGGGTTTTCACACTCTTTTCGCCCGCTACTTCTCCGGCGGCAAGTTTCATCATTTCAACCGGGGTAAGTTTTTCCTCAAAACGGGGAAGCCGGCTGAGTGTAACCAGGGTGGAAATCGTATATATCAGGTTCGGATCAATATGGAGTTTCTCCCCGGTAAAGGTGGTTTTTATTCCCCCTCCCAGGGCGTAATGGGTTAATTGTTCCTGTAGCTTGTAATCGGTGTTATGGGCAACATAACAGAATTTGCAACGATCGAGAATCGGTTTTTCTTCTCCGTTCATGCGGTAATTCTGGACATCGACATTGTTGCTTGTGGCTATGATAAATGTGTCGATGGGCCACTTGAAGGCGTCAATTTCTATTACCCGGTTCTGGACTACACCGAGGTATATTTTCATCAGGTCGGTTTTATTCTTGAAAATTTCATCGGCAAAGTGTATGCCTCCCCCTCCCACTCTCGCGAGCGCTCCGCGGCGGAGGTCGAAACGATAGGGATTATTCGAATTAGTTATATGGAGCAGCCGCTGGATACTCTCCTCCCCCACAAGATCGACGCCCGAACTTGTCAGCTTATCTTTCGCGGGGTACTTGCCGGTTATTGTGCCGAGAGTAGAGCTGATAGGAACCTTGGTTACCTCAATATGCTCTTTAACCTTTTCCATGTCATATTCAAAAAATTCCTTAATATCGGTAAGGATAAACTCACTGTCGGCGCCCAGGGGGCGGTAATTTTCATAATATTTTTCGATTTCAGATTCTGAAAAACCGTAACCGGCGAAACTTTCACGGTTTTTACCCGGGTCATCATCAAGATTCATCAGAAGTATAACGGGATCCTCAAATGACTGCGATTCAATGGCGTTAATATTTCCATATCCTTCAAGCCCTTCCGGAATGATAAAACGGTAGGTAAATTTATTGTTTTCAGGTATGCTGATAAAATCCCTGTACATAGAGGAGAGATAATCGACAAAAAATGTTTTTCCGTTGCCCGGCTCGCCTACAAGAACAAAAGCCATCTCCTTGCTTTCACCACCTTCAGCCGCGTCCTTTACAAAAGCCACAAAGCTGTTGATAACATCATGCAGCCCGATAATATGTTTTTTACCTTCGCGGAATTTCATAAAATCATAGGTGTTCTTTCCATTTACAACAATGGGTTTGATTTTCCCTTTATCGCCGAAAAGCATCCTCGCCATAGCCTGGAATACATTTTCAAAATGATGCTTTCCTTCCTTCAGTTCGTTCAGATATGTATCGAAAGAAATTGATTTATTTCGCATGACATCCTCCTCTTAGATGTAATTAGCGAGCTTTATATTTTTTGTCAGATTGTAAAGAACAATAAAACCTATGTTTTGCGCCTACTGTATTTCCCGGAGTAACAACTAAACAAATTATATAAAATAAAGGTTCAGACTGTATCTCTAATATAATATTCGAAAAATACCCTAATAATTCAAGAGCCTTGCTCTTATTTTTATACCTTTTTACCAAAAAAAAGTTCTGAGAGACAAATTTTTACACTTTTTTATCCATTTTTCAAGATAAATAGCAGTCTTTGCTATGGCAGCCCTTTTGAATGACCCGGAAAAATAAAATGGACAGCCTCATTAAAGGCCGATTACTCCGTAAGGAGTTAAATTCTACGCAAAATGGTAGGAGATTTTTTATGAAATCATCTGCCTGCCCGCCGCGTATGGTCCCTGGCGGGGCTTTTAATTTCCTCTCTAACTTTATCCTGGAGTTTGGTCGTTTTAGATAAAATATTAGTCTATAATCAAAAGATTCTTTTAAAAAACCCACTTCGTACCAATAATATAATTAACAACGAAGTGGTTAAAATTCATTTTTTTTCTAATAAATCAAATATAGCGCTTAAAAAGCATAGGGTAATTCATAGTTAAAGACTTCATATTTATACTTCTGAGAAAGGCATTCATTATCAGACATCTCATATTTTTGTTTTTTTTGTTCTTTCCCAATATCGTTTTTTATCCAAACAACACTTAACTTATTCAGATTTTCGTTAATAATCGAAAAATTATTCATTTTTCATCGGTTAGAACAAAGTACAAAAAACAGACAGTATTGTTAACACACTATATATATTCATAATATTAATAATAATCAAATAATATATAATCTTTAAACTATGAATATGCCAAACTCCAGCTATTGTCTGTCGTCCCTACCGGGACTTCCTGGAGATTTTGAAAATGTCTAAATGAAAAATTGCTGTTTTTTTAACTCTTCACTTCTGGCTCCGCCAGTTTATGATTATGATGTTTAAGGATATCAAGCTTATATAAAATCGAGTTTAAAATAACCCCGCGCCTTCAGGCCGGGGACTCTGCGCAAAGCCAACCACCCCAAAAGGGCTTTAGCCCAAAGAGCGGGCAGGGGAAATATTACTTTGTACACAATCCTAATCCCGTCAATATCTGAACCATGATTAAAGGATTCATGGATTACATGATTATTTTTCGGTATCGGTTTCAAAAAATCAGAGTAAGAGTAGTCAGTTAGGAGTTAAATTCTACGCAAAATGGCAAAATTTTATTTGACCATCAATTTACCGGGGAATTCTGTCGTCCCTGGCGGGACTTTTTCTAAATAATAATGATTATCTACAAGCAAATATTAAATCAGATTAATATGAATCCCGGCAGGGATGATAGAAAATAGCCCCTATTTTCAAATAGGGGAAAATGTATAAAGAAAGGTAAATAAGTCCCGTCAGGGATTCTCCGCGGCGAACAGGCAGACAGAATTAGTTTGGTTCTGGCTCTGCCAGTTTATGATTACGGCTTCGATTTCGATTTGGAAAACGAGAGTATTTCCACTATACAGGTAAACTCGAAAAAGCCGTTTCAAAATTCATACTTCATACTTTTTCTCCGCCGCAGACGACTTTTGCGAAGGAGAGCGGACTTCAGACTTTCAAAACCTGCAACTCTATAATCAAACAGAAATCGAAAATAAAAACCGCTCTCATAAACATACAACGCCGGAAATGAAGAAAAAAGTATTACAAAAATGGGACTCCCCGGACAACTGGAATTCAAAGTATCTTTTCAAATGCATACCGGGTCAATTGTCTTTCAGGTTTTGCCTTAATTACATAAAGACCTTCCCGAGGCAGGAGACAGGAATTTAATGCCGGAAATAAAAACAATCCGGCGGTTATCTTCAGCCAGCTTTCCCTTTATAGCTTCTGATATGTTCCACTTCTTTAACTTAGCTGAGTGCAAACTTAAAATCAATATTTACCGACAATTTATTTGCGGTGTATATTATTTATATGTTGATTAATAACTGCGTTTGTATTATTATAGATCGTTGTATATTAGAGCGAAATACCCTGTGGAATATCAAAACAAAAAGTGTTTATTGAAATTCCCGGGGCACAGAAGAAAACAATAATGAACATCAATAATCAGCAAAGGAGACAAAATGGTAGAATATCTTGGTGAAGTAAAAATTTTTGCCGGTGATTTTGCCCCTGTAAACTATATGTTTTGTCACGGGCAGGAATTACAGATTACTGAACATCAGGCGCTATATGGATTGATAGGATCAACTTTTGGCGGAAATGGAGCCACAAGCTTTAATTTACCCGATTTCAGGGGCAGAGCTCCTCTTGGAGTGGGAACCGGCCATGGACTGTGGACGAGAATATTAGGACACCCTGTGGGAGAAAAAAGTAAAAATATCTCTATTCTGGAGATGCCTCAACATACACATGAAGCTAATGTATCAATCCCGACCTATTCATGCACAGCAAACCAGCAATGTTATAAAGGTTTTGGGTCGGGCAATCCTGATCCTAAAAACCGTTATCCCGGACCCGCTCCGTCAACAGAGCCGTTATATTATCATTCGGCCAATGCCAAAATGGGAGCCATGGACGTGGAACTCCTGTCGTCCGGTGAATATTCGGTAAATGTAGATAATACCGGCGGGGAGGATACGATTGGACTTTATCAACCTTCATCATGTCTGAATTTTATAATTTGTATTGATGGTATTTGGCCTGAAAGGACTTAACGCGCGTAAATAATTTTTAGGTAAAACAATTCTCTGCGGTTTATTATATCCCTTTAAACCGGATATTACCTGGCTGCTTTTAATTAACTAATGATTATAACAAATAAAAAATTGCTGAAACAAATAGAAAAGTAAAATTTAAAATAATCAATCATGGAGAAAACATGGATGGATGTTTAGGTGAAATCAGGCTGTTTTGTGGAAAATACGCCCCTTGGGGATGGATGTTGTGCAACGGACAAGAAATGCAAATTTCCGATTTTATGAGCTTATATTCAATTCTGGGAACTTCTTTTGGCGGTGACGGTCATTCACATTTTAATCTGCCCGATTTCAGAGGAAGAATTCCTTTGGGATATGGACAGGGAATAGGATTATCCCAAAACAAAATCGGGGAAACATCCGGAACTGAAGAACTACAGCTAAGTCTGGAGAACATGGCTCCGCATACTCATAATACAAAAATTGCTTCACCTGATATAATGGTTAGTTTGAAACAGAAATGTTCCACCGGATCAGGCTCCGCCAATTGTTACCCGGGGAACCATTACCCGGGACCTTCATCGAGCCCGTTATATTATAATACCGGCAACGCGGATATGGGGCAAATAAATATTGAGTTAAATCAAACAGGTGATTGCAAACTTGAGCTCGATAAAACCGGAATCGGCAGAGCGTTCTCGATTATGCAGCCTTCCCTGCCAATAACTTTTATAATAAATATTGATGGTCTTTACCCGCTTCGCGGTAAAGAATAATACCTTGTTTGTGTGAAATTTTATTAGTCGATAAATTCTGTAAAAAACTGATCGCTGTTGTATGAACAAAATTTTTAACATTGTAATATTAATAATTTAACCGGGAGATAATATGTTTGGATATACAGGTGAAATAAAATTTTTTGGCGGTTTCTTTGCTCCGGAAAACTGGATGATCTGCGATGGACGGCCATTGAATATAAATAATTATAACGATCTGTTTTCAATATTATCCAATCGTTTTGGCGGCGATGGGATCAAAACTTTCAAATTGCCTGATCTGAGAGGAAGGGTCCCTGTCGGAGCGCAAAATTCACCTCCGGACCTTGGTCGATTGATTGGATATGATAGTATTGAAATCCCGATCTCTGCTTTTATGCCTCATAGTCATACTCCCCAATTTAATGATCCGGAAATTACAGTAACTGCCGCGCCCGGGTGTTTTAACGGTGAAGGGAAAGCATACTCAGATCCGGAAAACCGTTTTTACGGACCCTCTCCTTCAACAAAACCTCTATACCATGATTCTTCAACATCTGAAATGGGAGAAACTTATTTTCCAATAAAGAAGTCAGGACCTTATAAAGTTGAAGTTGAAACGGTGGGAGGCACAGAAATGATATCTGTTGTTCAACCATCTCTGTGTTTAATTTGTATAATTTGTGTAAATGGAGTTTTTCCCAGGAGAAGTTAATATATTCTAACAAGGAGCGTTTTCTCTAAAAAATGATCTTGTTGCCTGGACTGGCAAAACGGTACTCTGACTCGAAAGAATGATTATTCCGTAAGGAGTTAAATTCTATGCAAAATGGCATGATTTATTTGAGATTTCGGGAAATATCGCAAATCCACTCTTGCCATAAGCATCCCAATGGGAAAATTCCTCTCACTCGAGGTGTGCGCTTTCTGCTTTCCAAACCTCTATGAGTCTTGGCTTTCGCCCTTTCAGGGCTTTACTAATGTTTTTATTATTCTTAACCGGTTACACCTTAACAAAAGGTTTTGTTTGCTCACTGCCTTGACGAAATTTTCCCACGAATGCTTTGCCCCTGACGTGGAAATCTTAAACAACAATAAATATTTTTGTCCGTTAGTGGCAGCTTATTGGTAAAAAAGAAATAAGTGAAAAATTCTGTGTGCCGTCAGGCACACCATATTTATTCAAGAGAGTATAATTATATACTTGCCAGCCGTAACAGGGCAAGTTATATTTTCCGGATTGCAAAACAAAATTTCACAATTCTTAGTTGAATCTGACTGCTAAGGGCATAATTGTTTAAGAGTCCTGTTCCGGACTCCGGAAATGATCCGTCTCTCATCCGGCACAATACAAATTTGTTATCAATTAATGCCAACCATTATAATCATATATTATACCAGCAGCTATATTAATTTTATAGTTGTATTAATACAAAATTAATATTATTATAAGTTGTTAAATATTGAGGAGGAGGGGGAATGCTCCGGGGAATCTGAAAGCGAAAAAATTATTGATATTCAGATTTTACCAGGCTAAAGCCGGGTAAAAAGAATAAATAATATAATAACCGGAGGAAATATGTATAATCTGACCGTTACAAACAATTACCATTACACAGTTAACGCTGGCAGCCGGGATATCAAACCGGGTGAAACGTTTGAAGTTACAGAAAACCTGGGAAATATTATTCTCACTATTCCCGGACTCGGAGGTCTGAATTTGCTGGATATCGGGGAAGAACATTTAGGGGGTCCAAGCACAAAAGCCCAGGGGGTTCTCTTAAGTTACCAGGGAAATGAATGTATATTCCGCTATGAGGGAGAAGGTGATTTAACTATAACCCTGAATAATATCGGACAGGCAAAAGTGGAAGGCAACGGCGATATAACTCTTATGCGTTTTGATTCTTTCCTACTATCGGAGCAGGCCGCAAAATGACAACGATCAATAATTCAGTAAAACTTTATCCGGAGGAAAAATGGAAGGATATATAGGTGAAATGAGAATATTTGCCGGAAGCTTCGCGCCAAAGCACTGGATATTGTGCCATGGACAAACTTTGTCGATAAGCCAGTATTACGCGCTATTTGCTATAATCGGCAACCAATATGGTGGTGATGGACGTAATACTTTTAAGCTGCCCGATTTCGGGTGGAAAGTGCCCATCGGGCAGGGAAAAGGCGAAGGATTGAGCCCGCGGATTCTTGGTCAAAGTGTCGGGAGCATACTGAACCCGATTAAGGTGAAAAATATTCCGCCTCATACTCATGTCACCAAGGTTTACCCGCCTGTATATAGCGGCTCGGCCAACCAGCGATGTTATAAAGGATTTGGCCCCGGTTTTACCGATCCCGAAAACCGGTATCCCGGTCCGGCTCCGTCAACGGCGCCAATTTATTATGCTTCTGAAAGCGCGGGAATGGGAGCTGTTGATGTTCAGGTTACTAAAACCGGCGATTATGTTACCGATGTAAAAAATGCCGGGGGTGAAAGCGTCTTTGAGCCGCTCCAGCCGGCCCTGGCGCTCAATTATATTATTTGCGTTCTGGGCAATTGGCCGCCCCGCTCATAATCCTTTTTTTTAAGTGGTTAAGATGACATGAAGGAGCGCGAAAATTCTTTTACTCAAATCTTCAGCTTTAAAACAGATGTGACATAATACTGTAATTATCAGAAACAATTAATAAAAAATTTTAAAACAGCTAAACCAGGAGGAATAATGGATGGATATTATGCTGAAATAAGAATGTTCAGCGGGAACTTTGCTCCCCGCAACTGGGCTCTTTGCCAGGGGCAGAAAATGTCGATTGACGAAAATCGCGAACTGTTTGCCCTGATTGGCACTATATATGGCGGGGATGGATATGTATATTTCCAACTGCCCGATTTCAGGGGCCGGACTCCATACGGATCGGGGAAGGGACCCAAACTCCCTGACAACCAACTTGGGGAGAAGAAGGGCTGGGAGAAAATTAATATTCCGTTAGACTGTTTCCCGCTGCATACCCATGAGATAACGATTACCCCCCCTGAATTTTCAGGGAAAGCGATACAAAAATGTTATAAAGGATTCGGCTCCGGCAACACCAACCCGGAAAACCGTTATCCCGGCCCGGCCCCTTCAACCGCTCCTGTTTATTATGATACCGAAAGCGCCGATATGGGTCCGCTGAATGTTGAATTAACTAAATCGGGCGATTATAGCCTGGAACTGGCCAAATCAGGCAAAGATGAAACGCTTTCCCTTATGCAGCCATCCCTGGTTGTCAATTTTATTATTTGCATTGACGGCTATTGGCCGACCAGGAATTAGTTACATTATATGATAAGGTAATAATTGTAAAACAAAATCATAAATAAAATGAAAAGAATAAATTGCAAATTTCCGGAGGAATTATGGAAGGATATGTAGGTGAAATAAGAATGTTTGCAGGCAACTACGCTCCTAATAAATGGATGATATGCGCCGGACAGATATTAGATATTTCGAATAAGCCAGATCTCTTTTCGATCCTCTCCAACACTTATGGAGGAGATGGAATGAGAAACTTCAAGCTTCCCGATTTAAGGGGACGTTCTCCTCTCGGGGTGGAAATAAACAGCATGGCCTACCTGGGAAAATATTTTGGCGAAGAGACAAAAGAGCTGAAAATAGAAGAAATTGAACCTCATTCTCATACCCCGACCCTGACAACCGCTTCTTATTCAGGCACAGCCGGACAAAAGTGTTTTAAGGGAATGGGCACGGGCTCCACCGATCCTGAGAACCGTTTTTTCGGCCCGGCTCCCTCGGGCGCTCCGATTTATTATGATTCCCATAACGCCGATATGGGAGAGGTTGAAGTGACAATTACCACATCGGAAAAATATTCCGTTCTAGTAGAAGATACCGGAGGCTGCATGAAATTGCCCCTTTGCCAGCCTTCACTTTGTGTAAGTTTTATAATATGTGTCGATGGCTGCTACCCACCGAGAAATTAAGAACTCCGTCAACCGTTCAGTCCGGTTGAAATTACCAGGTTTATTGACACTGTTATTTTCCTGACGTTCTGAATTTAGCAAGTGTAATTAAAAGCCGGTATTTTAACCGGCTTTTAATTATTCAGGACTCCTGACTCCCATCAAACTATTTTGTCGTGATTCCATATACCAGGAATCAATTCAACGAATTTTTGAGATTTAATCCCCTCCATTAAGGCGCCCAATATAGTTCAGAATGTGTTATATGGTATGCCGTCAGGCAAAGCATATTTATCCGCGGAAGTACAATAAATATATTTATAACAGTCTGCAATTCAATAAGTTCAGAACTCCTGATCCCGATAATAAAAACAATAACTTACATGGATTCATTCGCAAAATAAAATCGCGGGATAGAAGTCTGGAAGAAAGTCCCGTCAGGGACGACAGAGACAACTTTTCATCCTGCAAAATGGAACATCTTTTCTATTGTTTGCCCGATGAATTAGAAATACTGTTTATATTGAGAGCTTGGGATATAATATTCGCGATGAACTTCCGAAATTTCATTTTGCGAGAGGTAAGGAGTTCTGAAGTTATCCGGAAATTTTTCGGGATGCGCGTAAACAATACTAAAATTTATTTTACGAATTGATTTCAATAAGTAGTTGTTTTTCTTACCAGGGTTCACGAGTTCTGATATTATAAAATTCAGAACTAATTTCCTTCCGAAAAATGAGGGTGTTTGGATTATGCACATACTGCTATTTCCCCACCAAACACTCATTTGCGTAAATATCATTTCATAACTCAGACATAAAACTATATATTTCCTTTTCTTCATCGCAAGAAGCCGGAGTTATTCTCGTCAAAAAGTTAAGCAAAGAATTAAATGTAAATTATTGCTATAACTATAATTTAAACTTTTACTTTATTTGTTTATCTTTCGGCTGCCATGTTTAAGAAGGAATCACAATCAAACAGGAGAGCTGAATATATGTTTTTAATTATTATGGGATCATTACCATGAAAAACCTGTTTTTTGCTCTGCTTATAACTGCTGTCTGTTATGGTCAAAGTTATATTCAAACAATCCATTTAAAAGATGGAAGCACAAAAACTTTTTATGTTGATAATATTCAGCGAATGGATTTTACTGATATTACCTCAATCAAAAGTAGTGATGCGCTCAACACGGCAGTTAATGAGTTCAGAATTTTCCAGAATTTTCCAAATCCTTTTAATCCCTCCACAACTATCTCATACCAGGTTCCTGACGCCGCGCGGGTAAAAGTCAGTGTTTATGATATCAATGGTAAGCTTGTTAAAATACTATTTAACGGAGTTCAGAGGGAGGGGAATCACCAGGTAGTCTGGAACGGAACCAACCGCCAGGATAAAATAGTTGCCAGCGGCATATATATTTACAGGGTGGAAAGCAACAAGTCGGTTCTTTCAAAACAAATGATATTATTAAAGTAAGCGGGAGAAAAGAAATTGAAAAGGTTTTGGATAATAATAATTTTGTGCGTAGCGCTTATGCAGGGGCAGGCTTTTTCACAGGCGCTGAACATTGTGGAGAAAGATGGGGGGAATGATGAAATTACTATCTCAGAGATCGACAGCGTTACATACAGTTTAGCCGGTTCAGCTTCAGAAAGATTGCTGAGTATTGATAAGATGATAATTTTCCTGCAGTCGGGAACAGAAACATACCAGCTTTCCGCAATTGACAGCCTCTATTTTAACAGCGCCGGCACAGTGTTTTATATAAGCGGTTCCGGCGGCCTGGCTGAGTTTAACATCTCTGATATCGACAGTATCACTTTCGGCGAATCAATCGTAAACGATTCCGCCGTGGTAATAACTTATAACGGAAACTCCGCCTCGGTGGTAAATCCTTATGAAGGCCAGGGAGTGTCTGTATCAGTCGACGGGGCGGATGTGATAGTTACTTCAACCAGCGATATCGAAAATATAAATTATATACTTAACGGAACAACCCCGGACGGAATGTTCAAAATTTATTCTGATATAAAACTGGTTCTGGGGCTGAATGGTGTTAATATTACCAATAATGACGGTCCGGCGATAAATATTCAAACGGGCAAAAAAATTACCGTACAGCTCGCGGCCGGAACAAACAACATCCTTTCAGACGGAGTCAATTACGCGGCCCCTCCGAATCAGGAAGATCAGGATGCCGCCTTTTTCAGTGAAGGTCAGTTGATTTTTTATGGTTCAGGCAGCATGGAGATAAACGGAATCGGCGAAGATGAACATGGCCTGCGAAGTGATGATTATATTGAGATACATGAAGGAAATATTACCATCAACAGCGCCGTTAAAGATGGCGTTCATACCAACGACGGTTTCTTTATGTATGGCGGAAGCATTGATGTTACTTCATCCGGGGATGGCATCGACGGCGGTGAAGAAATGGTGGAAATTGAAGGGGGGAATATAACTGTTCTGAACACCGATGATGACAATGACGCGATTAAAAGTGACGCGGGAATCTCTATCTCCGGAGGTGTAATCAATCTTACGGTCGAGGGAGATCAGTCCAAAGGATTAAATACCGATATGGATATTATAATTTCGGGCGGAACACTGAATATAAATATATCGGGCGGCGTGGTTCTCGAAGCGAGCGGTTCGGGATATAATCCTTCCTACTGCACAGCGATAAAAACAGACGCCGGAGTAACGATCGAGTCAGCAAATGTAACCATTGTCACTACAGGGGAGGCGGGAAGAGGCATTTCCTGCGATGGCAATTTTAATATGTATTCGGGAACACTTGAAATTACCTCGAGCGGCGACGGCGCCAGGTATACCGATCCCACAGGTGAATTCGACGCCTATCACGGACCCTGTATCAAAGCGGATGGCAATATCAATATCAGGGATTGTGAAATTACCCTTAATCATTCGGGAGATGGAGGCAAGGGAATATCATGCGATAATGATGTAAATATATTTACTTCGGTTTCTGATCCGGTTCTTAATGTTACAACAACCGGGAACAGAATAACTATCGTTTCCGGCTGGCCGGGACACGAGGGAGAATATGAGGAAGCAAAGGCAATAACCGCAGACAGCACAATAACTATCGAAAGCGGCGTTATAAATATCTCCTCAGCCGACGATGGTATAAAAACAAAAAAAGAACTTAACATTAATGGCGGTGTTGTAAATATTACCAACTCGGTGGAAGGCCTCGAAGGTCCGAATCTCTATATTAATGGTGGCGAGGTAAATGTTGTATCAAGTGATGACGCTGTAAATTCGACCTATGGCAACGGAGGCGCACAATATGACGGAAGCCATTTTACGATGAATGATGGCTATCTTTATATAAGCGCATCGGGTGGTGACGCCCTCGACAGTAACGGCGATATTTTTATCAACGGCGGGGTGATAGTCGCCCACGGTCCTCAATCATCTCCTGAAGTTGGTTTGGATTTTAACGGCATCTGCCTGGTATCGGGTGGTTTTGTTATTATATCGGGAACCAACTCTTTTATGACTGAAGGGCCGAGTTCCTCTTCAACCCAGCGGTCTGTGCTACTGAGAACCAACCAGGTTATTTCAGCGGGAACCCTCTTCCACATTGAGGATTCCGCGGGCAATAATTTCGTTACTTTCCGACCCGTCAGGCGCGCTTATTCCATGATCTTTTCCTCCTCCGATCTGAGCGGCGGAACTTCATACAAGGTATATACCGGGGGAAACAGCACGGGAACTGAGAAGAACGGGCTTTATACAGACGGAACATATTCCGGCGGTTCATTGCGCACAACCTTTACTCTAAACGGTATGGCCCCCACAGTCTGGTTTTAGATTTTTCGCGTGAAACGACAATTAAAATGGCTGCGCCGGAATTTTTTTTGATTCCCGCAGCCATTTTTTTTCTTACGTATAGCCATTCGAAAACACAGGCGAAAAAAAAAGAGGACCCTCAAAAGCGCAAGGTTATTGACCAGCTTTCGGGGCTTCACATAATCTCCCAGGTTTATACTGAACATTTGCTCCATTACGGAATATCCCGACCATTTTTTCGACCGGCAGCAGAGTTAAACTTCCACAATACGGCGCAGGTCCGGAAAAACAAATATAACAGGATATGCGGTATTATTATAAACTTTATTATTCCGAACAAAGTTTATAATTATATTCTTTAATTAAACAAGAGGAGAATCATGGATGCTTTTACCGGAGAAATAAGACTTATCGGGTTTAACTTCCCTCCCGAAAAATGGCTTTTTTGTAATGGACAGATATTAGCTATCGATAAATATATGCAGCTTTATACACTTCTGGGTGAGCGATTCGGCGGGGATGGAAGAACCACATTCGCGCTTCCCGACCTCAGGGGAAGAGTGCCTATTCATTCAGGTCAGGGACCAGGATTATCAAACCGGATTTTCGGCGAAAAATATGGAGAAGAAACAGTAAAACTGGAATCCTCCCAGATGCCGATACATGATCACTCGATCAATATTAATAATCTGGATCTCTCAGCTTATGTTGAGCCAAATTGTTACGTCGGATTCGGAGGTGATCAGACAACTCCGGGAAATAATTTCCCGGCGACCTCACCCGCCACAACAAAAATTTATTCCGGAACTCCCAATTCAACAATGGGAAAAACCGATATAAATGTATTCCTGGCAAAAACGGTACATGAAATTACTACTGAAGCGGGAGATAACATTGAACATGAAAATACGCAGCCCTCAATAGCCTTAAATTATATGATCTGTCATGATGGCATCTTTCCACCACGCTCTTAAACGGGCCGGAGATAAAGGAAAACGGAGGAGTAAGAGAAAGACTTTTTACTCAGGTTTTGCATTTTGGTCCTGGTTATGCCGGCATGAAAATGAGAAACTAATTTTCCTTTAGTTATAAGGTTTGGCTGATAGCCGGGTTGGATTTGGATTCGTTTTATATTTGTAGCTGGTTTAATATCATTTCCAGGGTATATGCTGAAATTTTTTTCGGATCAGTCCTCCTTCCCAAGATATCTCCGCCATTTCTTTTACACGGCGTTCAGGTAAAATTCAACATCGCTATGACCGCCAATTAGACAAGGAATATTGAGAAATTTGTTATTATTATCAATCATATTATTCCGCGCATAGTTTATCATTATATTCTTTAATTAATCAAGAGGAAAATCATGGGCGCTTTTATCGGAGAAATACGACTTAGCGGGTTTAACTTCCTCCCGCATAACTGGCTTTCCTGCAATGGACAGATATTAGCTATCAACAAATATGTTGCCCTTTATACACTTCTGGGCGTGCGATTCGGCGGGGATGGAAGAAACACATTCAGACTTCCCGATCTCAGGGGAAGAGCGCCTGTTCATTCAGGTCATGGTTCCGAATTAACAAACAGGATTTACGGAGAAATATATGGAGAAGAAACAGTAATACTGGATATTTCCCAGATGCCGGTTCATGATCACGCAGTCAATATAAATAGTCTGGATCTCTCAGCTTCCTTTGTTCCACATTGTCAAATCGGTTTTTCGGGTGATCAGACAACTCCCGCGCATAATTACCTGGCGACCTCGCCCGCCACAACAAAAATTTACTCTAAAATTCCCAATTCAACAATGGGAAAAACGGATGTTAAAGTAAACCTGGATAAACCGATACATGAAATTACCACAGAAGCCGGAGGCAATATTGAACATAAAAATATGCAGCCCTCACTCGCGTTAAATTATATGATCTGTTATAATGGCATCTATCCACAGCATCCGTAAACGAGCCGGAGATTAAGGAAAACGAAGGACCGGGAATATAAGATTCCCTGCCAATTAACATTTCGCGTATAATGGAAGGAAACTGATTAAATGCGCAAAGGCCATTATATGTTCTTCCATTTCCTAAACCGGCGGAGCAAGAACCAATAAAAATTGTCATCAATCTTACCAAATATGTGTTATTAAAAAAATGTGCCCTTACTTTTTGTCTTGTCCACAGGACTCCTCTGGTAACTCTCCTGCGGCGAGCAGGCAAAAAAGTCAATACTGCAAAAAAAGAGCCAAAAATCAATTCAGTTCTATATAAGAAAATGAATTTCAGGGTAATTTGAAATTAGATTCCTGACTTTCCTACACTGCGGGCAGGCTGCAGAAATAACGTTTGGCGATAATTTCCAGCTTCAGAAGTTTAGTCATTCCGGTTTGGCATCCGTTCTTTGGTTATCAAGATCATGCCGCAGCAGACAGGCCGGAATCTGATATCGAATCAACAAGATATTGTTAAAAATTTTTATCTCGAACTGGCATGAATTAAATTGATTACTATACGTTATTTACGTATATTTGCTAAATGAATGCGATTTTTGTAGAATCAAGAATATTTGAAAAGAACCGCTCTGACTATTTATCGGAGGAAGAGTTTAGAAAATTGCAATTGGTTTTAATGCTGAATCCCAAGGCCGGAGCTGTAATTAAAGGTACAGGTGGGTTACGAAAAATCAGATTTGGAGCAAAAAGCCGGGGCAAACAGGGAGGAGTAAGAATTATATATTATTTTTATGATGAAAAAGCAAGATTCTATCTTCTGACTTTATACGCAAAAAATGAAGTAACTGATCTGACAAATTCGCAAAAGGAAAAAATACAACAATTCATGGAGGATTGGCGAAATGAACAAACGTGATCTTTTCTCTGAATTAATGTCGGCGCTTTCAGATGCCAAAAATCATGATCTGGGTGAATTGACTTTAAGAAGCCATAATATCGGGCTTCCCAAAAAATTAAGTCTTTCCCCCGGAGAAATAAAAGAGATAAGAACGATATATAATATGTCCAGAGCTATTTTTGCCCGATACTTACATACTTCCAGCCGGACACTCGAAAATTGGGAGCAGGGAAGAAGCAAACCAAATGATCAGGCAATTACCTTACTCCATCTGGTTAAACACCACCCTGAAATCCTTCGGCATATCGCTTCACTTTAGAACTAAGGCCGACACACAGGCGAAACCTCCTCCACTCAATAATCAGCATATTTTAATCGACCGGTTCGCGATATCACTCCTCAACTATATATGGGTAATTTTTAATTTTATCTGTGCTGAAAATGAACGGAATAAGAGTTTCTTTACCAAAAAGCATTCCATAGGTGAACGAATGAGCGCCATAAAGAATCGCTTTCGCGTTATAACCAAGAATCCTGAGGTATGCCACCACAAACCCGCTTTCATGTCCCGATGTACTGTAAACGCCCACCAGTCTGTCCGAAGGAATAGTCTGCAGATAAGAAATACTTCTGAGGTCATTAAGCACCCAGTTGTTGTACCAAATGGTTCCCACAGGATGACTGCGACCTTCAAATTCACTCGGCTTGCCCCCCAGGTATTTTAACGCGTCGCTTCCATAACACATTATAAAACCTCTTACATTTTCTCCCTGGTCGTTGGTGAACATCCGGTTGGCAATTTCATTCATGTCGATTGTAATATTGGAATTTTCTGCGTCGTCAAGTAAAAAAGGTTCATTGAGCAGATCTGTTATTCTTTCTTCAATCACTCCACCAATATCGGAGTTTCCGAATCTTTCTCCAATACCGGCGAAATGGCTGTAATCAGGTTTTGGATTGGTATAATTATCCAGGTCGCCCACATAAAGACGGTTACTCACAACATCCAGCCAGCGGCCGGCAAAATCAAAATGCCAGACCGACATACCAAATTTAAGTGTATATACATTCTGAAATCCGTATAGCTGCAGTAGGCAGTTATAATAAGATGCCGCCTGCCCTGTTTCCGAGATCAGAATGATCTTTTTATAGATATCATAATTTATGTTTTGCAGGTAACCAAGCAGCTCTGAATGATCGACATTTATAGCGTTTTCCACATGACCCGCCCGGTAAAGAGTATCAACCCGGATATCTATGATCAGGTAATCCGAAATATTTTCATATAATTCTTCAGCCTCTATTAAAGTAGGCATTTCCCGCGAGTTGATAAAGTCACCCCGCTTTTCAAATTCGGTCAGAACTCTGGCAACATTATCAATTGTAATCTCATCCATCTCACTCGCAGGGTCTTCCATACAGCCGGATAAGATTAATAACACGAATATTGCGCAAACTATTGTTATTCTGTACTTCATTTATCTGCCTCCAAAATCGTAATCGTAACCATACTCTTAATCTTAATCCGGATCAGCCGGAAAAAATGCATCAGTCCGGAGGCTGAGCGGAGTCGAAGCTCCGCCGCTGGTTTCGGCTCCGCGCGAAATTTTGAACAGAGGGAGTAATGCCAAACCCCGGGGATTACGATTAAGATTATGATTATGATTATGATTTATATGTTTAGATATCATATTATATATTCTGCCAGTTAAAATGCTCTTACCAGCTCACTTTCAGCCATCGCGACGAACATACCTATTACATTTTCACCATGGACATTCCATACAACGGGATTGCCCCCCTGCGAAAAAGTATTCTCCACAATTCTACTGTTCGCTTTTGTCTGAAAATAATCGAGATATTCATTGTCAAAAGAAAATACCTGGATATATAAACGGTTCCTGAAAGGATATACACTGTATTCATCCGGAATTTCATCGGTTCTGACAGGAACAGTAATGGGAAACTCAGAATCGGGATCAATTATCGAATGAAAATCCTCAGCTCTCGACATTGTTTCAAGTCCGTCATTTGAAAGCGCCCAGGCGGCGCCATATACTTCACCGGAATTTGAGCGGATATTACACTGAAGGTAATTATCGGCATTAAATTTAACCTCGTTCGGATCAGGTATTGCCGGGGCAATTGTGCTCGCGTATACCTCCCTTCCTCCGGCGTCGGCAAAGAGCTCATACCTGTTGCCTTCCTTAATTATCAGCGGATATGTTGTTTTATATACACCCGCTGAATCATAAAGCAATGGTATTACCTGCACATCATTGACACGGATATAAGCCACAGCGTCTGTTATTTCCCCTGATTCGGTACTGTAAATTTCATCGAGGGGAACCGTTCTGGTAAGGGTTACTCCGTCAAAAACCTCACCTGTCCTTAGCTCCCCCCTTACAACTGTATATTCAGCGAAAGGAATAGGGGCGTTGATAGTTTCATCCGAATCACAACCTGTGATTAGCAGAAACAACGGGACAAACAATAATAATATTATCTTTTTCATTTAACCCCTAAAATTTAATATTAAATCCAATTGTGGGAAGCAGCGGGAAAAGAGTGATCTGCTTAAGTTCCGGAATTCTGATCGTTTCACCGCCCGATTCAACCGTTTTATATGAAATATAATGAGCAAAAGGATTTTTCCGGTTATATACATTATATATGTTCAGATATACCTGCACGGGAAGTTCATACATTTTAAACTTATATGTAATATTCAGGTCCAGTTTGTGATAATCGGGAAGTTTATATTCATTTCTTTCGGTATAATTTAACTGTAGTCCCGGATCATCATCAAGTCCGATATTATCAAAAACAAATTGTCCTGTCGGGAAAGTAAATCCCTGCCCGAGGCAAATAACCAGGTCATCCCGATATTCCAGTTTTCATTTATCCGGTAAGCAAGCACAACCGAAACATCATGCCTGCGGTCATATCTCGGCGTGAATATCTGACCTCCGTTAAGGTCGTCAAATCTTCTTTTCGTCCAGGAAAGAGTGTAACCGAGCCATCCTGTCAGATCGCCGGCTCTTTTGTTAAAGAAAAACTCGGCGCCATAGGATTCTCCTTCACCCTCGACAAACTGGTCTTCGATTGATCCGTCAATAACATTCATGTTGGGAGCGTCCCTGAATTCATGCAGATTTTCCATATCCTTGTAATATCCCTCAAGAGATATTACATATTTGCTCTCATCAAATGAAAAATCAAATCCGCCGACATACTGCTCCGATCTTCCCGGGTTGACCGTCCTCGTTGAGGGAAACCAGAGATCGGTCGGAAGAGAAATATCATTCCTTACTATAAGATGCAGAAACTGGTGGGCGATCGCGTAGGCTCCCTTCAGAAATATATTGTCTGTAATAGCGAATGACGCTGACACTCTCGGCTCAACCTTAAAAAATTTCCGGTTCCTGAAATAATAAAATCTTCCCCCGACATTTGTTTTGAGTCTTGAACCTATCTGTGATTCAAACTGCAGATATCCGGCAGCTTCTATTGCCGTAATTTCAGTTTCGGCGAAAGGATCCGATTCGAGAAGAATATTATATTCGTCGTTATAGATCAGTCCGTAATCATGATAAGAAAGTTCGAATCCCAGTTTGGTAGTGTGATTCTCATGCATTCTAATCTCAACATCCTGCTTGAGCATTAAATCGCTGAGATTTGTCAGGGAATAATAATCGGCTGAAGAAACCGCCGAAAATTTATCATTCAGTTTTGATTCGAACTTATAGTTTATATAGCTGATGTTGGTGTTGGAAAACATAGATTTGGTATTTATCTGAAGCCAGTTTAAACTGAGCGTGGTATTCTTCCAGTTGATATCATAATCGCTGTCTTCAGAACCTGAGGCGCTGTAAAGTTTATCGTTGCTATACATCGCCGAAATTCCCAGGTAGGATGTCTCCGAGAGATTATAATTAAGCTTTGTATTAATATCAAAAAAATTGTACCGCGGAATTCCCGCGCTCTGGTCAACTCCCTGCTGTATTTTATCATAATACATTGTCCGTCCCGAAAGTATATAGGTGGAATTTTTCTCCATCGGACCTTCAAATGTAAAATGGGAGTTGATAATACCAACACCCGCGATACCTTTAAATTTTTCCTTGGTTCCGGAACGCAGCTTTACATCAAGCACACTGGAAAGCCTTCCCCCATATTCGGCGGGGAACGCTCCTTTCATCAGCCGGATATCCCTTATCGCGTTGCTGTTGAATGTGCTGGCGAAATTACCGAGGTGAGCCGGGTTGTACATTATTACCCCGTCAACGAGGGGGGGGGGGTGAGAGTCTGATCGGGTGAACCCCCTCTCACATAAAGGCCGCTGGAAAGTTCGGAAGCGGTATTTACCCCCGGCAGATGCTGCAGCATCTTAAGAAGATCAACCTCGCCCGAAAGTGACGGAAGCTGCTCAAGGAGTTCAGGAGCTATATCTATCGCGCTTACCGGGTCCTGCTTTTCCTTTTCACCTTTTACGATAACCTCTTTGAGCTTAATTTCCTCTTCATTCATTTCAATATTGAGGTTCATAGCTCCCCTGGTCACCGTAACATTAAGGTCTTTAATTACCGGTTTGAATCCTATACTGCGGGCGATTAAAAAATATTTGCCAATCCCCACTTTAGTGATTACATAAAAACCATAGCTGTTTGTGCTCGCTCCCCTGTATGGAGGTGAGTCGGTTGAAATACTGTCTTTATACAGCAGGATGTTAACACCTATCAAAGCTTCCCGGTTGCTTCATTGGTTATGAAACCGGATACTTTCATATCATTTTCCTGCGAATACAAAGAATTAAGTGGAGCTGAAATAATCAACAACACTAAAAGTAGAATAATTTTCCTATACACCTCGTTTCCCGTTAATAAGTATAATGAAAATCTAATCTATTGTAATATTTAATCATTTTCAAGGTAGTTTTTTGAAACCATAGGGAAAGTGAATCAGATCAGAATAGCTTGAAGAGTGATTTTCGCGATGAAATATTGTTCACGCCTGAAAAACCTCACGCCAAGCCGCAAAGAAGAACAGGATAAAGAATCGGGCTCGGTATCCTCTTTCACTCGCTCAGCGAAAAAAGGACTACCTCAATACAATCATAAACCCGGCCTCTTTTCATTCACCATTCACAATTCACCATTCACAATTATTAATCTTATTCCTCGCCAATCCCTGAACCATGATTAAAGGATTTAAAGAATTTCCTGGTATTAAAAGTTTGCTTTTTCATATTTTTTGCGATATTTTACTTAATAACCGCAATTCGTCTATTGAGAATATTGTACCGGCAATTGTAAAGAAAAAGCAAACTTACTGATTGATTAAGATGAAAACTTGAAACTAAATTTATTGAATAGCAGAAATTATTACAAATGGCCGAAATAGAACATAATCCAGAAAATCTTTATAATAAAGTTGCGGCGCTTTTAAAACTTGCCCAAAACACTGTTGTCAAAACTGTAAATCAAACAATGGCGCGGACCTATTTTGAAATAGGGAAAATGATTGTTGAGGAAGAACAAAATGGAAAAGAAAGAGCCAAATATGGTCAACAAATAATTGAAGAACTTTCAATCAGACTATTAAACGAATTTGGGAAAGGATTTTCATCGACAAATATTAAACAAATGAGGAGTTTTTACCTCACTTACTCAAAAGGTCAGACAGTGTCTGACGAATTCAATTTAAGTTGGTCGCATTATTTAAAATTAATGAGGATTGACGATGAAAATGAGCGACGCTTTTATGAAATTGAAACCTTAAAAAATAATTGGAGTCTTCGGGAATTACAAAGGCAATATGACAGCGCATTGTACACTCGATTGGCTTTAAGCCGTGACAAAAAGAAAATAATTGAATTATCGGAAAAAGGTTTAATAGTTGAAAAACCCAGAGACGCGATTAAAGACCCTTATGTTTTGGAATTCATCGGGTTGCCTGAAAAATCAGCCTATTCAGAAAATGATCTGGAACAAAAATTAATTGACAAACTGCAACATTTTTTATTGGAATTAGGCACAGGATTCACATTTGTCGCCCGACAAAAAAGAATAACATTTGACGAAAAACATTTTCGTATAGACTTGGTTTTTTACAACCGCATTTTAAAGTCTTTCATTTTAATTGACTTAAAAATTGGGGAATTAAAACATCAGGATATCGGGCAAATGCAAATGTATGTCAACTATTACGACAGAGAAATAAAACAATTGGCTTAATTCTCTCCCAAAATAAAAGTGAAGCAGTTGTGGAATATACGCTTCCGGAAAACAACGAGCAGATTTTTGCGAGTAAATATCAAACCGTCTTACCAAGTAAAGAAAAATTAAAGCAGCTAATTGAAAATAAAGAGGAATAAATAACTACCGGTAACAATTGGTATGCTGATGGTTTAACAATTTTCTCCCTTGTTTATTCGACATTCAATGGGTCCACATCGACCCGGGCAACAGTTTTTTACTCATTGTTCTATAACCTGATTAAAAAATCCCATTTACGAAAACCTGCCACGACCAAAGTCCCCCGTGTCCCACTTCTCCCCTGGCGCCAGGCACAAACCTCACGCCAAGCTTAACAGCATTCACAGGATTGTATAGATAAACAGGATAAAGAATCGGTATCGCTATCGGGTTCGGTATCGTCTTTCAAGCACTCAGGAAAAAATGAACACCGCTGATAAAACCACAATCTTGGTTTTCATACTCCTATTCTTACTCTGATTTTCTTCATTCAAAATGATTCCAATTGATGACTTTTTTGAAGAGTATTGGCAATTTGTAAAAGAAATCTAAAAGCCATAACACATACACAAACGTTACTAACAATAAGAGTCGAGTTTACAGAATATGTAAAAAAGTGCGCTGTATGTTTCCATATTACGTAAACTTTTTGTATATTTCCCATATGAAAATTATAGATAAATCGACAGGTGAAAAACATTCAGTAGATATATTACCTGTTGAACCTGATGAATTTAAAACATTGAGAAAAGAAAGGTACTTTTTTGACTGGAAAATTGAGAAGAATCGAGAGGTATATAAATTACAGATTAAAGGTTCGAGTGATATTTTAGGACTTGTCTCCATAGAAAGGATTCCCCGGGAATGGAGAATACATATCAGGCTTTTAACAGTTTCAAAAGAAAACAAAGGACGTGAGAAAAAATATGAAAATATCGCCGGAAATTTAATCGCGTTTGTGGCAAAAATCGCGATTCGTGAATTTGGAGAACTGGCATGTGTTTCTCTCAGACCTAAAAGCCAAATCGCCAAACACTATGTTGAAAAATATAACATGAATATAACAGGTATGACTTTAAGTTTAGAGGTCCCTGAAATTATTGACTTAATAAATTTATACGACAATGACTGAAAATAAAAAAAATATCATCGATACAGAGTACGGCATAGATTCAAGATATAAATCAAATAAGGAAAGTGAATCTGAAGCTGCCGCTTTAATGGAAGCCCGTTTAAGAAGGATGAAAAATCTTTCAAAAGAGCAGATTACAAAGGCTAAACTTTTGCAATTGAAGCTGAAAATGGAGGAGTATCTTACGAATCCAGTTTATGATAATCACAACTATTTTTCAGATTTCTTAAAATTCTATATAGATTCAATATACTCAAAGAGAAATACTTTCGCGAAAGATATTGACGTTGCTCCGGTAAGTTTGAGTCAGGTAATAAATAACCACAGGGAACCGAAAGAAGAATTTATTTTGAAATTAATGATACATTCTGAAAAAGTATATAGGAATGTTTGTGAATTTCATACTAAAACCTGGTACCAGGTTTATTTTCAGGAGAAGATTTGTGATACAATGTCAAATCAGGAACAATGGCGGCCCGAAATAGAAAAACATGTCCGGATAAGTAAAGCAATTTAAGCCACCGGCTTTTATTTTCGGACGAGGTAAAAAACAGGTTGCCGACTTTGCAATTGTGTCATCGCTGATGTCACAATTAAGCCACACTTCTTTTTTACAGGAAGCAAAAACAACGTATGGAAATTTAAAAACTGGAAGAGAGAAAATGAAGTAAATGTTTAACAGTCCGTAACGGTGCTGTTTAATGGGCAATAATTCTGTTTTGTCGGACGAGCAGATTCAAGAAATTTGAACCCGCCGAAGCTGCTTGTAAGAACAGGAGGATGCCATTCACAATTATCACCCTCGGTTATTCTGCATTCAGTGGGTCCACAACGACCCGGGCAACAGTTTTTTTACTCATTGTTCTATAACCTGACTAAAAAAATCCCATTTACGAAAACCTGCCACGACCAAAGTCCCCCGTGTCCCACTTGTCCCCTGGCACCAGGCAAAAAGCTCACGCCAAGCTTAACAGCATTCACAGGATTGTATTGATAAACAGGATAAAAATCGGTATCGCTATCGGGTTCGCTATCGTCTTTCAAGCACTCAGCACAAAATGAACACCTCCTAAAAACCACAAACCCGGTTTTCATACTCTTACTCATACTCATAAGCTGACAGAGCCAGAAAAAAAAGTGGTTAGTGGAGAGTGAAGAGATAAGAACCAGCAATTTTTCTTTAAGATAACTTCAAAATCCCAAAAAAGTCCCGTCAGGGACGACATAATTACCCGGTAAATTGATGGTCAAATAAAATTTTGCCATTTTGCGTAGAATTTGACTCCTTACGGACTACTCTTACTCAGATTTTTTCCTAAACCACAAAGAGCACAAGGAAGGCACAAAGCTCACAAAGAAGAACAGGATTTACAGGATTGTATAGATAAACATGATAAAGAATCGGGTTCGGTATCGTTTTTAACCACTCAGGACAAAATGAACACCGCTGACAAAACCACAAACCTGGTTTTCATACTCTTACTCATACTCTCCTACTCTTACTCTGATTTTTCCCCATTCATAATTCATAATTCACCATTCACAATTAAAAAACCCCATTCACAATTTAAAATTATTTGCTATTGTTAATTATTAATTATTTTCCTATTTTGCGTATGACTGATGTTTTTGGGGCAATAAGCGCTCGAATAAGCGAATTGTAGTTTTATTTAATATAGATTAAATATGACTTTTTTTTAACGAGGTATCGTTTTGGTGAGTTATCCACCTGCGTTTCACTTTGGTGCAATGCCACGGCATGCAGGAACAGGCTTGGTGGTGCTGTGTAGAAGAAGATTGTAGCTAATATTTTTTTGAGCAATAATGTATAAAATTCTTAATAGAAATGTACACAAATAAGGTTGTGAATATGGGGACACTTAAAAAGAAAAACAGAAAAATATTAGTTGGATATATAATTCTGAACATTATTCTTTTCTCATTACTATCTAACAATTTCTTTATTGATACCTCGAGCTTGGTTGAGATGTTATCAAACCCAGTAAACCCAAGCCTGATATCTGCATTATTATTGTTTGCTCTTTCTATTGTCCTTGAAGGATTTATAAGTTCAAACATGAAAGCTGTAACTATATTTAATCGTTTCAAATACCCTTTACCTGGTTGTCGGATATTTTCAGAAATTGCAAAAAAGGATTTAAGAATAGATTCGCAGAAGCTTCATTTGCAGTACAATGACTCTTTACCTGAAAAGCCAAATGAACAAAATTCAGAATGGTATCGCTTATTCCAACTTTATAAATATGATGCCATTATTATAGAGTCCCATAAAGCTTTTTTATTAACCAGAGATTTATTCGCAATAAGTATATTATTATTTCTTATATCAACAGTCTTCCATCTGATCATAGGTACAAGTGGTGTAAATATTATCTATAGTATCTGTATATATCTTTTACTAATAATAATATTCAAAATATCTGCATATAACTATGGGAACCGTTTTGCCGCAAATGTTCTAGTTGTACATTTAAATAAAATAAATATCGGTTGATTTATGTCTACATTACATTTCCTGAATGTAAAAAATGGGGATTGCACATTAATACAACATAATGCTGGTCACTTGACAGTTGGTTGATGTCTGTAATGCAAAAAAGGTTGAAGAAATTAAAAAGGCTATGTATGAATTTGAAGATAGAAAATATGTTGGAGGTATATTAGGGAATTTCAATCAGAAAAAAAGTCCAGTGAATCCTATTGAGTATATTGAATCTTTTAATGAAAGTTCAATTTTTCGATTTATTCTTACTCATCCCGATATGGATCATATGGATGGAATTAAAGATCTTTTCGAAAGATTTTCACCAACTAATTTTTGGGATACTGATAATGAAGAAGAAAAGGATTTTGAGGAGGGCAGCCCTTATAATCCCGATGATTGGGAATTTTATAAATCATTACGTGACAACAAAAATTCATCCGATCCGAAAAGACTAGTAATGTACGCTGGCTATAAAGGTAAATATTACAATCAAAATGAGGAAGAGCAAGATGGTGGCGATGGACTTCATATATTATCTCCTACAGTTGAAATAATTCATGAGGCAAATGAAAGCAAAGACTATAATGATTCATCATATGTGATACTTTATTGGGCCGCAGGTGGAAAGATATTAATTCCTGGAGATGCACAAGAAAAAACATGGGAACATTTGATAAATAATTATGAAGACGATATAAAAGATTGTAAAATTCTTCTTGCACCACACCATGGGAGAAAATTGGACAATTATGATTTCCTCGATATTGTTAAACCCACTATTACTTTTTTTGGCAATGCTTCATCCAAACATCTTGCTTACGACGCTTGGTCAAGTAGAGAATTACCAGTTATAACAAATAACCAAGCCGGAAGTATGGTGGTTGATGTAAGTTCTACTCCAATGAAATTATTTATTACAAATGAAACTTTTGCAAAGGAAATAAATTCTGCAACATATTATTCATCAATTTACAAAGCATATTATTGTTGTGACTTATAAAAGTGTACATAACCAGCCGCTCAAACCGACCGCCAGAACGATTTGAGTGTGTTGCAATTTGGGAGTTTAGTTTTTTCGTTCAGCATTTTGTTCTAAGTAGTTTGTAAATGTAAGTTAGGTCGCCGCCAGTGTGGTGGAATTTACTGGCGGCTACAAATTATAAACAGAAGTTGTAAGTTAAGCATTGCTGCCCCGCCAAAAAGATTGGCGGGTAAATTTGGGCGGCGGCTTAGCGGCAACACCGTTATATGGCTTAAGCTAAATCTTCCAAATTAATTGAGTAAATGTGGTACTTATTATTTTTTAGCGAGGTGTATTATGAGTAGTTATCTTAAACAAGAGTACGATTTTGTAGAGCGCACAATAAAGATACTTGAACAATATCAATCATCTAAAGTACAACCACATTATGAAATTACCTTATTGCTAAATTGTTTTATTGGATTAATATTTCTTCCCCAACAGTTGTGGTATGAACAATTATCAAGCGCATTGATAGAAGAAAAGGAATGGGGAATATCGCCACATCACATTGGCTACATTTCAAGGAATGAGACAAAGAATGTAAAATCAGTCATAACCCATTTAAGAAATTCCGTTGCGCATTATAATTTCACTGCATTTTCAAATAAAAATGATGAGATAAGTAGTATCAATTTTGTTGACAAGGATCGATCTGGGAACAAAACATTCGAGGCAACTATTCCTGTTAAAAACTTGAATAAATTTATCAAAATATTTTCATCAAGTATTATGGGATTAATGAATAAATCAAAATAATAATAAAGTTATTATAGAGATTCGGCTAAGTAATAAAAGGTGGTTCAATGAATGACTATTTATGGTATAATGACATTTGGGTTTTATTAATAATAGTCTATATACTGCTTTCAATAATTACATTTATTCCAACGTTTTTAGCTATCCTTAAAAAGGTAGAGTTACACCCAAATGGTAAATCCTTTAAAGAATCAGATTATTATAGTGATTTGAATAAAAAGAAACTTGAGCAACATTATTCAAGACTCAATGGGACGCTGATATTTTGGAAAAACCAAGCTGAAAAATATAAGAGATTTCAACATTATACTTTGGGGTGGATAATACCTGTTGGTATTCTTATACCCATTTTAATTCAAGCAATTGATTCAACCTCTTCTAAATTCTTTGTTACGTTGATCTCAACTCATATAGCGATTCTAACAGCTTTTCATAAAGGATTAAAAGTAGAAAACAACATTAAAGCTTATAGATTGGGTGAATCAGAATTTTATGATTGTTACAGAAAGCTTTTAGATATTCCTGAGCATTTTGGAAAGACTGAAGATGAGCAAGTAGAAACATATTTCAAACAAGTAGAATCCATAAGAAAATTAGTAAGGAATGCTGAAACTGATAATATGCCCTCGATAGAAGATGTTGAAAAAATTATTTCAAAAAGTGAAAAGTAGTTTGCCATATAACACCGTTATATGACTTAGGGGAATGAATTGAGAAACCATTTTGAAATGAAATATTATGACACTTATTATTATGCAAATATAGTGCATAATGTAATAATGAATGCCTATAAGTATCTGGGTGGTTTGGAAGAGTTCTTTGGTGATCAAAACTATAAAATTTTTCTTCAACCTTTTCAAAAGAAATCTGCACTGCACAAATTTATCTACCATATTATTCGTGTAATAAATTTAGAGGATATCAATGACGTTATGCTTGATAAGGTTGTGGAAAAATTAAAAAGTGCTGAAGACGTTAAATTGCCATTTAATTATGCATGCGATCAGTATGATATCCCATATATAAAATTTAATGAGTGGTTTATTCAAAATAAAAAGGAATTAGATTCCTTCAATGAAGATGATATAATTGAGTATATCGATGAATATAATTTTGGAGAAATTGACTTATTATATGAGAAAATTTCTGAGGAAGTATTCTTTGTATTATTTCTTAATCGAGTGTTCTTGACTGCATTCAATAAATTTTTATCTGGTTACATTGAATATTTGGAAGATGATGAATTGGAAGATGAAGACATAAAATACTTTACAAAGAAATGTAAAATTAGAAGGACTCATATTCCAACTTGGGTAAGAAAAGCAGTTTTCTATAGAGACAGAGGTATTTGCATTAATTGTAATCGTGATTTAACCGGGTTAATAGTTATAAACAATGTTAAACATTTCGATCATATTATCCCATTGGCAAATGGTGGTATAAATGATGTGACAAACATCCAGCTACTTTGTGAGGAGTGTAATTTATCAAAGAGTAATAAAATTATTTATACATCAAATCGATATGAAAAATGGTATTAACGCCATATAACCCGCCGCTCAAGACCGACCGCCGAAACGGTTTGAGTTGAGTACAGTTTTAGAGTTTAGTTTTTTCGTTCAGCATTTTGTTCTATGTAGTTTGTAAACGTAAGTTAGGTCGCCGCCAGTATTGTGGAATTTACTGTCGGCTACAAATTATAGACATTCGTTGTTGGTTAAGCATTGCTGTAATGGGCGGCAGCTTATCCGCAACGCCGTTATATCGAATATGACAAATAAATTAGATTTACTAAAAATATTAGTTGCAAAATTTAGACTGGCGATAGAACAAACTGATAAAAACAAATTAACAGGATCTTGTATAAATTTCCCCAACGGTTCTTGTGCTGATGTTTCGATTTTGTTAGCGAAATATTTATTGGAAAATGGTTTCTTTGACATTAATCTTATTAAAGGCGGGTTTGACAATAAGTCACATAATTGGTTAGAAGTAGAGAATTATGTTGTGGATATTACTGCAGATCAATTTGAATTTAACGAGAGCTATATTGTAGCATCTAATTCAGATTGGCACAATCAACTGATAATTCACTCAAGAATAAAACCGAGTATAGATGATTATGATAATCACACCAGACATTTATTTTTGCAAGCGTATGAAGCAATCATCAATAACTTAAGTAATTAAGTAACTTAACAATAATATCCTTGCTTTTTTTGGCAGAATATTGAATTGAGTAAATTGATTTAAATAGTCGTACTCGTACTCAGCGAAGCGGTACTCGTTATCGTACTCGAAAAATTCGCCATAGAAAAATAAAGCCGAGTACGAGGACGATTACGAGAACGAGAACGTTTTTTTTGAATTTCTTTTTGGTTCTGGCTTTGCCAGCTTAGACATAACAACCAGATACACAAGAACCACAACCGTTAGCTTTGTTTAGAATAATGTTAATTTAGGTGATATTATGGGTACCTGGAATACTTCAATAAAAGGCAATGATGTAACTCTTGATATTTATCAGGCATTTTTTGACAGATATAACAGTGGAGATGATCCACAGCTGATTTCTAATGAAATCGTTAAAGAGTATCAGGATTATCTTTCTGACCCGGATGACAGATACAACGCGTTATTCGGTTTGGCTTTGGCTCAATGGGAAACAAAAAGCCTGGATTCAGATATTTACAAAAATGTAAAGGGAATTATTATTAATGGTGATGATCTGAAATTATGGAAATCTTTGGGCGCTGATGATAAAATAATAGAGAAAAGAAAAAAGGTTTTAGAGAAATTCCTGGACCAATTGTCAACAGACCGGCACAAAGCTAAAAGACGCAGAAAAGCCAAATTTGAATTTTCAGTTAACAGCCTGGTTGATGTTGAATCACCCGACAAACAAAAATCATTTAGAATTTGCGAAGAATTTTCAAACGGGAATTACATTCACACCAGCGGTATTTTAGAGTGGAAATCAGGATGCGGCTTAGGTATCCTCTATTTTAAAGGTTTAGGTAAAAAAATTACCGCTGACTGGCATAATAACAATATTATTGAAATTACTCACGAAGATGTTATAGATTTCACAAAAAAAGAATGCAAATCCTATTATTATGGCGATGAAGTATTAATTAAATATAAAAAGATGTAATATCCCGGAACAAAAAAATGATAGAAAATGAGTAAAACAAAACTAAATGTTAATGAATTGGAAATTGTTCTTTATAAACAAAACGAAGAAGAATATATATCATTGACAGACATGGCGAAATTTCGTGATTCCGAAAGAGGTGATTACATAATCCAGAACTGGATGCGAACAAGAAACACTATTGAGTTTCCTGGACTCTGGGAACAATTGAATAATCCCAATTTTAATCCCATCGAATTCGATGGATTTAAAAATGAAGCAGGCTCAAATAGTTTTGCACTAACACCAAAAAAAATGGTTCTATGTGAAATATAGTGGGTAAAATAATAAATTAGTAACCGAAAAAAAATAAAATCACGAACAGGTAAATGGAAAATAGCAAAGAAATATTTAAGATAGCCTTAGATTTACGATCACCTTGGGAAATAAAAAAAATAGAATTAGAAACGAAAAGCAAAAAGAAAGAGCTCCACATATATATAGATTATCCAAAAGGAAGTAAATTTAAAGGAGAAGATGGTAAGCTTTACACAGCCTACGACAAAGTGGAAAGAACCTGGCAACATTTGAATTTTTTTGAGCACAAATGTTATCTTCACGCAAGGGTCCCCCGAATAAAAGAAGAAGACGGAAAAATCAATACACAAAGAGTCCCCTGGGCAAGAACCGGAAGTGGCTTTACGTTAATGTTCGAAGCCTATGCAATGTTACTGATAGAAAGTGAGGCTCCAGTAAATAAAGTATCAAAAGTCCTGGGAGTATATTCACAAAGGGTATGGAATATATTTAATTACTGGATAAGCAAAGCTCATCAGGAAGATGAGATAGAAGAGATAAGCAAAATAGGATTTGATGAGACATCGAGTAAAAAAGGACATAGTTATGTGACGACACTGGTAGACATAAGCGAGCGCAGAGTTCTATATGCGACCAAAGGCAAAGGGTCATCATGCATTAGAGAATCAGTAGAATATCTAAAGAAAAAATCAATAGAACCAGAGGAAATTAAGCAAGTCTGCATAGATATGTCACCCTCCTATATAGAATATTTACCGGAATCGGAAATAACCTTCGATAAGTTTCACGTAGTCAAAGAAGTAAACAAAGCAATGGATGAATTGAGAAAAGGAGAGAGAAAAGGCAACGAAATATTAAAAGGCCATAAGTATACATTCTTAAAAAGCAGATTGAGCTCTGAGTTAAAGGAAGAAAGGGATATACTCTTAGAGATGTACCCCAAATTAGGAGAAGGCTACAGATTAAAGGAATTATTTAATGATTTTTGGGATTTACAGGAAAGAGAAGAAGCAGAGGGGTATTTGGCCTTTTGGTGCGATAGCGCAATAGATCCAGGAATAATTCCTTTTAAGAAATTGGCAAATACAATAAAAGCACACTGGAGAGGAATAATAAATTATATAGAAAGCAGAATAAATAACGGGATATTGGAAGGAATAAATTCTAAAATACAATTATCGAAAAAAAGAGCAAGAGGATATAGGAACATCGACAATTTTATCAATATGATATATTTTATTTGTGGTAAACTTAAATTTAGTTACCCACTACATTTCACATAGAACCAAAAAAATGGATCGAATCAACAAATTAATCGGGTCAAAATGGAGTCAATGGGGTCAAACGGCTCAGTATCGGCTCAAAAAATTAAATGAGAGTTTGCGAATTACTACGAAATTGCAGGTATATATTAACTCACAGAATAACAAAACGGCTCAAAGGGCTCAAAAATTTGAGAATTGACCGCTAATTTCCTGGAAAAGGGTGTTAAAAGAAATTAAAGCCGAAAGTAGTTTGGCTTTTATGAACTTTAGGTTGCATCATAACTGCATCATTTCATGCAATGGCGGTTATGGCGGAAATATGGCGGATAAGTTTCACGCAAAAAATTGCATCAATCGCACTTCAATTGCATTTATATTGCATCACAGCCCATCATTTCCTCATCCCCCTCAAATTCAAAAAAGTTTTTTAAAAGAAAAAAGCCGGGAAAGATCCCGGCGATTTTCATATTGGGGGGTTAAATCATTTCAACAATAAGGGCGGCTGCTTCACCTCCGCCGATGCAGAGGGCGGCGAGACCGGTCTTTTTATTTTCATTTTTGAGGCTGTGCAGCAGTGTCGTAAGCACTCTCGCGCCGCTGGCTCCGATAGGATGCCCCATAGCGACCGCGCCGCCGTTTATATTTACTTTGGCGGGATCAAGTTCGAGTAATTTATTTACAACAAGTGAAACAACCGCAAAAGCTTCATTCACTTCATAAAGATCAATTTCGGGAACGGTTTTGCCCGCTTTATCGAGAACCTTGTTGATAGCGTCGACAGGAGCGGTGGTGAACCATTCGGGAGCTTTTGCCGCTGATGCCTGCGCGATGATTTTTGCCATCGGTTTAAGTCCCAGTTCCTCAGCTTTTTCTTTTGACACCAGCAGAACAGCCGAAGCGCCGTCATTTATTGAGCTGGCGTTGGCCGCTGTTACGGTGCCATCCTTTTCAAATACCGGGCGAAGTTTGGGTATCTTATCAAATTTTACTTTGAAAGGTTCTTCATCGGTGTCAACAACAACCGGGTCGCCTCTTCGCTGCGGAATGGTAACAGGCACAATCTCATCCTTAAATTTGCCCGCTTCGGTAGCCGCGGCGGCTCTTTTGTAACTTTCAATGGCAAATTCATCCTGCTCTTCACGTGTGATGGTATATTCCTTGGCGCAAATTTCCGCGATATTACCCATGTGAACATCGTTATAAACATCCCAGAGGCCATCCTTGATCATGCCGTCTTCAATTTTCTGATGCCCCATTTTATAACCGTTGCGGATATTCTGCATATAAAATGGTATCTGCGACATATTTTCCATACCGCCGGCAACAACTACATCAGCGTCGCCGACCATAATAGCCTGCGCGGCGAGCATAACAGATTTGAGGCCCGATCCGCATACTTTGTTGATTGTCATGGTTTCAACACTGTTCGGCAGTCCGGCTCCGAGCGCTGCCTGTCTCGCGGGTGACTGTCCTTCTCCGGCCGGCACTACGTTGCCCATGATAACTTCATTTATCTTATCGGCTGCAATGCCCGTTCTTTCCAGCAATGCCTTGATTGCGACACTTCCCAGGGCGGGAGCGCTGACTGTTGAGAGTGTTCCCATGAATGAGCCTATCGGGGTTCTGACGGCGTCAATAATATATACTTCTTTCAATTCTGCCATACGATTCTCCTAATTCGTTAAAAATTCAATTATTGAATTATTCGTTTCCTTCCATTTTTCATACTGAACAAAATGTCCGCATTCAGGGAAAACTTTGGTAATATTATCGGATATCTGTGTCCTGCCGATCTCGGCGATATCCCTGGTAAATCCGCCATGCAGATAGGGATTGGGAATAAGTCCGTCATTTTCGCCGAACAAAATAAGAGTCGGCTGGGTAATGCGGTCCAGTTTATCCCACATCGGCTCATCGATCATAGCGCCGACATTTTCAGCCACGGCGTAACAATATTTGCGGAAGTCGGCCGCGCCTTTAATCTGAATGCGGTCGGTAACCATAAAAAGGGCGTCATCGGGAGTCTCGTAAAAATTTGAACGAAGATTGATATCGATATTTCTAATGGTTGTTTCAAAAACCAGCTCTTCGGTCATCACACTTTTGAACCACTGACCTTCCCCGTCTGTGAATCTTTCAAATCCCGCGGGGGAAATGAGCACAAGTTTTTCAACTTTTTCAGGATGCCGCAGGGCTGTAATCATACTTATCTGGCCACCCATGGAATGACCGACAAACACCGCTTTACCGACTTCCATTTTCTCCAGTAATTCTGAAAGAACATCCGCGTAAAAAGAAAGGGAATATTGATATGCTTCTTTGTCCGATTTGCCATAACCGGGCAGATCAACGGCAATTACCCTGAATCGTTTGGACAATTCCGGAATATTCTTTTTCCACCCTTTAATATAAGAACCCAGACCATGAATAAGCAAGAGGGTATGATCACCTTTTCCTTCATCCACGACTGCGACATTAATATTTCTTACTTTTACTTTCTTTACATCGAAGCCATAATCTATATCAGCAAATTCCTTTGAGGAAAGATGATAAAATGATGAGGTGGAACAACCCATAAGACCAACTAATATCAATGATAAAATCAAATATTTATATTTCATGATAACCTCCTAAAACATTATCCATTTAAGTGAAGCAAAAAGCAGCCAGGGATTTTCCGGTCGTTCTGTCATATTTCCATTTACAACTGTGGAATCGAAAAAATCGCCAAGATTCAAATAAGCCGCGTGAAGTTCAAGGTCCATATAAACCTTTAATGTGTAACGGAGGTTAAAGTTAAATTCGGTCCCGATGCTGTTTCCGCCGCCTGAGGGACTCACATTAGCCATTCCCAAACCAAGCGCCGCTTTGGCTCTCAGTTTGTTTGGAATAATATCGTAAGCTCCGGAAAGTGATCCGGCCGAAAGTCCGTAACCGAGGTTCTGAATATCAATGACAGCGGCCATAAAACGGTTAACAACATTTCCGTGAGGAAGCAGAAGATATAGTCCGTGGCTGAAGAAAACGGCCCCGGGAGCAGTCCAGTTATTGCCAGTAAGGAAACCGGTATATTTGCCGTCGTTGATATTCTTTTTATCACCCGTGGTAAATATTCCATCGAGAGAAATGAAATCGTTGGCATTTTTTCCATATTTGTAACTCATCTTCAGGTTGGCGGCCAGACCGGAAATATCTATTGTCCGCGTATCGGTTTTGGCCTGCCCCAGGTTGCTCATCACAAACCCGGTATAACCAAATCTTCCCTGTTTAAGGAGGGGATTGCTGTGAAAATGAGAGCCAATCCAAAATATATCGGCAGTGTATTTTTCATTGCCGAAATTAAAATTAAAAACCCCGTTATAGTTGCTGAGACCTGAATTAAGCCCCTGCCCGAGGATGGATACTCCCCCTTCACCGTTGGCCCTGTCGCTAAGATAATAGAGAGTCAGACCGGCGGAGGATTTAATACTGAAGTCATACTCATAATCCAGCTCATAAAGACTGACATCATCATCATCCTGGACATTGTTCTCATAAAGCTGGTAGGCGCCGAATTTAAATCGCTGGTTGGGCAGCAGGTAATGTGCTGATACCCCCACACCGTCGGAACCCCAGACCGCGAGCCTGTACCCGGTGTTTACCAACTTATCGGTAGGTGTATAAGCGGGGACGTTAATGTTGTCAAATATTCTTGAAAGACCGATATTGAGGAAAAAGTTTCTCTGCGGCCTGAATTCGATATAAAGATTTTGTGTCTGCATATTAACAAAATCGGCTCCGAAAGCTCCGCCGAAATTTCCCCCGGCGCCATAGTTGGCGTCGCCCCATGTCCAGTCAAATTCAAATGACATGCGCATGGTGGCCCAGCCGTCAAATAACTTCGGTGAATAGGCAATAATAGGTATAAAACGCTGTTCTGTAAACTTTGATGTAAGACCTGTTTTTGTAGTATTCCCCCCGAATAATCTTCCCACTACCTGTCCTTTGAGGAATTCGTTGCTCGCGTAAAGATTTGATATCTCAGAGCGTACGAAATAGTAACCTATAAACTTAAACTCCTCTATCTTCTCTATTTTTTTTCCAATATCAAAATCCTCTTTTTCCTGCGCTAAGAGGAGACTGAATGAAAAGAGAAGGATCATTAATAATGAAATTTTCTTCATGGCAAACCTGTTGTTAAATGAATAAAAAGGGGCCGGAAAACCGGCCCGCAAAAATTACTGTTTCTTATATGTCTGAATATTTGTTGTTCCAAGAGTGGCGTCCGAGCCAAAACCTGTTTCAGGTGTTCTCGGGGTCGAGCCAAGATCAGGAACTGTCTGAACCGCTTCGAGTTTCATTTCATCCGGATCGCCGGTGATGATCTGGATTATACCTTCCTGTTCGAATGTCGGATATACCAGCGCGATTGAGTGTACATCGCCGCTTTCCGATTTTGTTACGGTGTATGTTCCGTTAGTTGTTGTCCAGGCGCCATCAGTGACATGTGATTCAAGAACGACGGTATTATCTTCATTCATCTGCACCCTGACACTGTCATAATTAAAATATGTAGCGAGAATTACGGCAACATCACTTCCTGTGCTCAGCCATGTTCCAACCCACGCTTCAGTTGTTTCTTCTTCTCCTCCTGTCGGGTTGTCATCGTCATCATCACAGGCGATAAATGTTAAAGCAATTATAAGAGCGAGAAATATTGACAAATATTTTTTCATTTTAGAACTCCGGTTATTGTTGATAAATTATGACTTTCCCCACGTAATCACATTGGCTGCCCAGGCATAACCTATTCCCGCGGCAATCATCGCGATTACGGTTCCGTCTATTATTTTGTTTTGTTCAAGTCCTTTTTCAAGTGATATTACCTGGTCTATCTGTCCGACGTGACCAATTTTATTCAGATAAACCGACTGACTTTCATCCAGCCCGAGCAGTTCAAGCATATGTTTATACATTGAATGCTTAAAGTGAAGAACCGCGAGATAACCCAGCCTGTGTTTCTCTACCCCGCTTTTTTCAAACGCTTTATCTATACAGTGCATCCAGTTATCCATCGAAACTTCATTCAGCCTGTTTTTCATATGAGCCGGATCGGTAAGCTTAAGGGATTTATAGGCGGCGTTTACGTTCTCACATGTTATCGGTTTTTCTGTGCCTCCGAATTCCACAAGGGCATCGCGGGCCATAGAACCATCCGACATAATATGAGCTTCATGAAGCATATTGTGTCCCAGGTTTTTTTTCAGAATCATCGCTCCGCCGCCTGCCGCGAGGTTATACATCATCGACATATCCCTGTCGGTAAAATCGACAAAATCACCGTTGCGGTATCCCCCGCAGATCATCACGGTGTTGATATCATCATCCGATCTCATCATATCCTTCGCTATTTTCATAGCCGAAATAGTTGTGCAGCATCTTTGCTGAAGGTCAATCGCCCAGGCTCTTTTCGCCCCGATCTGCTCCTGGATATAAATCCCCGAAGTAGTGAGGGGATATTCCTTCCATTCCTCCCCCACGCATATAAGCAGATCTATTTCCATCGGGTCTGTATTGCTTTTTTCGAGGGCTTTTTTAGCGGCTTTGACTCCCATCTCCTGGGTTCCGTCGCCCGGTCCCGGCATCCGTTTTTCGATTATGCCCAGCTTCCGGATTATAGCTTCTTCAGTCCATACACCTTTTGTCCCTTCGGCTATTTCGGCGG
The DNA here is from genome assembly GCA_963677445.2 of Melioribacteraceae bacterium. Lineage (GTDB taxonomy): Bacteria > Bacteroidota > Ignavibacteria > Ignavibacteriales > Melioribacteraceae. The sequence goes on along the minus strand of CAXXGF010000071.1, from coordinate 93,947 downwards.
CTGTCATAACTTTTTCGGGCAAATAAACCCCGGTTGAGAGGATGCCGACATTAAATTCTTCCATATCAGCCCTCCTCCTTTTTTAATTTCTTCCGGTCGATTTTACCCGCGTCATTTTTCGGCAGGGACTCGACAAATTTGATATGTTTCGGGATTTTGTATTTCGCGAGATTACCGGCGCAATATTCAATTACATCCCCTTCAGAAAGTAATGAACCGGTTTTCTTTACGATAAAGGCTTTCCCTGTTTCTCCCCATTTTTCATCCGGAACTCCTATAATTGCCGCGTCATCAATTTCGGGGTGTTTCCTCAGGTAATATTCCACCTGCGCCGGATAAACATTTTCCCCGCCCGAGATATACATATTTTTTATCCGGTCAATTACATAAAGATATCCCTCTGAATCTCTCTTAACAATATCTCCCGTATGGAACCATCCGTCGCGGATTGTTTCCGAGGTTGCTTCAGGATTATTCCAGTAGCCCGGAGTAACGTTCGGACCTTTCAGCAAAAATTCGCCGGCTCCTTCCCCTGTCACTTCATCCCCTTTTTCATCAACCAGTTTTGTTTCCACATAAAAATTGGGTGTTCCTATGGAACCCTGTTTCCTTATCGCGTCCTGCTCTGAGAGTGAGGTTATATTCGGCCCCACTTCCGTGAGTCCGTAACCCTGCCTTATCGGAACATCCTTGGCATGCCAGATTTCAATCAGGGGAATCGGCATAGCTTCACCTCCGACAACCATATAACGAAGTGAGGAAAGATCGGTCTGGTCGAAAATGGAAGAATCACTCATCATTTTCAGCATCGTAGGCACAGCCCACCAGAGTGATATTTTTCTTTCTTCTATCAGTCGTGTAACCGAGTCAGGCTCAAATTTTTTCATCAGAATGGTTTCGGCCCCGTGATGAAGGAAGGGAGTAAGAAGCACATTCCAGAATCCGGTGTGAAAAGGAGGAGCCACATCAATGGAAACATCACGGCTGGAAATATCGAGTCTCAGTTCAGTGTTGATGCTGTTCCAGAATAACATCCTGTGATTATATACAGCCCCTTTGGGAAATGCTGTGGTCCCCGAAGTATAAAGAATAAACACCGGGTGTTCCATATCAAAAACGGGGGAGGAACTGTCAAAACTATCTGAAAACTCCGCGGCATTTTCTGTCAGCTTTTCAATTTCCAATTGTGGTGAAATATTTCCGAACGCTTCTGTATTATTTAGTTTTTCAAGGTAATTCTTTTCATATATTATCGCCGAGGGAGAGCAGTTGCCCAGGATATAATCAAGCTCCGAACTTGTGAGTCTGAAATTCAGCGGAATAATCGTAATCCCGGTTTTCTGCGCCATCGAAAAAAGCATCACATATTCAGCCCGGTTTTCGGAAAGCACCGCTATTCTGGCTCCCGTTTCAAAACCATATTTGCCGGTAAACATATTGGAAAGGCGGTTGGCATGGCTGTTTAACTCAACAAAACTGAATCGCCTTCCCGATTCAAATTCTTCAATCGCGTTTCTGTCAGGGCTGTATTCCGCCCATTTTTTTATCCAGTCAAACTGTTTCATTTTTTATGCTGTTTTTTGTTAAAAAATGAATGATCAAACCCGCGGCGGCTGAAGTCAGGATAGCCATAGATGAGGCTATCGCCGGATTCCTTACCACACCTTCGAGATATTTTGTAAAAAATCCGAAGCTGAATCCCTGCTCAACAAGCGCGGGCATGCCGTAATAAACCGAAAAATGAACAACTATCGCTGTTATGGTCGCGTAAAAGGCTGCCCTGGTATCAACTTTTTTGAGAAATATTCCGAATAGTATAGGCACAAAAGCGGCCGAGAAGTAGGCGTAAACCCCGTTCTGGGCTAAAATCGCTACCGATAGTTTCGGATTGACTATCTGATCCCACGAAATTAGCATCGATACCACGGCGAGAACCGCGATTGTAATTTTGTTAACCGTCATCCATCCAAGGTCAGATTTTATTTTATGGCCCCAAATCGGTTTGATGATATCTGAGGTAATTGTAGTAGAAAGAGACTGTATCAATCCCTCAAGGGTTGACATTCCCGCCGCTATCAGACCAAGAATTACTACAAGTCCTACCGCGACGGCGAATCCGTCACCCTGGAATATATGAACCACATAAGCGGGGATAATCCCGTCACTCTTCAGCGCGGCCCCTTCCACAGTAAGATCGGGAAAAGTTATCCTTGCGTATAGTCCCGCGAATACCACCAGGAAGAATAATATTTCGGCGATTATGCCGACAACAAGATAACGGTTTACATCTTTCTCTTTTTTAAGCAGCAAAGATTTTGTGATAATATGAGGCTGGCAGACTACGGCAAATCCCACCACAAACTGGCAGAAAATTATCTCAAAATAATCGCGGAAAAGAGGACTGCCCGGATTGGTCCCCCCTGTAAGTAAAGGATCAATGGCCGCCAACTTATTTATGAATCCTGAAACTCCATCAGCGAAATGTTCATATCCCGAGGTGAGCAGGATGATGGCCACAACAACCATTATCGAAGCCTGAATGGTGTTGGTATATACCATTGAATTGGCCCCGCCAAACATCATATAACCGAAGATAAAGGTTACAATTGTCAGCAGCACCCACATTTCAGAAACATTGAGCGATTTTGAAAGCACTTTAGTGAGAGCCACTACAATTAAAACAATAAAAGTTATCAGCAGGAGAGAGAGAAATCCCATCAGCAGAGAATATTTTTTGCTGTTATACCGTTTCCCGATCCATTGGGCAAGAGTAAGCGCTTTAACGGTATCTCCATATTTGCGGAAACTTTTTGTAAGCGCCACCAGAGATATCAGAGCGCCGAGAGGGAAAAATATTCCGAATGAGATAAAACCGCTGATACCGAAATTCGCTATAAGTCCGGGATTGATTACAAAAGTCGCGGCGCTTGTCATTGACGCGGCAAGCGACAACCCGACAGCCACCGGGGAAAATACAATGCTCCCGACCGCGTAATCTGAAATGTTTTTAATTTTCCGGGCGCCCCGAACAACAAAATAAAGGATCAGCGCAGAATATAAAATTACGAGTATCCAGGTTCCGGTAACAAGTGATTGATCCGCCATATAAATCCTAATATTTAAATGCCGAACCGGCGAAAGCGAGGCCGCCGCCCGATCCGATTAAAAATATGGTATCTCCCCGTTTTACCTTTCCTTTTTCAATAGCTTCGCAGAACGCGATAGGTATACAGGCAGAACCGGTATATCCGTAATAGTGCATGCTTGTCTGCGCTTTTTCACGGGGCTGTTTTAATATGTCCATCGTTTCAAAAATGCTGTTAATGTTTATCTGGGTCAGAAAATACATATCAACATCATCAACAGATATACCGGCTTTTTTTGCCATTCCGGAAGCCATCTTCGACCATGTTTCCGGATTAAGTTCAGGGGGGAATTTTTTCTTTATCTGCAATAACGCTTCGGGAGTTCCTGCGATTTCCTTTGATATCGGATTCGCCGAGCCCCCTCCATATATTCCCATGTATGAATAGTATTCCCCCTTGGTAAGCATTGTGGAGGTAAGAAAACCCTGTCCATTTTCAGCGGTGGATTTTAATACAAACGCTCCCGCTCCGTCGGCGAAAAGGTTGACCGTTTTTTTATCGGCCATGTTCAGGTATTTGCTCATCGCGTAAGCGCCAACCACAAGAACGGTATTATATTGTTCGTCGGCTTTTATATAATTAACCGCCGTGTTGAGCGCTGTTACAAATCCCGCGCATGCGGTGTTGATATCAAATGTGGCGGCATTATTAAGGCCAAGCTCATATTGAACTTTCGAAGCGGTTGAGGGGGAAATATATTCCGGCGTGTCAGTGGCGACAATGAGCAGATCAATTTCTTCAGGTTCAATATTTCCTTCAGCCATAGCGTTTTTTGCCGCCTTTTTTGCCAGATCGGCTGTCGATTCATCTTCAGCGCACCACCGGCGCTCAAAAATCTGAACAACCTCCTCCAGCCAGGGACTCACCTTTTCGCCAAGCAATTCATCAAAATAGGAATTGGGGACTACCTTTTCCGGCACATAAAATCCGTGCGAATGTATATAAGCGTTTCTCATATTATTCCTTTTTATATTACAATTCCCCCATCCACGCTGAGGGTAGCGCCATTAATGAAGGAAGCTTCGTCACTCGCCAGGAAAGCATAGGCGTTGGCGATATCTTCAGGCTCGCCGAGGCGTCCGACGGGAGTTTTTTCTTCCATCATTGTTATAATTTTTTCAGGCATAGCGCGCACCATTTCGGTTCCGATAAATCCCGGGGCGATCGCGTTAACGGTAACACCCTTGCGGCCAAGTTCGCGCGCCCATACTTTGGTCATGCCAATAACACCCGCTTTTGTTGCCACGTAGTTTGTCTGCCCGAAATTGCCATATAATCCCACAACAGATGAGGCGTTGATAATCCTGCCATATCCTTTCGTTGCCATCACGGGGGATAAAACCTTTACACAGTTAAAAACACCTGTAAGGTTTACAGAGATCACCTGGTCCCACTGCTCATTTGTCATTTTCTTAAGGGTGGCGTCTCTTGTTATTCCGGCGTTGTTGATAAGTATATCTACGGTGTTAAAATGAGCGAGTGTATCTTCAGCCGCTTTGGCGACATCTTCAGTATTGGCAACGTTTACCTTAAAGAATTTTACATTTTTACCGGCAGCGGTAAGTTCTTTTTCAAATTCCATACCTTTGGTTTCATCGATATCCCATATAGCCACCGAGGCTCCTTCGGCTGTGAATTTTTCTACCGTGGCGCGACCTATTCCCTGCGATCCGCCGGTTATTACCGCTACTTTTTCTTTTAATCTTTCCATCTCTTTTTCCTGTTATTTGGAACGTTTGAAATTTTTCAAACGTTCAGTACAAAAAAAGCTCTATTGATTTAATTTACTATTTTCAAAAATATCATCCCATTCATTGAGGAACTCCCGGTATTTTTTATCCATCAATTCATAGAACTGTTCCATTTCATTGAGTCTTCCCTCCAGGGCGGCAAGGTCCTCATTGTTAATTTCATTTACACGGGTTTTAAATGTGCGGGCAATTTTCAGATTGTTTCTTACAAGATCGAGGTTGTTGCGGAAGGCGTTCTCAAATATTTCGGGCTGAATTTCATAATAATCCTTGCGGCTTGTAGGCTGCCATACCCGCCGGATAAGGTTTTTATCACTTAACCGCCGCGCGATCTGACTTATCGGTCCCTTGCTTCGATTTAATGATTCCGCGATTTCATCAAGAGAAAGGGGTTTCGGGGAGTATATAAGAAGAGCTACTATATGACCCATAAGTTTGCTGAGCCCGAATGCCTTATAAGCCCAGCCGAAATTCATTATAAACTCTTCTTTCAGTTTTTCAACATCATTCAAATTTACACCATTTCAAAGATTTGATTTTTTTCAAACGTTTGCAAATTACAATATTCGGATGTTATTGTCAAGCATTTTTAATAAAAACTTAACAGCAATTTCTCCCCCCGGCGGCTGAGCGGAGCCGAAGCCGGGATTATTTTCATGGTTATTATCAATTCTGCTGTACTATGGCTACTCCGGGAACGAGGATCTTTTAGCGCTTCTCAAAAAAAGAATTCTAAATATATACTCAAAAGTCCCCCGCGTCCCACTTGTCCCCCGGGAAAGAAAACAATAGGCTCTTTTCACCTCACTTACATTAACATGTTAAGGATAATCCCGAGCGCAAAATTTGTCAAAAAAGCCCGGTAATAACATGTTGCCGATAGACAGGCCGCGATTCTAAATACATAAGCTGGTGGAGTCAGAATAAGAAAAGTTATCGGCTAACCCAGGGAAAGTCCTCCCCCGTCTTCAAAGAAAAACACTTTGAATCCACCCCCTCCAAAGGGGGATATCTATCGACAAATCCAAGTAATCAGAATGTCCCCCGCCGGAGGGGGTGGCACCGATGTGTTTTTCGTCGGGGACGGGGGAGGACACACCTCGAGTAACTACGAAACTTGTACCTGGCATTAAACTTTCAACTTGTTGATAAATCTCTTGCCAATTTGCGTATAATTTAACTTCTTATTGAATAAATCGTCTCCCGTTTTCACTTATCATAATTTTGCTGCCTGGAGTGCGCGTTATGAATATTAAACCAATAAAATCAGATGAAGATTATAACAGAGCTTTGAAAAGACTCGAAAAAATCTTTGACGCTCCGCCCCAATCGAAGGAAGGGTATGAAGCTGAAATCTTGTCGCTCTTATTAGAGAATTATGAAAATAAACACTATCCTGTTTAAGCGCCCGATCCGGTTGAAGTAATTAAAATTCGTATGGAAGAGATGAACATTAAACAAAAAGATTTAATCGGCATTATCGGCGGGAAAAGCAGAGTTTCAGAAGTGTTAAATAAAAAGAAAAGGTTAACTGTGGATATGATAAGACGTCTTGAAAAAGAACTGCGGTTATCCGCCTCAGTATTAGTTAATGACTACCAGTTGATGAAATAACCTGGCGTCCTTTGTGATATGGTCTTAAAATTTATTTTTCCACCGACTCCTCCGGTTTTCATATTTTATTTCTCATCAGGACTCCTTCGCACAAAACAAAAAACACGGGCAAATATTTTTTTAGGTTACGGCTGACGTGTACAATTAATCCCGGTTTTTATTTTCACCCGAACAAAAAAAACAATATATTTCAATAAATTCAAATTTAATTTAAACAGGAACAGTAGCGGAATGGAACAGGATAATTCGAACAAAGTATGCTGCAGATGCACTAATTTTTTATTCCTTGACGCCGAGAACAATAGCGATTTTGGCATTTGTCTTCGTGATGAAGCGTTTGACCCATACATCGATGAATTGATGGAGGATTTAAATTATGAATCCTGTAAAGAATTGGTAGAAGAAAAAAAAATGCTCAATGACACAGCGGCTTGCGAACATTATGAAGAAGCGATTATAATTGATCTTAACGGGGGACTAATTGAAGAGAATGAAACTGAAGTTTCAGAAAAATCGCGTACAGTTACCGTTAATCTTTCAAACATCGAGGAATTTTTAGACAATCTGGATTGGAAAACTGTGCCAATAGATAAACATGTAAAAAAATTAAAAAGTCCGGATAAGAAAAAACAAATGGAAGCGTTTTCATCACTTTCATTTTTCGCGAACCAGGGAAATGAAGAAGCGTCTCTTAAAATGATGGAATATTTTAAGAATCTGCCCGCCCCGGTTACGCTTGATGAGGTTCATTATAAAATTGATGTCTTCAATAAAGTTGCAAACAAAAAATATGAGTCTGCTCTTATTCCTATATTAGTTGAAGAATTGCGCCGGATAGAATCAAATAACCGGACGCGTCAATGGATCACGAAAATTTTTGATTTTCTGCGGAAATCACCATTTGAATTAATTAACAAGCCTTTGGTAAATCTGATGAAAGAGAGAAAATTTTCATACAAAATGAAAAACAGAATTGAGGAAGTCATTTTTTATTCCCTGGAATATTCAGATGACTGGTAAATATTACTCTGGAAAAGCCAAAACAAACAATCTCTATTGTCGGAAAGGATATTGAAATAAAGAGCATGAAAAAAATTCTGGAAACAGAAAGACTTGTCTTAAGAGAATTTGGGCTGACAGACGCTCAAAAAATGTGGGAATTAAACTCTGATCCCGAGGTGATAAAATATACCGGCGATCCTCCTTTCGTTTCGGTCGAAGAAGCTGAACAGTTTTTAGCCGGCTACCGGGATTACACGAAAAATGGCTTTGGAAGATGGGCGGTTCTGTTAAAACCGGAACTTGAATTTATCGGCTGGTGTGGTCTTAAATTAAATGAAGAATACCTTGTTGATCTGGGATTTCGGTTTTTCCGGCGTTACTGGAACCGGGGATTCGCGACTGAATCTGCCCGCGCCTCTCTGGAATATGGATTTAATAAGCTCTCCCTGAAAGAAATAATCGCCCGCACATCCCAAAAGAATGAAGCGTCTATCCGGGTTCTGCAAAAATTAAAAATGCGTTTCCGGGAAAAATCTCCCTGCGAAGGAATAAGCGACGCTTTGTATTACAGGATTGATAAGGAAACATTTATTAAATCAAATTTTGGGAAATAAAATAAACCGACCTGACCGGCAGCAAATCATGAATGAGCAGTAATGATCTTCATTATTTTTCAAATTTGAATGGAGCCCTGATAAAATCGCGCTCGTAATAATTCCCGAAAAATGATCACGGTGAAAGGCTGACTTCGGGACAATTACCATTGCACTCATTCTCAAAAAATTCAATCACTGCAAACTACCTCGAAATCCCCCATGTCCCACTTCTCCCCTCCGATAGACAACAATACCTCGCGGGTCCTTCACCTTTATTGATTTTAGAAAACTATAAATATGTTGGCAAAGCAACCTTGTATTTCCTTATGTTATGGTATAAGAAAATACAACTTAACTGTTAACATCGCTCGGATAAAATTTACCAGCGCCCTTTTTGCTTTCTTTGTGTTCCTTATGGTTAAATAGGGTGTACTGAAAAAGTGTTAAGTTATTGTAATAAAATAATATAGAGGAATAAAAAGTGGCAAAAGTGCAAGGAAATTAATATATTGCAATAAAAAAGCTTGCACTTATGATAAAAATAGAAAACACAAAGCAGATAGAAATATTTGAGTTTCAACACCCATTTGAAGCAGACTTGGATCCAGAGAACCGCTGGGTGAAATTGTCAAAACTAATGCCATGGGAAAAGCTGGAAGAAATCTACTCAAGGAACTTCGACAAAAAACATGGAAGATATGCCAAAAGCGGCAGACTGGTTATCGGCGCTTTAATACTAAAACACAAATATGGATATAGTGATGTAGAAATATTAGAGCAGATAAAGGAAAATATCTACATACAATATTTTCTTGGATTTACCAGTTTCCAGAAGGAGGCAGCATTTGATCCAAGTCTGATGGTTCATATACGGAAGCGAATGGGATATGAGCAGTTTGATGAAATGACAGAAGAGATATTAAAGATAGTAGAAAGAAATAAAAAGAAAACCGAAGCCAAAGCCGCGGATAAAGATAACGAAGAGGTACTGCCAGAATCAGGAGAAGAAAAAGAGGAGATAAGCAAAAATCAAGGGAAACTGATACTTGACGCGACAGCAGCTGAACAGAAAATCAAATATCCGACCGATCTGGATTTGCTAAATGAAGCAAGGCTGATAAGCGAAAACCTGATAGACATACTATACAAAAAAACAGATTTGACTAAAAAGCCGCGCAGCTATCGACAAAGAGCGGCAAAAGAATACCTGTCAGAATCGAAAAAAGGCAATAAAACACACAGAGAGATCAGGAAAGCAGTAGGGAAGCAAATCAGATATTTAAGAAGAAATATCAAGAGTATTCATAAATTATTAGATATGTTTGAAGGGAAGGAATTCCCATTAAACAAAAGAGAGCAGAAACAATTTTGGGTAATACAATTGCTCTACAGTCAACAGGAAGAAATGTACAAAAAGAAGAGCCATCGAGTATCAGACAGAATAGTAAATATAAGCCAGCCCTATGTAAGACCAATAGTCAGAGGGAAAGCAAAATCTAAAGTGGAGTTTGGAGCAAAGATCGGCGTATCACTCATAGATGGATTTGCGAGGATAGATAACTTAAGTTGGGATGCTTATGATGAAGGAAGCGATATGGAATATCAGGTTGAGAAGTATTATCAGTTTTACGGCTATTATCCGGAAGTAGTAATAACGGACCTCAAATATTTAACAAGGGCGAATAGAAAATATTTATCAGAAAAAGGAATAAAAACCAATGGCAAGCCATTAGGCAGGCCAAAGGAGAAAGAGATGGAGGAAGAAAAGCAAAGAAGGAAAAAGGATAATGCCAAACGCTCCGAAATAGAAGGAAAGTTCGGACAGGGAAGAAACGGATACGGGCTGGGTGAAATAGGGGCGAGGAGACAGGATACATCTGAAAGTTGGATAGGAGCAATCTTTTTTGTGATGAACATTGTCCGTTATGTAAAAATAATGGACAATTTATTTTTGTCGTTACTAAAATACATTATAAGAATTATGAAATCGCTATTTAAGAGAACAATATTAGAAAATATCAGACAAATAATGAACCACACTGCTATTACAGGCAAATTTACCTTTGCATAAATTCAGTAGACCCTAAATAAATGAATTTAAAAAGTTATATTCCTTTTTCATTTTGTATTACTGATTATTGCATAGCACATAACTTTAATAATAACACGATAAGAACTTTTTTCGCGTTGCTAAATATTTGCTGAGTTATCAGCCTGCGAAAAAAGAAACATTCATACATTTAAGAAAGTATAAAATGAACTCTCATTCCATTACTCCAATTCCCTTTAAATTCTTATCCGGGAACGTTAAAAAAAGTTCAACATGTAAAAGACACAGCATAATTTCAGTGAATAAAATCTTGTTAATAAACTTTAATAATTGTAAATTTAATCTCTTACCGGAAACAAAACGATATGTTAATTTTTATATCCATGATTAGTTCCGGAAAACTTTAAACAAAAAAAGCGCGGAATGAGAATAAAGCAATTGCATATTGAGGGATTTCGTTCACTACGTAATGTGAAATGGACTCCCGGGGATCTTAATATTATCATTGGTCCCAATGGAACTGGCAAATCAAACCTTTTGCGATTATTGGAGTTAATATCAATTTCGGCAAAAGGAAAGCTTGGCAAGTATATACAGTCGTTGGGCGGAATGGACCCGATTTTATGGGATGGCTCGGCGCAATCAATAAAATTCATACTTCAGTCTGAGCCATTGGAAGGTAAATTTGGCCCTTTACAATATGAATTGGAGCTGGCCAGACTTGGAATGGGAAGTTCATACAAAATTAAAAAAGAATTATTGGTTAATTCATATAAGTCAGGAGAAAAAACAAAAAAGACTCCTATGAAATTTCTCGAACGATTCTCAAACACAGCTCAAATTTTTGATGGTGAAGAGAAAACAATTTCGACTTTTGATGAATATTTATCCGAAGAAGAAACCCTGCTTTCGGTAGCATCCGGTCCATTTTTCAAGAATAAATATATTCCACCATTTCAACGCGCATTAGAATCTATCGCGGTCTATCACGATTTAAACACAAATCAGGAATCTTCAGTGCGTCAACCCGCTATCGCCCGATTTGAAAAGAGGGTTGATCCGGATGGTCAAAATCTCATACCGGTTTTGCATACATTATATACAGGCGACCGAAATTTCAAAGAAGATATTAATGACGCCATGAAAGCGGCCTTTGGCGATGATTTTGAAGAATTGGTATTTCCACCAGCTTCAGACCAGAGAATTCAGATGAGAGTCCGCTGGAAATCTCTGCGACGCGAACAATCGGCGGCGGAATTATCTGACGGCACATTGCGGTTTTTATTTTTATTAACTGTTCTCGCGAGTCCCACACCCGCCCCGGTTCTGGCAATCGATGAACCGGAAACCGGTCTGCATCCTTCAATGCTTCCGATTATCGCGGAATATGCCACCGAAGCCGCCACAAGATCCCAGGTAATTCTGACAACACATTCTCCACAGTTTCTTGACGCCTTTAACGGCGCAAGGACTACTACAACAGTTGCCTTATGGGAAAATGGTGAAACAGTATTAAAAACACTTGAAGGTGAGAAACTGGAATACTGGTTGAATGAATACTCCTTAGGCTCACTTTTCAAGTCGGGCGAATTAGAGCAGTTAATATGAAGTTTATTTTATTTGTTGAGGGTTATACCGAATACCGGTCTTTAAGCGCTTTCTTAAAAAAATGGCTTGATCCAAAATTAAATAAACCCATTGGGATCAAGGTTATTCGATTCGACGGATGGAACGCGCTTTATAATGAAACGCCTTTAAAAGCCGAAATGCATCTGAACGCAACCGGGAATGAAGAAATTATCGCGGTTATTTCACTCCTGGACCTATATGGCCCCACATTTTATCCTCCCGATATAAAAAGCGCTGATGAACGTTATGCCTGGGGAAAAGACCATATCGAAAAAATGGTAGGGGATTCCCGTTTTTTCCACTTTTTTGCGGTTCATGAGATTGAAGCATGGCTTTTAAGTCAACCCGATATATTTCCACGCGCGATAAAAGCTGAATTATTAAAAAAGGCCGGGAAACCTGAAACAGTTAATTTTAATACTCCTCCAGCCAAATTTTTAGATAATCTCTACTCAAAACATCTGAATAGATCATACAAAAAAATTGCCAATGGCAGTCAACTTTTTAATAAACTTGATCCAAATACAGCTTATCAAAAATGTCCGCGACTTAAAGAACTGCTTGATAAAATGTTGGAGCTGGCAAAAGCAAAACAAGAAGTTAAATGAAAGTAACCTAAATCTGTTTTTTAATGAAAGTTTAAAATGAACTCCAAATCCAACACTCCAATCCCCCCGGTAAATCCCGAAGTAAAAAATATTCTCAACTCCTATCCTCCCGTGATAAAAGAAAGGCTGCTTTTCCTGAGGAAGCTGATTTATGAAACCGCAGCAGCGTTTGAGGAAGTTGGCCCGCTCGAAGAAACCCTTAAATGGGGAGAACCAGGTTACGTCACCGCGAAATCAAAAATCGGGAGCACAGTAAGGATTGACTGGAAGGCAAAAACACCGGAGCAATATTCCATATTCTTCAAATGCACGGCCAACCTTGTTCCCGCGTTCAAAGAACGTTATCCCAATCTGTTCCGTTATGGCGGCGACAGAAGCATCGATTTCCACCCGGATGAAAAAGCGCCTGTCAGAGAATTAAAACAATGTATCGCCATGGCCCTGACCTATCATATCAATAAAAAACTGGAACATGGTCAACGCTGGAACATGGTTGAAAGAATTGACAAGTGATACCCCTCCGCCAACCCCTGAACCATGATTAAAGGATTGCGGGATTAAAAGCGTTATCGGTATCGCAATGGGTTTTCATTTTCCCAAGGGGTAAATTCCACGCAAAGACCGCAAAGGAAAAGAATACGCAAAGACCGCAAAGAAAAAAAGAACAGGATTACCAGGATTGTATAGATTAACAGGATAATAATTCGGTAGCGCAATCGTTTTTACTCACCACCCACAGGCAAAATGAACATCCCCAATACAACCACATACCCCGTTATCATACTCTTACTCTGATTTTTTCATTCACTATTATTTTCCCTCTTGTCAATTATCAATAATTTGTTTATTTTAAGGGTGACTGATGTTATTAGGGGTAATAAGTGCTCGAATGAAAGATTGTTTTTTTTACGATATAGTTCAAATATATCTTTTTTAGACCCAAAAAATTACGCGTGAGTCACTACTTAGCAGAGCTCTATTAAGGGATACCATATCTGAAATTTTATAAAAACCGTTACATTATATGGATATTTAGGAATGAAAAAGCTCAAATATTACCTTCAAATTAGCGAGAAAAACATATTTATTATTTTGCTCCCCATATGCATAACTATTATCCTTCATATGTGCCAACAGAAGGAGATTGATATTTCGCGCTTTGAATCTAATATGATGAATTATTATCCTCGTTTCAAATTGAAAGATTCTCCCGTATTACTTGACAGTAAGTGGAGCTTTGCAAACAAGAAATATCATGAATTTGCTGTTATGAAACGAAACCCAATGGAAGAAATTGATTACCCCAAAGAGGAACAAATACCTCCCGGGACTTATTCAGAACGTATTACTGAGCCAGAGGGGAGTACTTGTGTACCATTGCCTAAATTACATTTCAATATCGAAAACAAAAGTGAAATTAAAGGAACTATTCTGCTTTTCGCATTAATGGATACATTTAGTATAAAACCAGTTTTAAGAGAAATATTCTTACAGGGACAAGTCGGTGAATTTTTTACTCAAAAAACTTTGATTTTCAATCCAATTCCATCTGAAATTTGCGCAAGACAAGAATTTCCTATTGATATTCATTATAATTATATATATGAAGGGAATAATTCAAAACCACATTATTTACATTTGTTACTAGTCTATAAAAATGATGTGGGAAATTTATACGATCTTTATATTATTAGTGAATACTCGCCATGTTTTCAAACTGATATGTCGCTTTCCGAATATTTGGAGTGTATGACGCTAGAAGGAATAAGTATTCCACTAAGCAAAAATTATCTAACCGAAACACAAAATTCATTGAAAGTTGTCTCAGAATTTTCTAATTGTTATTCGTTGGACGAAACAACACTTGTTATGGATTATATTCATAAATAATTTTAGAATTTGTGCCATTTATTATGTCTAATAATTGCTTAACCCACTTGATTCTGTGTTTATATAAGAGAACATCGCATAATAAAGAATTCATAACATAGCCTGCCTGCGGATTATTCTTTGTTGAACTAAGCCGAAAAGCTGTGCGCCAGGCAGAATATCGAAAAAAGCATTTGCAATTTGAATGAAAAGTGAATGTCTTGTTTAATGGAACCAACCATTTTCCGGCGGTTTGTTAAAATACTCTATTAGTTTAATAACACGGTAACTGTATGTTTCCCGAGTTCTTTCTGCCGGACAGTACGCTTCAACGATATGCCAATTTGATAGGTTCACAGCCCACCCATACACTCACCGTTAAAATATTATCGTTGGGAAAAGCTTATAACAAAAATATCAATATGACAAAAACTTGGAACCTTCATTCTAAATTTGACAATTTGTGCAAGCTATTTTTGCAGATTATACTAACCGTTAAATTTCAGGGTAAAAAATGAATTATAATGATTGGGATAAAAAACTCAAAAAATATTTAAGTAACTTTGAGTTAAACGAAACGAAATGGGAGCAGGTTAAAAAGGAATTAAAAATTGGTGAAATGGTTTCCGGTATGGTTATCTGCAGAGCGCCTTTTGGAGCATGGATTGATATTAAGATGGAATTTCCAGCTTTGCTGGAAATTATTTTCATAAAAGATCTTACCCCTTCAAATTATGAAAGTGGTTATTGGATGAAGGAAGGTGAAGTTATTGAAGCCTATGTAACTGGATTTAGAAATGATAGCAGGCAAATATACTTGAGTCAGAAGAAAATGAATTAATTTGAATTTCAAAACATCATCCGATGCAGCCGGATGAATACTGTTGTCCTCCCCATACCCCAAAAAATTCAAATACTCCCACAATTACAACTAAAAATCAACATCCGCGGTTTTTATTTAAGAAAAGTTTCTTTTGCTGTTGTATTTATTTATCTTCTGAACGAAGAATCAGGAATAAATACAATACAGTAATTATCCATCTTACCGGCGGTTTGATTATATATCGCGGATATTAAAACTTACTTAGAAGGCTAAATTGAATAAAAATAATCTTTCACGAAACAGCTTATTCTGGAAATATATACCACTAAGAAGATATCTCATCTTTATCTCGGCAATTTTCTTCTTGTTTTCCGGAATCGGATTTGTCATTGATCTGCTTTCACAAGGTTCATATTCTGAACCGCTGCTTTTTTTAAATGTAATTTATTCCGGTATTGTCGCGGTATTATACGTTTATAGTTTTACAAGAACTCTTAAAGCCCTTCCATTTACAATCATTTTTCAGTTTGTTGCCGGAATTCTCATCTGGAGAGAGGCCGGCCATCCAATGTTTTCCGAATTTCCCCAAAGAGCGAATATCGACGCAATTGGGATTATAGCGACTATGGCGCTGGGATATATACTGCTTGTAATATTCATAAATAAGGAGGGAATAAGAAATTTACGGCTTCAGGCTGAGATGAACCTCGCGCAGGAGCTTCATTCCAACCTTGTGCCCAAAATTGAAATTGTTAATGACCGGTTTGAAATATTCGGAATATCGAATCCGACTGATGAAGTGGGGGGTGATTTAATTGACTTTGTTGAAAATGAAACCACTCATACTTGTTATATCGCCGATGTTTCGGGTCATGGAGTCGCGGCAGGATCGATGATGGGGATGTTTAAGAGTACGATTCGGGTGTTATTAAGTAAAGGTGAACCGCTGAATTCAATATTAACTGAAACCAGCGGGACTATGTACAACCTAAAAAAGAAGAACATGTTTCTTACCTGCGCTTTTTTAAAATTTAATTCAAATAATACTGTAGAATATTCTACGGCAGGTCATCTCCCGATCTTAAAACTCGCTGATGGTTCAAATAGTTTTGAGGAATTGATAATCAGGCACCTTCCAATAGCGGCTACAAAAGACTTCAAATTTTCAACAGCCGGCACAGTTTTTAACAGGAATGATTTATTTATATTACTGACAGATGGAATTACAGAGACCTCAAATAAAAAAAATGAATTCTTTGGAATGGACAAAGTAAAACAGACAATTCTTGATAACAGAAATGAAAAATTATCCCGGATTTATGACAAAATAAATAATGAGTTGGCCTCATACGGTAAACAAAAAGATGATCAGACAATTTTGTTAATCAGGTGTTTATAATTATCACAAGTGTTTCTTGATGAATTGGAAGAATTGATTGGCAAATACTCATGGTATTACCGGAATATTGACACGGACACAGCAATGTAAGCGGCAATCGTGTAATTTACAAATCGGTTGCTAAATAATTCGCGTTGTACTTTAAAGCAGAGTTCCAGCATCGGGGCGCCTGCCGGCTGCGACATCGTCAGACACTGGTAAATATTTGACGCATAAAAATTTGAAACACAATTAAGAGTAAATGGTTGCATATAATAATTTACGGTAAAATAAATAAACAATTGTTCCCATATTCCCGGGCAGGTGGAATAAAACAGCAGGATAAAACACAGGTTGTGTGTAAGCCTAATGTTATGCAAAAAGCGAGACTCAGATAATGGAAATAAAGATTTCAGATACAAGAGATATTAAAATCGAACAGGTGATTGAGTTGTACAAAGCCAATGGTTGGAGTGCTGCAGATAAACCAGATAAATTATTTAACGCGTTGATTAATTCACATTCTTTGATTACCGCGTGGGATGGGGATAAATTAACAGGACTTGGAAATTCAATATCAGATGGATTTCTCGTTGTTTATTATCCTCACTTACTGGTACATCCTGGTTACCAGGGAAAAGGAATAGGTAAAATGATTATGGACAGGATGTTCAAAACATATAAGGATTTTCATATGCAAATGTTAACTGCTGATGACAAAGCCATAGACTTTTATAAGAAAGTTGGATTTGTCAGAGCAGGCAAAACTGAACCTATGTGGATTTATAAAGGAAACGAACATTAAGAGATACAATAAAATGATAGCAAGAATTTGGCATGGTCGAACAAAAGGAGTGGATTTAACCAATGGCCGCATTTGACAAAAACACCGTGAGATTTTGGCAAGAGTTATCAGCATTTTTTACAACTCTGAAAACCGGATTAAACAAAAAGAGGTTATGCAAATGAGCAATAAGATGGAAATACATATTTTTTGGGATGGAGCATTTTCACTGGAGGAATTGAAAACACTCAATGATGAGTCAAGGGATTACGGACTTTACCAGGTATATGGCTTTCATCCTTTATATGGCAAAGATGTATTATTATATATCGGGAAAGCTAATTACCAGACTTTTTGTAAAAGATTAAAACAGGAATACTGGGATTATAATTATGATCCCAATAACATCAAATTTTATATTGGCCGTATCGCCTCAAAAACAAAAGATGAAGAAATTTGGGCGTCACAAATTGATTTAGCTGAAAAATTACTTATATATTCACATAACCCTGCCCATAATATTGTCAATACAAAATCGATAAATTTTGAAGAATTAAAAAACGTGCATGTTTTTAACCGGGGGCGATACCGGGATTTATTCCCGGAGGTGAGCTGGAGACGATGGAGCGATAAATTCAATAATCTTACGGAAGATTATATCATGGAACTCTAATTAATAACCGGTTAATCTAAGTATGTCGTTATAAAGCAATGATGCCTGAACGCGGCTGATAAAACACCAAATCGGGTCAAAACTAAATAATGACCGGGGAACTGGAGCGCGATGGCGAAGAGAGGGTAATGATTTAATATAAGGGTAAAAATAGTATTATGAAACAACTGGTAATATAAATTTTCAGGGAGTTGGTTGTGCATCAGGCTGCAATTAAAAAAATGGAAATAATTCACAAGATGGCAAAATTGTCGGAACAACAAATCAACGAATTGGATAATTACGTTCATAGTTTATTCTTACAATCAAAATCAGATAAGCCAAAACCTGTAAGCCTTAAAGGCATCTGGAAGAATATAGGTTTTGAGAAAATCGACGATTTGGATTCCCAACTGAAATCAATTCGACAAGAACTTTCGGATTCGATTTATAACAAAACTATTTAAATTCCTTTTTTTTAATACTGTCACTATGGACCCGCATTTATTGACCCCGCAAAACTCCTTCTAAAACATCCTTTCTTACTCCAGATGTCAAAATCAGCGCTTCTCTCTCTTATTTTACTTGTCTAAATGTTTTTTTAATTTTATGTTTAAATGCTTTTATTCACTCTGAAAAAACATTGGAGATACTATGGATATACGCAATAAAACTGTCCTCGTTCTCGGCGGATGGGGACTTGTTGGAAATGCCCTGATCAGAAAAATAATGCCCGAAGAACCAAAAAAAATAATCGTTACCTCCCTTAAACAGTGGGAAGCTGAAACTCAGTGTAAAAATCTTCATGAACAATATCCCGGTAAACCAGCCGATTATTTCACTCCCTGGTGGGGAAATATTTTTGTGAGAAATGATTTCAAAGATTCCGACCGTTTTGGAATTCTGGAAAACCCTGAAACAAGGAAAGTGATGATGAGCGATATCATGGATGAAATGACCGATGATATCCTCAAAAGTTCAGCTATTTACCAGCTTCTTGATACCTATAAACCGGACATAATTGTAGATTGTATCAACTCGGCAACCGGCATCGCTTACCAGGATGTTTATACATCATACTGGCATATCAAGTCTAAAATAGCGAAAAACCCGACTGCCGAAGAGATGATAGCCGAAACTGAAAAGCTGATATGCACCTTGTATGTTCCACAGCTTATCAGACATGTGCAGATTCTTTACAACTCAATGAACGCGGCTTCAACCAGCATTTATGTAAAAATAGGAACATCGGGAACAGGAGGTATGGGACTCAACATTCCTTATACCCATAGTGAGGAAAAACCTTCCCGCGTGCTGCTAAGTAAATCATGCGTGGCCGGCGCTCATACTCTTCTTCTTTTCCTAATGGGAAGAACACCCGGTAGCGCTATTACCAAAGAGATTAAACCTACCGCGGCTATCGCCTGGAAACGTATTGAATATGGTGAGATCATAAAACGTGGCAAAGCTATCGAGATTGTAAATGTTCCTATCGAACAGGCAGTGAATCTTGGTGAAACATTCAAACTCAGCCTCGACAAGGAATTTCCGGTTACAGGTGAAACATTAAAATCGGTATTCATCGACACCGGTGAAAACGGCACATTCTCACGCGGTGAATTTGAGGCCATCACAGCCCAGGGACAGATGGAATATGTTACACCTGAAGAGATAGCTGAAGACGCCATTTATGAAATCAGAGGCGGCAACACCGGGCATGATATTATCAACGCGCTTGATAATGCTACTCTCGAACCAACCTACCGCGCCGGATTTATGCAGCACAGCGCTGTGGATAAACTGGCCGAACTTGAAGAGATTAATGAAACCGACAGCGTTGCTTTCGAGCTTCTCGGACCGCCGCGTCTTTCAAAACTGCTTTATGAAATTCACCTGCTGAGAAAACTTTTCGGCGGAATGAAGGACATTATCGCGGCGTCACCTGAAGAAATGTCGGAGAAAACATTCGGGCTTATAAAAAACAACACAAAATTAAGAAACGAAGCGCTTTCAATAGGCATCCCGATTCTTTTACCCGACGGTAAATCACTGCTCCGCGGCAATATGATAAAGATACCTCCCTTCCGTGGCGATAATGAAATACCAATGACAGAAAAAACCATGGAAATATGGGCGCATGACGGCTGGATTGATCTTCGCACTAAAAATATGAAAGCCTGGATAGACAGGCTTAATGTGATCATCAAAGAAGCTGAAGATATTCCTTCATTCGACACCAGTTCTATGTACGTAAGAAATAAAAAATACTGGAACGACTTCAAACAGATCGATATTGGTAAAGTTGTCGGCTGGATATTCATCAAGGAAGAAAAAGGTGAAAGAATGAAAGCTTAAGCTTTTTTTTACTTTTACGTTAATTTTTTGAACCCGGGGCATCCCCCGGGTTTTTTTATTATATTTTTTGAATATATTATATTTCCAGGTGTATGATAAAACAGAAACCATTAAGTGAGAATAAATATGAAAATTTTGAAAAATAAAAATATTTTACCGCTTCTCTTAACACTGTTATTTGCGTTCATCCTGACCGGTTGCGCTAAACATAACCCGGTTAATATAACCGATCTGCCCGGATTTTTCTCAGGATTGCTCCATGGATTTATTATCCTCTTCAGTTTTATTGTAAGTCTCTTTACCGATTATAAAATATATGCCTTTCCAAACGCGGGTGGGTGGTATGATTTCGGATTTCTTCTCGGGGTAATGCTATTTTTTGGCGGCGGCGGCGCAGGTTCCTGCAAGAAAAAATAACCGGGATTTTTTATTTTTTGCAGACTCAAACCCGGGCGGCAGCGACTATCGCGGAAATAATAAAGACAGTTTGCCCGGGCTTTCCTTTGGAATTCCGGCCCGGCTTTTCATGGATCATTTTACCGGAGGAGCCTCGTATGAGGATTTCAGCCCCTTTTCCCCCTTAGTTTTTAGCAATTCCTGGTTTGCCATTAAATCCTGACCATATTTTTTCCAGGTATCATTAAACTGTTTAAACCGGCGGCAAGGGTAGGAATGGCATTCGAAACAATAATCAAGCCCCTTTTTTTCCACGCAGCAGGTGAAGAAACTTTTGCATCTTCGCTCCGCGCATCTTATATCGGCGCCCGGACAGGGATTTTTTTCGCGAGTATAATGTGGACAGTCTCCGCAATATACCCCGCACGGGGGCGTTTTCCCTTTATAGATTTTTGCCATTTACGATATACTCAACTTTTAAGGCCATTTTTTTTAGTATTTAATCATTCTCTGCGCTTCAGTTAACTCACTTCTCCTGCTTAAAAAAATCATCAGGATTAAAGCCATAAAGCCAATTCATAAGAAGTCCGTCCGAACTTTCCACGCCGAATATGTCCATAATCTTTTCACAGTAAAAACATATCTGTTCCCTTTCTTCGGTATCATATTCAGTAAATTTATTCAGCATTAAAGAAAACCGGCTGAGCAAATATTTTTTCGTCGGATTGGCTTTTATGTTATCAATGAGGATATCAATAGTATAATCCAGTTTTTTTTCAAGTTCGAGCCTGATCTCCTCCGAAGGCGCTCCGGGATAATGACCTCCTTCCATTTCAAGGAATTTTTTCTCTTCACGCAGTTTTTTCAGCTCCGTGATAGTCTGATCAGTTATATTTAACATAGTCGCATCCTCCTGAACCGGGGGAAAAAGTATACCTGACAGAATCAAAAAAAGAGGTAATAATTTCATTATCTCTCCTTTATTAACTCAATTATCTAACCAGGTTTCCAAAGAGCAAATTTTATTTGTTAACCTTTTAAGATTTTCCATCGCTTCAGCATCATCCTTAACTTCATCTTTGTCATAAGCCTTTGCCGTGACAGTTCCAAGGGTGATCATTCCAAGGGCTTCGGCGGCGCGGCGGAACATTTCAATTGTAAGGTCACAATCAGTGGCGCCTGTTCCTGCCGGCAGCAGGGAAGCGAAATATTTGCTTTCGAGCTTTTTATTTCCATACCACGGACGGAAACGATCCAGGAAAAGTTTCAACTGTCCGGAGGGACCGAACCAGTAAATCGGGGTAGCCAAAATCAGTATATCACAATTTTCAATCCGCTCATATAAATCAGCCATATCATCTTTCAGCAGGCACTCCATATTTCCCCTTTTGCAACCCCGGCAGTCAACGCAGGGTTTTATATCAAAATCATACAAAAAGGATATATCGCCGCTGATTTTATTTTTATCAAGTCCCGAAATAAGCATTTCAGCCATTGTGTTTGTATTTCCCTTTTTCCTCGGGCTGCCGATAAATATTTCTATCTTTTTCATCTTCTCTCTGTCGTTATTTTGCTGTAAAGTTGTCTAAAACTTTTTCCTCATCCACATTCTCATCATCAGTATCCCTTTCATAATTAAGCAGCAATGAAATCATAAAAATGGCGAAGAGGTTTATACTGACAATATCAAAATTCTGAATGACGCCATATCTCAATCCATACACCATATTCAGTAACTGCAATCCGAAATTTATTCCCGAAAATTGTCCGATTGTAATATTAAGGGTGACAGACTGGCCCGCAAAAAGCACATAATTAATACCCCCGATAGTAAAACCTAACGCCTGCATAAACTGGGCAACCAGAAGCATATTAATTCCTTTTTTGCGGGTGGTTAGCAGCCTGTAACCGCCCAATCCGGCGCAGTAAATAAAAATGAACATAGGGATGGTAAACAGAAATATTGAAATATCGGCTACTAAAATCTGCAGAGTATAAGCCGCGGCCCAGACACTTAAAAAGATGTGATAAATGCCCATAACAAGGGGAAAGTTTTTAATTTTTTTCATAAAATGGATTCCGGTTTTATTCAGAAAATAAAATGGCCTGCTCAATATCTTTGTCCGGTCATTGCCGCGTCTGTAAAATCGCTACAAATTTATTCGGGATTTATACCCGGGGCCACAAATCCGTTTTAATTAACAGACAGAACAAAAGACCCGGATGTACGATTATTTAATCCCGGCTTTTCCGGCTCGGGAAATTTGTTCATTTAAATAATTCCCTCATGTAAAATATAAAATTTTCCTCAATTTTTGAAGATGAAATAATGATAGATTATTTCTTGTATGTTTTGAATATTCTATCTACCGAATTTGGAACACCGCTTCAAAAAGAGAATGCCTCTCGGGAGCTCCGTCGCCATGCCGGCGCTCAGGTCCCATACCTTCCCAATGGTGAACAATATCAAAACCTCTAAAAAGAGAAATTATCTCACCCGGCTCTAAAAATGTCCGGATGATTCCATCTTCACATGAGAAAGAATTTTTACCTGTTGTCACCCAATCACCGGAATATTTTTTATATGAGTCATCGGAAGTCAGAAAGCCGGTGATATAAATGAGTCCTCCGCTTTCGGTTATCTCCCGAAGTTTTGAAATCAGCGCATGGATCGATTCCCGGGACAAAATCTGGATCAGTCCGAAAATAAGAACCGCGCCATATTTTTTATTTCCCGGCTGAAATTCCGTAAAACCACTTTTAATGGCATTAACCGCTAATCCTTTTTCCCGGGCAATTCCGGAAATATAATCAACAGCGACTATGGAAGGATCAACAGCATTAACATGGAAACCTTTTTCGGCAAGAAAAAAAGAATTGCGTCCCTGCCCCGCGCCTATATCAAGCGTCCGGCTTCCGGAAGGGATAAGGTGAGAAAATTTTTGAAGTATCCGCTCTGGTTTTTCACCAAAAACATTTTGAGTTCGGGAGTATGTTTTATCGTAATTCATATTTTATTTCACAAGCTGATTGAGCCGGTATCAAAAAGGAATTGGCCCTGTGAATTATCCTGATACTGCTACGACTCCTCCGGAGATATAAAAATAATTCTCCGGAGGCTCGCGGTTAAAAAAGTCAAAATCGCGGGAAACAATTCACAATTCATCATTTATAATTCACAATTCTTTACGTTGTTTGTTCAACCTTTTCCTGGTTGACAATCTGGTACCTGTAGCCATCCTCAATCTTGTTTTTGCTGTTCATATGTGTTTTCAGGTACTGGCCGCAGTTGCTGCCTATATAATTTTCTTCCGGTTCCCCGATGCTTAGAGCGATATCATACCCGGCATTTTTAATATTTTCGATCACACCGAGGTAATCAGATTTTTCATGCGGGTCAATATATGTGCTCAGACCGTTTTCCACTGCCCGGTATGTCGGATTGAGCGGGGTGATTTTCACCAGGAATTTTTCGGGATCAAAAAAGCGGAGCAACACATCGGGATCGGCAGGCTGATCTTTCGCCAGGGCAAAGTTGAGAGTAATTTTCCTGTCGCCTGCCTGGTAAAAACGTTCGCCATATTCAGCCATTTGGGTGAAACTCCATTTTTTTACCGGCATCAGTTTATCCCGTAACTGCTGATCGGTAGTATGGATGGAAAACTGAAACTGGAAATTGCCAAGGCTATAATGCCGTTTTTTAATTTGAAGCAGCGGTTCAAAATATTTTGTCGCTCCGGCTGGCGCTATTGTCGAGAGGGAGGGCATAAGTCCCGGCGCCTTATACCGAAAAGGCAGTTCATCAAGAACCTCCAAAACGGCGGGATTAAGCAGCGGCTCACCCATACGGGCAAACTGAATCTTAAACTGCCCAGGTGTTACAATACGATCGGGGAAATGCCTGTCAACCATAAAATCTATCTGGTCAAACATATCCTGCTTCGAAAGCATCCCTTTATAAAAATCGCCTGCGTCGCAAAATTTACATTTGATCGGGCATCCGAAAATTGTGGAAACCAGCAGAACCCACTTTTTTTCCATCGGTATGGGTGGTTTTAAAGATTCCACACATTCAATTTTTCTGCCTTCCGACAGTTCCATTATATATACTACGGCAACATCTTCTCTGCCTGTTGACGCAATGACCTTCATCTATATTACTCCCTTCCGCAAGAGCTTTGGTTTTGGTTTTTTATCCCGCAAATATATTAAATTTTTGAAATCAGGCGGGAGAATTCAGCTTCTTTATTTCATCGCTAATGATCATCGCGGCCCGCATTCCATCACCGCATGCTATAGCCGACTGCCGGTGATCACCATTTTTTACATCACCGATATAAAACAAAATATTTCTCTTTTCCAGTTCTTCTTGCTGAATCAGAATTGATTCACTGATGAATGAATTTTCAGGATTTCTTCCGATTGCACCAATGAGAAAATCCGCGAAGATTTTTATTTCCTTCCCCTTTTTTTTCGCTGTAACAGCCAGTTGATTTTCATTTTTAGCAAGTGAAATTACTCTTGTATTTTCAAAATATGAAATCTCGGGTATATAGCCGGTTCGTTTCTTCAGCAGAAAAAGACATTTCAGCCGGTCGCTTCTGTTGAGTATTATTACCTCATTTCGCCCCCCGAGGTTGAGAGCGTAATCGAAGGCGGCATCTCCCGATCCGACAATAATAAATGTTTTCCCCTCATCATCCAGAAAATCAGTTACTCCATAGCTGACTTTTGCCCGGCAGTTTTCAGGAATTTCAAAACCTGTCATTTCTTTCGGGTATGTGCCGGAAGCGATTACAAGTCTTCGCGAAGAAAGAAATCCTTTCCCTGATCTTACCTCAAATGTTTTTCCATTATAAATTGTTTCCGTAACTTCATCATTCATGACTCTTAAGCCGAGCCGTTCAGCCTGGTATTTTATCTTTTTTGCCAGGCGCGGTCCCCTGATTCCATCGGGAAAACCGGGGTAATTTTCAACTAAGTTAGCGTGATAGAGCAATCCGCCGGGATCATTCTTTTCAATCAGCACAACATCAATTCCCATTCTCTGCATCTGCAGCCCGGCAGTAAGACCAGCGGGTCCTCCGCCGACAATTATCACTTCATATTCTGAGCTCAAAATATCATTTCCATTTATCAATTTGTTTTATCAGTTCATTTATCTGAACAACTGAGGCGAATCCATGCGCGAGACCCAATAAAGAAGCCCTGTGCAGTTCTTCATTATATGTGGTTGTCCCGTCGACTGTAAAAAACACTTCAAATCCATTTATAAAAGCGGAACGGGCGGTGGTGTCACAGCAGAGATGTGTCATTACTCCGCAAATTACCACATTATCACACCTTTTTTTTAAAAGTATTTCCTTCAGGCTTGTATTGTGAAAAGCGTCATAGCTGTTTTTAATGACTATTTCACCAGTTTCGGGAGAGAATTTTTCAGATATTTCTGTTAGTTCATTCTCTTTAAGCATCAGTTCTCTCCACCATTTTCCCATCATCCCTGCATTTTCTTCTGTATTGAGATGCCGGGTAAATATAACAGGGCGGTTTATTTCTCTGAATTTTTCTATAAGAAGGGTAATCTTTTCCGATATAACAGCAGAGGAAGGAATCCACGCGTGCGAAGATTCATCGAGGAAATATTTCTGCATATCCAGAACCAGCAAAGCTGAAGTTCCGGGATTAAATTTTCTTTCCCTTAGACGGACATGTTCACTGATATACCGGATTATTTCAGAGGACTTCCCGCTGATATTTTCCGGTGTGAAATAGCAAGTCTTCAAAAATATGTAAGTCCTTATCCCTGCCTGAATTTCGGCAGCCATTTGTTCAGTTTTCAGCTAACAAAGATAAGTGAAAATTATCTCCCCTCAAAGGGAAATAAACTTATGACATTTTAAGCCGGCTAAACCAGAATCAAATTATTGTCAAAGAAATTTTCACAACAATAATCCTGCAAAAACCTGGCAAATACCTTACGCAAAAACGCCAAGCCACAAAGCCGAACAGGATTTACAGGATTGTTTAGATAAACAGGATAAAGATTTGCCCGGTGAAAATCGGGTTCGGTATCGGTATCGTTTTTTCCTCTCTCACAAAAAAGAATAACCCCAATAAAATCACAAACCGGCCATAATACTCTTACTCGGATTCTTTCTCAACCACAAAGAGCACAAAGAATGCGCAAGGAGCACAAGAAAAATAACACCGCGCCTTCAGGCCGGTGACTTATGGATAAACCTGACAAGCCAAAAGGGCTTTAGCCCAAAGAGCTGGGGTGAAATCTAATCCCCGTCAATTTCTGAACCATGATAAAAGGATTTGAGGATTGCATGATGAAAAGCGCTGTCGGGTTCGCAATCGGTTTTTTGTTTCCCGGAGGTAAAGTCCACGCAAAGGCCGCGAAAGGAAAAGTAAACGCAAAGCCCGCAAAGAAGAACAGGATTTACAGGATTGTTTAGATAAACAGGATAAAGATTTGCCCGGTGATAATCGGCATCGGTATCGGGTTCGGCATCGGTTTCGTTTTTATTCTCACAGAAGAAGAACAACCTCAATATAATCTCAACCCGGTCATCATACTCGTACTCCTACTCTTACTCCTACTCTTACTCTGATTTTTTCAAGGCCGATGCAGAGAAAAATTATAAACGCAATTCTTTTTGACAGAATTTCTAATACAAGTCGCATAAGTATATACGCAACAAAAAGTCTATGTTGTTTTATTTCAATACTTTATGTTTCTGATGTCAGGAGCCCTGTTATATCATGTTTATCCTTTTAATCCACGTAATCCTGTTCTGCGTTTTTGCTTTGTTTTTCCGCGAAAAATAATGCACCTGTAGAATAAGGTTAATAAGGTTTGATTTTAATGGGTGGTCACTTCTGCTATCAAAGTTAAAAAATAAAGAGTAAGGTTTCATTACAATCCCTTCATTCGTAATTCCTCATTCTTAATTATCATCCCGCCGAAGCCCTCTTTTGGCGCAGGATGGCCTACTCATATTCCTGCTTTTACTCTGAATTTATTCCTTCTCACAGGAGAAATGAACAGCCGCGATAACCTGGTCTTCCGAAGTTTTCTTTTTAAGAGGAGGGATATATCCTTCCGTGTCAATATAAAACTTCTGACTGAGAAGCAGTTTGTCCTTATGCCACATTTCCCACTCCCAGATTCCGGAAACAAGTTCATATTCATACTCAAAAAGAAAACCTGTATATAATATCTGGTTTAGATCAATATCATATACCATCGTATCATTTTTCGTATACTTATCTTCAATCAACAAACCGGGTTCGGGATATTTAATTATTTCCGTAATTTCAGCCATTCCGTAAAATGATTCCCCTGAAATAACATAATCAAAACCAAACCTTATTCCCAATTCCGCTTTTACCGAATCAGTCACCTCCGCGACTTTTCTGTAAAGCCATTTTTCATTCAGATAACCATCACTATCGCTTTCCATCGGAATTACAAATACACCTCTGTTTGTAACCTCACCCGATGAAACATTTGAATAAATAAACCGTGTGGAAATGAAGGCCATTATTGAAATGACCACAATAAATATGAACACATTGATGGTGATCAGCGGCAGTGTTTTTGAGTGTGCTTTCCGGAATAATCCCACTATCGCGGTTATCAGGCTCAAACCCAAAATTAAAACAAGCGCTAATATAATCAGCCCGATAAAAGTTGTCAGCAAAGGGAACTCTTTATATTCCGGATTTTTGCTGAGATTTTCCAATATCATAAATATTCCAAAAACAAAATAACCGAGATACAATGCTATTACAGAAATTATGCCCGCCAATGAATGCTTTTTTTCCAACTTATACTCCGCAAACTTTAAACAATATTTTTACCCTGGTTTAAAAAATAGCCCGTTATCCTGTTATTATCAAGACATATTTTGTAATTTTCAAATTATAAAACATAATATTTTATTAAAATATAATTATACCTGATGAAAAAATATTACTGTTGGCGGTGTAAAAAAACAATGCCGTTTCTGGATGAGGATGAGTGGGAAATAATCGCCCCATATCTCAATGATGACCTGGAACAAGTTAAACAAACCAGGAAGCAAACCGGCATCGGAATAAGGGAGGCAATAAATAAAACAAGTCCTGTCTCTCTCTCAAAATTCAGGGAGTTGACAGGAGAATCGATAGAAGATTTTAATGTTATTTATCATCACAGGCTTTCGGACTACGGACCTGAGTGTAAAAAATGTGGCAGGCTGTTGAGAACCCCTGCCGCCCTGTTTTGCGCTGATTGCGGAACGATACGTATGACAGATCAGTAAACTACTATTTTCGTGTAATCCGAAACATTACCGCCGCTCATTTTAAGAATATAAACACCCTTTGTTTTACCGGTTAAATCGGGCTTAATTTCATTCAGACTCCAAACATCACTACTGATGGCAAATTTTTCTTCCGGCGCTCCCTCCAATGAATAAAGCACAAATTCGGTTTTATTCTCCGCGGCAGAGAAAAACCGGATGGTAAAATTTTTCTCCGACTTACGCATGTAAAAATTATTTCTTAAAAATCCGCTCCTTAAAATTGTCAGTTTATCAGTCTGCCCTTTTATAAAAATTTCCTCTCCCCTTTCTCCATTCACCCGCTGGTTTTTTATCGAATCCGAACTAATAAAAAAATCAAACCCGGCTGAAACAGTAATCGGAAATTTAACCGACCGCATTTTTATTTCACTTTTCCCCCTTTGTCCACCCGTTATTTTATTATCCGTAAACCGGATATCTGTTAAAGAAGCGGGAGGATGAGGGGGAAAACTATATCCGCTCCGGTTATTTGAATTTTCCTCGTAAAGCAGTGTAAATTTCACGCCGTCACTGCACTTAACATGTAATGTGTCTGATAAATTGCTGATGTAATTTTTCCGGGAAAGAGGTCCTTTAATATTTTTCAGGGGATAAAACTCACCATCCGAATCTGAATAAATCCAATAAGCTTCCCCCGGAACTAATGTATCCGTAACTAAGTACTGATTATTATAACTGAAAAAGGGACCGGTCTTCATTTCCCGGGGCCAAAACTCTACCTCCGAAATTTCCTTTTCAGCGCTGAATCCGCCAACCAGGTTCCATCCTGCCTTAATTGATATGGTATCCCGCAGAGCCGGACCGGTAAAAAGTTCATTTCCCGGACACGTCCGTTTTATCCAGTATCCTTTTCCATAACGAATCGTATCTGCCTGCAGGTAACCACCGTTATAACTAAAAACTTCTGCTTCTTTACCCTGAAAAATCTTCCCCTCCCAGCCTTCATCCAATTCCAGCGGGAGTGAAAATAAATTCCATCCCTCGTTGAATTTCCGTGTCCTCATGGGCAGGGGAGAATAGTGAACTATAAGATTCACGCCATCACCCCCCGGGAGATAAAAATAATCGATGCTTTTCATATTAAGCATATATTTATCTGAAAAATTTTCGGTTTCCAGGAAAAAACTGCCTGAATCGGTTTCAGGTTTTTCCCAGCTAATTCTAATCCCGCCTCCCCCGTTTAATGCTTCTATCCGCCACTCAGCTCCTCCCCTGGCGCCTCTTTTTATATCATAAAAGCTTTTCACTCCTGATTCAGAGTCATAAAAATATGATCTGAACTCAATTGATTCAGGGAAACACAATGTTCCCGGCTCAGAAAATTTTTTCGGATTAGCTGCCGTATCCTGAAGGCCATATTTCAGGCTATAGGAAGGTCCGTTATCCCCGCTTAAAACTATTTCTTTTGTCCAGCCCGATTCATTCCCTATCTTCGCGCTGCCAACCATGTCGCCATGATGATTATAACAGCTCAGGTCCCTGATATCGTCCGACAGACCGTCACCCCCGATATCGAAGTTCTGTTTCTTCTCAAATTGATAATAAGCTATGAGTCCGCTATCATTCGAAGTATAATAACATGGAGGCAGCTCGGAAGACCTCCACGAATTTATCTGATCCCGGGTGCGGGCAATTCTCCATATTCTGACCTCATCAATCTGCCCATGAAAATCATAAGGCTGTCCGCCGCTGTCGAAACCGGTCATCATGGCCCCATTGCTTTCCGGATTTGGAGATGGCATATTGTCTTCCACATTATCCAAAATTCCGTTTATATATGTCAACAATTGTTTTTCTTTATAATGATAAACAAAGGCAAGATGAGTCCACTGGTTGAGAGGAACAACCGTGTTTCCCGGTGAATAAGGATTAAGCCCCCCTCCTATATGAAACCAGGTTCTCCCGACAAGGTCCAGCGATTCACCTATCAGACTGCAAAACCATCCATTATTTTCCCCCTTTTTTCTCTTTGTAACTATCGCGCTTTGGTAATTGGGATTTCGGCTGTAAGGTTTTATGAGCGCTTCAATGGTATAATCGGTATTTGCCAGTCTGAGCATTTTTGAATCAGGAATCATTAAATGCCCCCCCAATTCCTCAAGAAACAAAGATTTTCCGGGGTTGGCTATAAGCGGACAGGCTGTCAGAAACAAAACAAGAATATATAAAATTTTCATCTGGTCTAAATATTTAATTCAATCTCATATCACCCCGGATAAACAAACCGCTTTTTCTTATTCCAAAGATAATATTTTCGTCAGTATAATACCCCCGCTAAACATGTAAATATTATTACCTTTTCTTTAATTCATCAACGCCATTCATTTACTATTTTTATTTTGAAGGGGCCGGGATAGTTTTTAAATATTTTACCACTCAACCTGATGATATACTTTTTTCCATTACCCGTAACATTAACTCCCTCAGGACTCTTTACACCTTTGTCATATCTTAGTATTTCTCTTTTTTCATACATAATACCGCAGTGTTCAAGATTCCTGAAACGGAGCAAATTTATTATAAGCTCCCGGAATTCAGGATTGTTCAATTCAAAGGTAAATATTCCTGCGGGACAATTGAATGTCAGCTCAAGAACGCCGGAATGAAAACTTTGAGAAGTTAATAAACATTCAGATTTTTGTTGTCCGGGAATAATTATCTTTACCTGATTTTTTGTCCCTGAGCAACCGGAAATAAATAACATCAGGATTAAAGTTATGGCAGTTTTGATAAATGATAATCTGTTATTATATTCATTCGACATTAATCAGTCACAGGAAATAATGAAAAAAGTAATATATATAACATTCAGCGGCAAGGCAAATGAAGCGGATATTCCGACTTCCCAAAAGCAGAAAGATTACCAGGTCTCGACACTGTTTTTCAAAGGGCCGGAATCCCTAAACTTTATCATAGAGGAACATCCTTCGGCAATCATTTTTAATCTCGCCAAAAGGCCTTCAACCTGCCGTGATCTCGCTATTTATATTCGCAAGAGAAAAAATCTGAGGATGATTCCCTTTCTTTTTGTTGAAGGAGAGGAAGAAAAAATTAAAAAAATAAAGAGCCTTTTCCCTGAAGATTATTTCTGCGGCAAAGATGATTTGAATTCCATAATCATAAAAATACTCGCGGAACCTGCCCGCCTTTTCCCACAGCCTGAATCTCTTTTTTCAGGTTATTCCGGTAGATCCGCTTTGGAGAAACTTGATATCAGGAGGAATGAAAATATCTGCCTGATTAATGTGGATGAATCTTTTTATTCCATATTTGAAGAAAATGTGGAAAGTTACAATTTCGGGTCCAGAATTACGCGGGAAACCAAACTCACGCTGATTTATTTACAGGAAGAAAAAAATGTCGCTCCATTCCTGAGATATTTTCTGGATAACAGCCGCGATGATTCTTCACTCTGGTTGTGCTGGCCTAAAAAGAAAGATAAAATCAAAACAACCCTGTCACAAAAATTCATCAGGGATACCGCGCTCGGTTTCGGACTTGTGGATTATAAAATATGCTCCATTGATAACAACTGGTCCGCGATGAAATTCACCAGGAAAAAGAGATGAATCGGCAATTAGTCATTACCCGGCCTGAAAACACCGGGTCATTTTACGTAAAACTCTCAATAAAATAATCCTTTCCCGGGATTTAGTGTTTTGGTGATTTTGTGGCCTTTTTCCGGCTTAAATCAGAGATATCTGTGTAATCAGTGATATCTACGGTCATCTTTTTAATTATTCGTTGTTAATTGTAATCTCGCCATTTTGCCTGGAATTTTCCGCTAACAGATTAGTCTTTTAATACCGATACCGAAACATGTTATCCTTAAATCCTTTAATCATGGTTCAGACATCATTTCCCTCAATAATCAGCGAAATCGGGGGATAAACAATAAGGTAATAAGGTTGTATTTTGGGGATTGTCGCTTCGGCTGCTAAAGATAAAAGATCAAAAATCAGATATAATCACTTGCCTTTCATTCTTAATCCCTCATTTTATCCGCCGCGGAAGACTAAATTTTTAATTTCTATCTCTCACCTGTCAATAAACACCGCCGAATTCTCAAAGCTTCTCCTGCCATATTTCATCGGCTCCTCTCCGGGATATCCCATGAGCAAAACATTATAAATGGTAAAATATTCCGGCGCGCCAAGAAAAGATTTGAGCTCAACCTGGCTGACCATTTCACACTGGTAAAGAATACATGTACCGAGCCCCATACTTTCAGCGGCAAGACTCATATTCATTATTATACAACCAGAGTCCATCGCGGGAGCATTTTTTTCCTCATAAAGCCGTTCATCCAGCGCGAGATAGATTTTCACCGGAGCGCGGGAAAGCATACTCTTATTAGTTGTATCTTCTTCAGAAATTCCCCTCTGTTCGTTTCCTACTATATAAAACTTCACAGGCATCCTGTTAAAAGATGTGGGGGCCGCCAGTCCAGCTTCTATAATATTCCGTATAACTCCTTCTTCAACATGCCTGCCGCTCCAAAACCGGCAGCTCGCTCTGCTGTTTATCAGACTGGCAATATCTTTTTTAACAGCATGTTTTTTGTCGGTTTTATTTATCTGCGGAGTTTTTTCCGCTTGCCATTTATGGTAAAGCTCTAACACATCGCGCGCCCACAGTTTGTCTTTACCATAAGGCAGATTCCTTTTTTCCCATTCTTCCAGCAGGGTTTTAAGCTCACCGGCCTTTTGAACCGCTCTATTCTTCTCTTCCCATGGATTTTTTATTTCCATCATAAGAATATGTCCTTCCATCCTGATCAGTTGACCAAGCTGATCATTATCAAAGTTTTTCAATTATCTCTCCAAGGTTTTGGCCTGTTTCTTTTTTTATCCAGCGCGATATGAGTCTGAACGAAATAGATACAGGCAGCGACGGTTTAACCTCACCACTTTTAATCAAAGTTAAATATTCTTTCGGTTTAAACCAGCGGCCTGTTTCAAGCTCATTCTCATCCAGTTTAAAATCTTTAGATTTTGCTTTCGCGAAAAATCCCAGCATAAGTGACGCGGGAAAGGGCCAGGGATCGGAGCCGAAATAAACAGGTTGTTCAATATCTATATCTGACTCCTCCTTTACCTCCCTGATGACTGCCTCTTCCAGCGATTCTGAGGTTTCAACAAATCCGGCCAGAGTGGAATAAAAACCCTCTCTCCAGGTTACCTGCCTCGCCAGGAACGCGTCCCCCTCATATTCGACCAATACAATTATTGACGGCTCAATACGGGGAAAATATTCCTCGCCGCAATCAGGATTTTTGCATTTCTTTGATGAACCTCCATTTATAAGCTCTGTCGGCGATCCACATTTTCCGCAAAATTTAACACGGTTACTCCAATGAACCATGGATTTCGCCATGGTGAGAAGCGACCCGTTGATCCTTCCGAATTCCGGCAGTATCCACCTTATATCCCTGAATTTAATATTGTCAGTATTCTTATCGATGGTTGCGATAAACGTTGTTTCGGCGGGAGCTGCGAAATAATAGTTGCCATCATATCTGCCAAGGAGTATGGAGTTATTTATCATCTCCGGAAATTTATTCAACCGGGGATAATTCACATAAACGGGCTCACCCGGATTTTTTTCCGGAACTAAATGTCTGTCTGAGTCAATTACGATATACCGCGTGTAATCAGACTTTCGTAAATCTGAGACAGCGCTTCTATCTTTCCTTATTTTTTCCATCCGGTCAAGAAATGATGCTGAAAAAAAAGCTGAAGATTTCATTTGTAACCAATTATCATTTAAACAGAATTTTCACACTACACATTTACAAAAAAACGAGAAGATTTTGATAAATTTCATCAAAATTATCACCAACAACTTTGGGTAGTTTTTTAATGACCCGAACAATTCTTCCAATCGATTTAACATCTTTAACTTCCGCTATTTTAGGGTTATTTTCAAACACAAGATCAGTAAAGAAATAAAGCATATCCATTCTCTCTTCAAGAGAAAGGGATTGAAACCAACGGGCCTTCGCTTCGAAAGATTAATCAATCAAATCATGTGATTTTTTTCTCCATCACTATCTCCTTTTCATTCAATCAACTTATACCCGATTCCATGAACGGTAAGAATTATCCTCGGATGATTGGGATCATCCTCTGTTTTCTGGCGCAGCTTCAGAATAAAATTATCAACCGTTCTTGTGGTGGGACTCGCGTCATAACCCCAAATATCGTTCAAAAGAGAATCGCGGCTTACCGTCTGATTTTTTCTTTCCCAAAGGTAGTGCAGTATCTCAAATTCCTTATGAGAAAGTGATACCTCTTTTTCACCTTCAAAAGCATTGTATGTTGTAAAATTAACCCTGAGCCTGCCGATATTAATTTTATCAATTGCCGCGGTGTCCGACCCTGCCGGCGATCTTCTCATAACCGCTTTAATCCTGGCCAGCAGCTCCCTGAGGCTGAATGGTTTCGTGATATAATCATCAGCTCCCAGCTCAAGGCCGAGCACTTTGTCAATCTCCTCACCCTTCGCAGTCAGAAGTATAATCGGAGTGGTGATGCCATCCTCTCTTACTTTGCGGCAGATGTCAAAACCTGACATATTGGGCATCATGACATCGAGAAGGACAAGATCATACTGGTTGTTTGTAATTTTTTTCCAGCCCCGATCTTCCCTCTTCGGCCACGTCAAACTTCATATCCTTCAAATTCAAGATTATCTTTCAGACCCAGCCTCATAGCCGGTTCATCTTCACATATAAGAATTTTTTTTCATTGTTTAAACTCCCGCTGTCACTATTTACAGGAAAAAGCAGTGTAAATGTGCTGCCTTCGCCCGGTTTTGCTTTCAAGTTTTTATTTCTCCCTTGTGAGCGTCAATTATCTGCTTAACAAGTGAAAGTCCCAGACCTGTGCCCTTGGTGTTATGCACAAGTCCGCTTGATACTCTGAAAAACTTTTCAAATATCTTCTCCTGATCCTCCTTTGATATCCCCATGCCGGAATCTTTTACAGCGAGAAAAATATAATCATCCATTCGGCCAGTGCTTATCTTTATCTCTTTTTTTTCCTCACTGTATTTCATCGCGTTATCAATCAGGTTTACAACCGCTTCGGTTATCGCTTCACTATCGGCATTGATTGCCGGCAATGACTCACCTGTGGAAACTTCATATTTAAATCCATTATTGCTCAGATGGAAACTATAAGTATCAAGCGCTTCATCAACCAGTGAATTCAAATCAGTCGGGCTGAATGAAAAGCTTCTTTTGCCCGCCTCCATTTTTGAAAAAACTCAATATTTTATTTACAATGTTGCTCAGCCTGTGAGTTTCCCGGTGTATAATGTTGTAATATTCCTGTTTTTTCTCCTCGGTTCTTACCCTGCCCATTTCAAGTGTTTCGGCAAACATGCTGATAAGGGCCAGTGGAGTCCTCAATTCATGTGAGACGTTGGATACAAAATCTGATTTGATCTGTGTAAATTCAATCTGCTTGCGAATATTCCTGTAAAGTATAAATCCCGCGAGAACAATAACAAGGTTCATGGCCATAATAAGGATCATGCTCAGCCACGACCTGGCCCTGACTAAATCTGATATTGTTGCCGATTTAAGAGAAATGCCCAGGGAATACTCAGGGAAAATCCAGAATTGTTTCCGGTCATCGAGATCAAGCAGATTCGCTTTACCTTCACGGAAAACCACCTCGTTAACCTCTTCCGAAAAGATAACCACAGAATATTCCTCCATCGATACCTCCTGGATTTTGGGAGCCATA
The DNA here is from genome assembly GCA_963677445.2 of Melioribacteraceae bacterium. Taxonomy (GTDB): domain Bacteria; phylum Bacteroidota; class Ignavibacteria; order Ignavibacteriales; family Melioribacteraceae. The sequence goes on along the minus strand of CAXXGF010000071.1, from coordinate 57,186 downwards.
ACACGATTGATGAAATTTTCCGGGTTAATTATCATTCCGCAAAGCTCTTCTTTTCCGTCGGGTGTGTCAAAAAGAAATATTATTATCGCCTCATTCCTGATGAGGTCATTCTTCAGGGGCTGAACTTTGGAGTATCCCTGCTTTCTGTAGATTGATAACCTCTCTATTTCTGTTCTGTTCTTTTCAAGAAGAATTTTTATCGAATCTCCCTCAGGTATATATGAAGGATTAATATTAAAAAACTGTGGTTTATTCTCTCTCACAATAAATACAGATTCAACCCAGTTTACATCGCTGAAAAGTTTTTTCATATCGGCAAGTATCTCTTCTTTTCCTCCCCTGCTCCGGGAAAGCAGAAAATCGAGCCTGTTTTTCCAGTCTTCAGTAACCGACTGAGCATACTGGTTGATTGTGTAAAGAACCGATTCTATCTGTTTGGTAAAAACCCGCTCAATGGTCTTTTCATTTTCATTCAGCGAATTTATCTCAATAAGGGTAATAAATATCGCGGGAAGAAGAATTATAATCCCTATCAGCAGTCCTGTCTGTTTCAGAAGTTTGTTCATATTGATAAAATTCAGATAATATTTGAATAACTTAATATAACAAAATTCATATCATTTTGTAGCGGGTGCGCAACAGATAAATAAATACCGGCGCCCCGAAAAGAGCTGTGAAAGCTCCCACCGGAAGTTCCACAGGTAAAAGAATACTTTTGGCGATTGTATCCATGATAATCATATATGAAGCCCCTGTCAGAAAAGAGGCGGGAACAATAATCCTGTTGTCATTTCCAAATAATATTCTGCAAACATGAGGCACGAGCAGCCCGACAAAACCTATAATGCCGCTTATCGAAACAATCGCGCCTGTCATGATACTGCTGAGAACGTAAGCCCACATCCTCACCTTTCCTGTATTTACACCTAAATGATGAGCCTCCTGATCACCGAGTGAAAGAATATTAAATTTTCCCGACATTGCTGTCAGTATCATGCTGATTATAATCGTGAGAGGCAGAATATAATAGACATCCCCTTTCGAAGCCGAGGACAAGTTGCCGATAAGCCAGAAAAGAACATTCCGCAAGGAATCATCCAGCAGGGAATAAAGCAGCAGAATCGCCGCCGAAAAGAACGCTCCTGTCATAACTCCCGAAAGAAGCAGCATATTCGGAGAAATATTGCCGAACCTTTTTCCGAGAAAAAAAACAATCGCAATTACCGAAAGAGCTCCGGCAAAAGCGAATAATTGCGTTCCCGCCATCGAAAGCCCCAGAAGGAATGATAATACGGCTCCGAAAGTGCCTCCGCTCGACACACCCAGAATATATGGTTCAGCCAGTGGATTCATCAGCAATGCCTGAAAAACCGCCCCCGCTATCGCCAGCCCTCCTCCCGCCGCGAGAGCGAGAAAAATCCTGGGAAGCCTTATATCAAAAATCACAGTATGTGAGAGTTTCCCCGAACCCTGCCCGGTAAACGCTGAAAATATCTCCATTATTCCTATATCCGCCGAGCCGGCCATAAGGCAGATAATCGCTGTTACCACGAGTAAAACAAATAACAGCGCTAAAATTAATATATAACTGCCTAATCCCTGTCTTTTATCTTTTGCCATATAAGGTCCAGCAGTTCGGTAATTCCCTCACCCGATACAGATGATATAATATGTATCTTCTCCTCTTTTCCGGCAATAATTACTTTTTCTTTTTTTACCTTTTCTTCAGGGGGAATTATATCCGCTTTGGTAAAAACGAAAAGTTTCTCCCTTGACGCGAGAATGCTGCTGTAATTTTTTAATTCAGCCATTAAAGTTTCAAAACTTTTATCAGGATTCTCCTCTGAAATATCAACCATTATCAGTAAGATTGAGGTCCTTTCGATATGTTTCAGAAATTTCAGACCCAGTCCTTTGCCTTCATGAGCTCCTTCAATTATTCCCGGTATGTCGGCAATGGTAAAGGTATTAAAATTGTGATATTTTACAATTCCCAGGTTAGGCTGAAGGGTGGTAAAAGGATAATCGGCAATTTTGGGTTTCGCGGCCGAAACAGTCGAGATAAGGGTGGATTTACCTGCATTTGGAAATCCCACAAGCCCGACATCGGCAAGGAGCTTTAATTCCAGTCTGACCTTAAATTCTTTCCCCTCTCTTCCGGGCTCGGCATAACGGGGCGCCTGGTTGGTGGAAGTAGCGAAATTTGAGTTTCCCTTTCCTCCTTTTCCTCCCCTGGCAGCGACAAACTTTTTGCCATGTTCATCCATATCGGCAATAACATTGCCCGATTCCTTATCTTTTATCAATGTGCCTGTGGGAACCTTAATGATAATATCTTTGCCATTTTTTCCATCTTTTAATGAAAGCCCCCCTTCAGCCCCGTCTTCAGCTTCATATTTCCTGTTGTATCTGAAATCGAGAAGGGTATGCAGATTTTCATCGGCGAGAAATATTACACTTCCTCCTTTTCCCCCATTTCCGCCGGCCGGACCTCCCTTAGGGACAAATTTTTCTCTTCTGAAGGCAACCCGACCGTCGCCTCCTTTACCTGATCTTATAAATATTTCAGCTTCATCTATAAACATTATTTTATCCTGTCAAAAAAATTCATTAATTATTTCAATAAAACTCTGTGCTTCTCGTGAATTCCGCTTCACATTGTTACGGTTAAATACCTTCTCCAGAATCGCCATTCTTTCCTCTCCGGTTCTGCAATCGGCTATGGCGTCTATAGTATCGGCAAAATCTTCCATATCATAATCAAAAATCACCTGAATAATTTTCGGCATCTTTTTGTGCTCAATAAGGGCTGAAATATCGGGCTCGGGAATTTGTTCCTCTTCAGCCGGCCCGGGTTCTTCTTCAGCCTCTTCATAAATATGTTCACTCATCGGGAAAATAATTCCGGAGTCATCTTCTTCTTCATCAATAATTTCATCTTCTTCTATCGATTCAGGCCCCGGGGTTTGCTCCTCCTCAGAATCGGTAACTGTTTCATCATCCTCTTCTCCCTCTATCATTAATTCCGGATCATCGGACATAACAATTTTTTCTTCCGGGTAAGTTTCCTCTTCAATTTCCCCTTCCCTCTCTTCCAAAACGGATTCCGGTTCAGCGTCATCAGACTCTTCCTTAACTGATTCAACTTCCACCGGCAATTCACTTTCCGGTTCCGGCTGATCTTCCATTTCCACTATTTCAGGTTCTTCATCTTCAATTTCCAGAATTTCAAACTCCTGATCGTCCGAATCATCATCAGATTCTTTGTCATCAACTTCACTCTCATCCGGGGCAGATGATTCCTCAGGCGTTACAGATTCTTCTTCCTGTAACTCCGAATCCGTATCTTCCACAGCTTCTGCCGATTCCGGTTCCGGCTCTTCTGATATTTCTTCGGCAGACTCTTCAGTTTCCTCCGTAATTTCATCATCCGTTATATGCACAGGCAGCTCCCCGATCGTTTTATCCTCCTCCTTTTTCCCCTTTAATTCCTCATCAAGAGCTGGAAGCAGCTCCTCATCTGTTAACAGTTCCTCAGCCGCTTTCTCCTTTTGGTCAGGAATTTCATCATTACCAATATCCTCCGGCTCCTCATCAAATGGCAGCAGCAGTGAATCGGGATCGCTGTGAAAGATTTCAATGAAGAATGAAATGGGCCTGGTTTTATCGCTGCTCTTACCCAGCCGGATTTTTAACGCTTCGTGGAAATCATTAAGGCCTTTTTCTTTCAGGAACATGGCAACAGCATCTACAGGAACAATCGATTTATCGTATGATCCGATGTTATAAAACTCCGCTATGCCTGTAACGGCCATTTCAAGTATGTTTTTCAGATTTGAAGAAATTCCGAGATGATCAATTTTTCTCAGCAGTTTATCAAACTCATCCCTTTCAAGCGAAACAATATTTTTCCTGTTAAGATAGGATTTAAGTATTTTTTTCAGGTAAGAATAATAATACAGGTGATCGAGAATAATATCAATTTCAGCGCTGCTTCTTACCGTTTCGCTGCCGAACATAAGTTTTTTAAGAGCCCAGTTGGGTCTGCTTAAATAGTTAACATTAAACGCGGCCGCTTTAAGAACGAGATCGGAAAAATATTTTGCCGAAAACTTTTTCTCTTTTTTCAGTTCCCCATTCACCAGTGAAAAATATTCTGTCACCTTTTCGGAAGAATAGTCAAAAATGGAATTTTTCAGAATTTTCTGCCTGTCCTCAAAAATCACAAAATCTATTTCAGCCGAAATATATTCACCGATTGCGGGATGTATTTCCAGCGCGCTAAATTCCTCATAAGTAAAATAAGGCCCCAGTTCCCTTATTTTCCTGCCGTAAAAGTTATGGACTTCCTGAAAATATTGTTCAAACATTTTTTGCCTGAAAGAATAATTGAAATCAACTAACTAATGTAATAATATAGTATAATATTAAAAAATATTAAAGGTGATTCAACACAATCATAATCACTCAAAACAATGAAGAATAACAAAAATCGATGAATGATATTTCTAATCGCCATTCCTTCAAAGAAAAAACGATTTCAATAGCAGCTTTAAAACATCATAATCCTAAACTGGCCAAGTCAGAAACACTGAGCCAGCGGCGGTAGCTGAGCGGAGTCGAAGCTACCGCCTCCGGCTGTGTTTATGAAAAATTTTGCCATTCTGCGTAGAATTTAACTCCTTACGGAATAATCGTAATCACCCCCCTCAGGCAAAATAAACAATCCCGCTGCCGTCACCCAACCCGGTCATCATACTCTTACTCTGATTTTTTAATACCGATACCGATACCGATACCGATACCGATACCGATACCGATACCGATACCGAAAATAATCATGTAATCCCAAAATCCTTTAATCATGGTTCAGACATCACTTTCTGATGCTGTTCGGGAAATCCGGGGTAAATAAATAATAAGGTTAATTATTATGGGGGGGGGAATCCTCTGCTACTAAGGTTAAGAAATTAAGAATAAGGTTTTTTTGAGTTTTTTTGTGTGATTTGGTGTTTTAGTGGCTTTTCTTCAACATCAATCAACGAAATCTACGGTTCTCTTTACCTTATTAATTGTTCATTGTTCATTATTAATTGTTAATTAAAATCTTGCCAATTTGCGTAGAATTTAACTGCTAATGGAGTAATTCTCTTCAAATCTTCGGGCGAGAATTTCCATACCGGATTTGACAAGCGAGATTAAACATTTTTAGCCTGAAAACAAATAAGATACTCTCAGTCAGATAAAGCCCGCAATTCATTTTTATTGCAAAAAAGAGAGTAAATGGTTATTTTATTCTTTTAATTAGACTCCTGATAATCTTTTTCGGCAAATATATTATCTTACATTTTGGTTGAAATATGCCTGATATTTTTAATTTAACCAGCCGCCCCATAATAATTCTTGACAACAGTTTTGTCATAACCGATTTTAATGACGCGGCAAAACAGCTTACCGGAGTAAAAACAGGGACAAACTTTTCCAAAGTTATCTATAACAAACGCCGACTTCCTGATGATTTCCCACTCAATGAATTTAAGAGCTCCGGCAAAAAAGGGAATATTGAATTTCAGATCTCGACTGATAAGTTTGTTTATAACCTCGAATGTCTCCCCATATATAAAAATGAGCAGTCACTTAAAGAAGTAGTTGTAATTTTCCGGGAGATAAAAGATAACAACTATAAATCTGCGCGGGATGACAGCACAGAACTTATTTTTAATTCAATTTCCGATCTTATAGCGCTCATTGAGGTGGCAGAAAATCAACAGTTCAGAATTTTTTCGGTAAATGAAGCATACTACCAGGCAATCTGCGGACATTATAAAACGATTGACCGTCATAAATTATATGGCCTTTCTATTGAGGAGCTTGGTAAAAGAATTGGTTGGCCCAAAGCGCTTTCTGATGACATAATCAATGTGTGTGTAGAAATTGCATCCGAAAAAAAGTCAGTAAAAAGAATTGAAAAAATAATTGCGGGCAGCTCAACATATTATTTCGATTCAAGATATACTCCCATTCTTAACGAAAATAATACTTGCAGGCAGATTTTATACGTAGCCAGAGATATTACCGAAAGCAAGGAAACAGAGTTCAGGTTACTTGAAAGTGAATTGAGATTCCGCTCTGTTTTTATGGGCGCCGCCGATGGAATAATTGCCGTCGACCGCAAAACAACCGTGCTTGATGTAAATAAAGCTTTTGAAACAATAACCGGCATTTCCGGAGAATCGGTGAAAGGTAAAACCGCCATGATTCTGGCGAAACAATTTATCACCCCCCCACAGCTCCCCGGAATACTTAAACTGATCGGGCAATTTCTGAAAACCGGCGAAATTGGAGCCTATATCCTCGAATTCAGGGGTAAATTCCTTGAAATAAAAACACGAACCGCAAAACCGGGCGGAATTACAATCGGTATACTCAGGGACATTACCGACCAGAAAAAAGCCGAAGACGCGCTTAAGGAATCTGAATATGAATACCGGTTACTTTTTGAAAATTCGACAATAGCGATTGGTATTTCCGACACTGGAGGTAAGGCGCTCGCACTTAACAACGCTATGCAGAATATCACCGGATACACACTTGAGGAATTCGGCAAAATCAGGATCAGCGATACTTTTGTTTCCCGGGAGGAAAGAAATAAAATAAATGTTTTAGTGCAGAAAAAAGGAAAGGTTGACAACTTAGAAGTACTGCTCCGCAGAAAATCAGGAGAAAAATACTGGGCCTCTTTATCGGTCAGGAAAATTAAATATAAGGATGGAGAAGCTTATCTTACATCTGCTGTCGATATTACCGAAAGAAAAAATATGGAGGAGGCGCTAAGGCGAAATGAAGAAAGGTTCAGGAGAGCTCAGTCAATCGGTAAAGTGGGCAACTGGGAATATAATTTAGAAACCACCCATTTCTGGGGTTCGGAAGAAGCAAAAAGAATATACGGATTTGACCTTTACGCCTCGGATTTCACTACCGATGAGGTGGAAAACTGCATTCCCGAAAGAGAGTGGGTGCATCAGGTTCTCATCGATCTTATCGAAAAAAATAAGCCTTATGATATTGAATTTGATATCATCACAAAAAACAAGAGGGAAAGAAAAACTATTCACTCAATTGCCATTGTTGAAAGGGATAATAAGGGAAATCCCCTGAAGGTTTCAGGAGTAATAAAAGATATAACAGAATCAAAAAGAACCGCGGAAGAACTTGAAAAAATAAAATGGCTTCTGACCAGAAAACCGGAAGAAATTATATTCAATGAAATTTCGCAGCCTTATGGTGATCCTTCAGAAAACAATAAAGAGGGACTGATACTGAAGTCAGTCGGGCGGAAAATGCTTGCAGATATTGTCGGCGATTACCTGGGATTGCTTGAAACATCCGCCGCGGTATATGAAAAAAATGGTGATTACGCCTTTGGTATTTTTTCATCGGGCTGGTGCAAAATGCTTGATAATGCTTCTTACCACAACGCTGGAAAACATTCCATTAATGAAACGATAAACTCAGGAAAATGGCTCTGCCACGAATCTTGCTGGAACGGAGCGTCGAAAAAAAGCATCCGGTCAGGTTTGCCCGCGGATATTGAATGTTACGGCGGACTTCATATTTTCGCCGTCCCGATTATCGCCAACGGTGAAGCAATAGGTTCTGTAAATTTTGGTTATGGAGATCCCCCCGACGATCAGGAGACTTTAAAAATTATTTCACGGAGATATAATATTCCGGTTAATATTCTGACCGAAACTGCCAGAAAATATCAAAGCCGTCCATCCTATATAATTGAACTGGCCAAACAAAAACTTAAAACGTCGGCACATATTATCGGAAGCCTTGTTGAAATAAATCAGACAAGGAAGAAGCTCTCGGAAAGTGAAAACCGTTTTAACCTCGCGATGAACGCTTCGCAGGATGGGCTATACGACTGGAATCTTGTTACTAATGAAATATATTATTCCCCCGGATGGAAAAAAATGCTCGGTTATGAGTATGATCAGCTGCCCAATGATTTTTCCGTATGGGAAAAGCTTACCGCTCCGGAAGATGTAAAAAAATCATGGCAGATGCTGGAGAAGGTAATCAATAAAAAACGTGAGCGTTTTGTGATGGAATTTCGAATGAAACACAAAGATGGTCGCTGGATTAATATTCTGTCGAGAGCGAGTGCCTTTTTTGACGAAAACGACCGCGCCGTAAGAATGATCGGCACCCATGTGGATATAACCGGGCAAAAAAAAGTGGAAGAGGAATTACAGAAATACCATCTATATCTTGAGGATATGGTAACCAGGCGAACGGCAAAGCTGGAAGCTGCAAATAAAGAACTTGAAGCTTTCGCCTATTCTGTTTCTCACGACCTCAGAGCCCCGCTGAGGGCAATTGACGGCTTTTCTCAATACCTCGAGAAACAATATTCCAAAAGCCTTGATAATAAAGCCGCAAGGTATATTAATATTATCAGGGAAAACACCACCAAAATGGATAAACTGATAACAGACCTTCTTCAGTTATCCCGTCTGTCAAGAAGTGAACTGAATTATGTAAATCTTGATATGAACGAAATTGTCCGGACTGTATTTAAAGAAATATCCACTGAAAAAGAATATAACGAATTTGACTTCATCCTCTCTGCATTGCCCGATATTGAGGGAGATTCCACCTCCATTCACCAGGTATGGACAAATCTTATTAATAACGCCCTTAAATACAGCTCTGATTCACCTGTCAAACGAATTGAAATCGGAGCCTTTTCAGAGGAAAAAAGTGTAACTTACTTCGTAAAAGACCAGGGCTGCGGATTTGACATGGAATATAAGGATAAACTGTTTGGAGTTTTTCAACGCCTCCATTCAGGAAATGAATATGCCGGAACCGGAGTGGGACTGGCTATTGTTAAAAGAATTGTAGAAAAACATGGTGGCACAGTTCGCGCCGAAGGAAATCCTGAAAAAGGCGCCACATTCTCTTTCACCCTCCCGGTCCTGAATAAAGATCAATAACCATATCGGATTATTCTCAATTTAAACATCATAAACTGGCAAGCCATAGCAAAAATAATTCTGTCCGCCTTTTCGCCGCGGAGAATCCCTGACGGGACTTACTGATGTATTCTTGAACAAGTTCCCCTATTTGAAAATAGGGACTATTTTCTTTCATCTGTCCACCGCGCGGGACAGGCTTTCAGATAATAGCCCCGCAATTCATTGTGGGGGACAATGTAGGGGTGGAAATTATAAGTCCCGCCAGGAACGACTTTCAGCTTTCCATATCTTTATACGTTAGCTGCTTTCGCCCTTTCAGGGTTTTGTATCCATCTGTGACAAACTGGAATTATTATTAGCGCTGAAAGCGCGACAATCAACAGCCCCGGACAACGCCCGGGGTAATAAAAGAAAAAGTGTATTTAAAGCTACGCGTCGGGATTATCCGGTTATACTTTAACAAAAGGTTTTGTTTAATTATCTGGACCGACAGTAATCACCCACTGTATTTCACATAGAATCTTTTTTTGAGCTTTATTTTGCGGGATTTTTATGTTTTTTTTATTTGGCGGCATTTCGTCCAAATAAATCAGAAAAATCTGCGGCAGTCTTTGTCTTTTGAATTAATAATTATCCATTGTAATCCTGCCCCCATACAAAATGAACATCACCACCGCCGTCCTCAAACCCTGATCTCTTCATTCCTCATTCGTAATTCAACGCTCCCTTCTCACATCGCAAAATCAAAATACCATCGCACAACAACAATGAGTAAAAGAATAACTCCCTCCACCCGGGAAAGCCTCCATCCGGTACGGAGAAATGTGACAACCACGATGATGGCGAAGAATAGAATTACAATACTGCTGAAAGCTTCGGGAGAAATAGAAAGCGGCTTGATCATCGAAGCAACCCCCAGAACACCAAGCAGATTAAATATATCGCTTCCCACAAGGTTGCCCGCCGACATGCCATGACGCCCCTTGAGCAGAGCCACAAGGGAGGTAGCCATTTCAGGCGCGGAAGTTCCGGCGGCAACAATGGTCACACCTATAGTCCATTCCGAAACGCCAAGCATCCTCGCGATCTCGGCTGCCGATTCAACAAAATAGTGCCCCGATGTAACAATAATCGCTATTCCGAGAAGAAAAAGTAGTAAAGTATACCATTTGAATTCCGAACTATCGGCCTCCTCTCCCTGCTCTTTTTTGAATATCAGGTAACCGAGATAAATAAGCAGCATCGAAAAGAAGATCACCCCTTCAATCTGCGACATAACTCCGTCATACAAAAATATCACAAGCATCAGACTTGTAAAAATCAGAACTGAACCATCCCTGTATACAAGTTTGCGGTTGGTTTTTATCTGTGAAAAAAGGGCAAGTATTCCCAGAATGAAGAAGAGATTAAATATATTTGACCCTACCACGTTACCGACAGAAATATTTGCTTTGTTCGTGAGAGCGGCCGAAACCGTTACGGCGAATTCCGGAGCCGAAGTTGCGAGCGCGACGACAGTAAGCCCGATAACCAGATCGGACATACCCAGTTTTCTGGCTATTCCCGAGGCGGATTCCACCACCAGGTCAGCCCCTTTCCATAAACCGAAAAGGCAGATCAGCAAAATGCCCGATTGTAAAACTACTGCCATAGATGGTGTTCCGCTAAAAATTGCAGATTGTGAAAAAATTTAAAAGATATATTATCCAAACATATGAAAAAGTCTGGCTTTAAGAAAAAAAAACTTAAAAATAATTGACGGTATATAAATAAAAATTACAAAAATACAAAAACCCCGGCGAAAATAACCGGGGTTCTGAATAAAACGATAGAATTAAAAATTATTTACATCTGGTCAACAAGCATCGGAAAATGTTTCTTCTGTATTACTTTTCCAATCTCAACAAATATCAGCACTGTAAGCGCGTATCCGACAACCAGAAGCCAGTTTGTAAAATCAAGCGGTACAGTATGGAAAGGACCATTCAAAACCGGAATGTAAATCACCGCGACCGTAAGCAGAATTGAAAATATGCTGCTGAAAAGGAGCGCCTTGTTCTTAAGGATATTCATGTTAATCGCCTGCTCGGTGATTGAGCGGCAGTTGAGTCCGTTAAAGAGACGCGCAAAAATGAGCGTGGCAAAAAATATCGTTACCGCTTTGTCTTCACCCATACCCTGCTGAAGAGCAAAGATAAAAATAGCAATTGTTATAACTCCAATCCAGACTCCCACACCGATAGCATAAACAAGAGTGCTGGTATTAAGTATTCCCTGGTTTACATCGCGCGGTTTTCGCTGCATAATACCTTTTTCCGAAGGCTCCACACCCAGCGCAATGGCAATCAGGCCATCCATAAGGAAGTTAATAAAGAGAACCTGAACAGCCATTAGCGGCAATGGTAGTCCGCTCATAAGTGCGATGATCATAGCGAAAACAGTTCCCAGGTTTCCGCTGAGCAGATAAATCAGGTATTTTTTAATATTTTCAAAAATAGATCGTCCCTCTTCAATTGCCGAAACAATTGAGGCAAAATTATCATCAGTAAGAATCATGTCGGATGCTTCGCGGCTGACATCTGTTCCCTTGATTCCCATAGCCACCCCGATATCGGCATTTTTAAGAGAAGGAGCGTCATTAACCCCGTCCCCGGTCATTGTAACGATATTGCCTTTTTTCATCAGCGACTTAACAATTTTTAGTTTATGAGCGGGAGAAATACGGGCATAAACCTCAGTATTTTCAGTAACCGCATCAATTTCTTCATCCGACATTTTTTCCAGTTCAACACCGGTTATGGCTCCCCCCTCCTTAAGAATACCAAGCTCGCGGGCAACCGCGACGGCGGTAACTTTATGATCACCCGTAATCATCAATGGTTTGATACCTGCCATTTCACACTTTGTAATAGCTTCCCGGGCTTCAGGGCGCGGCGGATCGATCATACCGCAAAGTCCGGTAAAAACAAGCCCCTGCTCAACAAGCTCATTTGTCATCTCTTCGGTATCCAGATTTTTATAAGCAAACGCGAGAACCCGTAAAGCCTCTTCCCCTAGATTATCCTCCTCATCCAGAATCTTCCTCCGGATTTCATCTGTCAGCTCTTTTTCCTCTCCATCTTCAAGGTAATAATCACATGAACTTAAGATTACCTCCGGAGCTCCTTTAACACAGGAAAGTTTTTTCCCATCATACTGATGAACCGTTGTCATCCGTTTTGTCTCGGAGGAAAATGGGATTTCATAAACACGCGGGTATTTTTCCTTTAAATCATCAACCTTAATTCCCCCCTTTTCAGCGGCTACAACAATAGCCCCCTCGGTAGGGTCGCCAATAATGCTCCAGTTGTCATCTTCATTCGAAAGTGAAGTGTCATTGCACAAAACGCCACATTCAAGCATCTTCTTCAGATCAGGATAATTCTCAGGTTCAATCCTTTCATTGCCAAGCACAAATTTCCCCGACGGCGCATAACCCGAGCCGAAAACTTCGTAGGTTTTCATGCTGTTATAGATTTTTCTGATTGTCATCTCATCCTGGGTAAGAGTGCCGGTTTTATCAGAGCAGATAATATTGGTGGACCCGAGTGTTTCAACCGCGGGCAGGTTTCGGACGAGCGCCTTCCTTTTTACCATTCTTCTTACACCGAGCGCGATACTTATAGTAACAACGGCGGGCAACGCTTCCGGAATAACTGCCACTGCCAGCGCAACACCCCAGACAAACATTTCAATTATCTGGTATCCCCGCAATATTCCAAGCAAACTAAGCACGGCCGCAAGCACAATCGCGAATATTCCAATTTTTTTGCCAAGCTCATCCAGGTTTTTCTGAAGCGGAGTCTGGCGGTTTTCCGAAGTGCGGAGAAGATCGGCAATTTTACCGAATTCGGTATTCATTCCCGTTTCAACAACGATAGCCGTACACCGGCCAAAGGAAAGAGAAGTGCCCATGTATATCATATTTTTTCTGTCGCCCAGCGCCGTCTCATCCGAATCTATTTTTCCGGAACGTTTATTCACAGGCAGTGATTCCCCCGTAAGGGATGATTCATTGACTTTAAGATTCTGCTCCTCCAGAAGACGGCAATCAGCAGGCACCTGGTCGCCGGTGTTAAGAATCACTATATCGCCGGGAACTACATCCCTCGCCGCGACAATCTTTTTTTCACCATTTCTTTTAACAGTTGTGTTGGGAGCAGCCATTTTCTGTAAGGCTTCGAGCGATTTGCCCGCCTGGTATTCCTGGAAAAATCCGAGTACACCGGCCAGAATCACGATAATGATAATCGCGACAGCTTCCACCATCTGACCTATAGCCGCCGATACGAGCGCGGCGATGATCAATATAATTATAAGCAAACTTTTAAATTGACCCAGAAGAAGAATCCAGGCTGGTGTTTTTTCCTCCTTTTCAATTTCGTTTTTTCCATATTTATTGAGCCGTGAAGCCGCTTCATTTTCACTAAGTCCCTCAACGGAAGTATTCAGAAAAGTCAAAACTTCATCAGTATCTTTCCGATACCATTTTTCCCCGGGTGTTACAGAGTTTGCTGTCATTGAAATATCCCGCAGTTATTAACATTAGCCGATAATTATAATCAGGAACAACTCTATATTTAATTTCTCAGACTGGCCAGGCCAGAATTAAAAAAACAGTGTAATAATCAGATTCTCCTCACTACACAGGCAATTGATTCATAACCCCGACCTGTGTATATGATCGGGTTATTTCACTGCAAAGCAAAATAATGTAATTTTATGCAGCTTAATGCAAGAAAATGATTAATAAGTGTTTAATATACAAACTTATTCCTGAAACCTGAAATTTATCTGAAAAATCGTGATGTTAATCAGAAAATTTTTGTCCCTCAATGGAAAAAGCCGTGCCCTCTCACTTCAGGCTTATTCTTCAGGATTGTAGGTAAGCTCAATTTTAACATGAAAATCAGCGCCGCTGAAGAGAGTATACTTTATTTCCCCGATTGTGCATTTGTAATCTTCACCAACCTGTTCACTGATAACTTTCGCGATGCTGTTTTCAAGCTCCGCGATACTCAAACCTTTCAGTTTGTTTTTAAGAAGCTTATCCACGTCTATTGCTTTTTCCTGTTTCTGCATTTTTATATTCCTTAATGAATGTTCACTGATTAAGACGAAGAATAATAACAAAAGTTTTCTGAGACTATAAGGGCTGCCAATTTAGCAGCCTCTGTGTTATTCCCTGATTATCTTCAGTAATTCTTCAGTTTTTTCCTTTAATAATTTTTTATCTCCTTTTGTTTCAACATTAAGTCTTATTAAAGGTTCGGTATTGCTCATTCTTACGTTAAAACGCCAGTCGGGGTATTCAATGCTCGCACCGTCTAACGTATCCTGTTTACCGTCGGAATAAATTTTCCTGATCTCCTCAATTTTTCCCGCCGGATCATCAATAGTTGAATTTATTTCTCCCGAGCATGGGAAATTATCGATCATTTCCCCGATAAGTTGCGACATTGTTTTATTTTCTTCCGACATCAGCTGCATGATAAGGAGAAAAGGAATCATGCCGCTATCGGAATAATAGTTTTCACGGAAATAATGATGCGCCGACATTTCACCGCCGTATACAGCATTTACCTCTCTCATTTTTTCCTTGATAAAGGCATGTCCGCTTTTTGAAACAACCGGTTCGCCACCCGCTTTTTTAACCTCATCCTCTGTATTCCATACCAGGCGGGGATCGTGAATGATCTTTTCACCCGGGCTGGTTTTAAGAATTGATTTTGCCAGAACACCGACTATATAATATCCTTCAATAAAACTGCCGGTCTCGTCAAAGAAAAAACATCTGTCGTAATCACCATCCCAGGCCACCCCGAGATCAGCTTTGTGTTCGAGAATAGCGTCAATTGTTGGTTTCCGGTTTTCAGGAAGAAGCGGATTTGGAACACCATTCGGGAAATCTGAATCGGGTTCATGAAATACCTTAATCATTTCAATCGGCAAATCAGGTTCCAGAGCGTCGAGGGCTGGTCCCGCGCAGCCGTTACCTGCATTTACAACCACTTTCATCGGTTTTATTTTTGATTTATCATAAAATTCACCCAGCCGTTTTATAAATTCGGGCATTAAATTGCGGGTTGAATATGTCCCCCGTTTTTCGGCCATCGCTCCAAGATCGTCATCGAGGATCATTTTTTCTATTTTATCGAGACCGGAGTTATATCCGACCGGTATAGAACCACGCCTTACAAACTTTAAACCGTTATACTCCGGAGGGTTGTGGCTCGCGGTTATCATCACTCCCCCCCCGGCATTCAGGAAAGGTGTGCCGAAATAGATCATCTCGGTGCCGCAGAGGCCAAGATCGACCACATCCGCCCCGCCATCCATTATACCTTTGGCAAGAGCATCCGATATTTCCTCCGATGACTTCCTGATATCGCGTCCGATTACCATTTTATCACATTTGAAGAGGGTGACAAATGCTCTGCCGATTTTATAAGCCATTTCAGCGTTTAGCTCTCCCGGCACTTTTCCTCTTATATCATAAGCCTTGAATGATTTTATTCCGGCCATTTCTCTCTCCGTTTAAGATTATTATATTTGATTAAATCTTTTTTTTTACTATCATGAAAATACGTTTTGGTAAAAAAAATCACAAATCGGGTGGAAAAAAAAAGGGGAGGATGATTTTTTGCATAGTATTCATTCTTCCGATAACATAGATTAGTGTTGTTTTTTAATATATTTTTCCGGAGGCTTTATAAATACATCATCTACCAAATCTAAAAGTTTTGCAAGGTGCAATAATTCCAAATGCCGTGTTATGTTCGTATTTGATCCGCGTGAAATCCTTGGCGAAACCGGATTTTTATGCCCGGAATGCAGAGAAAAAATCGACACACATCATGTTGTACAATGTAAAAACTGCCAGTCTATTGTTAATTTTGTTATGGCCGATCCTTCAGAAGAACCTGTTATTTTTAATGTTGATAAATGCTCTCATTGTAATGGCACAGTCGAGGATGAATATAAAATGAGTCCACTCTTTTTCCCCGACGCCTACGTTTAAAATACACGCGCATCTAAAAAACTTATCATAAAACCCTGATGCTGATATAAACAGTATCCGGCTCAGGGTCCCCCCCACAATCATAATCGTAATCGTAATCGTAATCATAATCCCACCCCCTCAGGAAAAATGGACACCGCCGCCGCCGTCACCCAACCCGGTCTTCCTACTCTTACTCTGATTTTTTAATACCGATACCGAAAAATAATCAGATAATTTGCCCCTTGGAAAGATCGCATTGGCAGAAACATTAAAAACAAATTCGTGGTGTAAGTCATCTATTATTTTATAAATTTGGAAATTGAATAATAATTTCCCAGGGTAAAATGGTTAGCGATTTCTTTAGAATTAAAACCACTGTCAAAAAGTCAATAATATATCTGATAAGTTTTTTGTTTTTTTATTTTACTGGCTTTTTAGTCCACTGATCATTCCTACAAGCTTAACAGGCCTGTTCAATTTCGGTTTGATAGTTTTATTACTCGTATTAACAATCGTAATCATTTTTGATTTGGGTATGTCTTTATTCACTAAAAGGAAAATTCGAAACGATCCATTTCACAAATTTTATTTATCCTTATTCATTCCCGTTTTTATAATATTCGCCGATCCTCTGCCAATGGGTTCATATTTAAAATTATTCGATTCCGAACAATGGAAAAATTCAGATACATATGCCGATACTCCGACTACAAGAAGAATGATGTTGGGGAGCTTAGCATTTTTTAATCTTAAGGGAAAAACCATGAGTGAAGTGGCTAAACTGCTCGGAACTGATGAAAACTTATATTTCAAAAAGAAAAACAGACTCGCTTATGTTGTTGGAATGGAAGATGGTCTTTTCCAAATTGATTTTCAATGGCTTGTCATTGATTTTGATGACGACAGTCTTTATTCCGGTTATTCAATAATGGAAGATTAAAAAAGGAATAAAAAAGATAATTCCGCGCTTTACCTCTTATAAAACAACAGATCCTCATAAAACCGGCTGCTTCTTTTTTCAATTATCTCGGAAACAACCTTGCGCGCGTTGCTGCCGATCCCTTTAATGGAAGACAATTTATATTTCATCTCCTCCAAAGGCTGATCGAGCTTGCCAAGGCCCCATGAGGCCATCCCGAATGGTGATTGAAATCCTCTCATTCTCTGGAGATAATCAATATGATCTGTAATGACAATCGCGAGATCATTTAAGCTCAACAGGTTTTTATAAAATTTCGGCGGAATCCTTAGGGGCATTTTGTAACGACGGGCAATTTTATAAAAAAGTTCATTCAGTGAAACGTAATACTCCGGATCGGCATTTCCCCATTTATCACCCCGGTAGAGGTTAGCGTAATAAGTTAATAAAGTTCTGTCATAATCATGAAGGACCTTCAAAAAATGGTTCTTTTGTCTTCCATCTTTTAAAGTCATACCGCCGAAAATAATAAATTCAATTCCATTATCCCGTGCCGCTTCAACCGCCGATTCGAGCAATTCAGGAGTGTCGGTTACAAACGGTATTACCGGCATAAGGAACATTCCTGTTGATATTCCCGAGTCCCGCAGTTTTTTTATAGTGTCGAGCCTCTTTCGCGGGGAAGGCACACCGGGTTCAAAAACAGCGGAAATTTTTTCATCAACCGAGGAAAAACTGAAGCATACCAGCGCGCCGTTTTTTCTGTTAATTTCACCTATCAGGTCGATATCTCTTTCAACCAGGGTCGATTTTGTGAGAATAAAAACCGGGAAATCATAATGCCGCAGCAGTTTTAATACATCCCTCGTAATCATATAATCTTTTTCCGGTGACTGGTATGAATCACTAACTCCTCCACCGAGAACCATAAAACTTTTTTTGAACGGTATTCTTTTTCTCTTCGGATCAAGCTCACGCGCGAGGATTTCAGAGGCATTAATCTTTACCTCAACCGATGAACCGAACTTTTCAGGCGCGTAATACTTTTCCGCCCTTCCGTCACAATACGCGCAGTTATGGCTGCATCCCCGGTAAAGATTCATCCCGTAATGGGTGATAAACCATGAGTCTATCCTCTTATGTTTCCTCAGTATCGATTTGGCAATTATTTCGTTACAGTGTTCCGGCATTTTCTCCAGGTGTAAAAAATTCAACTAAGATGATTCAGATAATTTAGTGAAAGTTTCTTTATATAATCATGATATGTTTTGCTGAATCTCCACAGCAATAAGTTATTCAGGGGAGCAATCACGACTTCGGGGACAAAAATCGCACTCATAAACTGGCAAAGCCAGAGAAAAATGAATCCGAAAAAAAATCGTACTCGTTCTCGTAATCGTACTTCGTACTCGTCTTTACCAAAACGCTCAGGTTATTCGAGAACGAGGACGATTTCGAGTACCGCTTCGCTGTGTACGATAAAATTTTGCCATCTTGCGTAGAATTTAACTTTTTATGGAAGAATCTGGCGTAGCCGGAAACAATATACCTGTCTTGCTGCTGAGCGAAGTAGAAGC
Source organism: Melioribacteraceae bacterium (assembly GCA_963677445.2). Classification (GTDB taxonomy): domain Bacteria; phylum Bacteroidota; class Ignavibacteria; order Ignavibacteriales; family Melioribacteraceae. The sequence continues at coordinate 38,661 of CAXXGF010000071.1, read as the reverse complement.
CACAGGCTAATATTTGCAAAAAGTTTCTCTATATTGCGCGGAGTTTTTTTAATTGCGGAATCATCGAGATCATCATTCAAAATTCTTTATATCCTCAATAATTTCATCCACATCAGCCGGTGAAAGTTTTAAATTTTCGCAATTTATCCCGTTGTTTTCCAGATGCCCGATATACCCGATATCAGAAACAATTATCTCCCAGCCGGGCCAGGTCCCGGTCAGCTTCTCCCTGAGGAGTGGAATGCTCTCATTTAATATTATTCTCTTTTCCGGCAGATTTATAACAATGACGCAAAGGAAATCTGACTCAGATTCATGCAGCGGTTCACCCGGTTTTCTGCTTTGCAAAAAGGGAATCAGCTCTGGTCCGTTTAGAATAAATTGGTCAGGACCTGATTCGAAGTAAAATATTTGTTTATTATCTGATTCGTCGGTCAAAAGAACAGCGAGGTTGGAATAATCAGGGTCTGATTTCGCCAGTTTTTCGACAGGCTTTATCTTAAGGTCGTCCTCAGAATGTTTTTTACTGTAATCCTGGTCGGCCGCATCTTCTAAAACCCCGCAGTAATTTTCCGCGAAAATCAGATCCCACCCGGGCCATAAACCTTCGAGCAGCTTAAGATATTCCCTCCTCGCTGTTGTCTGGTTCAAATAAGCTGACTCGTGAAATACCAGATCTTTTTTGTCCGTATCGATAATTGCAAATCCTTCAAGCCAGGGAAAAGGGGTCAGTTCCTCCACTACTTCATTATCTTTAACAATATCCAAAAAATCAGCCGGTCCGGCTAATAGCTGGCAGGCAATTTGTCCGCCGCCCCATTGTGAGAAATATATTGTGATTATATCACCCTGCTTCAGAATGTAGTTGGCTCTCTGGCTCATGAAATATCTCCCGGATAGATTTATCAACAATAAGCTATAAATATAAACCGGCAGAATTAAAATCGAAACAAATAAAATGAACAATGATCATTTTATTGAAGAATCGCGGTTTTACCGCATTATTTAACTCATAGCGATCTTTATACCGGTTTTAATCTTACTAAAAAGAACCGTCCTGAGGCAGGAACACAGGACTAATCCATGAATCACCTGATATCCGGATTACCTTTCTTACTTCTGATATATTCCAGATCAGCCTCCTCTATCAGATTATCATATTTATTCTTAATATGATCGGGAGCGATTTTCATTGCTACCCAGAGGTAATTGGCGGCATGGCTTTTACCGGCAGACTTATAAGCCAGGTAGGTCTTAGCGTAACCGTCGGCTATATTAAGTATGTCATTTTTCGTAAGTTTATCAGTGGTTCCTTCAAGTGGCGGAATGATCAGTTTAGTATTTGGTTTCAGGAAATCAGGGTTACCAATAATTTCTGAATTCATCCCGTAAATATGAGGCCAGAGTTTACGCGAATTATAAAAATTGCCCGCGATATTCCACAACTTGTCACCCGGAGCGACAGTATGTGTTCCGCCAGGAGTAAGAAACGCGGATGAACTCCCCGCTGTATCCGGTTCTTTTAATATTTCCTCTTTTTCGGTTTCCAATGTTTTTTCAGCGACAGCTTTAGCCGGGTTCAGATTATCCGTTTTAGTTTCCATCTTTTTTTCAACCGCTGTAACCGGGTTCGCGCTGTTTTCAGCCGCTAATGAGTCTCCACCTTTTTCATCATCACCAAAAGGATAAAACAAAAGGACCGCGACCACCAGTATTATAATAAATACAGGGAATACCCAGATATTTTTTCCGGAACGTTTTTCCTCCTTTTCATCGGCAGGCAGGGAGTTTCCATTTACTTTTTCAGTATCGATAAGAGAGGCAGCAACATCAGATTTTAAATTGTCTTCAGCGGGGCGGGCGCTCAGATGAGCATATTTTTTATTAATAAAGTTCCTGAATTGAAGCTCGGGCCTGAACAAAACACTGTGATGCCCCGGGACTAAAATCTGCTCACCGGTTTGCGGGTTTCTCCTGGTTCTTTCCTCATTCCATTTCAGCCTGAATCTTCCCAGCCCGCTGAGGGTTACCGATTTATCAATTTTCAGGTATTCTTTTACAATGCCCGCGGTTTCTATCAAAAGCTGCTTTATTAATTCAGGCGGCTCACTTGTCATTTCAGCTATCTCATAAACAAGCTCATTGAAGGTAAGTTTCTTATTCATTTTCTTCCCTCCTTACCGATTTCACTTCTCTTTTAAGTGTGGCCGCCGGAGAAAACCTTAAATTTTTCTTTGGAGGAAGTACGATCTTTTCTTTGGTTTGAGGATTTCTCGAATTCTTTTCTCCTGATTCTTTAACTCTGAAGGTGCCCAGCTCTGGAATAAATATGTCAGAATCCTTTTCAAGTATGTTTTTTATCGCTTCTGTTATTCCCTTGAACAGGGTTCTGACCTGCGTTTGAGGTTTTCCAAGCCTTCCGGCAAGTTCTTTTATAAATTTGGCATGCGTCATATTATCTCCCCTTCCGCTAATAACCATTAACAGATCAAAAGGGTAATATTGAAATGTTTTGCAGACTGACAACTAATTGAAAATCTGAAATAATATCTTTGCGGTAAAATGGCATAGCTAAAGCTTTATATAAATAAAAGCAGACTAAATTTCCCTTTCTTCAGGGAAGTAAAAAGTACTCATTTAGTCTCTGATATTTCAATATGCTAAATATTCCTCGAAAAATCAACCTCATTTACTAAAGAACCTGCTTCAATACTGCTTACCCGGTTTTTCGGCTACCAGAAAAACTCTCTCTCCCGGGGGATGAGTCGGATCGGGAAGAATCTCCTTAACCGTGAACCCGGTATCCTCACATAATTTTCCGATTCCCTTTTCATCATAGGCTTTGCCTGTCCAGGTCGGATCATTTTTGGATGAATTTCTGAACCATGATAATGGCCTGGAATGATAAAGTTTTCTGATAATTTTCCTGGCAAAACTAACTTCACACTTAAAATGTATAAAAATAATACCGCCATCTTTCAGCGCTCTGTACATATCCCTGAAATTCCCCGCCGCTATATCATAGGTCGGGAGATGCTGGAAAACTTCATAAGATAAAACTATATCCACCGATCCATCCTCTATTCCATTCAGGAGAATTCCATCTGTTTCAATAAAAGAAATATTAGGATAGTCATCTTCCGGGTGGTTCATCAGGGCAAGATTGATCATTTCCCCCGAAACATCAGTTGCCAGGACCTTTTGAAATCTTTCCGAAAGAGCGCCGCTCATTCTGCCCGCGCCGCAGCCCATTTCGAGAAGTGTCATTTTTCCAAAATCGGATTCATTCCTGCTGTTCAGAAGTTCCAGTAAAATATCTGTGAGTTCTTTTCCCCTCGAAAAAAATTTTCTTATGTCAGAACTGTACTCTGAAGTTTCAATATAATGGATCGCGTCTTCGAGAGCCCTTTTATTCCAAATATTCTTCATATTATAATTTTCAGACAAAACCTTGTATCCAAATAGTGATTATTAAAAATATAAATTTAACCAAATGATCGTTAAGAGAGAAATATTCTGTGATCCCCGGGCCGCTCAGGCAGGAAAAAGATTTGAAATTAAAAATGAAGATTTCTCTTCCAGGTCAGTGAAATTTGGAGACTTAAAAAATGATTTCGATAAAAACGACCACGTTAAATCCAGTCATTTTCTTTAATCCGCGGAAGTCTTTGTCTTTAAAATTATTAATTGACCTCAACTTAAGTAAACATCATAATCGTAATCATAATCGTAATCGTAATCCCGCCCCCTCATGAAAAATGGACAACACAATCGCCGTCACAAAACCAGCCATCATAGTCATACTCTTATTCATAAACTGGCAGAGCCGGAGAAAAATTACGAATTACGAATTGGTTTTCCCCAGGTATTACCAATTAATTGTCATTCCGGTTTTTTGCGTCCTTTGCGAAAAGACCGGAATCTAATGCCAAATTTTACTGGCAATCAGATAAAAATAGAATTTAACTCAATACGGATTAATCCCCGTAATCCTGTTTTGAGTTTTTTTCGCAATCATCAGATAATCCCTTAGAACATACCGCCCGTTTGAATAAGGTTGATAAGGTTAATATTGCCGGGTTGTTATCTATGTTGCCAAGATTAAAATATCAGGAATAAGGTTTTTATTGAGCCATTTGTGGGATTTTCCCACCTGAATCAGCGAAATCAAAAATAATCCGCGGTAGTCTTTGGCCTTATAATTATTATTAATAATTGCATTTTGTCGTTTTGCGTATAATTTGACTACTTACGGAATAATCGTCCCCGGTGGGATGTTCTATGAGTACGGTTTATTCGATTAATGCGCTTAACACAATATTCAGCCGTGAATAATTATTCAGATTCCTTATGCGAAAAGTTCTCTTTTCAGCCGGTATAGCGCGGAATTATAATTTATTGAAATAGTAATTCCTTAATATTAACATCTCACTTTTTATCACGATAATAATGTTATTCTTGAGAAAGGAATAAATAAAAAAAAAGTTAAAAACACTTTGATAATGTCACTAAATAACTCTATCTTCCGGTTACTATTCTTATACCCGGCTTTTGACTCTTGGCGTTTCTTAAAATATATGCTCTCTTTTCTGATTTTGTTTTACGTAAGTTTTTAAAGTTTTCAAAATTAATGGGGTAAATATGGTAAAAAAGGTACTTCTTTTTTTAATCCTTTCAGGATTTTTTTCTGTTATAACCTCCCAAACATTCCTGCTTGATCCTCCGAAAGGATATTTTCTCGATAACCCGACCCAGTTGAAACTTAAGCTGTTTTTCCCGCCGGAAGACAGTCTTATACTGGAATGGGGACAAAACGTAACAGGATTAAATGCCGAACTTAAAATCGGCCAGACATCGGGTAACTACGATATTAAAACTATACCTGTTACCGGACAGACATTGCGAAGCAAATCGGGTATCAGCCCTTATAATCTTTCCACCGGAAGATATTACGCTATTATCTCGAACTCCCAGCAAAATACCCTCAGCGGAATTCAAAACGATTTCAATAATAATCCGACAAGCATTATTTATACTAATGAAATCCAGTTTGTTGTTGAAGCGCAGACAGCTCCGGTTGCTCTAAGCCCTTCGGGTGTTATTGAAGAGGCTACTCCGGTATTTGAATGGACTTCGGTGCCGGGTGTGCCGGCCTATTATCTATTTGTTTCCAGCACTCCGTTTTCTGTTGTTACACTGCCCAATGGTGAAATAAGTGTGGAGGGAGCCAATATCATCTGGAATTTCCTGACGACAGAAACATCAGTTCAATATGGTGAACCCGACTTATCATCACCCTACTATATTGAAGCGCCTCCCCTTATTCCCGGATTCGAGTATAATTATGCCATTTTGAATCTTTATGATGAGGATGATCTGTCATTCACAAGCACTGTATTCGGCGGCGCCGTGCAGTTTATATATGAAGCCCCCTTTACACTCAATCCTCCCCAGCTTACAGCGCCGGCCGACAGTTCAATATTTTATGGAGATGAATATATTTCTTTCCAGTGGGATGAGATTGAAGACGCTAACTCCTATACAATCTATCTCTACCAGAGAGTAACAACTTTTGCCGGAAACCAGCAGCAGATAGATATTCCAATATGGAATTCAACCACAACAAATACTTCAATCGAATATCCCGCTCTGACCACTCTTAATAAAGGAAACTATATCTGGTTTGTGGTCCCTAATGATATTTCCGGCGCCGGGAACGCGAGTGAGACATGGTTCTTCCGGTATGTTCTCGATGTGGGTAAGTTTGTTATTCAGGCCGTATCGACAGCCAACGGAACAAACTTTCTGAATTTTGAGGCGGAAGCCAACGCGGTTTCGGGTGGTGTTTCCCCCGCCAATCCATATGTGGTTACAAATTCGCAGACATATACCGACAGCCTCGTTGTGGGAACATATGAATTTACAGGCAGTAAGCCGGGACATTTCGATTCCACTTTTTCAGTGAATATTAACCAGGACGTGACAACATCAATTGTGCTTTACCTCCGTCCCTACCCGACTGTAATATCAGGTGTCGTCAAGGACCAGGCCGGAGCAGGTGTTTCATCGGCTAATGTCCGCTTTGAGAATATTCTTACGAATGTAATTAAAAATACGACTTCGAACTCGCAGGGTAATTTCAGCCTCGCGCTGCCTAAGGGAACTTATAATATTCAGGCAAGCAAAGCCGGTTACCTGGCCTCTCAGGAAATTACCGTGACTGCCGAAACGGACCAGCTTATTCTTAGTTCACCGTTAGTGCTTACCCTCGATAATACATATATCAGCGGCAAGGTTTTTAATGATCTTAACCAGCCGGTGCAGCTCGCGTCGGTCAAAGCGCAAACCGGGAATGTTGTCCAGCAGGTTACCACCGACGCCTCAGGTAACTATTCATTCACTCTCTCTTCAGGCGAATGGACCCTTACTACAACAAAAACAGGATTTATTTCACCCGATCCCTCGGTCTATACGCTTGTGGCGGGTGATAATCTCCAGAATGAAAATTTCACCCTGATCCCAAAAGCCAACCAGGTTACAGGATTTGTATATAAAGTAACCACACAGGGACAGACCCCTTTCCAGGATGTTACGGTAACGGCCGTGCCCGGAAGCGGAATCCCTGTAACCTCGGTGACTAGTTCGAGCGGTCAGTTCTCGCTTAGTCTCAGAAGCGGTTCATATACTATTTCAGCCGCGAAACAGGGTTATACGGCCAGTCAGCCGATTCAGCTTACTCTCGGAGTTGGTCAGACAATTTCCGGCTTAAACTTTGAAATGACGGCTAATCCTTCATCTATCGCCGGTTCGGTCACAAAATCTGACGGTACGGCCCTGGGAGGAGTAACCGTTTATACCCTGAATGGGGAACAGACAACTACTCTGCCCAACGGCACTTATCAGCTTAGCGTGGCCGCGGGAACCCGGACAGTGAACATCCAGAAATCGGGCTATATATCACCTCAGCCTCTGACAATAAGTGTTTCGCCGGGTCAGAATCTGACCGGAATAAATTTCACCATGTCGGCAAATGCCGGAGTGATTACCGGAAAGGTAACCAGCCTCCAGCAGCCCCTTGTGAACGCGACTGTTAAAGCAATTCTGAATGATCAGACTGTAACGGCGACAACCGGCTCAGACGGCAAATATTTAATCAGCGTTCAGCCGGGTACATATTCGCTGACAGCCTTAAAGTCAGGATTTGTAACCTCTGATCCCCATACATTAACAATAGGCCCGGGGCAGCAGAGCGCTAATAACAATTTTAATCTTGTGGCCAATACGGCTGTGGTTCAGGGAACAATAACTAAAACCGGCGGGTCGCCCCTTACAAATGCCTCGATCGTGCTTAAAGAATCAAACGCGCCGGAAAACAGCTATTCCACAGTTTCAGGAGCCGGCGGCGCATACGCTGTAACTGTTACAGCGGGTAAAGTTTATGATATTGAAGTATCGAAAACAGGATATTCAGAATTCACCGGCGCGACCGGTACATTGCAGCCCGGCAGCAGCGCCACTGTTGACGCCATACTGACACCCAATCCATCCTCGGTCAGCGGGAAAATATATAATAATCTGCAGCAGCTAATGGCTTCGGTTCAGGTGAAAATTTATGATTCGGGAAATAACCTGGTTAAAACCCTCGTAACTGGAAGCCAGGGGAAATACAGCACCGGCCTTTCGGCAGGCAGCTATAAAATAAAATCTTCCGCTGCCGGACATCTTCCCGATTCAGCGCAGATCACCCTCCAGCTCGGACAAAACCTTACAAATATAACACTAACACTTACCCAGAATTTCGCTTTCCTTTCAGGTATTGTGAAAGATCAGAATGGGACCAATCTTACCGGCGTTACCGTCAACCTGACTTCAGCCACCGGAGGCGCGACAGCGGTTACCGGAGCTTCAGGCAATTACGTGATTTCCGGATTATATGGCGGCGCTTATAACATAAGTATGACAAAACAAGGTTACGCGACTCAGAGCATAACCGACTATGTAATCCGGGATGGAGAATCAAAAGAACTGAACGGAACTCTGACAGAGCTGACAGGCTCTATTACCGGTACGGTCAGTGATATAAATTCGGAGCTGATTGAAGGCGCTTCTGTCTTTTTCGAAAACAGCGCGACCGGGGAAACATTCAATAAAATAAGCGCGGCAGATGGGTCTTTCAGCATCACCTCACTCGAATTCGGAACTTATATTGTGCACGCCATTAAAACCGGTTATTCGGCATCTTCCGAAAAATCGGCCACAATATCTGTCGCCAGCCAGAACGCTACTGTCACCCTGAACGATATGGTTCCTCATAACGCGGTAATAGGGGGGGTAGTAAAAGATAATTACGGCAATTTTCTCGGCTCAGTTCAGGTGTCGGTTTCAGGCGACCTGGGATCGGGAAGCGCGGTGACAAATACCTCGGGTGTCTTTTCCATTGGGGGACTCGCGCCGGGAACATACCTGGTTAAAACCCTTCTCGATGGTTACTCATCCGATGATATGAGCGTTAATGTGACAACACAGGCGGACCTGGAAATTTTCATGCTTAAAAACTCCAGCTCTCTTTCCGGCACAGTTAAAGATGAAACCGGCCTGAGTCCCGGGTTTACAGTCCCCGTTTATGCTGTCACTGAATCACAACTGCTCTTCAGCGCGCAAAGTGACCTTAATGGTAATTTTGAAATAGATGATATCCCCTATAACACCGAATATCTCATTTATACAGATATTTTTAAGGAGGGATACAGCAACGACACAACAACTATTTTTATCCCCGAAGGAGCTCCAACCGCGGGTCCCGTTAATCTTGTGCTTAGTCTTAATCAGTCAAGGATTAATGGTAATTGCGGTATCAGCGGAGCCGCGATAAAGATTACAAAAAGCGGAACGGATGAAACCTACACGGTTACATCAGGTTCCGACGGCGATTATTCAAAATCATACCTGAAAGATGGCGGTTATACTGTTACCCCCTCAAGAGAGGGTTATCAGTTTACCCCCTCCACTCAGTCGACCACATTGCTTATACGCGATACCGTAACAGTTGATTTTGACGCAGTCCCAAATATTGGAACAATGACAGTAGTAACCAAACTTTCCAACGGTACTCCTCTCGAGGAAGTAGCGGTTTCGGTGGTCAGCGCCGATGAATCAATCGTCCGCAACGGATTTACGGGAGCTGATGGACAACTTGTTTTTGAAGAACTGCCGTCGGCCCAGTACCTTATCCGGCCTGTAAAGGAAAATTACACAGCCTCCCCTGAACAATCGCAGGTAACAATAACCGCGGGCGCTTCACTTACGGGAGAATTCACCTTTACTGAAAACAATGCTTCCATTACCGGAACTGTTTTCCGGCTTGATAACGGCAATAAAATAGCTTTCGCCGATATAAATGTTAAGCTTGTTTATAAAAACACCGGCCAGTCATTCTTCAGGACTTCCGGCGGGGCAGGTTCATTTTCATTTGAGAATATCCCCCCCGGGGATGTGCTGATTACCGGAATAAAAGGTGGTTTTATTTCAGATACACTTGAATTCGCTGTGCAGGCGGGACAAAGTTATCAGAAAGAGCTGACTATGCGGGCTTCGGTTGTTCACCTTGTCGGGAATGTATTCTACCGCTCGAGCGCGGTTGCAGGAGTAAATATTTCCGCGACTTCAAGCTCCTCTTTTAGTGAACGATCAGGCTCTTCAGGAAGATATGTATTCTTAAATCTTCCAATAAAACAGGGAGCAAATGACACAACAATATATTCTATCGCGATTGATGATCCTCTTTATCCTCCCCTCGGCCAGATAATAAGAATTCCCTCAACGGCGGCGGGCAATACTCTTACCATCGATGATTTCCTCCTGCCAAGCGGGAAAGTTACTCTCCGTTTTTCAGATGGTTACAGCAACATGCCGGGTGTTAAAGTAAGCTTTTCCAGACCGGATGGCTCTACTGAAACCGGTGTTACAACCAGTAACGGATTGTTTGTCAGCGACAGCAATCTGACCAGCGGAACTTACAAGGTTAGTCTCGAAAAACTGGGCTATCTGATTCCGGATGAACTTTCCAACAGGGTTGAGCTCGAAACTGACACTTCAAATATACGGCAGGATATTCTGCTGCCATTCACCTTCTCTCCTGTCGACTCTGTTTTTGCCAATCAGCCTGCTGAAATTAAAATCGGATTTACCTTCAGCGGAGCAAATGACAAAGCCTACATCTATTACAGGCAGGAATCGGCGTTAAATTATTCTAAAATTCCCATGACTTTGGGAACAGGTGAATATACAGGGTCTATACCGGCTCTATACAGTCTTGAAAAAATATATTACTACGTTGAAGTAACCAGGGTAGCGGAAAATATTATTTATAAGTCTTCAGAATATTCCGCAGTGCCTTTCGCGAGCGGAATACTTTCTTCTCTCTCACTTAAGCCAAAAATAAATGGTCTTATCCTGAGAAAAGATGACAACTACTCTATTTCACTTACAATCAGGGATGGACTTAATGAATCGATGCTTGATGATTTTACCGGCCCCTCACATTCGGGCGCAGTTAAATGGGAGGTCAGTGATCCCACAGGCATTGAAATTATCTATCCCGATACCGATGATTCAACTTCTATTCAAATGAACGCGCTCAAAGCGGGAAATTATTCCGTTAAAGTAACAACAACACTTAACGGAGTCAGTCGTTCAAGAAGCGCGAATATTTCTGTCAGTGATATCCCCCTGAAAGAGCTGCTCGTAAAAGCGCCTGTGAGCAGGTTAAGCAACCGTTCAGATGGAGTGCAGCTCGGTTATTCGGGAGTGGATACCTTACTCAGACCGATCACTCTCGGCAATAGTGTCAACTGGACACTCGAACCGGCAGGAGCGGGATCAATTGACAACACAGGGTTTTATTCTCCCGCCGATACTACTTTCATTGGCCTGCCCAGGTTTATCCTCACTGATAATCTCAGTGATAAATCAGCGGAAGCTCTGCTGACTGTTTTTGCCGAAGTTTCTCCCGAAGATATGTTCACTCTTTCGGATAAAAAAGGAATGGAACTGGTGATTGAACCGGGTTCGGTGCAGTTTCCGGTAGAAATATTCCTCGATAAAACAGCGATTGGTCCCACCAAAAAACAATATACTCCCGTAGGACAAAGAACCACATATACTGTGTCCGACAATCTTTATAAATTCCAGTATAAAGCGAGTGTGGCTCTTGCCGGCGACAGCCTTATGAAAGCGGCCACCCTTAATGTTCCGGTTGATAATTCTCTCCGTTTCTTTGAAGGGGAACGTTTTATCGGACGTTATGACGCGCTTACAAAAATGTGGTCAATCTTTCCTGAAAACACTGAAGCTTTAACCGATGAGCTCTCTCTTAACGCCTTCTATAAATTCGGGGAATATTCTGTCCTTAGTCAGAATGAACCACTCGGGTTAAAACATGTAGCGGTTCTTCCCTCTCCATTTTCCCCGCAGGTGGGCCCTGTCAGAATTGGTTATTTCCTGACTACACCGGAGCGCCTGGCGAATGTTACAATTAAAGTATATAACGTCAGGGGAGAGCTTGTCAGAACAGTTCTCGATAATGACTACCAGACTTCGGGACGTTATGGAAGCCGCGCCGGAATAAAGGAAATTTTCTGGGACGGACTTACTGATGACGGTTATATGGCCCGCAACGGAAGATATATTATTTTAATCACCGCGAAAGATGGTACAGGTGAAAAAACTGAAAAAATACAAGTTGTTTTAATAAAGTAGGTATAGAGATGAAAAAAACAGCAAAAATTTTATTACTGCTGCTGCTTCCGGTTTGGAGCCTGACCATTGCCCAGGATCTTTCCGGGATTCCGGGAGTATTCGCAGATATAGGATTCGGAGCGCGCCCCGTGGGAATGGGGGGCGCTTATGTCGGGCTTGCCTGTGATGTCCATAGTGTGATATGGAACCCGGCCGGGCTCGCCGAACAAAAAACAAAGCAGGCGGCATTTACTTATACAAATCAGCTCGATATTGTCGACTATCATTATTTCGCGGTAAGTTATCCCCTTAATAATGATAAAGCTCTCGGGGTGGCTATTATCTCAGCTGGTGATGAAGCCCTGAGGGAATGGACGCTGCAGGCAGCCTACGCGAGGAAAATTTGGGGCTTTAGTCTGGGTGTGGCGCTTAAATTGCGCTACGCTTCATTCGGCAATAATACACTCAGCCCCGATGATCTGATAATATTTGAACCTGATGAAATTGAGGAAGGAATAAGCAACCAGGTTTATGGTAAAGCGCCCGGCTTCGGTTTTGATATTGGGTTTTTATATGATGTCACCGATAAAATGAAGCTCGGGATTATGCTGCGGGATATCTATTCTCCCGTAATGTGGGATTCAAAAACCAATAATGAGCTGAAACCGGCTAAGGGAAGCTACACCGAAACAGTTCCCTTCGAGGCAATTATCGGCGCGTCATTCCGGGCAATTCCCCAGCTTGTTTTCGCCGGCGATTTCAGCCCCGCTCTTTATCCCGACGCCAACGGCAAATTCAGCGCCGGAATGGAGGCAAGACTTTTTAATGTGCTTATGCTAAGGGCCGGCACACAATATTATATCAACAATGAAGATGATGAAAAATTTGTGATCGGCACCGGCCTCGACATGAGAGTAATCAAAGATCTGGGTGTGCTCATCGATTTTGCCTATACCTTTGAAGAAATAGATAATTCACTGCGCTTCTCACTCGGAATAGAATTTTAGGAGGAGAAAAATGAAGAAAAAAATAATATATATTTTATGTTTTCTTACTATTTCAGCGTTTAATCTCCTCGCCCAGGCAGTGGATGACACACCTGTTATGCAGCATTGGGTAGGAGGAACGCTCGATTTTAAATTTCTTGTGCAATCCAACGCGACAGGGCCTCTTTTCGGAACAAGCTCTTTCGGAGGAGTTATCAGCCCGAGTGTAAATTACGGAGCCACCGGGGTATTCAGCAATCCGGCCGAACTTGCTTTCCTTAAATCCTCAAATCTTATGCTCGACCTCAGAATACCGGTCCGCACCAGCAATCTTGGCATAAGTGATAATTCCCTTATTTCCGAAGCCGATCTGGAGAAAAATACCGATTCATTCCTTGAGGATGATAAGGCTTTTATTTTTGAGGATGGCACCTTTCGTTCAGATACAAAACTAAACGCTCTCGATATCGGGCAGACCGGTGGAATAGGTTCTTTCGCGGCGGCTATTCCCTTTACCGAAAAACTGGTTCTCGGTTTCGGTTTTTCTTTTCCTGTCGATCTTTCATTCGGGACTATGATAAACGGAATTTCAACCGCCCTTAAAACCACCAAGCAGATAGGCAATAATAAAACTCCGATTGATTTTTTGCTCAATACAAATGTTTATATGGATTTTAAGCTTAATATGAGCAATATAGCTTTTTCGGCGGCCTATGAACTTTATAAAAGTGATAGAGCCCATCTGACAACCGGACTTACTGTTAACTGGCTCAACGCGGAAAATAATGTCCGTTTCGGAATGGCTACAGATGGAATGATGGTTATAAGCAATTCAAGTGAATATTATTTTAATGACCCCGCCGATGAAAGCATTGACTTTGAAGCGGGTGAAACAAACGCTTTTTATTTCAGAGCGGGGGGTAATTATAAAGCTTCCGCCGCCGGTATCCGGTTCGGACTTTATTATCACCATAAGGCAATTCCCTGGCTGAAGCTTTCACTTGTTTATAACCATATCCCCGAGATGAAGCTTACCGATAGCGACGCCTTTTCCGAGACCTACCAGCCTAAATTTCTTACAGGCAGGCCGATGGGTGAAAAGGAGGACGCTCTCGATATTATTATCGATTCTCTCGATATCACACGCCCAAACCTTACAGTCTCAAAAAATAATGAAATCGGCGATGAAGTGATCATTTCGATTCCCTCCTCACTTACTTTCGGATTTGACGCGAATATGGGAAAACATACTTTTGCCCTTAATATTGTCTCTTATTCAAATGAGTTTTCTTATAAATTCTCAAATTATAAACTTGGCAAAAAACCTTCGATGGGTGTTTCTGCCGGTCTCGATCTTGTATTCCCCGATAAAATTCAGGGAGCGGGATGGCTTACTCTTCCAATCAGGCTTTTTTATCTCGATTTTGACGGTCTTCTGATGCAGGCTTTCAGTTCATCGACAGGCTACAAAGATCCTCATTTCAGAATAGGGGGAGGACTAATAACCGGCGACGGCATTGCAGAAGGTATCGCCGATGAACAGCAGCAGGAAGATTTGAGAGCGGGACTTGACATTCCCCTGCTTACCGGACTCGCGATTGAAAGACAATATACTATTCTTGAGAAACTCCGCGTCCGGGCGCTCGTCTGGGGTTTCCCCGAAGTTTTCCTCCGGTTTTCTTTTGGCTACAGTTTATAATATTTTGTCACCCGGCCTTTCGAAAAAAGAAAGCGCCAAAATTTAATTTTTCCCAACCTTCTCCTGAGCGTCAGGGGGAGGTTGGGATGCTGATATTGATCCTCATTCGTTAATCACGAAATTTAATATAAAGTTAAATATGATAATTGAAGCGCCGGACTTATCTTTAGGTCCGGCATTTTTATTATTGGAAACGAGATGATTGAGAGAAGAGCGCTAATAATTTTTGGTAAGCGCCCCGAAGAAGGAAGAGTAAAAACCAGAATTGCTTCTACCGAAGGGGAAAAAACCGCACTTGATTTTTATACAAATTGTGTGACATATATTACCGCGGAAGCGGAAAAATTACGGATTGCCGGCACAAGGGTTTTCTTTTTTTATGAAACCGGGCCGGGTGAACAGATTGTAAGGCAGTGGATTGGCTATCCTTTCCAGTTTGTGCCCCAGTCGGATGGAGACCTGGGTAAAAAAATGGAGGAAGCTTTCCGGATTGTCTTCGACGGCGGGTTTGACAAAGTTGTAATAATCGGCACCGATGTTCCCGATATGAACAGCGCCTATATCAAAAAAGCATTCGAAAAATTAACCGATTATGATATAGTCGCCGGCCCCTCGAGTGACGGGGGATATAACCTGCTCGGGCTTAACAAACATGAACCGTCGCTTTTCAGGAACATCATCTGGAGCTCAGAAGAAGTGCTGGAAAAAACAACCGAAATTGCAGCCTCTCTTCATTTGAATACCAACCTGCTCGATCAACTGTCAGATATCGATACCGGCCCCGAATTAAGAGCATGGCTCAAAAGCGAAAAGGGCAATAAGGAATTAAAATCTTCTCTCCTTAATATTCTTTTGAGACACACCGGTTAAATTTTCTCCCCGCTTTTTCTAAATGACCATTCAGAAGCAGACTTGCCGGGGAAACAACACCTAATCCGGGTAAAATATTTACCATTTTATTCATAAGGCAATAGGGTTTAGTTCAGGTTGGGGGCGCCTTTGCTACTAAGATTAGAATAAGGTTTCTTTTTTCTTTGCGTCTCCGCGTCTTGGCGTGAGATAAAAACCGATTTCGATTACGACTTCAATTTGGATTTCGACGGGATTAAACATCAGAATCGTAAACTGGCGGAACCAGAAACAAAGTAGAAAGAGTGGGACTCCTGGGACAACTGTGACTCTGACTATTCTATCAATTGCAGACCTAATTAGGGTCTACTGAATTTATGCAAAGCTAAATTTGCCTGTAATAGCAGTGTGGTTCATTATTTGTCTGATATTTTCTAATATTGTTCTCTTAAATAGCGATTTCATAATTCTTATAATGTATTTTAGTAACGACAAAAATAAATTGTCCATTATTTTTACATAACGGACAATGTTCATCACAAAAAAGATTGCTCCTATCCAACTTTCAGATGTATCCTGTCTCCTCGCCCCTATTTCACCCAGCCCGTATCCGTTTCTTCCCTGTCCGAACTTTCCTTCTATTTCGGAGCGTTTGGCATTATCCTTTTTCCTTCTTTGCTTTTCTTCCTCCATCTCTTTCTCCTTTGGCCTGCCTAATGGCTTGCCATTGGTTTTTATTCCTTTTTCTGATAAATATTTTCTATTCGCCCTTGTTAAATATTTGAGGTCCGTTATTACTACTTCCGGATAATAGCCGTAAAACTGATAATACTTCTCAACCTGATATTCCATATCGCTTCCTTCATCATACGCATCCCAACTTAAGTATACAAGGTTCTTTTTTTCCTTTGCCTCGTAGAGGCAGTAATTATTGTAGAGAATTGCTAATAAAATAAAACAAAATCCTTGTAGAGGATTCATAAACCACCCCGGATAATCAAATACCTTAAGACATCCCCGATAAACCCAGATCAATAGAGTTCTAAATTTTTAACAAATTATTTAAGTCTAAAAAAAGGATTACAAATTCTTGTGATATTTTTCAAAAATTCCGCGATTTCATTTTGGGAGGGGTAAGGAGTTCTGAGTTTGTATAATTTTTTCCTGGTCATACATAAATCATAGCTAAATGGGAGCATTATGAACATATAAATCAAAAAGAACATCGGGTAAACCGGCATGCTAAAATAATCCCCATTTTTAATGACCGCAATAATTGGCAGCGCTGAAAAAAATATAAACACACTAAAGAAAATCAGTATATAGATAATAAAACGGAAGTTGAATAATATAAGTGAAGTCTGCAATAGGGAATTATTATTATCATTTTTCCTATGTTTTTAATAATCAAATAACAGAGAGTCCATTACCTTCGGCAAAGTCGGCCACAGGTTAATATCACATTGTCACTGACTGGTGACTAAGTTCCTCAAAGCAGATCGTAATACAAAACGATTATCTCTCTTCCAAAATGAGCAAAATTTCAGAATTCCTGTTTCCATCTAACTATTTTGTTGTGATTTAATTCCCTCCCCAAAGCTGTGGAAAATAATTCAATAAGCAGTTCGTTTTCTTACCAGGAATCACGAGCTCTGAAAGTAAAGCCATAAAAAAAAGACGGCCCGCAATAAAGCAAAACCGCCTCAACAAGGGGTTATCAAAACTTTCAGAAAGCCATATTAAACCAGTAAGAAAACTTAACCAAAAAGATATTATCTGATTCCTCTCTCCAGAGGTTGCCAAAATCTCTCCCAAAACGAAGCTGACCGGGATCATCAAAATTCGATTTATCGTGGGTCCACACAAAATAAAACACCGATCCGGGATCCACTTCCCATCTTAGAACCAGGTTTCCACGCAGTGATTTATAATTAAAATCAGGATTATCGAATGTAAAGATTTCGGCAGCTCCTCCATTATCGGGATCAATATTATATTGCTCATTTTCGGCGTCATAATTTACTGTTGAGCCCCCATCCCCGCCATATACATAAGTATCCCAGGCGCCGGGTGAGGACATCTCTTTAAAATTGCTGTACTTTCCAACGGCAAAGAAGGGCTGAAGGAATAACTGCAAACTGAGGGCCGGAGTGAATGTCCAGTTGACTCTGATATCGGCCGAAATCATATCCTGATCGAGCACACCAAAAACATACCTGTTGCCATTTGTATGTGTCGCGGTCAGGTCCTCAATCGAGGTTACCCACTGTCTTTGTTCAAATTTTTTATCAAAAGAAGGTTCAAGAGATATGTGCACCTGTGTTGAAGGTTGCCATGATAATTCAAGACCAAAACCCCAATAGTTGCTCCCGATCATATCTTCACCCTTTGACCACCTCAGTTCGGCAATAAAACTTTTCCTGTTATCTGAAGCCGCGCTTAAATCAATCCAGTATTCATCAGGATTTTTAGGCATCGGACCGCCGCGGGTCAGCCAGGTGTTATATGTCTCAAAATTGTAACTAAAATTAAAATCAATGCTGTAATAGTTTTCAAACTGAAACAACGAAAGAAGCATTGAGCCATTGTTAATTATATGTCCGTCAAAATCATAACTTCTGAAATTCGCCAGATACAAGCTTTTTTTTCTGAACAGACCATCTGTTTCATACCATCGGTATCCCATTACAAAGTGGCCGTTTATTTTATTCGCGTTCCACTGAAATCCGAGATCATTATTTTCAAAACCGGGAGTAACAGCTCCCACAGCCGAATTCAGATAAAAGTTACCTTTCTGTTTATTTAACATAAACCTGGTATACACTCCGGCAAGGGAAGTCCGGTTTTTATCATATTTCATAAATTCCATTTCCGGCTTCTGCATATAGCGGTAAGGCCTTTCCTGAAGGCTTTGCAAATATTCTTTCGATCCGCTGGTATATGAACCGGCGGCAAGCCCGGTTATCACCCAGGTCTTTTCTTCATCAAGGAAAGTCCAGCCGTCAAGTCCGAATGTATAAGCCTGATCCGCGAGGTTTTCCCTTAACGTGCTGTCCCGAAGATCACGGTTGACCGAAGTGAACATCATACCGAGCCCCTGTCTTCCCTCGCTGAATTCTTTCTGGGTTCGCAGCACACCATAATGTGTGAAGGGCTCAGCCTCAGCCTGGTATGTATTTCCGTTTTCAGGGAAAACATCGGCGTAAGTTCTTTCGGTAACAGCGCTCACCGCCCCTACTGACCACGATTCATTTAATTTTCCGGTAAGTTTGGCCGCGCCCAGTATTCTTGTTTCATCCGGCATATTCACATAAACGTCATCATCATCATCATCATCATCATCAATACTTCCCTGGGGATGTCTGCCGATTCTTCTTGAATAAAATAATTCAGGGGCGCCGAAATTAAATCCCCAGTTGTTGTTGGAACCGCCATATCCGAAATAAAAAATATTATTTCCCTCAATGAAAAAGGGCCTTTTCTCGTCGAAAAATGTTTCAAACGCGGTAAGATTAAGCACGGCCGGATCAACTTCCACCTGCCCGAAATCGGGATTTATGGTGGCGTCGACATTCAGGTTGCTTCCTATCCCGAATTTCATATCAAGCCCGAGAGAGGCGCCATACTGATTGGATTTGTAAAAAGGATCATCGGAATCATGCCTCAGATACTGCGCTTTCTGAACCATGTAGGGAAGCAGCTCGAACCGCTGAGAAGGTTTTACTCCGTTAATTCCCTCCAGTATAGCGAAATGAGAAACAAAACCGCTCTCCCTTTTTGGAACCATTACAAAATAGGACTGCTCATTTTTCCTCTTTATTTTCCTCTGAAAATTAATTCCCCAGCTCATTTTTTCCGAAGCGTTAAACCTGAGCTGCGAGAAGGGGATTTTAATTTCCACATTCCATCCTTTCTCGGAAATTTTTGTTTTTGCCTCCCATATTCCATCCCATGAGCTGTCATCCCAGCTGTCGTTAAAAAGTATGCCGTCCATAATTGAACCGCCCGGATTAACGGCAAAATAGTAGCCGGTTTTTTTGTCATGATAGGGATCCAGGTAAATAAAGAACCAGTCGGAATCTATCCAACTGTCCCGCCGGGCAAGGCTCGCGTCTATTTCTGAAGGATTTGAATCAAAAAGTTTTGCCGAGATATATATGTTTTTATCATCATAAGAAACCCAGACACATGTTTTTTCTGAGGCTGTTTTTCCCTCTTCAGGTTCTTTCTGTGTAAAATCAGTTACAGGGGTTATTTTATAGCAGCTTTCCTCAAGTTTTCCGTCAAGTTCTAAATTTTTTGTTAGCCTGATCACGGGAACTACCTTTCCCGCGTTTTTTATTGTTGCTGCCTCTGTAATAAAAACCAGGGCAGCCATTATAAATAGTGTTAAGATTCTCTTCATTCTCCATCCGTCGCTTGTTGTCTGCTCTAATGGATTAGACTCGCCACTATATGTAATAGTTGCCCCGTAATATTATTTTTTTCTGTCGAGAAAGCTGAAGGCTCCTTCTTCCTCAAGCGTCTCCATCACATTATCCAGTTTCCCTTTAATGTTTACCAGGACAGCTTCATCATCATTCACCGCCACAATAAATATGTCAAAGGGAATACTTTCCTCTGTGGCTTTCATATAGATCATTACAAGCTTATCTTCATCGGCAGACCTCACAACCTGTGTATACTTTTTATTTTCCATCAGTCCCGAAAGTTCTTTAAATAATCCACGGCTGTTGTGAAACCTGTCAAGATAATTACTCTTGTAAACCCCAACCTGAACTTTATAAATATCATCAATGACATCCTCATATCGCCTGACTTCCCGCGAATGTTTCGCGAAAAATCCCGCGAGCCGGATAGTTCCGCGGCCTACGGATACCTCAAACTCAGTATCAAAATCGGCGTCAATATTATCAAATACCGTATTTCTTATCTGTCTGAAATCGCCGTTCACCCCGAAACATCCTGTCATCATCAATGCCAGTATCAGGAAAGGAAGAATTATTATTTTGTTTTTCATCTCTCTTTCCTCGATCTGCTAATTAAACGATCTATTGAGTCATCGGTAAAATGTTCCGTCAGGTTAAAAACAGCCTCCAGATCAATAGCGCCGACAATATTTATAAAGACAGCCTCCCCCATGTCTCTGCCGGAAAAATCATTTTTATCAATTGCCATCACCACCAGGCCGTTAATATCATCTCCCGTTCCCGCCTTGATAAATATATTTACATTTGTTCCCTCTTCACGGGCTTTGATTATTCTGTCCCAGTTTTTCGAAAAAAGTTCTTTCTGAAAACCGTTTATTTTGTCAGCAAAAACCGATTCATTTTTTTCGGTAAGATTAAAAATATTTACCTTAATCAGTTTTAATCCTCCAACCAGCTTTTGCCAGTCTTCATTTTCCCTGCCGGCTCTCGCGAAAATTTTAAGCAGGTTTTTTTCAAGGATAATTTCGGTAAAAAAATCATCCTCGGCATATTGCGTCAGGTCTCCGAAATCGAGGAAACCGGGTTCATCCGAATATTCTTCTTTCTGCGCCGGAATAATTGACGCCACAGCGAGAAAAAGAATCATCATAAGTTTAGTTATTCTGTTCATTATATTTTCCTCCAAAAATAATGTTTACCAGTTCTTTGCTTTTGTTCAGTTCATTGCCATGCTGACCCGAAAACAACTCTTTCTGCAGATTGTTTTCTGACTTTTCAAACATTCTGCTCACCAAAAGTAAAGATTGTTTGAGCTGTTTTTCGGCAAGTTGAAGCTCTTCCTTTGAATATTCATTTTCCGCGGGTTCTGAATAAAAGGAAGCGATTATTATTGATATGATCATTACTGCTGTTAATGCTGCCGCAGCCGGTTTTTGAATCAAATATTTGTAGATATCCAAAAATAAACTTCGTTTTTCACTGGCGCCGCCGGCGGTCTGCCTTAATATTTTCTCTCTGGTATCCCCGGGACAATTAATCCTTTCTTTACTGCTGAAGGTATCTTTTGTTTTCTGATGTTTTGCCAGCAGTTCATTTACATTATCATAAAGGGCGGCAAGTTTTTTCACCTTTCTTTTTTCAAAAAAACCGGCGTCACCCCAGGCAGTTTTTATTATCTGCTCTTCAAGTTTATTATCTATTTTACACTGCTTCTTGTAGTTCATATCCTTCAAGCTCCTTCTGAAGTCTTTTTCGCGCCCGCATAAGATATACCTTTACACTGTTGACCGGTATATCGAGCGATTTGCTTATCTCCCGGTATTTCATTCCTTCATATTCATAAAGAATGAAAATACTTTTTTGCGTTTCGGGCAGATTATCCAGTTTTTCATTTATTATTGACTTCACATCATTCTCCTGCGCGTAATGAAGCGGATCATGATATTCGGTTAGTTCCGGAATCTCACCAAGCTCATCATTCAACTGGTATACTTTATTCCGGCCCCGGCTTCTGAAAAGATCGATGCAGAGATTTCTCGCTGTTTTTACAAGCCATCCTTTAATTGCGAAGACGCTTATATTATCGAGATGATGCCACAGGCGGATAAAAGTTTCCTGTGTTATATCATCAGCTTCCATCTCGCTGCCGGTCATTTTCAGACTGTAGCCGTAAACAAGGTCTTTATGCTGATCCAGCCAATATTTAAATTTCAGTTTTTTATTCATTTCCGGTTAATTCATTTTCTACCATTAAAGACGGCAAAGGGGTAATTAATGTTACACCATCTATCCCCCACAGGCCATGAAATCGCGAAAAGCATCTCAACCGTTACCAAAACATGATTAAAAGATTTCAGGAATATCTTGAGTAAAATCGGCGTCGTGTTCGGTATTGGTGTCGTTTTTTATTTTTATACGGAGAAAATGCCGGGAAGAAAATCTGTAGAGACAAGGCATGCCTTGTCTCTACGAAACTGGAAAAAACTGTATCACGCGAAGGTGAATTTCCCGGCTCTTGAAATATCCCTGCCCGCAAATATGGTGTACCTGACGGCACACTATATCGAACCTCTATTTGTTTTTCTACCAACATACTTTCCCTAACGAGACATAAATACTCCTGGAATATGATTGCCCCGTTAGGGGCAAAATATTGGTAAAAAGGATTGATAAATAATAATCATGTGTGCCGTAGGTACACCATATTTAGCACACCGGGTAATTTGGTTTTACGGCTCTTTCGCTGATCAGTTTCCATAGAAGGACAGGTATCATACTATTCCTCAGCGCAATTAATTTCATTCCACAAATTTCCGAACCATGATTAAAAATCGGCGCCGGATTAGGTATCGCTATTATTCTTTTATTTCTTCACCGGGAAAATGCCGGGAAGAAAACCTGTAGAGACAAGGCATGCCTTGTCTCTACAAATGGAATAATTGTTATCACAAATAATCAAAACAAGGCAAAGGAACAATGAAAAAAATCATGCTTACCCGATAAATAAGAAACCAATTATTCCCGCGATGGAGAAAAATTCGGCCCTTCAATGTTATATCATTGAGGAATTTTATATTTTATACCATCCAAAATATATTTGTAGAATATTTCAAAAAAAATGGAGTTAATATAATGAGAAAAAGTCTCTCTTTAATGATTGCCTTTCTGTTATTCATGGCAGGATCAATTCTGGCCCAGGATAAAATTAAAATTGAAAAGCTGGATGACCTTCCCCGCCACACCTACAAAATTGAAAAAAAAGCAGCCGACTTCATCAAAGATCAGGATGCGGTTATGGCTCTCGCGGCAAAGATAAAAAAAGATCTCGAAAGTGATCTCGCGAAATACGAAATTGAAGATAAAACCACGCTGAAAGCATATTATTCCGACCTCGGACTGATAGCGATGCTCGAGGGCAGATATGATGATTACCTCAAGTTTCTTGACAAAAGGAAAAATCTTGAAGAAAAAGAGGCTCAAAAACTGATGGCCGGTTTTACAGGATCGGCAATAGTAAAAGCAAAAAGCAGCGATGTGCAGGATGAGAACAAAGTAATCTATAATGAAATTAAAAAGAAACTCGCTTCCATTCCTTATGAAACTGTTGAAGCCAACGTAAAACAGTATAAAGGCATGGCTGAAATTCTTAGCGAGAACTTTGTTATCGGTCAGGCGCAGTCAGGTTTGCAGCCGGTAATTGACAAAACAGATGGAGTTGTAAGTAAAGATATCGCGAATTCGCTGATTAATATGCGCTACCTCATCACTTTTTATATCCCCGCGAAAGATGCCGTCCACAAAGCTCTGTCGGAATATATCGAAGCGAATAATGTGGAAAAAGAAGATATCTGGGAAGAACGTGAAGTTACATTCACAGGAAAAGAAGAAGCGAAACCGGTTGTGATCGCGGTTTGGGATTCCGGTCTGGATACCGATATTGAATACTTCAAGCCTGTTTTATGGAATAATAAAAAAGAAACGCCGGGCAATAATAAAGATGACGACGGCAACGGCTATATTGATGATGTTCACGGCATTGCATATTCACTGCATGGAGACAAAGAAACTTCCGTGCTTTATCCTCTTCCCGAAATGAAAAAAGATGAAAAGGACCTTCAGCGCCAGATGAAAGGTCTGGAAGATATTACCTCCGCGATAGAAAGTGAAGAAGCCACCGAACTGAAAAAAATGATGTCGACACTTTCCCCCGCCGAAGTAAAACCATTTTTGGAAGAGCTTCAGCTTTACGGCAATTACGCGCATGGAACACATGTTGCGGGCATTTCGGTAAAAGGAAATCCTTTTGTTAAGCTTCTTGCCGCGAGAATTACATTCGACTACCACATGATCCCTGAAAAACCGACCATCGAACAGGCGAAAAAAGATGCCAAAGCGCTGGTTGAAACGGTTGATTATTTTAAGAAAAACGGAGTGCGCGCCGTAAACATGAGCTGGGGCGGAAGTCTTGCCTCGGTTGAAGCGGCCCTCGAAGCGCATAATGTTGGTGAAACTCCCGAAGATAGGAAAAAACTTGCCCGCGAAATTTATGAGATCGGCGATAAAAAATTCCGCGAATCAATCAAAAACGCTGGTGATATTCTTTTTATCACATCAGCGGGCAACTCAGATAATGATGTGAAATTTGAAGAATTTTATCCGAGCTCATATGATTATCCCAACATACTTTCCGTTGGCGCCGTTGATCAGGCCGGTGATGAAACCAGCTTTACAAGTTTCGGTAAAGTTGATGTATACGCTAACGGTTTTGAAGTGGAAAGTTATGTGCCGGGCGGCCACAGGATGAAAATGAGCGGAACTTCGCAGGCCTCGCCACAGGTGCTCAACCTCGCGGGCAAACTGCTCACCCTCAATCCCGATCTTACAACTGCCCAGCTTAAAGAGCTGATAATCAAAGGCTGCGATATCAAAAAAGCAGGAGACAGGGAAGTAAAACTTATCAACCCCAAAAAATCAATCGAGCTTTTGAAGAAGATGTAATATTGAAAATATAGTTTTCCATTTGAGCCCCTTTGAATTCTTTCGGAGGGGCTTTTTTTGGGGGATAATGGATGAATTCACGGCGGTTCAATTAATAATTTAAAGGGAGTTGATGATTATTCGGTTGGCGCAAAAATGTTGAAGCAATATCCAGGGGGTTATTTAGCCACAAATGCGCGAATGAAAAACGAATCCACGAAGAAAATTATACCAAATATTGATCAAACCGGACGGACTTTAGCGCTTCAATCCCTGATTTTAAACTGCCGGAGATGCTTTTAGAGCTGAAGGATCCAATTCCGGTTTTGGCTTTTTCTTATTCAAAAACGGGATATTATTATCACTTTACTTCTTGCAATAAAAGTCTGACATTTCTAATTTTGACCTTTAGAATTAAAAATTGAAACCGGGAGTATAATTGGACTTTCCTATCTTTCATCTCGACTTTATGGGGGACCGCCTGCTGATAGCGATTATCGCGGTTACTCACGTAATAATTAATCATGCGCTCGCTGTGGGATTTATCCCTATTGTAACCCTGATGGAATACCGGGGATACAAACTTCAGCAGAAGGGCATTGCCGAATCGGCCAACTGGGATGAGCTGGCCCGCAAACTTATGTTTTTCGCCTTTGTGATAACCACTTCGCTGGGAGCTTTAACCGGTGTGGGCATCTGGTTTTCAGCCGCCCTTGTAAGTCCCGCCTCCATCGGCAGCCTGATCAGAATATTTTTTATGGCCTGGTTCACCGAGTGGATAATATTTATGCTCGAGGTAATATTTATTATGATCTATTTCCTCGGATGGAAAAAGTCGCGCGGAAGCCTGAAAGCCAAAAGAAATCATGTAAGAGCCGGACTTGCCCTAAGTATATTCTCCTGGCTGACAATGGCGATAATTGTGGGAATACTCGGTTTCATGATGGACTCAGGCTCCTGGGTTGAAAGCAAAACTCTCTTTGACGGATTCCTCAATCCGATATATCCTGTGCAGCTCGCGTACCGCACCCCGATGGCATTTGTTATGGCCGGAGCTATCGCGACATTCCTGGTTCTTTATCACCTGAAAAAACATACCGAATTCCGGACCAAAGTACTCCGTAACCTGGGATTATGGATGTTCCTCTGGACGCCCCATGTTTTTGCCGCGGGATTATATTATTATTACAAAATACCTGGTATGATGCTCGACAATATTCCGGTGGCGATGGCTACACAGGCTTATCAGAACTGGTATGATTCCATATTTTATTTCCTTGTAGCGCTCATAGTCGTTTCAATGACTGTTACAATATGGACATCTCTTAAACCAAAATATTCTTCGAAATACCTGATGCTCGCTACATTTATTGTTACCATGCTTACTATGGGATCATTTGAGAGAGTGAGAGAATTTATACGCAAACCCTTTGTGCTCGAGGAATATATGTATTCCAATCAACTGAGAGTTGAGGATTATGATCTTTTTCAGAAGGAGGGTATATTAAAACATTCCCTTTACGCTAAAAATGCTGAAATAAACGATCTGAATAAAATCGCCGCGGGCAAAGAAGTGTTTATGATAACCTGCAGCAGATGTCATACAGTTTCCGGTGTGAATTCGGTTGTAACAAGATTTACCGATATGTATTCGCCCAACGGGGAACCGCTCGATTCGCTTCGAATGGTTAACTACATCCCTGTCATGCACAAAGCCCGCTATTTTATGCCCCCTTTCCCCGGGACAGCGGCCGAGGCTGAAGCTCTCGTTTCCTTCATAAAAAGTGAGCGGCAAAGTATGAACTACCTTCCCGGCGCGCAATCTGAAGGTGTTTCCCTTTCTCAAAAACAAACTAACAGTTCAGTAAAATTAGCGGAGAAATAAAATGATCTTTCTTTTTCAAAACCGGCCGATACCAAAAGATATCCCTCTTCCGCTTCCGATGCCTGAATGGTTCCTGATTCCTGTGCTTGTAATATCATTTCTCGCTCATATACTCTTCGTTAATCTTATGCTCGGCGGCTCAATTCTCGTAATGATACTCCAGATAATGGGTCTGAAGGAATCGAGATATGACAAACTCGCGAAAGAAATCGCGACCACCGTTACGGTAAATAAATCTCTCGCTGTTGTGCTCGGGGTCGCGCCGCTTCTTGGAATTAATACACTCTATACTTTGCATTTTTATTCTGCCAACACCCTTACAGGCAGCGCGTTCATTTCTGTAATACCGCTGGTGGCGATCGCTTTTCTTATATTGTATTATCACAAATATAACTGGGAAAAATATGAGAACAGGAAAACCACACATATAGCCATACTCGGAGGGGCGATTGCCATATTTTTATTCATCCCGCTGGTATTTTTATCAAATGTCAACCTGATGTTATTTCCCGAAAAATGGGGTGAGGTTCAGGGATTCTTTTCGACCCTGCTTTTGTGGAATGTTATTCCCCGTTATCTCCATTTTATCGCCGGAACTCTCGCGGTAACCGGTATTTTTACAGTATGGTATTTCGGCAGAAAAAGCTACAGCCTGGATGAAAACCTCGCCGATTTTCAAAAAAATGAGATCAGGAAAAAAGGTTATCAGCTTACTTTTTACGTCACTATTTCGCAGCTTCTTTTCGGTCCCCTCCTATTTTTCACCCTGCCCTGGCACGGAGTCGACTGGCCCCTCGCGTATTTTATTATTGCCGGCATTTCATTTGCCGTCATCGCTATGTACTTTATCTATATGGAAATAAAAAGTGATAATCCCGGAAAACACCTTGGCAAAGTTATTCTGCTCCTTACCGTAACTGTGCTCTTTATGGGCTGGGGCCGCCATACCTACAGGGAAAATGTAGTCTCCCCACATAAAGAACTAATGAAACAAAAAACCGAACAACACATGGAAAGGATTGAGAAGCTAAAAGAGATTGAGGGGGAGTGAGGGGAGTTTTTACCTAATTTACTCAGGCCTGATAAGGGAATCAGGAATCTTATGCTGTGAAAACTCAGAATTCCTGACTCCTTTACGGATGAGATTATATTTCCCGCAGCAATGAAAAACCAGGGACAAACTACTTTTTCTGATTCCGATTATTTGTCTCTTCGTCTGTCTCAGGTTTTTTGAACGCGGTGTACCAATCAATATTTCTTGTCAGATACATGATCAGGGCGAGAAGAACAAAGAGCCCCAGGCTGCCTATGAGCAGGGAAAATTCTTCGAGCTGAAGAATAACATAAAGGTAAGAATACAAAGAAATAAGTATTCCGGAAACCATCGAGGTTATTTTGATATCTGTAAGTGTTTTCCGGATGTAGAGAGTTATCATTCCCACAATTGCCACAGAAGCGGTCAGGTAAGCATAACCAAAATTCAGGTGTTCAGATATTGACAAAAGCAGGGTGTAAAATACCATCAGCGCAAATCCGACAAGCAGATACTGGACAGGGTGAATGCTTTTTTTACTCAAAAGCTCAATCATAAAAAATGAGGTGAATGTCAGCGCGATGATAAGGAAAGCATATTTCGCCGTCCGCTCTGTTTTAAGATAATTATTTGCAACTAAAATCATATCAAAGCCAAATTCCGAACCATCGATCTCGTAACGGTTTCCTCGCCACTGCTGCGGATAATTTCCGTTGAGGTTGAAAATTTTCCACGCGGCGTTAAAACCCGCGTCGGAGATATCCCTGTTATCGGGAAGAAAAGATCCGGTGAAACTGGGACTTGGCCAGTCGGATGTAATATTTACATTAGTTTCTTTCCCGAGCGGCAGGAAAAACAAAGATTTGCTCCCGTTAATATCAACTGCCAGTGAAAATCTGAAAGTTTCCGAATTTTTATCAACAACCGGTTTGACGCTTACTCCTGAAGTTAAAACCTGTTGGCAGTCAATTCCCGGGTTTGCCAGGTAAGTGGAATCGTTCCATCTAACTTTTATCTGGTCTTTGATCCCCCTTAAATCGGATATGCCAAATGACAGGATAATATTTTTATAATCGACTGATCCTTCATCAATACCCAGTGCCTGAAAATCGGGAAAATTAAAATCCCCCTCAAAATTAATTTTACCATTATAGACCACAACTTCATAAATTCCCCGGTATCTTTGTTCCGATGTTACCTTCCCACTGATATTTAGTTTTTCCGGAAGGAAATGAGCCCAGAATTGAGTTTTTCCTTTTTGAGAATTTCCTGTATAATAAGGAACATGAAGAATCGGGCCCGCGAGTTTCTGCTGTTCACCCCATTTATAACTTACTTCAGCCTGCGCTTCATATTTACGAAAGCTCCTCTCTTCTGTCAGGTTGACTATCATAACCTGCGGAATCATAAAAAACATGGTTAAGATAACAATTAAAAATATTCTCAAACCAAGTTGATTTTTAAAATTGTATTGCGCCATTTACACCCCGTGTTAATTTTAGTTTTTGACTTAATATTTCGGGCCCGGAATTAATTAAACCGCGACAAACTTAATCTGTTCCCCGGATAAATCCAGGGATGTTTTATACTTGAAAAACTGGTACTATAATTCATGCCGGAAGGAGTATTAAGCCCGATTACTGGTCAAAAACACACTATAATCGCCTAAATCATCTATACAAATATTAATGGATGGAATTCTTTTTGCCCGAGAATAGATTAGTAAAACCTGCCCTGAATCAGGCGCCCTCGCGACTATTTTTAATCTGTTTATGGAAGGGTTAGGATAGCTAACGGCGTTGCAAATAAGCGGCGCCTAAAACAACAATGACGAACTGAAAAACAGCGCCAATAATTTTTAACTAAACTATTTATTAGAACAATGTTACAAGCAATGTTTACTTTTTGCACCCAACCTAAAATTTAAACAATACAGCAATGAAAAACGCGGTCGAGTGGAAAAGCAGGTAAGGCAATTTAATTTGTCAAAAAATTTATTATATCATCACCATAATTTTCTAAAGTACTTTTTGTTCCTTCAAAATATATTCTAACATTTCCCGTTGGTGTTATAAATGGATTTTTATATACCAAAGATTTAAAAGGTCTTGGATCACGAGTTGCTTTAGCAATGAAATTATACATTTCATTAGACATCCAGCCCATTACGGATGGGTCTATATGCCATTCATCTGGATCACTCATATACACTATTAAGACTATCTTACTTTTATCACCGTGAATACTGACAAATCTTTCTAAAATATTATTAAAATGTAAATCGCTGAAAGAGTAACCTATAATTAGCAAACTAGGATTATCTATGATAGATTTATAAAAATAGTTATAGTATGCAGAGTAAGGTAAAGGTAATAGTTTGTCTGTTTTCCTTAATCCGGTAATTATTGGACCAATAACGGTTGAGTCTTGAGATTGAGTCCGACTAGATGAACGAACTCTCCAAGTTTGTTTTGCGGGTAAGTATTCATTGTATTTATATAAATCGTCATATCCTTCATCAAGAATATACTTGTTAGGATCATCAATGTGATTATAACCATACTTTATATTACCGTGAAGATTTAATATTTTATTTGAATCATTGGTAAAAAACTTCGTTAAATCAAATCTATTCAGTCCATTTGATAAAGAATAAAATCCATCGTCAGCATTTGAACGATTAATTAATGAATCAAAACAATAATCATAATTTAACGTTGCGATATCAAATTTATTTGTTGATAAAGCTTTATCCCAAAAATCTGCATACCATTTATGTTTATTTACTGGATCGAATTTTTTACAATAATTATAAATACGATCACCTACGACACTTAGGAGATCATCCTTTGCGGTTAATAGTAAAACATCGTAAAACCATTTTTTATTAATAGGTGTAGTAAAACTAACAATTGGAGGACGAAATTTTCTAACTGTTCCAATATTGAGCCCAGATGCATATGATGACAACGTTTCCAGAGTATGAAATATTTCTTCAAAATTTGTTTTGCTGTCATTACTATTATTGTCCAGTTTTGCAGCAACTTCCTTAATAAATCTTTTACTTTTAATTGATGGAGGCGGATTTGTCAAGTAACTTTGCTTTTTCTTTTTAACTAATTTTGTTAGTTCCCAACTCGTTGGACCTCCGATGTCAATTGCTGCACCTGCACCTAAAAATGAAATTACTCTTTGAGCCATATTTTATTTCCATATTGCATAACGGCGTGGTGTTTAAGCGGATGCCCAAAAGTTTTCGCTACCCATACCATGTTTTATTGATAATGTTATTTAATTACTTCATACTTTATAAAAACAAAACAATGCCGAACTGCTAATGTTACGACCTGCTGAAGCATTCCGCTTGCAACACTGGTTATAGCGCTATGGATTATTCAATACTTCATTAATTTCTTTTTTAGATTTTTCTTTAACTAGCCTCATTTCTTCATTTAGAAGTAAAAGTTCATTTGCTAGTTTTTTGTGAAAACTCTTTTTATAACCTTTGCTCGTAATTTTGAATATTTTCTTGAAAAATGATGCTTCATCTTTCAACAAGATTCTACATTTTGCAATTATCTGTTCAGTTTGATTCATTAAATCAATAACAAACTTGTTAAAAAGCTTAATATTATTTTCAAAGCGATTAATGTTTTCAATGTAATTTTCTGAAGATATCTGCCCACTTAGCCTTGCCATTTTCATCGAATTGTGAAAATGATTGATGTTTTCTACATCATTATTGTGCTTCTCTATGGTTAGTGCAAACGAAAAATAATCATTAATGAAATCTGTATTTAATAAATCAAGTAATATGTCTTGATCTAAGATAATTTTATCAAGTTGGTTAGCAGAAAATGGATCTTTAGATTGAAGTCTTGCTTCTTCGAACACGCTTAAAATCTCACTGATACTGTAAAGAGTAGTATTTAATGCACTATAATTACTATTGCAAATGAATTGAATCTTGTTGAGGGCTCTTATATTAGCTTTTGATAAATCTTTTTTTGACTTTATTCGCTCAGAAAGCCGAATAAAAATAAATGCAAAAATGCCCCAGCAAATGCAGATATAAATAATTTAGTAATTTCGAATATTTGTTCGCTATCCATTTTTATTACTCTAAATAAAACATAAAAAGATAAATACCAAAGTCATCTTGAATCCAACAATCAATATTTATTGGCAACTCATCAACGGTGAGTGCTTCCGCATTATTATTCTTAAAGTCTAGAAGTGATTTACTTATAGTCTGTTTAGGAGAAAGAATTTCAACATAGCCAGAATATGAATCTGCATACGACCATTGATTTTTCTTAACTTTACTTTTAAACAAACCTATTCTGATAGATTTAATTACTTCATCACTTAGATTTTCGATTGTAACAGATTCCTCTGACACACCGACACTCAAATGAATTTTGTGGTATTTCATTTTAGCTGGTGTTAAGGATAATACTGGGCGCGCATCAATAGTAAAGTTAGACTCAATTACATTTTTTGGCGGAGCTTTTAGTTCAAACCGTTTTCTTTGTTCTTCAAGTAAATCTCTAACTCTATCATTAGTATCCTTATGAATCTTCTTTTTGATTCTATTTTTTAAATCCACAAGCCCATCTGCAATTTTAGGTAATTCAGAAATACCTTTAAGTATAGTGTAAGCAGAACCTATTGTTGTCGCCATTACAATTGAAGCATCTATAATCCAAGAGCCAGAAAAATGTTCGTTAATTTTTACATATGGCAAATCTTCTTCTGAAAGTCCAAGTGCCATAAAGTGATCTTTGATCACATTTTGAGTATTGTCAATTAATATCTTATCCCAAGTCCTAGAAAATTCTCCGAAGAACTGAGTTCCGTCTCTGGTTGCGAACCATACATCTGGATTTTCTGAATATTTTGAAAACCATTTTTGTGTTTGTTCGCTGTAATTAAAAGAAAATTTAATGTTCGCTAATACAGTTTCTTTTTGCATAATTTCACCAAATATTTAGTGCGCTATAACGACTATTGATAAGCCGTTGCAAAAAATTCCGTTGAGCTGTAGCAAATACCAAATTATTTTCACTAAACAACCAAAGCTTCAAAAAACCACCGCCGTTTTTGCAATCGGCTTAATTAACTGGTTATGCAACACATTTTTCTTAAAAACAGATTTGCCTCAATAAATATCTGCCTGTGACAATTTATGGCGTTCTTTCGCTAATTTTTTAAACTCTTTTTCATCAAGCACATCACGTTCTGTTGATTCAATTAACTTCAAATAGTAATTTACTAAAACAGGCAATGGTGTAACAAAATTGGGTCTATCTTTATAAATATCTACCTGACCTTGAAAATCAGATGTTGCCATTTCGAGTGCTAATTTTTTTAAATCTCTTTTGTATGTAAATTTTTCTTTGAGAATAAGTGAAATTATTGTTGTACCGGAACCTATAATTGCACCGATAACGCCAATAACCAAAGGCATAATCTCTTTCATAAATGTTTCCTTTTGATTTCTTGTCCTATTATTTGCATAACAAATAAGAATTTTATACATTATCGCTCAAAAAAATATAGGCAACAATCAACATATTAAGCAATAATGTACTCCCCGGGATGGTCATGCTACAAAATTCAGCCCCAGGGAAATAAATTGGACGTAACCGCTGTTATTTTCACGACTATGAGTATTTAATACGGTTTGTTCTTTGTTTTGTTTAATATTTTTTACCATGTAAAAATTCTTGAGCCGGCAATCTACATCTTACACAGCTCCGCCATGTAACTCACATTACGGTTAAATAGCCTGTTAAAAATCATATTTAATCTATATCGAATAAAACAATCATTCGCTAATTCAAGCGCTTATTACCCCAAATGCTATCAGTCACACGCAAAATAGGAAATTAATTAATAATTAACAAGCGGTAATTAATTGTGAATGGGGGCAAATTAATTGTGAATGGTGAATTATGAATGATGAATGGGAAAAAATCAGAGTAAGAGATTTGATGAATTGTGAATGGTGAATTAAAAAATGAGAGTATGAGTATTCAGTAAGGAGTTAAATTCCTCGCGAGATGGCAATGTTTTATCGTACTCATGAAACAGGTACTCGTAATCGTTCTCGTTCTCGAATAACCTTAGTGTATTGAAAAGACGAGTACGAAGCACGATTACGAGAACGAGTACGATTAATTTTTTTATGTTTTTTTTATTCATGTACTCAAAGACTGATGTTGGTTAACAATAAATATTTGTTTTTCTACAATGGTTTACCAAATTGCATGTTCATAATTGTCTAAAATATTTTGATCTTTTGTCACTAAAAGATTATGACTTATTGCTGCATTTGCAACGATGATACGATCAAACGGATCACGAGTCCACGGATAATCTAAAGCGCTGCTGATTATTATATTAAAACTTTTGTTACATATTTTGAGTCCAATTCTATCTGAAAGATCAGACACTATAATCTTTGATTCATCAGTGATTCGTTGAATTTCGAATAAATATTGTAATTCCAGGCGTACTACTGGTGAAATAATGACTTCATTATTGTTTATTAATTCCTTGACTTGCTTACTAAATTTTTTAATTTCACCGGCATAAAGCCACACGACAACATGTGTATCAAGGTAAATCAAGATTCACCTCCTTTTCCCAACTAATATTCAATAGTTCATCGGGATTTCCTTTAATCACACATTTGGTCGTGAAACTAAATTTTGAAGTTTATCTACTTTATCTGCGGGCATAATTTTTAATTTCTTACCCCCCTTATTTATCTCAATCGGGATACCTGTATTCAATACTTCATCAAGTAATTTATATATATTTCCTCTTAATTCAGTTGCAGATATTGTTTTCATTGCTTTTCTCCTATAACATGTACGTACGTGTAACCAGTCTAATGCGTACATAATAGGAAAATATATCTTTTAAGTCAAGGGAAATATTAACTTTTGTGAGTAGCCAAATATGGTATAACGCCCTCACATCACCGGCAGAAAAAAAGTGGTGTGGCTGGAGCGGAGCGGAAAGTCGCGCCGCTTGTTTATGTCCGAGTGCATGTGATTGTTAGCTCTTTACCAATTTGCCTGAAGTTACTACTCCAGAAAAATAATCTAATAGTTCTATGGCTTTTTCTAGAATTCCCTCAAACACCGTAACCAAGTCTTTATTGCCGATATCAAAATCCGAGGCTATTTTTTTATAATTTTTCCCCTTACGAATGTGCTGCGCTACTAGAGCGCAAGTTTTGAAGTTTTCTAAGAAACTGTATATGCCCCTCAACTCCCTCGATGTTTTGCTGCTTTAATACAACTTCAAGCCTTGATATACCTCCTTTTAAATCATCTCTTAGTGATTCATCGATATGTTTATTCAAGGATTTTTCATTTAGTGAATCTATAAGTATTTTTTGTAAGTCCAAGGACAAGTTCATCAAAATCACTTTGTTCGTTCGTCGATGGTATTCTCAAGCTATCAAAGTGATGTTCATCATCTTCATTCAGTTGGTAGCAACAATTCCCACCCTAAGTTCTCTATACTGAGAGTATAAAGTTCATTGTATTTAGATTTGAAGATATGTTCTGGGCGATCTGAATCAGTAAATTGAGCTAATATTTGCCTTTTTAAAGTATGTTTTGCTCACGCCTCCCTCTGGCGGTATGTTGTGAGAACGCCAATGCAATTGTTCTTGGTAGGGTAAGTCACGACCTAAATCACCAAGCCAAACACAAACTTTATTGTTATGGTGATTGTCCATTTGAAGTCCCCATAGACTTGCACAGCGAAGGTATGAGTCTTCTACAGAATATTTACTGGGTTGCCCGTAATATTTGTCTAGAACTTTTT
The DNA here is from genome assembly GCA_963677445.2 of Melioribacteraceae bacterium. Lineage (GTDB taxonomy): Bacteria > Bacteroidota > Ignavibacteria > Ignavibacteriales > Melioribacteraceae. The sequence continues at coordinate 3,218 of CAXXGF010000071.1, read as the reverse complement.
TATCAAAGTGTACTGGTGTCAAATAGTTTGGCGCCTCTGGATTCGCACCAAAAAAATTGGCCAATAAATCTGGGTTTGAATTAAATGATACCTCGTCACCAAGCTCATCTGTATCGATTACAAAATCAACGTACTTTTTTGTTTCCTCTTTAGTAAACCCATAAACCCCCGCTTTTTGACTTTGGGAAAGGGAGAATTATTTTCTTCCCAAGAAGGCGTGAAAAAAGCTTTATGCTCACCGCCCATGCCACCAAAATCTCCATAACATAGAGACCAGATAAAAAGTTCACCATTATAGTCTTCACAGCCCTCTTCGCTATTAATCTCATCAAGAGATAATGCAGTATGTTCCCTGCAATCAAATTGAATTGATAGACACATGTCCTTAATAGATAAAAATTGCTTTAATTCTTTGAGTCTTATTTTTATGCACTCATCAGACTCTTCAATAATTGTTGTCTCATTGCCATCGTCACCTATTTTTATGTATCTATTATTTTTGCGGTCATGATATAAATTGTGAAAAAAACGAAACTCTTCAGATACTTCTTGATATCCATCTCGCGCATTATGGAAATTTCTACAAATCACCAAAGGCTCTATGCCATTATCTGAGCCGAATCGAAAATATTCAGGTCTCTTTTCTCCGTTTTCATAATAGACGCGTGAATCCCGGAATACCTGATTCATGAGACAAATCCCAACTATAGCTTTTCTAGTGCTTTATCTTTTTGGTCAAGCGGTATAAGAGCAGGATGAATGCCGTAGTTATGAGTGCCTTTGCCGTAACTAGACAGATAAACTATTAGCATTTCCATTGGTTTTGGTTCACTTAAAAGCCTCTCAAGTTGCATTTCTTGTGAGAGGCGTTTCTTTTCATTATCAGAGTTCACGGCAATTCCATATTTTTACGAGCTAACTATTAAGAATTTTATACATTATTGCTCAAAAATATTAGCAACAATCAACATATTAAGCAATGATGTAACCCATAGGAAAATTCAGCCCCACAAGGATAAATTGGACGTAACCGCTGTTATTTTCACGGCTATGGGTATTTATTACGGTTTGTTCTTTGTTTTTGTTTAGTGTTTTTTACAATGTGAAAATTCTTGAGCCGGCAATCTACATCTTACACAGCTCGCTGCATACTCACATTACAGTTAAATGCCATAAAAAATCATATTAATCTATATCGAATAAAACCATCATTCGCTAATTCAAGCGCTTATTACCCCAAATGCTATCAGTCATTCCTAAATTAATGAATATTGCTTTTTTATGCAAGGGGAAAATAATTGTGAATGGCGATTTTGAATTGTGAATGGTGAATTATGAATGATGAATGGGAAAAAATCAGAGTAAGAGTATGAGTAGGAGTAAGAGTATGATGAACCGATTTGTGGAAGTATTGGCAGTATTCATTTTGTAATGAGGAGGCAAAAGAGGGTTGCGCTGCTGATGCTGATTATTTTATCGTACACATGGAACAGGTACTCGTAATCGTTCTCGTTCTCGAATAAACTGAGCGTTTGAAAGACGAGTACGAAGCACGATTACGAGAACGAGTACGATTCATTATTGGGATTTCATTATTTTTCTGGCTTGCCAGTTTATGAATGATGAATGGGAAAAAAACCAGAGTAAGAGATTTGATGAATTGTGAATGGTGAATTATGAATGATGAATAAAAAAATGAGAGTATGAGTATTCAGTAAGGAGTTAAATTCTACGCACAGTGGAAACTTTTATTGTCACATGGAACAGGTACTCGTAATCGTTCTCGCTCTCGAATAACCTGAGTGTTTTGAAAAGCGAGTATGAAGTACGATTACTCCGTAAGGAGTTAAATTCTACGCAAAATGGCAAAAATTTCTGCAAACATTGAGCGGAGTCGAAGCCAGCAACATCAGTACCAATTTATCCGGCATTAGATTCCGATTTTTTAGCAAAGACGCAAAAACCGGAATGACAAGTAATCAGGTCTGCAATTGATAGAATAGTCAGAGTCACAGTTGTCCCAGGAGTCCCACTTTTTATTATACTTTCTACTTTGCTTCTGGCTCTGCCAGTCTATGAGGACAGAGAACGTTTTTTTTTGAGTTTCTTTTTGGTTCTGGCTTTGCCGGTTTATTATAATATTTCTCTTTCAATAATCCTCAGCTTCAATGCTAAAACATATTTTCTTAATTTTGCAGAATCAATAACATAATTGAATCAACAAAGTTGACAATAAAAGAAACTATAAAACAGCAGTCCTCGAACGGTACAGTTTATCTGGATAATTTCCTTCACATAATACCGGCCTACGCGCTGTTATTGTTCACACTCCGTTCCCCGGCTTAATGCATAATGCTTCAGGCTTTTTTTTTCATGGGTGGAAGATGGAGGGGAAAAAAGCTGCGTTTTTTTCATTTTATTAAAATGGCCGATTGGGGAAAAAGGACCAGCCCTTTTTTTGTATGGGTCTATATTAGCTATCTGATATCATATATATTGTTCTGGCGCCCGGACTTATTTTATCCGGCGCTGTAATGAAGTTCAGAAGGAGAGATGGGATCCGAACTGAAAAATTATTTGTTTTTTTTGTTGTAAGATTTTTAGCTTTACTGGTTAATGGCCACCGGCTTTTTTTCTCTTTTCTCAATAGTTCATATCGTTGTTTTCAAAACCGGGTGTTATTTTCGAATTATTTTCATAATTTTCTTTTTCTGTTATATAACCATCTCCGATCTGTTTGTGTATTTTAAGATACCTGATTTTGAATTGAAGCGCTGAAGATTTTTCACTATTTTTACCAAATAAATTAGATACGGGTACTATTTGGAAAAGGCTGTTTTTATTATTTTTTTCATTCTGTTTGTGTTTTTTTCGCAAATATGCATGACAAAAGTTTTTCACGAAAAAACTCTCTATGATATTGTTTTTACCGACAGCCTTAACGGTTTTATTTCGGGCGACTCCTCCCTTCTGCTCAAAAACCATCGACGCCGGAGGAAAGTGTTCCCCGCGGATGTCCCGTTCAGGAATAACAGCCTGCTGAATATTCTCGCGCCCGATGACACAACCCTCTATATTCTTTCAGCTAATTATACATCCGGCGACCGCTTTCTTATAAAGCTCAGATAATGGAACCAACTGGGTAATCAGGGAGTTTCCTGGTAAACCGCTCTTACTCTTTAATATGGATTTTCTTAATGCTGATACGGTTTTGTCAG
>CAXXGF010000070.1:0-89534 GCA_963677445.2 Melioribacteraceae bacterium | reverse complement strand
CCGACTTCGAATGGCTTTTCAAAAACCAGGAAAAGGCCGCTTATAATATTGGAAACACTCGTCTGGGAAGCGAACCCGACCGCGATGCCGATAATGCCCGCGGCGCCGAGCAGGTGCGATATTTTAAAATCGAGATCATTCAGTATTGATATAATAAGCAGAGTTACACCGAGATATAAAACCGACTTGCTGATAAGCATTTTCTGTTGCGCGGTCATTTTCGATGGAAGATGTTTCCTCAGCCATTTCGCGATAAAAAATATCAGAGGCAGCCCGAAAATCAATATAATCCCCGATCTGATAACAATCAGGATTTTATCGGGTGAAAAAAGATCTTTGAATATTTCTGTGAGGCCTTGTGTTTCCGGCATATTTATTTCCTTAAACTTATAGAACTTGCTGTCCAGGTTACCAGGGTATGGAACGATTTAGATATAAGATTTTTTCCTCCTCCTTCGGCCGGATTTTTTACCAGGATCGCATCCGCGGCTTCCTCAGGCGCTTTTCCCTCCACATCAATCAGGCTTTCCTGATCAGCCGATCGGAATTTAATATCCATCCGGTCCGTATATAGCTGAGAATCTTTATGATAAAGTGAAAGATATTTTGAGCGGAGACATATTTTTTTAATGATTCTGTCTGTATTGGATGCGTTTATGATATTTACAGGACATATAGCCATATTATTTCTTTCAGGATCAGGCAGATGTATATTTTTTGTGCTGCTGCCGATTGAAAAACATAATTCCCCTTCGGTGAAAGAACCAAGCCAGGTTTTTGAAAGTTTAACCGACGGTTCGGAAGTAATTTCAATCGGTTTATCGGAGAGAATTTCCACATAAATCCACAGAGGCAGCCTGACGTATACCTTTGATACCGACCCTGCCCGCATGATGATAAGATTATCAGGTTTTACAAGGAAAGGTTCTGAAGGGAAAAAAGGATTTATTCTTATTTTAAGATTATCTCCCTGCACAGGATACCGGGTCCATACCGGATCGGGGAGTTTTTCCTGTTTAAACCTGTAAGCGGCCTTAAGCTCCATCCCGTCAAAATCAAAATCAAGGATTGATGAAGAACATTCCCAGGTAAATGTTGAACCAGATTTTATTTCAAATGTATCCCAGATGTTATTCACAACCAACTCGTTTATTTACATGATGTTATAATATAATAAATATGGGGCATACTGCAAATTCAATGTTTATTTTAATTGGTTCCCCTTTATTCCTGAAGTCCCGCTCCTTTGTATTAAAAAGGGGATGAATTATAAACTCAGTTTCAGCGTTAAAAACTGTACCCGGAAAAATAAATAAGGAAGAATCAGCTTATGTACTGCGTTATATATAAATTCATAATCATTGAAGGAAAAGAAAAACAGTTTATCAGCTCTTGGAAAAAGGTTACAGAGGCCTTTAAGACTCACTGCGGGGCGCTTGGTTCAAGGCTTCATAAAAGCAGGGATGGCGAATATATTGCCTATGCCCAATGGCCTTCAAAAGAGATTAGGGATAAAGCTGTTTTGCCGGAATCTGTTGTTGAGAATTCTTATAAGGAGATGAGAAATTCATGCGAATCTGTTGAAACCTTATATGAGATGACCCCGGTTTCCGACCTGCTGGTGCATTTAACCTGAACCGGTAAGACAATTTTGATTTTTACTCCGGAAATGTTAGCTTAACATAAAACATTATATTTGGATGGAGACCGGAATGAGAAAAGGAATTGCCGCCTCATTGCTGCTGCTGATAATAGTTTTTACCCCCGCTGAATTTTCGAATGCCTGCACAAATTTTTGTATGGATACTCCGGCGGGCCCGGTATTCGGATCTAATCTTGACCTGTTTATTCCCGGCGACGGAATGGTTTTTATTAACAGGAGGGGAATTAAAAAATCGGGTTTCGGAGAGGGAACCACAGGTGTTAAGGCGGAATGGGTCTCCAAATATGGAAGCGTTACCTTTAATCTGGCGGGACTCGAATGGGCCTTCGGCGGCATGAATGAAGAAGGCCTGGTGATCGGTTCAATGGAGCTCCTCGGTTCAAGGTTTTCGGAACGTGACGAAAGACCGCCCCTTCCGATAGGACCCTGGGCACAGTATATGCTCGATAACTGTAAGAATATTGATGAAGTTGTCGAAGCGGAAAAACAAGTCAGACTCGAAGATTCAGCCAACCCTGTCCATTTTCTTATTTCCGACGCCACCGGCGCGAGTGTGGTAATTGAGTGGTACCAGGGAATAACTGTTATCAGAAAAGGTGAGGAACTCCCGGTTAAAGCTCTTTCAAATTCATTTTATGATGTCGCGCTTGAGTCATGCAAAAAAGGAGGCCCCTCCTGGTGGGAATCGGACCGGGGTGATACAAATCAGCGCTTTACTGACGCTGCCGAAAGAAACAAAAACTACCCCTCGAGCGGCGAAAAAAACGCGTTGAAATATGCCTTTGAAACTCTTACCAATGTTGTGGCGGCGGCCCATACCAAGTGGAATATTGTTTATAATATTCCCGAAAGACAAATCCTTTACCGCTCGGCGGCAAGTCCGGCGTTAAAATATCTATATTTCAAGGATTTCAATTTCTCCTGCGACGCGCCCATTCTCACCCTGGATGTCAACGCTTATATCGAAGGGGATGTGGCAAAACATTTCACATCATATAATCCGGAAAAAAACCGGGTTCTTTTCACAAATCTCTGCCGCAGGTTAGGCGTTAAAGTCTCAGATAATGATATTCGCGGATTGATAGAACACCTCGAACAATTTGACTGCGCGGATGATAGGAAATAGAATGAACTATGTGTTATTCATGAAAACAATCTTAATAATGATCACTAAGAGTTTTTGTATCATATTATGAAAAGACAGAATATTGATTCTCTGACAAAAACGGGCGGCACATTACAATTTTTATTTGGTGGCATTTTATCACTTGTTTTCCCGATATCAATATTTTATCATCTCTATACCAATCCGGTGTTCAGTTTAACAATGTTTTTTATTGGCACATTATTTTCCTTACTTACTCTCTATATGTTTTACAAATTTGTTTATGGATTGTTTTTCAAAATTTCCATAAGAGAAGATGAAATTATTTTAAACAGATTTTTGAACAGAAAGGTAATCAGCAGGAAAAGCCTCTCAGAATATATAATAAAAAGACAGCCTGACGGCGTCGAATGCGCGCATATTTTTACTGAGAAGGAAAAGTATGTTATAACCAATTATTATCTGAAAAATTACGAAGCTGTCAAATCCGCTATTATAAGAGGATTGAACAACGGCACACAAAATTATCTCAGCAAATCAAGAAAAAGAACAATTCCATATTTATATCTTGTCCTTTTTTTCCTTTCATTTATCTATATATTTCTTTCAATCAAATTAGGTAAGGATTTTTTTTACAGGCCATTTGATAAATCTTTACTTATTGAAGTAGAAGGAACTCTTGCCGAAGATGTAAAAATAATTGATAAGAATAAAAGTGATGAGAATATAACCTTGAAAATCATTGAGCATCCCGAATTGCGTTTCAGTTTTGAACAGGATTTTTATGAGGTCTTAAAAAGGAATACATTGGTTGCTTTTGGAAAGAAGGGAGAAAAAATACAAATATCTATTCTGAATGATGATTATGAGGAATATATTGCCAAAGAAATTCCAGACAGCTTTTTTGATAAATATGTTGCCAATTCTGGAAAAATAAGTGTTTATGAATTGAAAATGGGATTCTTTGAGTTATTGAAGACTGAGGATTTCGACAATATAAAGTCTTCCCGAAAAGCAAAAACAAAAGCAGCGTTTTTTTTCATAATAATTACAGTTGCATATTTTTATGCTTATCGGAAGTTTTTTCACAGGTGGGTAAAAGTAACTATTCCGTTTATTCGGAGTACAAACAGTTAAAAGTTTTCTCCATAAAAAATTAAGGTATATGCCAGATGGTGTAAAATAGCCACGGGAAATTCCCCGTGGGAGCTTTGACGAATCGATATTAAAAACAAACCAATTATTCAGCTTGTTACTATCTTGTTTTTCATATAGAACCGATATTTTTATTTTGCATAAAATTTCACATTTCACTATTTTGCCATTGACTGATTGCATTTGGGGTAATTCGCTCTTGTTAAGAGAAAAGCTATATTAACTTTATAGATTAAATATGAAATTTGCTTATATATAATTCGTTGAGTTCCATTACTGGATTCTCACCGGAATAAATTTTTGTCAGCAGGCATTAGAATTTTAACAAAGCATTATATAATGAGAATGAATAATGGAAAAAATCAGCTCGCAAACCTTTAAGCACACAATAAGAGATATACACAAGAACACCGAAAGCCGAAAATTTTGTTTCGTCATCGGGGCCGGGGCCAGTGTAAAAAGCGGCATACCATCCGGGAGAGAGTTATCGGATAGGTGGTATAAGGAAATACAGGAAAGATACACTAAAGATGAAATTAAAGAATGGGCCAAAGAAGTAAAATTGAATACAAAGGACCTTGCGGCTTTTTATGGCCCCATATACCGAAAACGATTTGAAAGTGACAAAACATCAGGTTATGAATTTCTTGTTCAGGAAATGAAATCAGCCAAACCAACTTTTGGACATATTGTTCTTGCCCAGATTCTGACAAAAGCGCCCGGGCATTGCATTCTTACAACAAATTTTGACAGTTTAATTGAAACAGCCATTTACCAGTACACCGACCAAACACCGCTTGTTTGCGGACATGAATCGCTGAGCGGCTACGCCCGGCCCTCCAATATCCATCCTCTTATAATAAAAATCCATCGTGATCTTTTGCTGGAGCCAAAAAGTGACCCGGCCGATATCGGCAAACTTGATGATAGCTGGAAAGAACCATTAGATAATATCTTCAGCAGCCACATCCCTGTTGTGATTGGTTATGGCGGTAATGATGGCAGCCTGATGAAATATTTTGAACAAATGAATAAACCGAGTAACTTTTTCTGGTGCGGCCTCAGGAATAGTGCGGTTTCAGAAAGAATAAAAAAACTTATTGAAGAATTAGATGGAAGATATATTGAGATAGATGGCTTTGATGAAATTATGCATGAGCTTCTATGGGTTTTTGATGAAATTAAACCAATCAATGAAGAGCTGGAGTTGATAACAAAAAAAAGGATTGAATCAGCAAACAAACAGCTTAATGAAATTAGCGGGAAAGAAAAAGAGATAACTTCAGAAACGGAAGAACCCGCAAAGGAACTTTCGGCGTTTGAATATTCAAAATTGGCTGATAATGAACCTGACTTTGAAAAAAGAAAACTTATTTACCTCGAAGCTCTCGAAAAATTTCCCAAAACTGCCTGGTTATGGAGTAGATTCACATATTTTCTTCATTTTGATAAAAAAGAATACGATAAATTAGAAGAGTATTATAATCATGCTTTAGAAATTGATCCGGAAAATGCAAACAACAATGGTAATTATGCAGTCTTCTTAAACGATATAAAGAAGGATTATAAAGGAGCTGAAAAATTTTATCATAAAGCTTTGGAGCTTGATCCGGAAAATGCAATCTTCAATGGAAATTATGCTAACTTTTTAAAGAGTATTAAAAATGATTATAAAAGAGCTGAAAAATTTTATCGTAAAGCATTGGAGCTTGATCCGGGGGATGCAGACATCAACGGTAATTATGCCTCCTTTTTACGCGATATAAAAAAGGATTATGAAGGAGCTGAGAAATATTATCGTAAAGCATTGGAGCTTGATCCGGAAAATGCAAATAACAATGGAAATTATGCTAACTTTTTAAAAGATATAAAAAAGGATTATGAAGGAGCTGAAAAATATTATCGTAAAGCATTGGAGCTTGATCCGGAACATGCAAACAACAATGGTAATTATGCAGTCTTCTTACAGAATATAAAAAAGGATTATGAGGGAGCTGAGAAATTTTATCGTAAAGCATTGGAGCTTGATCCGGAAGATGCAGCCTTCAACGGCAATTATGCTAACTTTTTAAAGAATATAAAAAAGGATTATGAAGGAGCTGAGAAATATTATCGTAAAGCATTGGAGCTTGATCCGGAAAATGCAAAATTCAATTGTAATTATGCTAACTTTTTACACGAAACAAAAAAGGATTATGAAGGAGCTGAAATATTTTATCGTAAAGCTTTAGAGCTTAATTCGGAAAATGCAAACATCAATGGCAATTACGCTCAATTCCTTCTAATTGTTGGCAGGAAAGAAGAAGCGACAGAATATCTTGAGAGGGCATTAAAATTATCCAGTGGTGAAAAAAATGCTCTGACTATCGAATTATGGTTTTACCGATACGCGCATTATTCTGAATTTCTCAACGAAGCTGAGGATAATATCGAGAAATTATTAGATGAAGGAATAAGATCAATTGGCTGGGATTTGAGTGAAAATGTAAAAATAGCGATAAAAAACGGGCACCCCCGACCTGAGAGGTTGAAGGAGCTTGCTAAAAAAATCACAAAAGTGGAGGAGTAAATCTCACTGAGTTATTGTTTCCTTTGAAAAGAATTGATTACTCCGTAAGGAGTTAAATTTTATGCAAAATGGCAAGAAATATATCAACGAGTTGAAAGTATATTTGCCAGGTAAAAGTTTTGTGGTTACTTGAGGTGAGTCCTCCCCCGACCTCCGGCAAAAGACGACCGGAGGCCACCCCTTGCTTTGCATCCCCCTGGGGCCATAGGGGGACATTACGTCTTTTATCCCCCTTTGGAGGGGGTGGATCCAAAGTGTTTTTCTTTGGAGACGGGGGAGGACTTACTTTGAGTAACTCGATAACCTTGTTTATTCTGGCTCTGCCAGTTTATGAATTAGAGAATTAATAAAATAATTAATGTGAGTTAGATATAAAAAAATCATTTTAGCGCTATATTAGATTCCGGCCTGCCTGCCTTTGGCTGGTCTTTTTGCAAAGGAGGCAAAAAACCGGAATGACAAGTAATTGGTAACACTTGGGGAAAGCCAATTCGTCATTTTTATCCGCCGCGGAGGACGTAATTCCTCATTGTTTCTGGCTTGCCGGTTTAAGAAATAGCTTTGAGATCAGAGGAGACTAAAATGAACTGTGTGATCTGCAGAAATGGAAATACAAAACCGGGATATGTTTCTGTTACCCTTGAAAAAGAGGGTTCCACAATTATTTTTCGGGAAGTGCCCGCTGATGTCTGTGAAAATTGCGGAGAATATTACTTATCCGAAGAAATTACCGGGTTGTTACTTGAGAGAGCCAATAAGGCAGTTAATAACGGGGCTCTGATAGAAATTCAGAAATTTGCCGCATAGGAGAATCAGGGAATGTATCTCTCAAATTTTTTTAGCTTTATTCGCCATCAAACCTTTATTTAGCAATCATAAAAGAAAAAGGGATGGCAACTAACTCTTCGCCATCCCAAATACTTAATAAATCCATTTCAAACTTCATAATTTTTACCCGCCGCAGCCCTTTTTTGGCGTAGGAGGGCAAATTTATACTTTAATAAACCTGCGGCACGAATGTCTGATCGGTAATAGGAGGCCTGATATAACAGTTGTTTTCCTGCCGGGGAGGAAGCTCAATAGGTTCGGGAGTGAGGTCCTTATAAGGTATCATGCCAAGCAAATGTGAAATAGTGTTCAGCCTGGCCCGTTTTTTATCATCTGAAGGAACGACATACCAGGGAGCCTGTTTGATATCGGTATAATTAAACATCATATCCTTGGCTTTGCTGTATTCCACCCACCTGCTGCGGGACTGCATATCCATCGGACTCAGTTTCCATCTTCTGCGGGGATCATCTATCCTGGCCTGGAATCGTTTTTCCTGTTCGGCGTCACTCACCGAGAACCAGTATTTTATCAGCACTATTCCCGATCTCACCAGCATCCTTTCGAACATCGGGCATGACCTGAGGAATTCATCATACTGATCATCTGTGCAGAATCCCATAACCCTTTCCACACCCGCGCGGTTATACCAGCTTCTGTCGAAAAGCACCATCTCCCCGGCGCCGGGCAGATGTGACACATAACGCTGGAAATACCATTGTGTCTGTTCTTTTTCCGTTGGTTTGGGCAAAGCTACAACGCGGCAGACCCTGGGATTAAGAGTTTCGGTAATTCTTTTTATCACTCCTCCCTTGCCCGCGGCGTCTCTCCCTTCAAATATTACAACCACCTTCAATCCTTCATGCTGAACCCAGTTTTGCAATTTTACAAGTTCAAGCTGCAGTTTCGCGAGCTCCTCTTCATAAAATTTCTTTTTCAACTTTGTCTTTTTTTCCTGTTGCACTTCATGATGGTGTAATTCTTCCTTATCATGGCCGTTATCTCCGGGTGAAGCAGATACCGCGGCAGCTTTTTTTTCTTTTTTCTTTGACATCAGAGCCTCACAAATTTTGAATGTAAGGAATTATTAAATCTTTACAATTAACCGGCAATGCCGGGAAAAAAGGAACAAAAGGGTTAGCAGGAGCCAATCAGCGGCACAAAGAATAATAGAACATGCGCCGCGGATCTTCAAATCTTTCCTTCCCGCTTCCCGGTACTTCTCCATCTGCCTGTAATTAACTTCATGGTCACCTGCGTATGGAGAATAATTTAAAATATTAATAATAGTACCATATTGTTCTGTAGTCTGAAATATTTTCACCACGGGCAGCCAGTTTTTCCAGATAGGCATATATCGATACATCATGATAATTATATGGGGGAACAGGAGAAATATTTTTTTCCCAGGGATGGAACTCATAAATCCTGGTTCCGTCGGGCATTATCATAACAAGCCTGTGATCCTGCATCGCGCGCAGGTGGTTTTTACCAAGTCGCGGGACATTAAATACCGGTTCATCTGTGCGGTCGAGTCCCGGTAAAAGTCTCGCTTCCTCTTTTCTTTCCTGAAGAATACGGGCAATAGGGACCATGTATCTGCTGGTTTCTTCTTTACCTTTCATATTAAATGTATAATAAGGATCAACTCCTATAGATTTAAGATCGCGACGCAATTTTGCCGTTTCAAACCTTCGCGAATTTTCAATAGTAAATACTTCCTGGTTATATACCGAAATGCCGGCTTTCTTTATTTTCTGAACAGCCTTCATCGCTTCGGGAGTTATTTCATAGCTGTGCTCAAAATGTGTGACAACAGCAATTTCAAGCTTCGGCGGATTATGGAATTTTTTCAGAACACTCATCAGACTATCGGTCCACCTCTGGGGAATTACAACCGGGGTTCTGGTACCCAGCCTGACTCTGAAAATATGCTCCTTTTGGGAAATGATATCCAGTATTTTTTCAAGCTGTGTATCATTCATCACAAGCGGATCGCCTCCGGTAATAAGTATATCACCGATGCTTTTGTGTTCATCAAACCAGTTCAGGGCATTTTCAATTTCTTTCTGAGTAGCCATGGCGTCGGGGGCAAGCACCCGCTCAATCTCCCAGTTGCGCTGGCAATAGACACATATCTGGGCGCAGGTGTTGAATGGTTTAACAATAGCTATCATCGGGTATCGGCGGGTAACGAGGTCAACAGGAGAGGTGTCATGTTCTCCCATAAAGTCGAATGAGGTATCCCTGTCCACTTTGTGTTCAACCATTTTATCAACGTATTCTTTCGGGGGTATTACCTGCGCTCTTATGGCGTGGTCATAACCAATTGATAATCTTCTGTCCATCAGGGAGAGGTAATAAGGAGTAATACCGAAAGGAATTTTATTTTTTACAGCTTTTTCAACCGCAATTTTATGAGCGGATGATAACTCTATCAGATCCAGAAGAGGTTTTGGATCCTTAATCACATTTTTCAGGTGCCATTTATAATCTTTCCAGTCCTTTTCAGTTCCGCCGAGATATTTCAGAATTTTTTTTCTGTTATCTCTCCGCCACTCTGTAACCTCATCTTCCAGTCCCGAAGGGTACTTTTTGAAATATTTTTGAAGCGCCATCCCTATTTCATCAAGGGCTTCCATCCTTTTTTCCGCGGCTTCCCTCCCTTTGAGCTTCAGAAATTCAGGCACATGTCTTTTGGTTGAGCCTTCTTCACGATAAATATTTACATTTCCTTTTACACCTTTGAACAGATAAATAAACTCAAGAATGAAACCGACGGAAACCTCGATATCCTTTCCATTGCTTTCATTTTTGGCCAGCCTTATAAGTGTCTTCATTGCTGAAAATCCTGTGCGCTGCTCATTTATCGGGCCGATTATACTTCTGAATACCCTGATGCATTCTCTGACAGTGGATTTTTCAAGTATGTGAAGATCATTATCGATATCGAAAATTTTTCTTTCCGTTCTGTCGAGGTAGGTATATAACTTATCCCGAATCTCCTCTGTTTCCTCCGGCCGTTTTAAAATATCAAAAATATCCCTGTTAGCTTCCCACAACCTCTTCAGATAACGGTCGGTATCTGTAAGAAATTTCGACTTAAGCAGCTCAATCTCATCGTAAAAACATCCTCCAGTATCCTTGTTCCTATCCATTTTATGTTTACCGGATTGCTCTTTTCCTTGCGGGATATTTTTTCCGCAGTTTTATCATGCATGATAACTCCTTTTATTTTTATCCTTTTATTATATTGTCTCCTTCCATCTGTTCTTCATTATACTCTAATGATAATAAAACAAATTTAAAACAATTTCAAGTAGTAGAATAAAAAAGAGCTCTTTATTTAAACCATATCCGGAAGATTAACAATTATTTGCGGTTGATTCATTAAATCAATACTTTGAATTGAAAATCAATTATACTTTTGTCCCTTTTTAGCGGAGCGCGTTTCTCTGATATGGATAAACATGGAAATCTGAAAAACATTCTTCAGGAACTTGAAAACCGGTGTAACTCCGATCCGGATAAATTCATCTTCAATGAGCCCGCGGGAGTTATGGAACTGATTGATTTTGAAGTTGAATACGATCTGAAACTCCCCTTATCGTTCATTGTGTTTCTTGAGGAATTTAACGGCGGATTTATATCGCTGGTGGACGGGGAGCGTACTTCCCGCGATTTTGAAACGGCAAGATGGAACAGCAATCATATATTCAGCCTTGAAGAAATTGCCGAAGAATATGAAAAACTCAGCGATATAAACTGGAAAATTGCGTGGGATTTTAAAGGTGTTTACCCATTTATTCCTTTCTGTCACACCTCCACGGGTGAACTGCTCGTTTTTGTTAATTCAGCCGATGAGAAAAGAATATCCCCCATTTTTGACGCCCACCATGAGGAGTTCCCGTGTGACTGGGGTTCCCTCTATTCTGATTTTTCTGAGTTTATGATTGAATATGTGAATAATAACGGAATTGTAAAAACCATTTCCTATGATGAACCGACAGCGGAGCAATACCTTTCTGAGCAGGGAAATTAAACAGATTAAGATGATCGCTCACGCAGTTTTTTGAAAGATTTTTTGACAGGATCGCGACACCGGAATTCACTCCGGTGAATTTGGAAGAAATCCTTACTGAAAGAGCTTTCTCCTGAATATTTCGGGCGGGGCTTCGACTCCGCTCAGCCACCGGTCAGGTGCATTGATTCTGATTCTGCCGGTTTATGATTACGATTATTCCGTAAAGAGTTAATTTCTAAGTAAAATGGAAAATTTTACTAACGAGTAAAAAATTTTATTGCCAATTAAAGGTTTTGTGGTTACTCGAGGTGAGTCCTCCCCCGCCCTCCGGCAAAAGACGACCGGAGGCCACCCCTTGCTTTGCATCCCCCCGGGGCCAAAGGGGGATATTACGTCTTTTATCCCCCTTTGGAGACGGGGGAGGACTTACTTTGAGTAACTAAATAATCTTGTTTATTCTGGCTTTGCCGGATTACGATTACGATTAAGATTATGATTTTAAATAAAAGGGAGAAAAAATGTTTTTTAAAAGTAAAAAAGAAAAAGCTACATGGAAAGCATCCGATGCAGGTTTCCATTTTTATCTCGATGATGAAGATATCGGACACAGCACAACAAATATTTTTAACGGCAGAGATCTTTTAATTTATTACCCCGAAAAAAATACTCTCTACCTTTTGAAAAATTACAGCGCGAGTCTGGATGGTAAAATCAGAGAAGCTGAAATTGTAAAAGAGAGTGAAAATATTCTCTGGTCCAGAAATGGTGATAACTTTTATATCATTCAGGATGGAAAAAATATCGCTACCGAAATCACCCAGATTCTTGTCGGGGAAGATATATTCATGTATCATAAAAACTCAAAGACCACCTTTCTTCTGAAATCCTTCCACAAGGCGGAAAACTTTGAACTTCAGAAAGCGGAGGTTCTTTCTGATTCAGCCTCAATCTTCTGGTATGGCAATAACGCCGGAATGTCAATACTGATGGAAGGAAAAAATATCTCCACCGAAATTCAATGGGCGCAGAGCGCAAATTCCATTATCGCCTACTATTCCCCCTCGAATATTACATTTCAGATGACTGACTATTATAAAAATAAAGATGGCAAATTACGTCCCGGCAAAATATTATCCAATTTTGAAACTTCATTCTGGGCAGGAAATTCAAAAGGTTTCAGGATAATCGAAAAAGGAATAAATATTACCGCTGAAGTGGTAAATATTCAGGTAGATAATTCACTCTTTATCTACCATGAAAAAACAAACACAACATATATGCTTCAGGATTTTTTCAAAAAACGGGATGATAAAATCCATCCGGCTAAAGTCCTTTCAAAAACCATCGAAGCTTACTGGATGGCCAAAGATGGAAAACTGAAACTTATCTATCATGGTAAAATTCTCAGCAAAGGTGTTACCACACAGGCAATGGGAAATGATCTGGCTGTGATGAGCGCTGAACATGGCATTATGTTTCAGATTGTGGGTTACAAACAACATCAGGATGGAAAACTCAGGCCGGTAGGCGGTTAAAATCATCAGGTGCGGTGAGTCTTAAAGTCCTTCTCACCCCCGACTGATGTATGCGCTTTCAGATTTCCAGTTCTATACGCATTAGCTGCTTTCGCCCTTTCAGGGCTTTGATAATGTCACTATTTTTCTTAACCGGGGCGTTGCCCCGGCCTGTTGCTTTCACCCTTTCAGGGTTTTGGATACATCTGTGACAAACTGAAATATTTATTAGCGCTGAAAGCACGACAACCAATAGCCCCGGGCAACGCCCGGGGTCTGGAGTTTGGCATATTCATAGTTTAAAAATTGCAAAACGACTTGACTTGAAGGATAAAAATGGTTATATTCTATAGTTATATCACTATATTTTAAGGCTGCTTCATGGGTTACAAAACTAAGATTCAAGAGATTAAAAGAGCCAATAGTAAACAATATTACGTCAATTTTCCCGCCTTTGTTACTCATGCTATGCATTTCGGTAAGGGTGATGAAGTAGAATGGGAAATTGAAAACAGAGATACGTTGACTCTTAAAAGAGTTAAAGATGGTTCAGAAAATGAAGATAAAAAAAAACTCTGAACCCTGAGTTAATAAAAGAATTCGATTCTTTATTTGATTCCTGCTCTTCTGCATTTAACCAAGACAAAAGCGCCCAACTTGCCAAAGAGCTTGCATATGGCGCAATCAATTGTATGGGAAGACATACTATTACAGGAATGCTGACAGCAAATGGTTCACAATTCCGTGATTGGACAAGTACCTATCGCCTGTTCAACCAGGGAAGAATTGATACATCGGAAATATTTAAGAACATTATTGGCACAATAACAAAAGAAGAAACCAAACCCAATAAAGCAGTATATGGTCTCCTGGATGATACATTGCTCAAAAAGACAGGCAAAAAAGTAAGTGGGACAGCCTGGAGGAGAGACCCTCTTGGTCCCCGGTTCCGTACCAATTTAATATGGGGTCAGAGATTTATCCAGACATCAATCGCAATCCCGGAAAAAGATGGAGCTTCGAGATCAAGAGCCATACCAGTGGATTTCTATCATGCTCCCACAGCAAAGAAGCCAAAGAAAAACAGTCCCGACCAGGAGTGGAAAGAGTATAACGAAACTCAGAAAAGAACAAAGCTCAGTCAGGCAGGGATAGAAAGAATAGAGCACTTACGCCATCAACTCGATTGTCATGGAGCAAAAGATAGAACACTTATAATGAATGTAGATGGAAGTTATACAAATGAGACGGTATTTAAGAACCTCCCGGATCGTGTTATTCTGACCGGCCGGATAAGAAAAGACGCCGCGTTCTATAGTATTCCCGATACAAGCAAAAAGGGTGTTGGAAGAAACCGGGTTTATGGTGATCGTCTTCCTACCCCGGAACAAATAAGACAGTCAGATGATTATCCATGGGAACAAGTCAGAGCCTGGGGAGCCGGTAAAGTGCATGAATTTGATGTAAAAGTAGTAAGAGAAGTAAGATGGAAAAAGGCAGGAAAACAGGACCTGACAGTCATAGTAATCCGACCTCTTGCTTACAGGAAAACAAAAAAATCAAAAATAATGTACCGTGATCCTGTTTACCTTATCTGTACATCAACAGAAATTGACATAGAAGAAATATTGCAGGCATATTTGTGGAGGTGGGAAATTGAAGTCAATTTCCGCGATGAGAAAACAATAATGGGATGCGGTCAGACTCAGGTTGTCAAAAGCAAAGCAGTTGAAAGGGCGCCTGCCTTCATTGTCGGTGTTTATGCTCTTATGCTTCTTGCGGCAATAAGATCAACCAGATGTAACGGGAATAAAAATATGCTGCCAAGGGCAAAATGGAACAAGCCAGATGAAAACGACCGACAGTCAACAATGGAGATTGTCAATATGTTCAGGACTCAATATTGGGCTAGATCAATAAATTTGAATTTTGACCACTTCGTTGCAAATCAGTACGAACTGCAAAGCGGTGGTTTTTTAGTTAATCCTTTGATTTCTGCCTGTTTTTATCAACAGACTTAGCCAAACTCCAGACCCCGGGCGTTGCCCGGGGCCTGGAGTTTGGCATATTCATAGTTTAAAAATTGCAAAACGACTTGACTTGAAGGATAAAAATGGTTATATTCTATAGTTATATCACTATATTTTAAGGCTGCTTCATGGGTTACAAAACTAAGATTCAAGAGATTAAAAGAGCCAATAGTAAACAATATTACGTCAATTTTCCCGCCTTTGTTACTCATGCTATGCATTTCGGTAAGGGTGATGAAGTAGAATGGGAAATTGAAAACAGAGATACGTTGACTCTTAAAAGAGTTAAAGATGGTTCAGAAAATGAAGATAAAAAAAAACTCTGAACCCTGAGTTAATAAAAGAATTCGATTCTTTATTTGATTCCTGCTCTTCTGCATTTAACCAAGACAAAAGCGCCCAACTTGCCAAAGAGCTTGCATATGGCGCAATCAATTGTATGGGAAGACATACTATTACAGGAATGCTGACAGCAAATGGTTCACAATTCCGTGATTGGACAAGTACCTATCGCCTGTTCAACCAGGGAAGAATTGATACATCGGAAATATTTAAGAACATTATTGGCACAATAACAAAAGAAGAAACCAAACCCAATAAAGCAGTATATGGTCTCCTGGATGATACATTGCTCAAAAAGACAGGCAAAAAAGTAAGTGGGACAGCCTGGAGGAGAGACCCTCTTGGTCCCCGGTTCCGTACCAATTTAATATGGGGTCAGAGATTTATCCAGACATCAATCGCAATCCCGGAAAAAGATGGAGCTTCGAGATCAAGAGCCATACCAGTGGATTTCTATCATGCTCCCACAGCAAAGAAGCCAAAGAAAAACAGTCCCGACCAGGAGTGGAAAGAGTATAACGAAACTCAGAAAAGAACAAAGCTCAGTCAGGCAGGGATAGAAAGAATAGAGCACTTACGCCATCAACTCGATTGTCATGGAGCAAAAGATAGAACACTTATAATGAATGTAGATGGAAGTTATACAAATGAGACGGTATTTAAGAACCTCCCGGATCGTGTTATTCTGACCGGCCGGATAAGAAAAGACGCCGCGTTCTATAGTATTCCCGATACAAGCAAAAAGGGTGTTGGAAGAAACCGGGTTTATGGTGATCGTCTTCCTACCCCGGAACAAATAAGACAGTCAGATGATTATCCATGGGAACAAGTCAGAGCCTGGGGAGCCGGTAAAGTGCATGAATTTGATGTAAAAGTAGTAAGAGAAGTAAGATGGAAAAAGGCAGGAAAACAGGACCTGACAGTCATAGTAATCCGACCTCTTGCTTACAGGAAAACAAAAAAATCAAAAATAATGTACCGTGATCCTGTTTACCTTATCTGTACATCAACAGAAATTGACATAGAAGAAATATTGCAGGCATATTTGTGGAGGTGGGAAATTGAAGTCAATTTCCGCGATGAGAAAACAATAATGGGATGCGGTCAGACTCAGGTTGTCAAAAGCAAAGCAGTTGAAAGGGCGCCTGCCTTCATTGTCGGTGTTTATGCTCTTATGCTTCTTGCGGCAATAAGATCAACCAGATGTAACGGGAATAAAAATATGCTGCCAAGGGCAAAATGGAACAAGCCAGATGAAAACGACCGACAGTCAACAATGGAGATTGTCAATATGTTCAGGACTCAATATTGGGCTAGATCAATAAATTTGAATTTTGACCACTTCGTTGCAAATCAGTACGAACTGCAAAGCGGTGGTTTTTTAGTTAATCCTTTGATTTCTGCCTGTTTTTATCAACAGACTTAGCCAAACTCCAGGCCCCGGGCAACGCCCGGGGTAATAAAAGAAAAAGTGTATTTAAGCCCTTGTAGGGGCGGAAGCAACACGCAGGGATTATCCGGTAACACTTTAACATATGGTTTTGTCTAATTGTCAGGACCGACAAAAATCACTCACTCTATATTATTAATTTGTATGACGGAGTGTTTTCGATTATTGTTACAATCCGGGGAGTGATAACGATTTTTTTACAAGATGAAAATTTTTTAAACCACTAATGTGCATTACCGCGAAAATTGATAAAATACATCTCTTTTAAGTTCTAACAGGTACTCAGGAGTCAGCTCCTTCAGGCTTGCTTCCAGCTTCCCGGCAAGGGGAATATTTTCAGTTGCTATACCCCCGTCGAAATCATGAATAATTATGCCGTAAAAGGAAGAAAATCCCTGTGTAAGGATAGATGAAATAAATGAAACCCATTTTTTCAATTCACTTCCGGGGAGAGGTTTGTTCCTTTTATCCCTCTCCCTGATCTTTTCTCTTTCTTCCATCCATCTGTTAATTTTAGCTCGCGACCAACCTTTACGTTCGATTTTTTTCCGTTCTTCTTCAGGATTTTTTCCAATGTTTTCAAATTCTTCTGAACCCAGGCCAAGTTCAGTGGCACAATTACATTCTTTTGTTGTTATGAATTGAACATTCTTTTCACCAATGTGATCGGTAATGCTCCTGTTTTCGAACGTATAACATGTCAGGTCAAAATCTTTCGCTGACTTTTTGATTTTTTCAATATCCGGGCTTTCAGAAATAATTGAAATGATAAAAGTGCACATGATAGATTCGCTGTTTTTTTACGATTTTATTAAAATACTTTCCTTTCTGAATGAAGATTTAGTGGTTAATCAGGATGTTGTTTTTTATCAGCATTTGTTCTGTATTCTGCCAATTCTTCTCTTATAACCTGCCGCAGCATTTTTTCCATATCATCCTGACTAATAAAATTTCTCAAAGTTTCATTGATAAGTGTCTGATATCCTTTCCCTCCGGAAGCCGCTTTAAAGTACGCGACAATATCAGCGTCTAATAAAATGTTTACCCTCAATTTTCTTTTGGAAACTTTTTTTCCACCTGACCTGAGAACCGCTTCCGCAAATATCTTATCAGTTATTTCAGGTATATCAGATAAATCAATATCATCATCTTTCATTTTTTTTATTTTTTCCAGGTCAGTTTGGTAAGCGCCTGAAATAATATTTTTGCCAATTTACTGTTTCTTTCCAAAAATTTCTTCTTTTTTGAGTAATCTGTGTCCTTCAAATACCGTTAGAATATCAATTGAATTTTCTTTTAATAAATACGCAATTCGATAGTTCTTATATATTACATCCCTAAGTTAGCAGAGCCGGAACCAAAAGGAAATTTCGAAAAAAAAGTCGTACTCTTCTTCGTGATTGTCCTCGGCTTAAGTTTTCTCAGGCGAATTTTTCGAGTACGATTACGAGTACCTGTTCTATGAGTACGATTAGTTATATCAATATACGCAATTCAATATTCTGCCATTCAAAGCAAGAATATTATTATTAGGTTGCCTGACAATCACAATTTTCACAGAGATTTTTTATATCCAGATATCTACCAGGTTAGCAGGGGTATGATTCGCTCCAGACTTCAATATTCCGGAATCTCAGTCTTCCAATCTCATCTGCAATAACTTCCCGGAGAAATAATGTTCTGCCGCAGCCGATTCTGTAATAAAAAATCTGATACTTATGATAGCCTGTTTTTCTGATCATTACTCTTTCTCTCACATCAATAACCTTGTCAGGATCAATAAGTCCCGGCGGCATACCATAAGATTCATCTCGTAATCTCAATTGTGTTTCCAGCAAAACATATAATGATTCCGCTTCAGCTTTTGTAATATTTGATTCACTGAAAATTTCATTTATCCAGTTACAAAATTCAAAATAATCAAACAGCGTAACAGATGGTTTGTCAGAATTCGGAGGAGGCGGAGGAAGGCAGGGGTATCCCTTTCTATTTTCCTGCATACTTTTGTCCGGAATTCTTTGAGGAGGGTTTACAAACATTTCAGATCCCTCCTGCCCCGATGTAATTTGTGAAAAAAGCAGTCCCGATAACAGGATAGTTATTAACTTAACCATAACCCCGACTCCCTTTAACAAGAGTAATATTTAATTGAATTTTATTTTTTACTGAATTCCATAAGCTCAACGGGAGCGCCATTATCGATTATCATCGCAACTTTTACACCTTCCGAGGGACTATTGATTTCGGCCAGCATCTCTTTTCCCTCCACCTCTTTTTCGAGATTGTCGACCACAAAGGCGATATGGGGAACAGTTTTGATAAGCTCGGAGATCGGGCAGTCCTTCTCGAAGCGCATCCATTCTATACCGTACGGACTGGTATCAAATCCCGATACATAAATACCCAGCTTGGGAATATATCTTTCACCCGGGCGGGGAATATCGGTAGGTATCCCGATATGATGATAACGCCACCCTTTCGCCGTTACTTCCGGCAGCTCATGATCTTCTCTAAGAATTTTCTTTGATATTTGTTTTTCAGACATATTTTTAATTTCCCGGGAATTTTCCAAAATTACTTCGGGTCAAGCGACATTTCATAATCATAACTTTCATTAAGCAGACCGATTACATTTTCTTCATCCTCCGGCATTTTTTCGGTAATAAGAATATAACCTCTCATAACCGCGTTATATGATTTGAACAGGGTTGAGTCATATTTCTCCATATACTCTTTCTGAGTCTCTTTGGAGAAACGTATCCCTGTTTCACCATCTTTATTCAGGATGGAAAACATGTGGCCGTTCACTGAAGTATAGATCATATTTTTCCCCTTCCGCTCATACCTATCACATCGCGCGATCAAAGAATCATATTTTCCAATTGTTCCTTATAGCTGCTCATCGATCTCCTTTTGTATCACAAAAAGTTTTCACAAAATAGAGATAGCTCACAAAATAATCAAGCTGTAGTTTGCAGTTTTGAAGGTTTGAGCAACTGTATGGGAGTGTGGTTTACTGAGTTTCAACAATAAATCGAAGAAATTCAGAACTCCTGATTCTGATCAGATATTTCTCGCCATCTCATGCCATTCAAAGCCGCCGTGGGATGAGGCTGAAAGGCCGTTATCTTTAAATCCATACTTCTCATAATACTTCAGCAGGTGATCTTTACATAACAGCAGTATCTTTTCCTTACCCATTCTCTCAGATTCACTGATAAAATGATGAAGCAATTTTCCCGAAATACCTTTTCCCTGGTAATCAGGATGAACCGCGAGTGAAAATATCACGATGTTTTTCCCTTCCGGTTCGTGCCCTGTAAGTCCCTTGAATTCTTCATCTGAAATATCATCTTTATTTGTAGCTCCGCTGTTGATATGCCCGACAATGACATCAGCTTCGAGGGCGACAAAAAAACCTTCGGGATAATTGTTTATTCTGATTTGAATCCTCTCTTCGGAAGCGGCTTCAGAGGGGAGAAAACAGAGATTCTCAATTTCGCGGCATCTGTCAAGATCATCCGGGCGGGCGTTTCTTATCGTAATTCTATCCATGCAAATATCCCCAACAATAAATAAGTGTGATTTTGGGCTAAGCCCTGCAACTATTGCGATCCCCAGAACACCGGCCCGAAGGCCGGTGTTATTCCGGGACGCCAATCTGAATTTTTATCTTGTGATCGCGACCGGTTCTTTCGCGCTTTCATTTCCTGTGCGGTCGAAAGCTGTCAGGCATAGCCGGTCGATATATATCCGCTCCTCATTTTCTTCACCCTGATTAAGAATAAAGTAAGCGGGAATAACCGCGCTTCTTTCCTTCCGGTTGAAGACTTTATAATCCCATATTCCGTTTGCTCTGAAATACAGCGCCCATCTGAAAACATCTTTCTCATTGTTGTGAGTCCAGCTAATACTGAGCGAGTCAGCGCCCGCTTTTATCTTCATGTCGGGTGAGCCGGGAGCCTCATTATCGAGCCAGGGCGAAGGAGGAACAACAGCCCGGTGGGTATAAGGTCCTTCTCTCAGGGCTGTGGAAATGCTGTCGCGGTTATGCAGAAGCGGTTTCATACTGAAATGAATATGCCCCGGTCCTTCATAAACGATTCCGCGTGTAACCATAATCTCATTAAATATTTCATCAATTCCTTCTTTGCCGGTGTTGCGGCTGGTGTACATTCCGGGCCAGAGGTTTCTGTGAAGAGTATTCTCCCTGTTCCACCAGCTCAGGAGAACAGGAAAACTTTGTGGTATTCTGTTGATATTCCAGTAAAGCTGCGGAGTAAAATAATCGACCCAGCCGAGATTCAGCCACAATTTAGCGTCGGCATAGAGCATCTTATACTGGTCAAATCCCCTGATTGATTCCGGGTTGCCGGGACGCCATATTCCAAAGGGGCTTATCCCGAATTTAACCCACATTTTTTCCTGTTTAATGGCGTCATAAAGCCTTTTAATGAAGCGGTTGACATGATCGCGCCGCCAGTCGGCCCTGGTTAGTTCTCCTCCCATCTTCTGATATTCGGTCCAGAGTGAATCATCCTCGAAGGAGCCGTCGCCATAAGGATAAAAATAGTCATCAAAATGCACGCCGTCGATATCATATCTTTTCACTACATCCATGACAACATTAAATGAGTGATCCTGTGTGCGGGGATCGGCGGGATTCATCCAGTGATAATTCCCCTCGACAAGCCTTACCAGGTCAGGTTTCTGTTTAACTATTGAGGTTTCCTTTATTTCACCCCCGACCGGGTGATGAGCCCTGTAAGGGTTAAACCAGGCATGCAGTTCAATTCCCGGTTGTGAGATTCTTTAATCCAGAAATTAAGAGGATCATAATAAGGATACGGCCTTTTTCCCTGTTCCCCGGTCAGGTAATAGGACCATGGTTCAATATCACTTTTGTAGAGGGCGTCACACTGCGGGCGCACCTGGAATATTACAGCGTTAAGATTCATCGAATCGGCCGCTTCCAGTATAGCGATCGCTTCCGCTTTCTGCTCCTCCGTTGTTAATCCCGGCTTTGAAGGCCAGTCAATATTAGCTACCGTGGCAACCCACGCGCCCCTGAATTCTCTCATAACCCCGGGGATTTTTTCTTCTTCTCCTTTCGGTTCTTCCTCAACCGAACTCATAAAAATCGCGCACCCGGTAAGGCCGGCTATCATAAAAAGAACCAATCCAAACCAGACATTTCTGAATAAATTTACTGACATACCTTTTCTGCCTCGCTATTAAAAAATGTTACCTTAAATTTAAGGAATATAGGGGAAATGAGGGGAAATTTCTCTGTGTAAACACCGGGGCGCTATTTCCGGGAAATATATATCCCATTTATAAGGCAGATCAAACCTCTTCCGTTCCTCACCTAAGGCGCGGAATATAATTCAAAGTATGTTATATGGTGAACCTGACGGCACACCTGGACGTAACCTTCTTTTTTCTACCAATATTTTCTCCTTACGGGGCAATCCTTTACCGCAATTTTTATTTATGTCCCGTTAGGGACATCATATTGGTAAAAAAGTAAACGCAAAATCATGAGTGTACCGTCAGGCACACCATAATTTTTCACAGGAGTACAATAAATACATTTGTAACAGCCTGCGATTCAATAAGTTATCCAAATATTTTCGGGACGCGCGTCAACGATACGATAATTTGTTTTAAGAATAGATTTCCATATGTAGTTGTTTTTTTCCAGGGGTCATAAGTTCTGAACTTATTTAAACGGGCAATTTTTCCGAAGAATTGCGGCATAAGAACGAAATAAAAGTACAGGATTGCGGGGATAGAAGAGATTAACAGGAATATTTAACACAATTTAAAAACCGGAGTTATCTTCGAATTATCAATTGTCAATTATCCATTATCAATTAAGCAGCTTAAAACTACTGATTCAGCCGGTTTATGATAACTATTATTGTTTAGCATTTCCCTGGTGGCACTTGCTTATCCGGTTTAGAATTCTGGTCAGGGGATTTAATTTGAATATTTCGGGAAATTGTATTACCTTTCGTTCTGATAAGTAAGACACGGATGTGAAATGTATAATATTACTATTAAAATTCCACAGGTTGTTAAGGAAAAACTCCAGGCGTATTCTGTCAACAAAGGAGTCAGTAAATCGGAAATAGTCCGGACCGCATTACTGGAATATTTGGAAAAAGAGGATTTTCGGTTTGAAGGTTCATTTCTTGATATTGCCGGAGATTTTGCCGGAAGTGAAGAGGGCCCGGAAGATCTTTCAACCAATAAAAAATATTTGGATGATTTGGGTAAATGATAAAAAAACAGGTTATTGTTGATACAGGGCCTCTCGTCGCGTTCCTTAACAAAAGAGATCATTATCATAAATGGGCTATTGAGCAGTTCGCCTCTTATCCGCCTCCTTTTTATAGCTGTGAACCGGTAATAACCGAAACATGTTTTCTGTTAAATAATACAAAAGATGGGGTAGGAAAGATTCTCAAACTAATTGATATGGACCTGATAAAAATTCCTTTTATGATGAAAAATGAAATTGAGCAACTTCAGTACTTAACCGATAAATATAAAAACGTCCCGGCGTCACTGGCAGACGCGTCCCTTATCAGAATGAGCGAACAAATATCAGGGAGTATTATTCTTACTCTTGATTCCGATTTCAGAGTGTATAGAAAAAATAAGAAAAATGTGATACCGGTTGTTATTCCGACGGATCGTTAACGAATATCCAAGCTTATCCTCAGGGCTTTTGAGGGTGTATTAATTTAGAGTAGCGTACCGGGAAAATGAGATTCCATTCCAATATATACGTTATAATCATATAATATTTTTGTAAATTATATGACAGTGTCGTATATTTGTGTTATGCATGACATCTTATACCAATATAATCCCTGGTGGGAGGAAACCGGAGATTCGATTGATTTGCTTTCCCGCGAAAAATACCTCGGGGTATTACAGGAGCATATTTACTCACGCCGGATCGTTTTTCTTTCGGGATTGAGAAGAGCTGGAAAAACGAGTCTGATGAAATTGATTATAAAGGAATTAATTTCAAAGGAAATAAAGCCCAATCGTATACTTTATATTAGTATGGATGATTATCTGCTGGGCAAATTTAATATT
Organism: Melioribacteraceae bacterium; assembly: GCA_963677445.2. Taxonomy (GTDB): domain Bacteria; phylum Bacteroidota; class Ignavibacteria; order Ignavibacteriales; family Melioribacteraceae. The sequence continues at coordinate 65,741 of CAXXGF010000070.1, read as the reverse complement.
CTTGAAATTACAGATGAATTCAGGAAACTTCATAAAATAAAACGGGAGGAAAAAATATTCCTCTTTTTTGATGAGATTACCTATAAAGCCGACTTTCAAATTCAACTTAAGAATATTTTTGATTCACAAAACGCAAAAATATTTGCGTCCTCCTCTTCAGCTTCTCTATTGAAAGATAAAAAAGCATTTCTTACCGGACGCTCTTATACACTGGAAGTGCAACCATTAGATTTTGAGGAATATCTCTTTTTCACAAATACAAAGATTAAAAAAAGAGATACGCAACTGACAAAAAGTTATTTTCTTGATTATATTGAAACAGGAGGTCTCCCTGAAAATGTTTTGAAACCGAGCCGTCAATATCTCATGGAACTTGTGGATGATATCATACAAAAAGATATCGCCGCGTTTCACAGTATAAAAAATCATCAATTACTAAGGGATTATTTTACACTGTTGATGGAAAGAAGCGGTAAATCTGCCAGTATCAATAAGATCGGAAAAATTTTGTCAGTTTCTCCCGACACTTCGCGCCGGTACCTCGATTATTTCGAATCAACATTCCTGGTTCATCTTCTGCCCCGATGGGGTAAAACAAATCAAATTCTGCTCTCAGCCAAAAAACTTTACGCATGCGATTTAGGAATAATGTACATTTTCCAGGGGAAACGGGATCTTGGCAGTTATTTTGAAAATTACATATATCTCAAACTCCGACCTAAAAAGCAGCTGTATTACCTTAATGAAGGTGGTATTGAGATTGATTTTTATACCGAAGATAAAAAACTAATCGAAGCGAAATTTTATTCGGAAATGACGGGAAAACAAAAAGATTTATTTTACACCTATCCTGCATCCACACGGGAACTTATTGATTCAGTTGAGAAGCTTTATCTGCTTGAACGTATATAAACTATACGTTATTAACATATAATATTACTAATAAGTATACGATACCATCGTATATCCTAAACCTTCATCCCGAAAGCGATTGAAAATTCATATTCCCGGATAATATGGAATCCTGCCTTCTTGTGGCATTCGTTGGAATTCAGAACTCTTTCTGAAAAAAAGGAAATTGAATTTCGGGTATTGAGCAAAAAAAAATTCAACAAAAATGATGAATGTATGTATTCTATGAATGAGTGAACAAATTTATTACTCTTAGCGTCTGTTTCAGGGTATTAAAAACAAGAGAAGGTGATCCCGGTTGTTATTCCGAAGAATCGTTAGAAAAATATTGTTGGTTGTTTTTATATTTTATATTTTTATCCTGGTTGCAAAATTATCGGAAACCGAAAAATGACGTTGATAAAAAAAGATAAAAATGAATTAATTCGTGAAATCAGGGACAGGCTTTCAACACAAAATGAGATATATAAAATAGTTGTTTTCGGTTCATTCAATACATCGGATTCTCCCGCGGATATTGACATCGCGATATTCCAGAACAGTGATGAAAATTACCTGCCGTTATCAATGAAATACCGGAAGCTGACCAGGGAAATCAGCAAAAGAATTCCGATAGATATAATTCCGCTAAAGCAAAACCCGGGCGGTAGTTTTATGCGGGAGATCGAACAGGGAGAAATCATTTATGAGAGATGAAACTATTTGATAGCATCGTATAATATCTCACGATTCTATACGATGCCATCGTATATCCTAAATTTTCATCCCAAAGGCGATTGAAAATTCATATTCCCTGATTATGTGGAATCCCACCTTTTGGTAAAACCCGATGGCGTTTTCATTTTTCTTGCCCACTTCAAGATGGAACGCGGGTAAACCAAGTGAGCGAACTTTCCCGGCAAAGGTGTTTATCAGTTTGCGGCCAAGTCCCTGCCCCTGCGCTTCCGGCAGCATATCAATATGTAAATGAGCCGGGTAATCCGCGAGTTCTTCTTTAAACGGAGGGGGATTGTGAATCAGGCGGATTATGCGGGCGTCCCGCGATTGATCATCCGCAGCGGGTTTCGGATATCTCAACCTGAGGACAGGCAGCCATTCCTTTTCCATCCTTTCATGAAAGGATTTAGTATCTTTCGCGCCGATAATATAACCGCATGGTTTTTCATTATTTGTAACGGTAAAACACATATCCGGTTCTAACTGAACATAGGGGGCGGCGTAAAACTGTGCCAGTACCTCATGATCCTTGTAAACGGCGCTCGCGTCTTTGCCGCTGTCGCCTGTAAGAAGGCAGATTCTGAAAATGGAATAAACATCGCTCGGGTGATATGGCCTGATATTAAATGACATAAAAAATCAGTAATTTACTTTTCGAAATAGAATTTAATTGTCAAAATTATAAAAATCCCTGTTCATTTTTTCCTTTATGCGAAATAAAAGATTCCTGCAGAATATATTTTTAGTAGTTATTTCCCTTTTAACCGGACTGGCTATAGTGGAAATCACCCTGGGATATATTTTCCCTGAACGCTATTATATCTGGCCGCCGGGGCTCGATGAACAGTTTTTTCCCGATCCTTCAGTTATGCCCGGAGTTTCCTTTAAATCAAATTTTATCACCAACCGGGAAGGTTTCAGGAATAGTGAGGATATCAGCGATGATGACTTTCTCATACTCGCGCTGGGCGGCAGCACAACAGAATGTCTCTACCTCGATCAGGATGAAACCTGGACAGCTTTGCTTGAAAAGTCTCTCCGGGCGAAGCGCCCCCAAATGAAAATAAAAGTTCTTAACGGGGGCAGAAGCGGGCTTAATTCTTCACATCATCTGCTTCAGACAGAAAAATTACTGAAGCAGCATCCCAATATCGGACTGATAATTATAATGCAGGGAATTAATGATTTGCAGCGCGATCTTGCTTCGGGTGAAAAAATAAGTCATGACAAACTTCTTTCGGGGGCATTTTATTCTTTTCCTCCCAAAGAAAATCTTTCACCCCTGAAAAAAACAAACATCTACAGGCTGATCAGAAAGTTTTTCCGGCGGCCGGGAGAAAAATATCTATCGCAAGACAGAACAGGTTCCAGCTATTCTCCCTGGCGCGCAAACCGCGGGAATGCCAAAATAACAGATGAAATCCCACAGGACTTTGCGCAAAATCTTAATAAATATGCTTCAAATACCAGGGGGATGATAAAAGCCGCGAAGGAATCAAACGTAAATATTTTATTCCTGACCCAGCCGGTGTTGTGGAATTCCGAAATGTCTGACTTCGAAAAAATTCTCTGCTGGTTCGGCTGGAAGGGTGAAGACCAGGTGAAGAGCAGTGTTTATTATTCATTTGAAGCCCTGGAAAAAATGATGGATAATTATAATCGAATATTAACCGAAACCTGCGTGGCAAATGGCGCGACAGTTTTTGACCTCGCGGGCAGACTTGCAAAGAATACATCGGTCTTTTACGATGACTGCCATTTTAATAAACCGGGCGCGGAAAAGGTAGCGGCGGAAATTTCCAATTATCTGATCAGCGCTGAACTCTTGAGATAAATCGGTCTTTAACAACACCACGACCTCTTTTTGCCTTTTTTAATTCATCGGCTCATTTTATATTTGAGCTTCCGACAACAGGCCTTTATATAGTCTGACCGTTTCTCGGGAGTTTATTCCGCCTGCGTAATAAAAACCTGCCGAATTCCGGCAATCAGAAACAGAATAACCAGGAATTGAATATGAAGAAAAAACATCCAAAAGGATTGCCAATCCTCTTTTTCACCGAGATGTGGGAAAGATTCAGCTTTTACGGGATGCGGGCAATATTTGTATTATATCTCACAGAAACAACATTAAGTGATAACCCGGGAATGGGCTGGACAAATTCTGACGCCCTCGTATTATATGGCTGGTATACAATGCTGGTATATGTAGCCTCCATTCCGGGTGGTTTTATTGCCGATAAACTTCTCGGGCAGAAAAAAACAGTTCTGCTCGGCGGTATTTTTATCGCGGCGGGGCAGTTCGCCCTGGTAATGGAAGGTCTCACCTTCTTTTATACCGGATTGGCGCTGCTAATAATGGGCGTGGGATGTCTTAAGCCAAATATTTCAACTATGGTCGGAGGTTTATACGCCGAGGGGGACGAAAGACGGGACACAGGGTTTACAATATTTTATATAGGAATAAATATCGGGGCGGCTTCGGCTCCGCTGCTTATAGGATTTATAGGTGAAACCTACGGCTGGAATCTCGGGTTCGGACTCGCCGGAATAGGAATGCTCCTGGGATTGATCGTTTACCTCTGGGGGCAGAAATTTCTCAAGGATGTCGGCAACCTGATACCTGTTAAAAAAGTGGAAAATAAGGTTGAAAAACAGCCCCTCACCAAAGAAGAAAAGGACCGCATTATTGTTATGCTGCTCTCTTTTCTCATCGTAATCGTTTTTTGGGCGGCTTATGAACAGGCGGGCGGTTTGATGAACCTTTATACGAAAGAAAAAATCGACCGTCTTGTGCTGGGCTGGGAAATTCCCACAAGCTTATTCCAGTCGGTGCCTGCCATATTTGTGATCCTTTTCGGAATGCCTGTTGCCGCTTTCTGGTATAAATGGCAGAAGAAAGGAAAACAAAGTTCCTCGCTCTTTAAGATGGCTCTCGGCACAATTATTATGGGAACCGGATTTATGCTTATGTCGGGTGCGGCGCTTGAGGCTGAAACAGGTGTTAAAGCCATGCTTATCTGGCTGATACTTTCTTATCTGCTTCAGGTTATCGGAGAACTGTGCATTTCTCCTGTCGCCCTCTCATTTATCACAAAACTTGCCCCGGCAAGGTATGGCTCAATCATTATGGGCGTCTATTTTGCCGCCACCGGTCTTGGTAACAAAATCGCCGGTTTGGTTGGCGAACTTGCCCAGAGCGCGGGTGAACTTGAGGTGTTTACAGGTATCTTTATTTTCTGCGCGTTGTTCGGACTGCTTCTGCTGGCGCTTTTCAAAAAACTTGATAAACTTACTCACGGCGCCGAAGCGATAAAGGAAGCCGCTTAGAAAAAATCCCTAAAGTCAACAAACGACATTATACTGCGGGAAGTTTTTTAACTGGTTTAGTATTTATGCAAAACAAGTAATACGCTATTTATAAATTGTTTTTTTCAAGGTATTTAGAATTTTTTTAACCTCACCCCTATCCCCTCTCCTTATCAAGGAGAGGGGGGCAAGAGAAAGGGAGTGTAAAGCCTTTTTACATACCATTGGGATAGATTGGAAAGCGCGGGGTTGAGAACATTCTCAAATTAGTATTTAGAATAATATTTTGGAAAATTGAAATGAATTACGAAGAATTAACCGCGCCATGCGGAATTGACTGCTTTAACTGCGAACTTTTTGAAAATAATATCACTGGTGAAATAAAAAAAAGAATTAACGCCACTTATGGCGTGCCGGAAGAACTGATAGCCTGCGCCGGCTGCCGACAGATGAAAGGAAAACATTTTTTTCTTCCGAATGGCTGCGATACCCTGAAGTGCGTTGAGGAAAAGAAGGTTGCATTCTGCTTTGAATGTGCTGAATTTCCCTGCAAATTTCTCGCTCCTGTGGCTGACCGGGCCGACTTTTACCCCCACAATATGAAGGTTTATAATCTTGGAAGAATTAAAAATGCCGGTCTTGAGAATTGGGCGATAAATGAATCGAAGGAAATAAGACTGCGATATTTCAAGGGCAAATTTGTAGTGGGAAAAGGGCAGGCTGATTAAGTCTGCTTTTTTTTATACCCTTTTTATTGACTTGCGGCATAGTTTGTAATTCTTTTATATTTCAACTGTTATTTAATATTCCATAGGCTTGCCGGCGAAAGCAGCATTATTACAGGACTTTCTCCCAGGGGAATATTCATTTTTCGGGAAACATGAAGAGAGACGCCTGATGAGAAGATATTCTATTTTACTGGTTCTAATCGTTATATATGTTTCACAATATGAGATTAAATCTCAGCAGGTAACCAATTCCCGGCTGGTAATAAAATCAGTGAAGAATCTTTCGGGAAAGCCGGGAAAAATTGATGCGCCGGTGATACCGAAAACAGATATTAAAGCGGGACGAACGCTTAATTTAAAAATTTCAATTCTGTTTGAAAAAACCGACGGTGCTTTTTTACCCCTTTATCTGAGAATTATCTTGCCCGACGGAACATACTCCGACCTTAAACTTCATGATAATATTTCCTCTTTCCTCACTGGTCACAGTTATGATTTTACATTTAAAATCAGCAAAGGGGCGAATGATATCTATGGAGAACATATACTGGAATTATTCACAAGGGATAATTATACGCTGAATCCCGATGATACTATTGTCCTCTTTGACAGGGATACCTTAAATATCATTCAGTATTAACAATATCTTACTCCAAAAGGCAGAAAAAAGAACAGGATTAGTAATGAAATAAAAGAATGAATCAGCTTTAAATATCAATAGACTGGCAGAGCCAGAAAAATACTGAATCCGAAGAAAGAATCGTACTCGTGCTCGTACTTCGTACTCGTCTTTACCAAAACACCCAGGTTATTCAAGAACGAGAACGATTACCGCTTCGCTGATTACGAAAAAATTTTTCCATCTTGCGTAGAATTTGACTGCTAACTGAATAATTATCCATTGCCAATTATCTGCTTTTTCCTATTTTACGCCTGACTGATTGTATTTGAGGTTTTACACTCTTGATAACAAATGTTTGTTATATTTAATATAAATCATCTATTCCAATGGAAATAATTCATTAAGCTTAGCACAAGTTCTTAGTATTCAATAATCACCGGAAAAACTCCGGTGTGGAATGGCAAAAGTCCTATGAGCAAAAAAATATTTTACTACCTTATAATAGAGTGCAAAATGAAATCGCGAAAGCAACAAGATTTATTTCATCCTACAGTTTCCGGATATAATCCGATACATAACTTCGGGATAATTATCGAAAAATCAATTATCATATTATTCATAGTTTGCATTTTTCCAGTCTCCAATATATATCCCCAGGATTATTTTTGGGAGAAATCGGATAAACCGGAAGGCGGGGTAATATATTCCATCCTTATTGAAGAGGATACCCTTATTATTGGAGGTAAAGGGGGAGTATATTTCAGTACAAATTCAGGGGAATCATGGGAATCATTAGGATTAAATTCTGTTGAAGTTTGGGATGTCGAAAATTGTAGCAATTATATTATAGCAAATACAAGTGGCGGATGTTTTAGAAAACATACCGGTAAAACGGACTGGGAAAAGATTAAAAGTGGCAGATACCAGGCATTAGCAACAAATGACACACTAATTTACCTGGGTTCCGAAAATGAGGGAATTTATCGTTCCAAAGATTGTGGACAGAGTTGGGAACAAATCATTAATGGAATTGATAATCGGGATATCGAAGAAATTTTTGTAACTTCTTCCAATATTTTATTAGCGTCAGCTTCAGGAACATCAGGGTCCGGTGTATTCAGAAGTCTCGACATGGGAGATAACTGGTCCAGAATTGACCCTTATCAATATGCATGGAATTTTCATGGCATTTCAGAAGTAAACAGAGTTTTATACGCTTTTGATTTTACTAACAACGCCAGGGTATATAGAAGTGATGATGATGGACTAAGCTGGTATGTTCCCGGTGGCAGCATTCCACCTTCAGATATTATTAACTCAATTTATGCTGATTCAGATGGTTTGTATGTGGGAGTATACCATTACGGATTCTTTTATTCCAGAAGCGGGGGCGCCTATTGGTTGCCAAAAAATATTGGGCTGCAAAGTTATACATTATCCGAAATCAAAGGCAGCTCAACCGAATTATACCTGGCTTCTTATGATGGTTTCTATAAATCGAATAAGGAAGATATTCGCTGGGAAAGATATATGAGTGGCATCAACAGCGCAAATATTACTTCGTTGGCACAAAACAATGAATTTATTTTTGTCGGCACAAGTGGTTCAGGTTTGTTTCGGGCGTCAAAGGATTTGAGTAACTGGCAAAAGATGTTTCTTGGTAATAATAACGAATTTACAAATTCAATTCTCGCGACCGAAAATAAAGTTTTCGCGCTGGTTTCCACATGGAGTAGTCACCATTATGCGGAATTATATATTTCCGCGAATAATGGCAGTTCATGGACTAGTTTTAATCCTGATCTGCATACCTCCGAGTTAAAAACAATTGTGGGAGATGAGGATGTTCAGTTTATTGGCAGCGGTAATGGAGTTTATCGAAGTACTAATTCCGGTCTGAGCTGGATTAGGATGGAAAATGGGATGCCAACTAACATAAACAGCTCTTCAATCGCATTATATGATTCAATAGTAATTGTCACAAATGGAACATCCGGTATTTATAAATCAGAGAATATGGGAGAAAACTGGAGTTACATTCAGGTGCCTGATTTATTTTCAGGAAAAGCTGTAGCTGTTTCTTCGGGTGGTGTTTTTTACCTTGGTTCCGGTTCTGTTAATAAAATTTTCAGTAGTAAGGATTACGGGAAGACATGGATAAAATTGAATAATCCGTTATATAACTCCTCTGTGGAAGCGATAGGTGTCAATAGTAATCTGATAGTTTGTTGCTTATCAAATAATGGCATATTGTCAAGTTCTGACGGAGGTGATTCCTGGAGAAAAAATAACTATGGCCTGGAAAGTCAAAAAGTAAATTGTGTCAGTATTTCTGAATATCACAATTTTATTGGAACTAATTCAGGTTTGTATAAACAGATAAGTTCTCAAATTAATCCAATTTCAGATTATAATGAGGTATTACATCAAAACTTTTTTTTAGCTCGGTGGCAAAAATCACCGGGAATAAATAATTATCATATACAGGTATCAACCGACTCTTTGTTCCTGAATATAGTTATTGATGATATTATTGGCGATACTTCTTATACAGTTAATAACCTGGATTTTATGACCGACTGTTATTGGCGAGTTTCAACTGTAACAGACTATTGGACAAACAATTTTTCTTCTGTTCAAAAAGTTGTTATCAGCAATCCAGTGACTTTTAAGTTATATAATAATTATCCTAATCCATTTAATGATGAAACAAATATTCGAGTTGATGTGCCGCATAAATCCGAAATTAAGTTAAATTTATATACAATACTTGGAGAAAAAGTGAAAACAATTGAGAACTCAATTGTTGAAAGCGGTACACATTATTTTAAGTTAAAAACTAATGATTTAGCTTCAGGTGTTTATTTAATAAGGCTATTCGGCTTAAATTATTCAGTTACAAAAAAAGCTGTGTTATTGCATTAAAAAATCCCAATTTTTTTTCGGAGGAATAGATTAATCAATTATATTATTCCAGAACTTAACGAGCCGGAATCAAGGGGAAAAGGCACATACTTTGAGATAGAAATATCTTAATTCATTGTAGTTGTGATCCTTTTTTGCCCATACTATGGATGGATCGAGAATGACAAGGAATCCGTAATAAACACAAAAAAGATGATAAGAAAATTTCAACAATCTGATATTGACCAGGTGATCGACATCTGGCTTGACGCCTCAGTTAAGGCCCATGATTTTGTAGAGAAAGAATTTTGGGAATCACGGATAAGAGATATGAGGGAAATCTATATACCTTCGGCAGAAACATATATATATGAAGAGGGGTTTATGATAAAAGGATTTGTTTCTTTATATAATGATACTATCGCGGCTATTTTTGTTTCACCCGGTTTCCAGGGAGAAGGAATTGGCGGGAAACTTATGAAAAAAGCAAAAGATATCCGCGATAATCTGAGTCTTACCGTGTACAAAAAAAATATTAAAAGTATTAAATTCTATCACAAATGCGGATTTAAGATAGCGCGGGAGCAAATTGATGAGCATACCGGGCATCCCGAACTGGTAATGAAATTTGAGAAATAACAACAAAATGAACAGGAACGTTAATACCAGTGAACGGTAAAGCGGAATTACATATTTTTTTGTTTATTCTAACGCTAAATTTTCTGCTAAACTTATTTGAGATTCTTTTTTAGCAAATGCCGGAGAAACGCCAAAAAGGGTTGATATATTATCAGGGCTGAACAAGACATGCTCACTGTCACCAGTAAGCAGAAATTTTTAATTGTGTTCCTTTAATCTGTTATTTAAGATATTTTATCTTTATTTTTAGTTTGTGGAATAACCAGGTAAGCAGAGAGCCGGATTCTGTGAACAATTAAATCACGCCATATATAAAAAATTAAACTTTATGACAAAAAAACAGAAGAAAAATATAGTCAGAATAGTATTGTTTATTTCAACAATAATCTCCCTGTTTTATGTGCCCTGGATATTGGTGCGGGCCTGGATAATGCCGCTGCCGGATAGCATTGAGGAACAGTTGGATGAAGCGATCAGTTATGGATTTGACGGAATAATCGTTTATGTTGACCAGGCCGGCAGTCCGCCTGAATATTATGCGGCCGGCTGGCATGACAGAAAAAATAAAATTGCCGCCCGCCCGAAAGCCTTATTCAAGATTGCCAGCATAAGCAAGTTATATTATGCTGTTGTCATCGCCAAATTTGCGAAAGACCGGCGTTTATCCTTGGATAAAACAGTTGCCGATTACTTTCCCGAATATAAGGGAAGAATTGATAACGCGGAGAGAATAACCCTGAGAATGCTGGTACAGCATCGGAGCGGAATTCCCAATTTTACCGACATCCCGAGTTTTTGGACAAACCCTCCCAAAAACAGCAAAGAAGTCCTTGAGAGAATTTTTGATTTACCGGCTGATTTTGAACCGGGCGAAGATTACGCCTATTGCAATACCAATTATTTGTTGATATCTGAAATTGTCGAAAAGGTGTCGGGACGCGGTATAAACCAATGTATCAAAGAGGAGATTCTGACCCCTCTCGGCTTAAACAATACTTTCGGTTCTGTTCATGATGTGAATATGGATGATCTGATGAGTGGTTATTACGTTGGAGTTGAGGAGGATATAAAGAACGCTGATTACGGATCAATGATAGCCACGGCGGAAGATGTGGGTATATTTTTACGGGCATTAAATGACGGGTCTGTTTTTGACGAGGGTGAGCGGGATATTTATTCTTCCATCTACGTATATGAACATACCGGTCTGATTCCCGGTTACCAGAGTATCGCGAAATATCATGAAGAGATTGACGCGGTTGTTATACAATTTAATAATACAACAAATTTTGACGGCTACGACTGGAATTTAGCGGAAATTGTGTATAACCGTGTTGTTGAGATAGTGAAAAGTAAAAAAAGTTCGTAATCATTTATATACCCGGACGGAACAGCCGTGAACAGAATTAAGCGACAATCGCTATCTAAGTAACAATTAAGAATAAACAAAACCAAAATGGCAGGGAACTATGACAGGACCGGATAAAGAGAAAAAATTTCCCCTTGAAAACTATGACAGACTATGCTTTTTAAAGAATGTTGTAAAAAATCCCAACATCATTATAGGCGATTACACCTATTATGACGACTTCGATAGTGTCGAAAATTTTGAGAAAAATGTAAAATATCATTTTGATTTTATTGGTGACAAGCTGATAATCGGTAAGTTTTGTATGATTGCTTCCGATGTGAAATTTATAATGAACGGAGCAAATCATCTGACTAACGCGATAACCTCTTACCCATTCGCAATTTTCGGAAACGGCTGGGAAAAAGCGATGGAGGGCAAATCTTATCCGCAAAAAGGTGATATAAATATCGGGAATGATGTCTGGATTGGATATAACGCTACAATTATGTCAGGGGTAACGATTGGAGACGGAGCAATAATCGCGACAAATTCAACCGTAGCCAGGGATGTTGAACCTTATACAATCGTTGGCGGTAATCCGGCAAGGGAAATTAAAAAGAGATTTCCCGAAGAGAAAATAGAGAAACTGCTTAAACTGAAATGGTGGGATTGGGAAATAGAAAAAATCACAAAACATGTTCAGAATTTAACCGGTAATGATATAGATAAAATAATTGAATGAGAGCAGACTGATCGCTAAGGTTTAGCAGCGCTATCGCGAGCGTCTGAATTCCCTCCTCCCATATACCAAAAATTTACCAGAAATTTTTAATTCCGGCATATTTTTGATTTCCGAAATTGCCGGGATTTAATATTATGGCGAAAATTGTGTTAAGCTTTCCAACGTCAGCAAGACAAATGCCGGCGGGTGAGCAGAATAGATATACACCAAATGTTGATTCATTAAAGTAATTGTTGCAATATTTCAAATAAAATGTTATTCTGAATAATAGCAATTTATTTACACATTGGTTATAATTCTGACATGGATAAAAACAGGAAATTGCTTGAGTACATATTATTACGTCGATCTGATAGTAATATATCATTTACAGGATTGTGTAATTTACTTAAAAAATTAGGTTTTGATGAAAGGATCCGGGGGGATCATCATATTTTTACAAAAAGTGATATTGTTGAAATAATTAATCTTCAACCGATAGGCACAAAAGCAAAACCTTACCAGGTAAAACAAATCCGGAATATTATAATAGATTATAACCTGACGTTAGGAGAATAATAATGATTAGCAAGTATGAAATAATAATATACTGGAGTGAAGAAGATAAATCATTTATTGCTGAAGTACCCGAACTTCCGGGATGCATGTCCGATGGTAAAACATATCATGAAGCTATCAGCAATGTTGAAATAATTATTTCCGAATGGATTGAAACCGCGAGGGATTCAGGCAGACCAATTCCACAGCCAAAGGGAAGATTGAAATATGCGTAATAATTTGCTTTACGCAATTATTAAAATTATTAATACCATTTAGCCGGGCTCCGTTTGATTGATTTCTTCTGAACGGGGAATAATGTTCCCGTCGATTTTCGGATTTAAGATATATTTTAAATTATTAATTTGCATGACATAAACTGGCTGAACCAGGAAAAAATGCGACTGAGTGGTGGTCCGCAGCAGCGGATCGAAGCCACGCTGTCTCCTTACCAGCCATCTTACTCATACTCTTGCAGTTACTCTGATTTTTTCAAACCGATTTCGATGACGATTTGGATTTCGATTTCGGAGTAGCTTTTGCTCATGGAATATTTATCAATTGTCTTTTTAATTGTTCATTGTACATTATTAATTGTTAATTGAAATTTTGCTATTTTGCGTAGAATTTTCTGCTACCGGAGTACTCTAAAATCATTAAAAATATATTATGAAAACAAAACTATTCCTTATCAAACTCCCCTGGTGGCTGGGGATTGTGGCTGACGCCCTCTGGGCTTTGGCGTTGTTATGTCCGTCGTTTTATGGTATTTTGGCCGGAATCCCCGATTTTAATCCTCCTTTTCAACTAAGATTGACAATGATGATCGCGGGGGTGTTAATGACCGGCTGGACAGTTCTCCTTTTATGGGGTGTGAGAAAACCGATAGAACGAAAAGGGGTAATACTGATAACCGCTTTCCCGGTGGTATTTGGAATGTGTATTGTCTCTGTTATCGGATATATATCCGGAAACGGGGGTGGTTTGTGGATTATCGTTAAGACGGCATTTTTATTTATTACGATGATTCTGAGCTGGGTTTTGGCAGGCAAGGTGGAGAAGGGAATAAAGCGTCCCACGAATGAATCCGGATAATAAACCGCCTGATTATTCAACCCGATGTTGAATTTATAAGAATAAAAAGTCTGTTTTTGTACATATGGACTTGATGAGAAAAAATACAGAATATCTTAATTGGGTTAGCGAATTAAAAGGATTAATTCAGAAAGCTCAGATAAAGGCGTCTATTGCGGTAAACAAAGAACTCATAAATCTTTACTGGTCAATTGGAAAGTCAATCTCTGAAAAAGTTGGCCGGAAAAATTGGGGGACATCAGTTGTTGAGGTATTATCGAAAGATTTAAAGCATGAATTTCCGGACCAAAAAGGATTCTCGAGAAGTAATCTATTTTCAATGAAGAAATTATATGAGTTTTACTCAAAATCCAACATAAGAATAGAAAAAGTCCAACAACTTGTTGGACAAATTCCCTGGGGGCAGAATGTTGTGATTATCTCAAAATCTAAAAGTATAGGAGAAGCGATTTTTTACACAAATAAAACCATTGAAAATAATTGGTCCCGTTCGGTTTTATTACATCAAATAGATCAAGGATTTTATGAAAGACAAGGTAAGGCTGTTACAAACTTTACTAATACACTTCCTGCCCCTCATTCGGAATTAGCCAATGAAACATTAAAAGACCCGTACAAGTTTGACTTCTTAACTCTTCAGGAAAAAGTGCTTGAGAAAGATATTGAAAGTCAATTAGTCAAAAATATAACGTCATTTTTACTGGAACTTGGAAAGGGCTTTTCATTTGTGGGACAACAGGTCCCAATAATTATAGATAATCAGGATTTCTATATTGACTTACTTTTTTATCATATCAAATTGAAATGCTATTTTGTTATTGAATTAAAAGCAATTGAATTTAAAGCTGAATTTGCGGGAAAAATGAACCTATATTTATCGGCAGTTGACGATGCATTGAAAACAAATGCAGAAAATCCGACAATTGGGCTTTTATTGTGCAAGTCAAAATCTAAAATAATCGCCGAATATGCTTTAAGAGGAATGACGCAGCCAATAGGGATTGCGGAATATGATATCAGCAAAGCTAACCTGAAAGATATCAAATCAGAATTGCCAACAATTGAAGAGATAGAATTGGCTACCGGAATAGCGATACGCGATGCGGGAAAAAGCGATGAAGATTAAAATTATGCTTAAATATATAATGTCCTATAAATTTAAAATTAATCTAAATAAAACCGGAGGTTTAATAGATTGATTCTGTCTGGGCTGTGGCGTTGTTGTCTCCTTCATTTTATGGTTTTCTGGCAGGAAAAATGGGAAGGGAAAAAAGAATGTTCGGGAAATAAAATAACGATAATATTATGATGAAAAAATATTATATTTTTGAGGTAAATATCAAGGAATAAAATTTTCGTAACGAGGCATGAAAATCACACATTCTCTCATAACTTACTGCTAAAAAGGAGGAGATTTTGGAAGTTAAACATAATATTGATTACAGCAAATATTCACTGACAGAACTTATTGACATTTATTCGAGGGTTGATCGCAGGTATAATGAAGACAGGGCTCTTACAATTGAGGCGGAAATTACAAAAAGAACAGGAATGGACAGGGAGGCGATTGAAAATGAGATAAAGAAAGGATTAAAATCAAAAGCTTTCAGCGCGCCAAGGAAAAATACCGTAATAAAGGTAATTGCCTGGATTCTAATTATATATTCCGGCTTCCGGCTTCTGGGCGCTCTCTTTAGTTTTGTCGCGCCTTCTCCATATGATTTAATCTCGATTGATGCAATTATGGACACATTGCCCGATGTTTCAAAATTTTTATTCAATAACTTATATATAATGGAGATGCCCTCTCTTATAATTGCCGGTTTGTTTATATTTTTTTCGATTGGGTTGTTAAATATAGAAGAATCGGCGAGGGAAAATACGGTGTATATGCTGTGGTTCGCGCTGTTCTGGAATATAGGGTGGACAATATTCATGCATAAATATGTCACTTTGCCAATGATGGGCAATTTTGCCTCTATGATGGATGCTCCAAATGAAGGATTTTTCCAATCCTTTTCATATGTTTCTTTAATCTTTAGTCAACTGATACCAACAATTATAATCGGATTTTTTATCTATAAACTAAGCAGCTATGAGGTTAAGAGAATATTCAGAGCCGCTGAAGAAACTGAGGACTAATACTTAACTTGTTCATCGGGGAGCTGTTTTGTATTCATTTTTTCAAAGAAATAAAAAATTATCTTATCTGATTGGTCCTAAAACTGCCAAATATGGAATGTTTCGGAACCGAAGATACGATTCAGGTTATATGCTTCGGTTCGGGTTTTTTATCATTTCACTCTGGTTGTTCGCTTTTGCCCTGAGAGTAGGATCGGTATCTTTCTTCACAATAGGGGGATTTGGAGATTTGAATTTTTCTTATAAACTTCGCTCTATTGATCGTCCGTCAAGCAATTATATTGAGCGCGTCGAGAATAAAAGATTAATGACCTATTTATTATTAAAAGATTCCTCTTTTTTCTCATCGGACGGGACGCTAATTTCCAAACAAAACTTATATAAGTTTTTCCGATTCAATAAAATTATGCTGCCAAATACGATATTGACAATAATAGCAGATAAGAATTGCGAAATGGAATTGATTTTGTACGCGATTGAAATTGCCAGAAAAGAAAAAATCAAGGATGTATTTTTTGTAACTGGCGCAAAAAGAAAATCAGGAAATATATAACCGGCTGATCAGGCTGTAGATTTTGTGCTTTCCAAAATAAGTCTTTCAACCGGAACCAGGCATAAAAGCAACCTGGTTGAAACCGAATATGAAGTGCCCCGCGCGGCAATTGCCGAGGCAGTTATAAACGCGCTGGTTCACCGCGATTATTATAGTAAGGGGAGTGTGCAGATTTCAGTCTTTAGCAACAGAATTGAAATTGAAAATCCGGGGCATCTGCCGGATGAAATCACAATAGCCGATCTTAAACGGGCGCACGCTTCATACCCGAATAACCCCCTTCTCGCGAATTGCCTCTTTTATGCCGGAGCTATTGACCGCTATGGAACCGGCACGCTCGATATCATTCAGGATGTTACCGGCAAAGGTCTTCCGGAACCGGAATTTTTTTCGCAACGGACATTTAAGGTTTTTTTGTGGCGAAAACATCATACAGGGGAACAAGCAGGGGAACAAGTAAGGGAACAAGTAAGGGAACAAGCAGGGGAACAAGTAGAGGAACAAGTAAAGGAGCAGTACGGGGATCACGCGGAGGATAAAACAGAAGAAAAAATACAATTGCTGGCAAGCTGCATCCAGGGAAAATTATCCGCTTCGGAATTGATGAATTTGTTAAGTTTGAAAGGAAGAAGAAATTTTCTTCAGAATTATTTACATCCTGCTATAAAAGCAGGTTTTGTTGAAATGACTCAGCCCGATTCTCCTAAAAGTCCGACTCAAAAATACAGGCTCACTGCCAAAGGAATGGCGTTGCGTGAAAAACTGGAAGAAAAATAATATGCTGGATACTGCCACAAAAAAACGAATAGATGACTGCCGCGATACTATTTTGCGAAAGGTAAGGAGTCTGAATATATGTTTTATCAATCCCGGAGGGGTGATATAATTTGGGAGATTACAATGTGCCGGCTGTTTTTATTTCACCCATTCAGGGTTTGATGATGTGTTAGTTGATTCTGTTTCTATAATCCTGACATCTCTTTGGGATTCTTAAATTGTAGTTGAGCTCGGGAAACATGCCGTAACAAGTTCTGAGCGCGCTCAATGTTTTAAAAGATTTATCATATTTAGCTCACGTTAATAAAGGCAAGTCTCTCACACCTGTAGAACATATATCAAAAAATTCGAAATAAAATTCATCAGGCGAAAAGAGCCGTGATCAACATATTAACATTATTCCCCCTCCTCCTTTTCCTGAATATCCCCTGCGATTAATCAAAAAAAACTGTATCTTAAGTCCGAACTAAAAATAATTGTTCCGGGAGCTGCGGATTATGAAAAAGGTGATAATGATTATCAGTTTTTTATTTGTTGCGTCTCTCTCTTATTCTCAGTCGCTTGCGCTTCAGTCGTACGCTTCTGATTTAAGAAGTCAATTGGTTGCTGAGGGTTACACGATATTATATGAAAACTACTGTGATATCAAATCAGGTTACGGACACACAACGGGTGAGTTTCAGTTTCACGGCAACATAGCCTATGGGGCTGTCATTGTAATCGAGGATTGTTATTCAACACCCTATTTCACATTCCGGGATACACATGGCAACGATTACCACCAGGAATCGGAAGCCGGTACGGAGGGAAATTTTAAGTATGCCATCGCCGGAATCGGCAGCACAGTATGGCACATGGGACAAATAATCGGCTGGCTCGATACAAGTGATTATTATACAACCTACATGGTATTATACCAGGCCGGGAATTAAATTGGTCCCGCAGAATTAACGGGACCTGTGATTATTACAAATTTATTTTTCGCGGTTTATAACTTCGGTCATCTTTTTCAGCAATGGCAGATATTCGTATAACATTTCTTCATCCACCCACTCACTGCTGTCCCTGAAATGATGTGTTATTTCGGGATACCATTGTGATGTGGCGGCAATCGCGGGAGTTTAAATATTGACCCTTTGATAATCAATACTAATTTTTTATTTAGTTTTTATTATTCTTGCATTCATATCATATTTTTTTTATAATAAAATGATGATTTTGTACTGTATTAACTTATCTTCGAAATAAGATTGACTTGTTCGACGATATTCTCTTACTTATTTCTCATTCATCAAAGAAATTTGTGTCAAATTTTCAATTAGTTATAGTAAGTTGCTTTATTTGTAATTCAATAATTTAATTGTAAAATTTTCACTTTTTTACTCTTTGGAGGAACTGTGGGTAATTTTGGTCATGAATTAGAGGACGTTTTTACTCCAAGTGCACCGATTGATGATATAAAATATCTAATCGGAAGAAGGTTTGAGATTGAGAAAATGGAGGAACTTCTTAGAGAAAAAGGAGCCCGTTCCAACAATAGTTGGCTCGAGGGGAGTAGGTAAAACTTCAATTGTTCACTCTTTTTTGTCAAATATGAAAAAACATGCATTCGTAACATGCAGTAGCACAACGACTTTTGATGATCTAGCTAGACGAATATTACGAGAGCTCGGAATTGATGTATTTATCCGTGAAAGAACAAGTGAGGTTGAAGGGGAAATTTCAGTAGAAACTGGTTTTACACCTTTATGGAAATTCGTAAAACTTGAAGGAGCAACGAAAGTACGCGGAAAGAAAATAACACATAGAATAGAATTAGGTTCAAGAAAAATTACAAAAGACACGTTATTTGAAATTCTTTGTTCTTTTGGTTCTCCGTATTATATTCTTTTAGATGAGTTTGATAGATTATCAGGTGTATCTTATAAAATTAGAGAAGAAATTGGTGATTTATTAAAAGATCTTTCAGATAATAATTCTTCACATGAATGTAAAGTAATTGTATGCGGCGTTGCATCAAGTGCAAAAGAGTTGTTCAAAGGACATCCAAGTATTCTTAGGCAAATTCGAGAAATATTTATTTCACCACTGAAAAAAAAGGATATCTTAAACTTCCTTGAAGAGCGCGCAAAGCTAATAAAATATACTTTCGATAGAGACGTAATTGATACAATTTGCCTAGAAACGGATGGATTTCCTTATGCAGTTCACTTAGTAGGTCTGGAGAGCTGCCGCGCTTGCAGAAAGAGAGAATCTAATGACAGATATGTTACATATGCTGACCTTGAACAAGGGAGGTTTAATTCAATTAAGTATGCATACCATGATTATCTTGAAAAATATAAAGATAAAATCGATACTTTTAATATATCTGAAACTAAATTAATTGAATACATTAATTTCTACAGATATAAATTGATTAATAAAGATGATATTAAGGCTCAAATTGAGACTAATGATTTATTAAAAGACAGTCAATTTGATATTTCATGGGATGGAATTGTTAATCGATGCAATATTTTGTATGAACACCCTTCTCGTAAAAATCGATATATTTTTACCGATCCATTGTTAAGGCCTTTTTTGAGGATGCAATTTGGTTACCCACCCAAAAAAAGGCCCAAACTCAATACCGATCCTAAACAGCATGAGCCTTGACTTTTAAGAAAGGTGCGTGTTGAGCCGATATTACAATTTATAACTATTTATAATAAGTGTTCTATGTGAAATTAAGCGAGTGATTTTTTTCGGTCCTGACAACTAAACAAAATCTTATGTAAAAGTGTAACCGGATAATCCCGATGTGCAGCTTCCGCCCTTCAGGGCTTAAATACACTTTTTCTTTTATAAATTACCGGGCCTATTGATTGTCGCGCCTTCAGCACAAATAATAATTTCAGTTTGTCGCAGAGGAATACAAAATCCTGAAAGAGAGCGGGCAACAGGCCGGGGCAAAGCCTCGATTAAGGAAAATACAAACATTCTCAAAGTCCTGAAAGGGGGAAAGCAGCTAACGCATAAAGAGCTAGGAAAGCTGAAAGCACCTGCCTTAGTCAGGGTGAGAGGGACTTTAAGACTCCCCTTTTTTTTCAAGACCATAAGCGCTGTGGCGTCGAAGAGACCGGGAGGCTGGTTTCCTGTGATCAAACATGACAATATAAAAATCTCTGATTCATATCTTCACGCGCAATTTTCCATATGTCTATTCATTTTTTTAGCCGCTAATTCATTACTTTACCCTCTACATTTCACATAGATCCAAAAATTATCTAATCTGATTGGTCCTAAAACTGCCAAATATGGAATGTTTCGGAACCGAAGAAATAATTCGGATTATATGTTGCATTTCGCCTATTTCGTTGTTTCGCTCTGGTTGTTCGCGATAGCTCTTAGAGTAGGAGCGGTATCTTTCTTCACAATGGGGGGATTTGAAGATTTGAATTTTTCTCATCATCATCGATCTATTGATCGTCCGTCAAGTAATTATTTTGAGGGTGTTACGAATAAAAGATTAATTACCTAGGGTGTACTGAAAAAGTGTTAAGTTATTGTAATAAAATAAAATAGGGGAATAAATAGTGGCAAAAGTGCAAGGAAATTAATATATTGCAATAAAAAAGCTTGCACTTATGATAAAAATAGAAAACACAAAACAGATAGAAATATTTGAGTTTCAACACCCATTTGAAGCAGACTTGGATCCAGAGAACCGCTGGGTGAAATTGTCAAAACTAATGCCATGGGAAAAGCTGGAAGAAATCTACTCAAGGAACTTTGACAAAAAACATGGAAGATATGCCAAAAGCGGCAGACTGGTTATCGGCGCTTTAATACTGAAACACAAATATGGATATAGTGATGTAGAAATATTAGAACAGATAAAGGAAAACATCTACATACAATATTTTCTGGGATTTACCAGTTTCCAGAAGGAAGCGGCATTTGATCCAAGTCTGATGGTTCATATACGGAAGCGAATGGGATATGAGCAGTTTGATGAAATGACAGAAGAGATATTAAAGATAGTAGAAAGAAATAAAAAGAAAACCGAAGTCAAAAGCCAAAGCTGCCGATAAAGATAAAGAAGAAGAACCACCAGAATCAGGAGAAGAAAAAGAGGAGATAAGCAAAAATCAAGGAAAACTGATACTTGACGCGACAGCAGCTGAACAGAAAATCAAATATCCGACCGATCTGGATTTGCTAAATGAAGCAAGGCTGATAAGCGAAAACCTGATAGACATACTATTGTTTATGTTAAGCGGATAATGACGGATAGAGCCTTTTCAGTTTTATTCTTGCTTTCTCGTTTGTAAACTGCCAATTTATAGTGGCCTTTTTTGAGTTCCTCTCATTGGCCCAGGCTTTGACTTCACTTCTTACAATATCCTCTTCCGATATATGTCTGTTCAGACATTGATGATTTACCACATGCAATTCAATCTCAGCCATATTTAACCAGGAACCATGCTTGGGTGTATAGACAAATTCAAGGCGTTCGCGCAACCTTCGCGCCTCCTCAGGTTCAAAACATTCATAAAACGCTGAAGCATTGTGTGTGGAATAATTATCCATCACAAGAAATATTTTTTCAGCATTTGGATATGAATCTACTACTTTTTTAATAAAACGCGCCCAGTCAGATTTCTTTTTTGTTTTGGTGACTTCTACTATTCGTTTTCCTTTCAGAGGCTCATTTGCCATAAATATATTTACCATGCCGTGTCTGATATATTCGTAATCAACCTTCTTTTGACTTCCCGGCTTCATTAGTAATGTGGCAATATCTTCTATTAGTTGTTTTGGCGATTCATCCATACACACAACCGGATATTTTTCATTGTATGGTCTTTTATATACATCCAGTACATATTCCATATTCGCTACAAATTCACTACTTCCTTTTGGTGGAATTACCCAACCTATGATTTTCCAAGGTTTAAGTTCGTTTTTTTTAACGCGTTTCTAACCGACACATGAGAGATATAATCAACATACCTGAGTTCGACAAGTTTATCGGCTAATAGTCTCATACTCCATTTGGAATGACCCTCCGGGGGATTACTACAACATAAAGCTATTAGTTTTGCTTCGAGATCGCCATCCATTTTTTTTGTATAATTTTGTGTCGATGGTTGTCGTTTTAATACTGCATCCAATCCGTCTTCTATAAATTTCTTTTTTATTCGATCAATGGTCCTGTCCCCTATTTTCAATATTTTTATTATTTCCGCATTTGTAATATCTGGATTTTCTGAGTATTCTCCTTTATCGCAATTTAATAGAACATATGCTGCCCTGAATGCTTGTGAGCTATGTTTCCCTTTGTTTATTATATCTGTTAATTCCTGAACTTCCTCTTTGGTTAGTTTAATTGTATATCGAGTCATTTTATTAGCCTTTTTTGACCAAATATACAAAATATATACGTCATATCATAATTAACTTAACACTATACAAAAAAACAGATTTGACTAAAAAGCCGCGCAGCTATCGACAAAGAGCGGCAAAAGAATACCTGTCAGAATCGAAAAAAGGCAATAAAACACACAGAGAGATCAGGAAAGCAGTAGGAAAGCAAATCAGATATTTAAGAAGAAATATCAAGAGCATACATAAATTATTAGATATGTTTGAAGGGAAGGAATTTCCATTAAACAAAAGAGAGCAGAAACAATTTTGGGTAATACAATTGCTCTACAGTCAACAGGAAGAAATGTACAAAAAGAAGAGCCATCGAGTATCAGACAGAATAGTAAATATAAGCCAGCCCTATGTAAGACCAATAGTCAGAGGGAAAGCAAAATCTAAAGTGGAGTTTGGAGCAAAGATCGGCGTATCACTCATAGATGGATTTGCGAGGATAGATAACTTAAGTTGGGATGCTTATGATGAAGGAAGCGATATGGAATATCAGGTTGAGAAGTATTATCAGTTTTACGGCTATTATCCAGAAGTAGTAATAACGGACCTCAAATATTTAACAAGGGCGAATAGAAAATATTTATCAGAAAAAGGAATAAAAACCAATGGCAAGCCATTGGGCAGGCCAAAGGAGAAAGAGATGGAGGAAGAAAAGCAAAGAAGGAAAAAGGATAATGCCAAACGCTCCGAAATAGAAGGAAAGTTCGGACAGGGAAGAAACGGATACGGGCTGGGTGAAATAGGGGCGAGGAGACAGGATACATCTGAAAGTTGGATAGGAGCAATCTTTTTTGTGATGAACATTGTCCGTTATGTAAAAATAATGGACAATTTATTTTTGTCGTTACTAAAAAACATTATAAGAATTATGAAATCGCTATTTATGAGAACAATATTAGAAAATATCAGACAAATAATGAACCACACTGCTATTACAGGCAAATTTAGCTTTGCATAAATTCAGTAGACCCTACCTAATAATAATAGAGAATGCCTGTTTTTTCTCATCAGGCGGGACGCTAATTACCAAGTCAGATTTATATAAGTTTTCCCGATTCAATAAAACTATCCTGCCAAATACGGTATTGACAATAATAGCAGATAAAAATTGCGAAATGGAATTAATTCTGTATGCGATTGAAATTGCCAGAAAAGAAAAAATAGAATATGTATTTTTTGTAACAAGCGCAAAAAGAAAATCGGGAACTCAGAACTCCTGGTAAGAAAAATGAAGCGTCCGATTGTGATGTCAGTTACACAATATTGTTTACGCTGATTTGTGTTCGGAACTTTCGATAAGGCAGTGAGCAAATGAAGTTGGAAAGAACCTTTTTTTAATTTTTGAACCTTTGCAGCAGGAGTAACCACCATTCAAAACTAAACCTTATTCAAAGAGACGATATATCCAGCGGAATTTTCTAATGGTCGAGAAAAAAGCACAGAACAGGATTACGGGAATTAAAAAGATTGACATGATTTAAGTCAGCCATCGAAAAACAAATCGAAGTCGTAATCGAAATCGGGTTCTTTAAAAAATCAGAGAAGTGTTTTTACTCTTCAATTCTGGCTTGGCCAGTTTATATAATGAGGGAATTTTCCGAATAATCTAAACCAGAATCAAGAGACAAACATTCCCCCTCCTCCTTTTCCTGAATATCTCCTGCGATTAATCAAAAAAAACTGTATCTTAAGTCCGAACTAAAAATAATTGTTTCGGGAGCTGCGGATTATGAAAAAAGTGATAATGATTATCAGTTTTTTATTTGTTGCGTCTCTCTCTTATTCTCAGTCGCTTGCGCTGCAGTCGTACGCTTCTGATTTAAGAAGTCAATTGGTTGCCGAGGGTTACACGATATTATATGAAAATTACTGCGATATCAAATCAGGTTACGGACACACAACGGGTGAGTTTCAGTTTCATGGCAACATAGCCTATGGAGCCATCATTGTAATCGAGGATTGTTATTCAACACCCTATTTCACATTCCGAGACACATATGGAAATGATTACCACCAGGAATCGGAAGCCCGTACGGAGGGAAATTTTAAGTATGCCATCGCCGGTATCGGCAGCACTGTATGGCAGATGGGCCAGATAATCGGCTGGCTCGATACAAGCGATTATTATACAACCTACATGGTATTGTATCAGGCCGGGAATTAAATTAGTCCCGCCGAAATAACGGGACCTGTGATTATTACAAATTTATTTTTCGCGGTTTATAACTTCGGTCATCTTTTTCAGCAATGGCAGATATTCGTATAACATTTCTTCATCCACCCACTCACTGCTGTCCCTGAAATGATGTGTTATTTCGGGATACCATTGTGATGTGGCGGCAATCGCGGGAATACCCATTTGCATCAGGGCTGAATGTTCGCCAAAATACCAGGGACCGGTCTCAATGAAATTTTCATTCTGATTTACAATTCGGGACAATTTATCTTTTAATTCATCGTGAAATTGCATAATGGAAATTGCAGGCACAGCCAGAAAACATCCGGCAAGATCAATATTGATTACAGCTTTAATTTTTTCGGACGCGTCCCGGTTTAATTCAAGATAGCGCGTAAAACCCTGCCCCGCGTTTTCATGGCCATTTATTGCCAGAAACTCAATGCCGGTCTCAAATTTTTCACCGGCCAGAGCTTTTGCCAGCAGCATCAGCATCGCGACTCCGGTGCCGTTATCCATTGCCCCGGGGGAGGTATAGTAGGAATCGCAATGGGCCATTATCAAAATCTTTTCACCAGACTTTCCCTGTAACATCCCCGAGATATTAGCGGATTGGGTGTCGGCATATTCAGAGTCAATTACTATTCTCACTTTTTCTCCGCGCCTTTTTATCAATTCAAGAGCTGTGTCGGGCGAGATAGTCATCGATGGAAAAAGAAAATCACGATCTTCAATTATCGGCTCCTGCCGGGCAAAATCATTACATAGTGTCAGGACAGCCGCCGGTTTTTTCTCCTCCAGAATTGATAATATTTTTTGCGACCTTTCATCAGAATAAAATTTGAAGTTTTTGGGCAGAAGCGGTGTATGAGTTAATTCTCCATAAAGAAGCGCGATCTCCCCTCTTATATCGGCCTTCTCCAAAGCCAGGATGGCGCCGGATGGCACAAATTCAGCTTCAACATCACAGGAAGGGCTGAAAGTATTAACATGATGCGGCAGTTCATTACCGCCGAATATCAGCCTGGAACTTTTCCTTCGCCAGTATTTCAGAGGGAATTCCTGCCGGGTGGTTTTAAGGCCGCAGTCTTCAAATTCACCGGAAATATAATCGAGCATTTTTTTGTCGGCCTCTGAGCCGGTTGGTCTTTCCCCGATTTGTTTTGTAATCACATCAATGTGTTTCATTAACACCTTTTTGAAATCAATGTTCATTTTGTATCCCTGGTTAGTTTTAATGACGCTGGATAATATAAGGGGATGGTGTTTTATTGTAGGGTTGGCATGTTAATATATTGTAATATAATATCAGGCAGCTTATTGAAATTCCGGGATATGATTTGTAAACAGCCATCCGGTTGTCAGAAAAGGTATTTTAAGATGTTTATATTTGCGATAATTTCAAATGCCGGAAGTGATAGCGAGTATTGCTTCGGTTATAACTTTGCCCGATGTGGAAAAGTTATTATCAAAGGCCAGGTTGTATCCTCCCCCGTCACCAAAGAAAAGTTCGCCTCGGCGGACCACCCCCTCCGCCACATGCATCTCTTTTGGGCGAAGGGAGATATTTATCGACAAACCGGAGCAATCCGAGTTTCCTCCACGGGCCGCCATCTTCGAAGGCTGCCCGCGGTTATTCGGCTTTGCCCCCTGTCGGGGACATTTATAGCTATCATTATCACAAGGTTGACAAGCATTGCTTAGGAGAGATTGCCTGATCCGCCGCTGAGGATTGAGGCGGGGGAGGAACAATTTCGTACTGGTTTTCGCTTAAAGTAAATTCTTAAGGGCATTCCTTTTTGCACTGGCCTAACAGATGTGAATTCAACAGTAATTCTTTATCATATACTCAACATGATTAACAAGTTCTGGAGTTATCTCATTCAGGCTTTTCACTTTGCTAAGCCACCTGTCCGTCGCGTAAACCAGGTCCTCAGCTTCATCGGGGGAAGGCGTGTCTAAAAAGTACCTGATATCAGCGCCGGCGTCATTTTCCAGTTTAAGCAACATTCTTCTGATTGAAACAATGCTGTAACCGGCCTTTCGCAGGGCCGAGATAACTTTCAGCCGTTTTATATCGCGGGGAAAATAAATTCGGTATTTTTCAGGAATGGTCCTGTTAATTCTGATCAGTCCGTTTCTCTCCCATGTTCTCAGCGTATCCTTTGTTGTATCAAGAAGCCGCGCGGCCCCTCCGGAAAAATAACCTTCATTATAATGTCGCTCAGAGCTGCTTTTATCTCTCCACTCTCCGGTAATTTTAAGCGCGAGCTCAGCTTCCAAAACGGCCGATTTAATTTTGTCTTCCAGAGAATTCGCGAATGTTAATGATCTTTCCAGCTCTCCCCTGGCCGAAGATATAATCACACCCAGCGCCAGTTTCCTTATTCTGCCGCTCAGCCATGTAAAATTAATTGCCAGCCGGATAAGCTTAACCTGGTCGGAATGAAGAGGGGTAAATCTTCTGTAACCATTTTTTGCGCGGGGCACAGGAGAAATGTATCCCCAATTTTCATAAATCCTCACAGTGTTAGCATGGATATTGTTTTGCCGCGCCACCTGGCCGGTTGTAGAATAGCGGAGTTTTCCTTTTCCGAAAGGATTAAGTTCTTTCATTCATATCGAGCGTGATGTTTTCAAATGCTTCACTGCTGATTTGATATGGTATGCCCTGTTTTTCAAGCAAAAGATATACTTCTTCATTATCGGGGAGGGAACCTTCATTTAGCTCTCCATCATTTAGCTCCCGGAAATTCAGGTTGGAAATTCTTACCTGGCGCTCTTTCCCGTAGCGGGTATATAGCAGGTTGTTCATGAACACCGACTTCCCGCTGAAGGAATCTCTGATCTGTTTATCAAACGCCTCCAGCCGCTGCTCCCCGGGCAGAACTTCATAACCATGGCTCTTTTTCCCATGCCTGTACATCTCAATCTCAGGATTCCCCTCTTCATTACATGGTATAAACATATATTCATTTGCCGGTGTGATGAAACTTTGTTTTCCCCCATTGGTTATTCGCATAGGTTTTGTAAAAGGCGCCGCGTATCCGGCATCAATAAGATAGTTAGTCCTGTCTATATTAACTATAATTACCATGTGATCATTAACACCCGACATCTTACCGCCAAATATTTTCGCGTCAAATCCGAGGTGACAGAGGAGATGATAAAGGTAATAATTAACCGTATAACAGGTTCCGCCAAAGTTGTATTCAAAAAGTCCCTCCATATACTGTTCAGGCATGGGAATATATTTTTGGCCTTTTGTTTTATTATACCAGAGTTTGGAGACATTTTCGAAAGGGACCCGGGCAAGCTGCGCTGCCACAATCCTTTCCAGGTAATCAAGAGATGGGTTTTCTCTTTTCAGGCGGAGAAAACCGAGATACTTCAGAAAAAAGAATTCATCGGGCACAAAATTTTTGTTATTCATTTTCAAGCCCGATTGGAAGGAAACGGCAGAAATTGATACAGAAGATCAGATCATTAATGTTTATCATGGAGCGGATATATTTTTTTTCTTCATTTAACTGTTTCAGCCGGGAGTGCAGTTCCTCCGGTTCACAACCAAGAATATCCCGGATTGAGGAAATTCCGGCGTCGCGGAACATCCTGATAAAAACAGGCCCGGCGCCATTAATTCTGGCAAGATCGGAAAGGCGGGCCATTTCGAGAAGGGCTTTTGGGGGAATTCCGGTCTCTTCGGCCAGGGAGTTTCGATCATCTTTTTCAGCACATTTCTCAAAACATTGTTTGCTGTTTTTTATTCCGGCTGCCGCGAGCTTTTCAGCGACAGCTTTATCCGCGCCGGGAATTTCTTTAAGACTGACCGGCTTTGGAAGGTAACTCAAAATTTCCCTCCTGAGCATCTTTATATATTCTTCAGAAAGTCCGCAAATTTCGGCGAATTTTACAGCTTTTGTTGTGCTTTTAAGCGCGTCGGCGAGATCAGCCAGTGTCTTTATGCCTCTTTTTTCCAAAGTATCAAATTTTGTGTTTATCTCTTCGGCCAGTATTTTTCTGCCTGGCAGAACTCTGCCCCGCTCAAACTCATTCCTGAGAAAATTGAGCGGAATTTTTTCCAGCTCCGGGTGGTAATTTGCCATCGAACATCCTCTTAATGGAATTTGTAATATTTAAAGATAGTGGAGGCAGGGATTATTTTCAACTATATGGAAAGGCGAATTTTACCGGCAATGGCAAATGTATTTGGGCTAAAGCCCGGATACTCCATATTGTTCAGCAGATCACCGGCCTGAAGGTTGGTGTTATTAGTTGTTTAATGATTCTGGCTCCAATCATTGTTTTGTCATATTTTGTCACAAAAATTTCTATTTTCCCAAAAGGTTGCTATATTTATTTAACTTTTCATAAAACTGAGCTTTTAAGGTGTTTTACAATTACCGGTAAATGTTTTGATCAGGAATAAAATAAAAATATTACTTGTAAGCATAGTCGTTCTTCCGCTTATCATCTATATATTATATGAACTGAATTCACTAAGCACTGATGAAAAGCTCGTCGATAAAGTATTCGAACAACAGATGAATCTTGTACTTCGGGCAGTTAATTACAATACTCTGCTGAGCACGAAGGAATGGATAAAATCAAGTTCGGCTTTTATGCCTGGTGATAAAATATCAGGAGACAAAATTGATGAATTTATGAATGACTTCCGGTTTGTTAAAGGCATTATTATATCCGATACCGCGCTGAATGAGTATCAGTATTTCGGAAGAAAATTTATCAGGGGTCTCAGGGCCGAAATATTGAAGTCAATAAAAGATAACTCCTATATAGTACGCAGACTGATAACCAGAAAAGAAGCCGGCTATGATAAAATTGAATCAATAAGTAAAGAAATCAACACCAGAAATGAATTCCATATTCTTTGCCATATAGTGGAATCGGAAAGGGGTGAATACTATATCGCGGCCTACCTTGTTGATACGAGAGAGTTTATCCAAAATATCTTTGAACCGGTTCTTTTTGAAATGGCCCGTGATGAATTTGTTATTTCCATTTTCCGTGAAGGTGAAGAAGGTATTTATACATCCACTGGTCTGGAAGGAGAATATGACTTCCGATTTAAAAGAAATCTATGGCTGCTTTCCGATTTTTATATTGGCATCACATTGCGCAGGGATAATCTTAAGGAACTGGCAACCGGAAGATTCAGACGAAGTCTCTATATAATGATAATACTTGGTATAATCTTGTTTGTCGCGGTTTATTATCTCTTCAAAAGCATTAAAATTGAAATTGAACTGGCAAAGATGAAAACCGACTTTGTATCAAATGTTTCACATGAACTGCGGACTCCACTTTCCCTGATAAGAATGTTTGCCGAAACAATTGAAATGGGAAGGACAGAATCGGCCGAGGAAGCCAGGGAATTCGGGGCAATTATCGGCAATGAAAGTGAAAGACTGACGATAATGATTAACCGTATACTCGATTTTTCAAAAATTGAAGCGGGTAAAAAGGAATATCACTTAAAAAGAATGAATTTAAACGCTCTTATCGCTGATATTCTGCATATTTATTCATATACTCTTAAAGAGAAAGGATTTAAATTTGAAACAGATTTATCAGATGAAAGACTGGAAATTGCAGCCGACCGGGACGCGATTGCCGAAGTGCTCGTAAACCTGATAGATAACGCGGTAAAATACAGCCCGGATGAAAAATATATTTGTGTAAGAGCCGGAAAAGCCAAATCAAAAATTTTCTTTGAGATTGAGGACCGGGGAATGGGGATTCCTGAAAAATTTCAGAACAAAATATTCGACAAATTTTTCAGGGTAAATAACCTTCAGTTTGAAGCGAGGGGAGGAAGCGGGCTGGGACTATCCCTGGTCAAACATATAATCGATTCTCACGATGCTACTATAGAAGTTTCGAGTAAGCCGGGAAACGGCAGTCTTTTCAGGGTGGAGTTTAAAACAATTATTATTGGGAAAAAGTGATGAAAATATTAGTCGTGGAAGATGAACCCCAAATGAGAATGGGTCTGGTAAAAAATATGAAATTTGAAGGTTATGAAGTTGATGAATCGGGAGATGGAATTGATGGCCTCGAAAAAATTCAAACCAACGACTATGATATGATCATTCTTGATATTATGCTGCCCGGTATGTCAGGTTTTGATATCTGCCGGAAAACCAGGGAGGCGGGAAACATGGCGCCCATTATAATGCTAACCGCGCGTGGTGAAGAAATTGACAGAATACTGGGACTTGAACTTGGAGCCGATGATTACATTACAAAGCCATTCAGTCTTCGTGAGCTTTTAACCAGGATAAAAGTGATATTACGCAGATGCGGCAACGGGATGTCATCAGAAGCGGCTAAAATCGGCTATCTTGATGTTAATTTTTCCGCTTGTACAGTATTTGATCCGGGGGGAGAAAAGGTGCCTATGACTTACCGTGAGTTTGAAATTCTAAAATACCTGTGGAATAACAGGAATAAAACCGTCAGTCGGGATGATCTTCTGTCGAATGTCTGGGGGGATAATGAAATTGTCACTCCGAGAACCATCGACAATTTTATTTCCAGGCTGCGGCACAAGATTGAAAAAAATCCTGAATACCCTGAAATAATACTGACCTTTCATAAGGTGGGGTATAAACTTGTTAAATAATTTTGTTCTGTGACATTTTATGACAGCTTGTTATTTGCCCGTGACCACTATTACATAAAACTTCTCCATTTTTAAAACGGACCTTATAAAACAAAAGAATGGAGGAACAAATGAAAGCTTTAGTATCTGCAATGCTGGTTTTTGTGATGGCGGGATGTTCATTTTATCAGCATGATTATTCAGCTGAAAAAAAACTTCTGACAGAAAGGACAAAGTCAGCCCTCAGCAGTGAAAATGAAGGTGTGGTTGAAAGCGCCCTTCTTCATATTATGATCGACTGCCTGAGAGCCGAAGAACGCTACTTTACAAAGGATATTCTTCCGCAGCTCAAAAATCTCGCGGAAAACGGGATTAATAATAATATCCGGAAAAAAGCTGTCGCGGCGATAAAACTGCTGAATTGTGATGATCCTGTTCTGCTTAATGAAATAAGATGCGGTTTTTATGACAGTGACAAGTTGTATGAGGCTATAGCCGGTAAAACCTCTGATGAAATTTTTCCGGCAAAAAGACTGGCAGAGAGTAAATAAGAAAAAAAATATATGGAAGTGGTATGAAACATATTAGCATTATGTTACTTCTGATATCTTTCTCGTTGAATTATGCAGGTTTCAGTGAAGGTGAAAGAATAATTGACCTTGAGGGATACTGGAAATTCGAAATCGGGGATGACTCCGCGTGGAAAAACCCCGATTTCGATGATGAATTCTGGGAGGAGGTCAGAGTGCCATCCAGCTGGGAGGATGAAGGATTTCCAGGGTATAATGGTTACGCGTGGTACCGTGTAAAATTTTCTATCCCTGAAGAATACCGGAATTCCAGTCTGTATATTTCATTGGGTCATATTGATGATGTGGATGAAACATATCTGAATGGAGCGCTCATCGGCCAAACTGGCGGTTTTCCTCCAAATTATTTCTCACAGGTGAGATTCACAAGAAAGTATTTGCTCCCCGCTTCGATAATTAATTTTGGGGAAGAAAATCTTATCGCTATTCGGGTTTACGATATTGAAGGAATAGGAGGAATTATCAGGGGTGATATAAGTATAGTTATTGATGAAAGTAAAATGGTCGCGAACCTGGAATTTTCCGGTAGTTGGAAATTTTCATTGGGTGACAGCAGTTCGTGGAAAGATAATAATTTTGATGACTCTGACTGGCTTGATGTCCATGTGCCTGCCAAGTGGGCGATGTATGGATTTAGAAAATATAACGGCGTTGGCTGGTACCGGAAAAAATTCACCATTGATTCTGATTATGAAAACGAAAGACTTATTCTTCTTCTCGGTAGAATAGACGATCTTGATGAAACGTATCTTAATGGCAAGCTGGTTGGGAAGACCGGAATCATAGAGGAAATTCCGGAAGAAAGCAAACTTGGAAAAAACTGCCGGACCCTGCGAGCATATTATCTTATGCCGGGAACGCTGAAATTCGGGGAAGAAAATACACTGGCGGTCAGAGTTTATGACGGTAAACAAGTGGGAGGGATTTATGATGGCCCGATTGGAATAATTACGAGGGATAATTACCTGAAATTCAAACATCGGGAGGAAGAAAAAAATAAAAGTTTTTTCGAAAGGTTGTTCGATTAGTTTTGTAAGCAGAGTAAGCTCCTGTTCCCGCATACCGGCGGGGATACTGAATCGCGGGAACAGGATAATATAACACAATTTAGAAACTAAAGTCATTTTTTAATTATCAATTAAGTAATTCTTCATTTCCGGCTTGCCGGAATATTATTTTAATTATGAGGACAATTACAAATACCACCTGCCCGTGTACGTAGTCAATTATACCCTTTTGCAGACTTTCAGAGCTTCCGGAATAATTCTCCATATTTCAACTTCTGTTACAATTTGTTACAATTCTGAAACAGGGTTGTAATTTCTTTCCGATAAATTGGGGACAGTTAATTAAACATCTTTCATAAACCGAAAGGAGAAATAAAATGAAAATGAGCAAAAAAATCTGGCTCTGCATAACAGGAGGAATTTCATTTATGGCGCTGCTATTCGGAGGATGTCGTATGCATCATAACAGCTTTTTCCATTCAAGTCCTGAGGAAAAAGCGGAGAAGATAATTAATTATATTTCCGACGAGCTGGATATGAATGAAGCTCAGCGAATTGTGATGAATAAGATCAAAGAAGATATCATCGAAAAACATAAGGAACTGCATGCCGATAAAGGTGATATGCACAATAAAGCTTTCGAGCTGGCAACAAAGGAAACGTTAACAAAGGCTGACCTGGAAGCCGCCTTTGGGGATAAAGCTGATAAAATTATGGAGATGAAAGATTTCATGATGGAAAAAATTGTAGAGTTTCACGCTATCCTGACTCCGGAACAGAAAAAAACAGTCGCTGAAAAAATGGAAAAATTCCACGATAAGTGTGGTAGATAATAGTAAAAGGATGGTCCCTCCGGGGGCCATTTTTTCTTGCCTGAAGGATTATGATTCATCTTTTAATTATTTTTATAAACAGTAACCTGAATTTTAATAAATAAACTTCCATGAAAAAGAAAATACTTATAATTGACGATGATATTAAACTGAATAACCTGCTGAAAGAATATCTTACAAGATTTGATTTTCAACCCATAACCTCCATACATCCAAAAGATGGACTATTACTGATTTCTTCCGTTATTCCCGATATTATAATTCTGGATGTTATGATGCCAGATATGGATGGATTTGAAGTTCTGAGGAAAATCAGGGAAATGGGGAAAATTCCTGTTATAATGCTTACGGCGCGGGGAGATGTTACAGACAGGATAGTAGGGCTCGAACTCGGGGCTGATGATTACCTGCCAAAACCATTCGAGCCGAGAGAGCTCGTCGCAAGAATTCAGTCGGTGCTAAGAAGAATAGGTGATGATGACAGAAAAGGAAAGAAAAAAATAGGTGAGATGATAATTGATGAAGAAAGACAAGAGGTAATCATTTCAGGCAGCAGAGTTGAGATTACAACAATGGAATTTGATCTTTTAAATCTGCTTGCTTCAAAACCG
This sequence comes from Melioribacteraceae bacterium, assembly GCA_963677445.2. Taxonomy (GTDB): domain Bacteria; phylum Bacteroidota; class Ignavibacteria; order Ignavibacteriales; family Melioribacteraceae. Next base: position 31,447 of record CAXXGF010000070.1, on the reverse strand, counting down.
GGAAGAGTTTTCTCGCGTGAAAATATTATGGAAATTCTAAAGGGATATGAATGGGAAAATTTCGACCGTTCTGTTGATGTTCTCCTGAGCCGGCTGCGGCAAAAATTGGATGATGACCCTAAAGAACCACGATATATAAAGACGATATGGGGAAAGGGATATCAGTTTATCGGGGGAGAAAATGAAGATTAAAAAATTTTTGGCAGCTTTCGGCAATTCTGTGATAATGAAGATGCTGGGTATTCTTTTCCTTACCGGTGTCGTTTCAATTTTTTCTGTTATGTTTTTCTTTAAGCAGCAGTTTGAATTAGGATTCAAGGAAGTATTTGACAGCAATCTGCATAATTACATGCAATATATCGTTGAGGATATTGGCGCTCCTCCCGATACATTAAAGGCAAAACAAATATCGGAAGATTACCGGCTGAAAATTGGATATCAAAATGGTGATTATAAATGGGCCACCGAATCAAATTTCTTCCAGATTAAGGATTCTCTCGAAAACCTGCATGACGGGAATAAGCACGCGTGGATAAAACACAGGTATATTTCCCATTACAATCCCGATGGATCGGTTTATTATTTTCAACCAATATTTGAAAATCTCAACAAGTTCCATCAGCAGATGCTGGCATCATTACTTTTTCTGTTGCTGGCAATCTTTGGCATCCATTTTCTTCTAATGCGAGTTGTGCTTAAACCTCTGAAAAAAATTGACAGCGCGGTGAAAGCGGTCGGGATGGGAAAACTGGATGTAAGTATTCCTGTAAAAGGAAGAGATGAATTCGCTAAAGTTTCGGAATCGTTTAATGATATGACCCGCAGGATAAGGGAAATGATAAAAGCGCAGGAACAGCTTCTCGTGGATGTCAGTCATGAACTCCGATCACCTTTAACACGGGTTAAACTGGCCCTTGAGATGATGGAGGATGGTGAAAAAAAAGAAAGCATCGCGTCCGATCTGATGGAAATGGAATTTATGATTAAAGAGATAATGGAGGAAGCGAGACTTAAAAACGGCCACGGAAGATTACAGTACACTAATGTGAATCTGACAGAAATAATAAAACAAGTGACATCTGAATTTGAAAACAGAAAACCGGGAATATTCCTGAAGGATCTCCCCGAAACCGCCGAAATTGAACTTGATATAGAACGAATCAAGACTGTACTCCGAAATATTCTGGAGAACGCTCTTAAATATTCAACCGAGAGTATTCATCCCGTTAAAGTTGAGATCAGAAGAAAAGAAAAGACCTGGCAGATTTGTGTCACCGATTACGGACCCGGTGTGCCGGAAAAAGAAATACCACATCTTTTTGAGCCATTTTACCGTGTTGACCGTTCCCGCTCTAAAGAAACCGGCGGCTACGGCCTTGGATTAAGCCTCTGCAAAAGAATTATCGACGCTCATAAAGGAAAAATAAAGGTGAACAACAACCACATCTCCGGCCTGACAGTCACTATTGAATTGCCTTTTCAGAGGGAGATATGAATATCTGAGATGTGGAGAATGCTTTATACTTCACCTCTTTGCAGACTTTTTTTATTAAGGTGTACCAGGGATAATATTGTTATAATTATAGCGACTATACTTACATCAAATATTACTCCGTGATAGTTGTTTATGACGCCCATCAGCATGAACATATATTTTTGGGTGCTCATTCCTCCGATTTGTAAGGATGCTTCGGCTTCACCATTTATCATGTACTTTAATGAGAATGAATATTCTATTGTATTTAGGGTGTACTGAAAAAGTGTTAAGTTATTGTAATAAAATAATATAGGGGAATAAATAGTGGCAAAAGTGCAAGGAAATTAATATATTGCAATAAAAAAGCTTGCACTTATGATAAAAATAGAAAACACAAAACAGATAGAAATATTTGAGTTTCAACACCCATTTGAAGCAGACTTGGATCCAGAGAACCGCTGGGTGAAATTGTCAAAACTAATGCCATGGGAAAAGCTGGAAGAAATCTACTCAAGGAACTTTGACAAAAAACATGGAAGATATGCCAAAAGCGGCAGACTGGTTATCGGCGCTTTAATACTGAAACACAAATATGGATATAGTGATGTAGAAATATTAGAACAGATAAAGGAAAACATCTACATACAATATTTTCTTGGATTTACCAGTTTCCGGAAGGAAGCGGCATTTGATCCAAGTCTGATGGTTCATATACGGAAGCGAATGGGATATGAGCAGTTTGATGAAATGACAGAAGAGATATTAAAGATAGTAGAAAGAAATAAAAAGAAAACCGAAGCCAAAGCCGCGGATAAAGATAACGAAGAGGTACTGCCAGAATCAGGAGAAGAAAAAGAGGAGATAAGCAAAAATCAAGGAAAACTGATACTTGACGCGACAGCAGCTGAACAGAAAATCAAATATCCGACCGATCTGGATTTGCTAAATGAAGCAAGGCTGATAAGCGAAAACCTGATAGACATACTATACAAAAAAACAGATTTGACTAAAAAGCCGCGCAGCTATCGACAAAGAGCGGCAAAAGAATACCTGTCAGAATCGAAAAAAGGCAATAAAACACACAGAGAGATCAGGAAAGCAGTAGGAAAGCAAATCAGATATGTACGAAGAAATATCAAGAGCATACATAAATTATTAGATATGTTTGAAGGGAAGGAATTTCCATTAAACAAAAGAGAGCAGAAACAATTTTGGGTAATACAATTGCTCTACAGTCAACAGGAAGAAATGTACAAAAAGAAGAGCCATCGAGTATCAGACAGAATAGTAAATATAAGCCAGCCCTATGTAAGACCAATAGTCAGAGGGAAAGCAAAATCTAAAGTGGAGTTTGGAGCAAAGATCGGCGTATCACTCATAGATGGATTTGCGAGGATAGATAACTTAAGTTGGGATGCTTATGATGAAGGAAGCGATATGGAATATCAGGTTGAGAAGTATTATCAGTTTTACGGCTATTATCCAGAAGTAGTAATAACGGACCTCAAATATTTAACAAGGGCGAATAGAAAATATTTATCAGAAAAAGGAATAAAAACCAATGGCAAGCCATTGGGCAGGCCAAAGGAGAAAGAGATGGAGGAAGAAAAGCAAAGAAGGAAAAAGGATAATGCCAAACGCTCCGAAATAGAAGGAAAGTTCGGACAGGGAAGAAACGGATACGGGCTGGGTGAAATAGGGGCGAGGAGACAGGATACATCTGAAAGTTGGATAGGAGCAATCTTTTTTGTGATGAACATTGTCCGTTATGTAAAAATAATGGACAATTTATTTTTGTCGTTACTAAAAAACATTATAAGAATTATGAAATCGCTATTTAAGAGAACAATATTAGAAAATATCAGACAAATAATGAACCACACTGCTATTACAGGCAAATTTACCTTTGCATAAATTCAGTAGACCCTATTTAATAATAAAATGAGTGTGTTATATAGAATAACCGCATGCAGTCTTAACCTGTTTTTGAACTTCAGATACAGCAGAATATTGCCGAGTATTATGAATGCGACAACTAACACAAAAAAGAGCCAAATACTCATCATGCCACTTAATGGCGGTGGAATAACTCCGCCACCTTCAATTATATAGCTAATAAGCGGTGTATATAATTCAGCATCTTTTGTCACAGGAGATTCATATGGTTTAATATAAAGATTTGTATTACATACTTTTCCCAAAGAATCAAACCTAATACTCAGATTTCCAAAACCAAGATATTCTTTTGAAGTGGAACAATCTTCAATAGAGAACCTGAAGTGTGCATTTTCTTTGAAAATCTTCTCCAGTTCATCATAAGAATAATTTTTGAGTAATTTGGGAATAATTGCTACCGATTTGTTATAATCCTCATCAATCAAATCCTGTTCATACATAAAATACTGGTAACTGTTCCCCTCAAAGATATCCCAGCGTAAAACCGGGTGATAATAATGATATCCGACAAAAATAATTAGTAATAGCAACGCGAAATAAAAGTGGCGAAATCTTCCGAAATGAGTCTTATCAGCAAAACCATCTTTTTTTACTTTCATGGACTTTCCCCGGATAATTGTTATTCTGATAGCAATTTATGATTTTATTTCTTTAAAAAGAGGATATTTTTCCCTGACATTCAAACACATAATTCCTACTTTACCACAGCAAACCCGGTGGTTAATTCCGCCAACTATACCCCCGGCGAGCTGGAACAAGACACACCTAATCTTTTTTGCTGTCCTAACATAGGCCTCTTATGTTGAGCCAACTTGATACTTTTTTTATCCATTTCAAAATACCATTACCTCCTGAAAATTCAAAAATAGTATCGCCCATTTTTTGGATTCAATATATCAAGGTTGGGAAAAAGTAAAAAAAGATTTGGAAAAATACCTGGAATTTTGTATTATACGATGTAAATGTCGTACGATAATATAGGCGTACGTTAAATACAACGTATAAGGAGGCGTTATGAGACCAATACTTGGAGGCCATGTCCCACCCAATAGAGTAATTGGAAGAGACTCTTTTATAAGGGATATGTGGAATACACTTGAAAACGACAGCATTGTTTTAACGGCTGAACGACGCATTGGTAAAACATCTGTGATTTACAAAATGTATAAAGAACCACAAGAAGGCTGGCGCCCTATATTCCAGGTAATTGAAGGAGTTAGGTCTCCGGAAGAATTTATTTCAAAAATTTTAGACATGGTAACTCCAATTTTATCAAAAAAGGGAAAACTCTTAACAAAAACGCAGCAGTTTTATACTTCGATCGCCGGAGCAAAATTGGGTAACTGGGAGATACCTTTAATTAAAACAAACTGGAAGAAAATCTTATCCCTTGTATTCGAAGACATAATCCAAAACTTTGAGGAAAAGGTAGTATTTTTATGGGATGAGCTTCCTTTAATGATATCAAATATAAAGAGTGATCATGGAGAAAAAGCGGCAATGGAGCTGCTTGATGTATTAAGAGATTTCAGGGTAATGGATGACACAGGTAAACTCAGAATGGTATATACAGGCTCAATCGGATTGCACCTTGTGGTATCAGAATTAATCAGTTCGGGGTATAGAAATGATCCGACGAATGATATGGTAACTTACTCCCTGGGAGCGTTAAAAAAAGATAATGCACTAAATCTGGCCAGAAGCGGGATAGAGGGATTAATAAAGGATAACGAGATAACACTAAAAGATGGTATCGAAGAAATGTCAAAATTAATTGCAGAAAAAACAGATGGCATTCCTTTTTATATTAATCATGTTGTAAATGGACTTATAAAAGAAAAGATGCCAATAGATATCGGGAGAATTGATAATGCATTAACCGAATTAATTTCCGATCCGGAAGACAAAGCCCATTTTGGACATTATGCGGAACGAATTTTTGTATATTATAACTTTCATGAAAAATCAAGAGAACTGGCATCATGTATACTCGATGAAATAAGTCGGTGTAATGAGGCACAAGATGAAAATACATTATTAAATAAAATAAAACATAGATTAGAACTCAAAAACGCGGATATTTCTTTATTTAAACAGACTCTATCACTTTTACAAAAAGATCACTACTTGCGAAGAGAGGATGTTAATGAATTGAGAAAATACAGATTCCAATACGGAATAATAAAAAAATGGTGGTTAAAGAACAGAGGGTAGATATGAATAAAATAAATTCAATCATGAAATACAGCCCGGGTAACTGCACACCAGAACTACTTGAAATGACTCTGGTAACAAACAATGATCTTGTAAAAAGAATTGAAAAAGATATAAATGAAAGTGTTAAGACCAAAGCAGGTTATCACTGGCTGTTGGTAGGGCCGCGCGGCATTGGAAAAACTCATTTGCTGGCAGTATTGAATAACAGGATTACAGCAAACAGTCAAATCAATGATCAGGTTGTAATAGCATATTTAAAAGAAGAAGAAAGAGGTGTGGCAACTTTTTTGGACTGGTTGATAAGGATTCTAAAATCATTTGAAAAGCAGGAGTCGGATCCGGAAAAGATAAGTGAAAAATTGCGATCTTTGACTTTACTGCCGTTGACAGAGGCTGAAAAAGAAGCAAAACGATATATCATTGAATATGTCGGTAACCGGAGATTATTGTTATTTTGTGAAAATCTTGGAGAAATTTTTTCAGAAACAAAAGGGATGGGAATTAAGGGCCAGCGCAAGTTTAGAGATATGATCCAGCAGGATCCTGTTTGGGTAATTATTGCTACGACTCAAAATCTATTTGATGACATTCAATCCCAGAGCGCACCATTCTATGGATTTTTTAATGTACACCACCTCGATAATTTAACTTTTGAGGAAACTATTAAATTACTTGACAAACTTGCCATCCATGAACACAATGAAAAACTGAGAGAATCACTTCAAAATTTGGAAGGAAGAGGCAAAATTAAAGCTATTCATGAGATAACCAGTGGTAATCCCAGGCTTGTGGTAACCTTTTATCAATTCCTTGACCGGACTTCGATTACGGAAATTTCGAATTCATTCCTTGAAATGGCCGATAACCTGACTTCATATTACCAGGAACATCTGCATTCGCTTTCAGCACAGCAGCAAAAAATTCTTGAATATTTAAGCGAGGAACGACTTCCCAGAACAGTAAAAGAAATTTCATCAGGATGTTTTATAACATCCCAAACCGCTTCGGGGCAATTAAAAAAGCTCACGGATAGAAAACTGGTTATTTCGACAAAAGATGGAAGAGAATCATATTATGAACTTAAAGAACCATTGCTGAGAATATGTTTTGAAATTAAAGAAAACAAGGGCTACCCTATCAAACTGTTCGTTGATTTTTTAGGAAGATTTTACACATTTGAGGAACTCAAAAAAAGTCAAAAAATCAACTCGCTTCTTTTATCAACAAAAAAAAACGAACAATACAAGGAGTTCAATACCGAGTTATTATATATTGAAAAAACAATGCAGTCTTTTGGTCTGATAAAAGATCAAAAAACTAATTATCGTTCAGCAAAATCAGAAAAAGTCTACAAAGAATTATTACATTTTGACCCGGCAGATGCTGACTCAATATTGCAATTGGGATTAATGGAATGGATGAATGGAAAAAATGATTTAGCGCTGAGTCATGTTAAAGAAGCGGAAAAACTTAATCCTGAAAATCCACTTGTATATCCATTACTTGGTGAACTGTTGAGAAGTTCGGGTAAATATAAAGAATCGATTTCAGCTCATAAAAAGGGGATAAAACTTAATCCTTCATCTTGTGCGTCGTACTTTTTTATTTCTTTAGCTCATTTCCAATTGAGAAATATCGAAGATGGGATAAACCAATTGGAAAAAACATTTGAAGTCGGAGAAAATTATGAATGGCAAAAGGAAATAACCTTGCTTTCGAAAGAAATTAATAGTTATATACTCAGGAATATGGTCGGTTCCACTCTTGAAGAAACTATAAAAAAAGAATTATCTCTTTTCGGAAAAAGTAAATATAAAGAACAATTTGTTAATGGAATGCTTGGAACATTGACCGATATTCTAAAAAATTATGACAATTTGAAGCATTCCAGATTGGAATTTATCCGTACTTCCATTATCCCGATTTTAAAAAGTGAAGAACCGCTATCTGTTATGTGTCGATTGTTTGATGTTGCCGCGCAATATATAATTAAAGATGATTCAAGGATTTTATTTGAACTGCCTTTGGAAGAAAGAAACTATGTGAAACAATGGTTGAAAATAAAATAAACAACTTTGAAATTTGTTTATACAAAAAATTTTTAGCATGCTGAATTACACCATTATGTCCACCCTGTTTCCCTCGGGATCGAGGATGAGGCTTTCGTAATATCCGTCACCGGTTCTGCGGGGATTGGAGCTGACTTCGTAACCATCAGACCGCAATATTTCAGTCAGGTGATCAACATTCTTTAATTTATTAGTTTATTGGTAAAAACAATTTCGAAAACAAGGCAGGCAGAAAACAGAGGCTGAAGAGACTCTATATATTTTCATTCGTTGAAAATCTGTGCACATTTTCAGAGCTGAAGAAGCAAAATTTACCAATGCATTATTCAAAATCTATTACAACATCCGCGACATAGGGAAGCAGTTTTCCGCTTCTTTCACTTAAAAAAAGCAGTTTATTCCCGAAAATTATTTTCGGTGATAATTCATGTGACCCAGTATTAACAGGGTATGGCAGTTTTTCAGCTTCCGACCATGTTTGATTTTGTTTATTAAAATAGCTGATATAAAGATTTTTCTGCATCCAGTCAGGAGAGGATCGTGTAAATAAAAGATAATTTCCTTCAGGAGTAATGAAGGGAGTATCTTCATAACAGTCAGGAGTATTGACACTTTCGCTCATTTTTTTCGCTTTTTGGTATTCACCATCTTGAAAGCTTGAAAAATATATATCATACGCAGCATCCTCGTTAATCGCGGCTCCGAAATATAGTGTATAATCATTATCTACAGCCGCGCCCCAGTGCACATCAAATTTATTTATATTATCATTTATTTGGGTGAAATTTTCCCATTCGGAATAAAGATTATCTCTTTCGGCATACCAAATATTTTCGGAGTTATCCTGAGAATCCTTAAAAAAATATATTCTCTGGCCATCCGGAGAAATCGAAATGTCACGACAGTTATAAAACTCACTTACCAATTCAGGTTCTTTCCATTCAGTACCGGTAAACTCAGTTGTTCTGATTCCGGAATCCCCCATAATTGAAAGATACATTTTATTACCACTATTCAGTATAGTTGGGGTTGAATGGATTTCTTCAAGAGCTGAAAACAATTCAGATTCAAATAACCGGATATTTTTAATAGACAAGTTCCCGCCATATCTCACATGTCGCGGACGCAATTTTTCAATAATACCCGCATCCACCCACCAGATATCTCCCGCGAAATGGTAAAAGATGAATTTTCTGTCGTAAGATACTCTTGCTTTTATACCATGGATGTTCATTTTTTGTGGCGGTGACCAATTTTTTTCTGTATCTGAGTAGGTAATAAAAAGTTCATCATTGGTATCATAAATAAGATATGTTTCATCAGGGTCAATAAAAGGATGTCCATCATTAAAATTCATCAGCACATCTTTTCCAACAATTGTTTTTTCCTGAAATCCTTCTTTGTATTTTTTTCTGCAAACAATAAACCGGCCATCAGTGTAATAAAGATTTCCTGTTTTAGTAACAGAAGGATACATTCCCCCACAGATGTAAACTGGTTCTGTCCAGCTTCCCTGTTCCCATTTTATGCTGTATAACTGCGGAGTCGGAGTTCCGGCAGATTCAACAGGGGTAAAAATTATTTCATTCCCATCCGGAGTTACACAGGGCAGATAGGCTCCGTCAGGAAATATATCTGATATTATCGGATTACTCCAGAACCCATTACTGCATTCCGATTCAAAAATAGTATAATCTTCTATTCCCTCTCCGAATCGGGAGAAAATACAGTGTAAACCTCCCGGCCAGAAGTTAATATCACTCTCCCTGAATTTATTTCCGGGATATGATATTACATCCGGACAGAATATTTCGGGTGTTTCACCGGGAGGTTCCCGGCCAAAATATGGCGCTTGTATATCCGGTTTAAAAATACAGCTTGCAAAAAATATTATAAAAAAACACACAATATTTATCGATAAACTATTTCTTTTCATTCCTATCCACATTACCATTATCATAATGACCTTCTACAGCAACCACTTCATCATTTTCTTTAATAAATTTTAGTCTGAAGTAGGATAATTCCTCAAATCCGAAGAGGTTTTCTTTCATTGGTATCATTCTGTATTTTGGGCGACCTTCCCTCTGGTAAAATAACCCGTCATCCTCGAAAGTTATTTTTCGCGGGGAATAGTCACCCGCGTAAGAAGCTAAAATATCTTTATCTATCTCAACCGGATTTTCTTTGGCATATAATCCTTCAAGAACCCACTGATATTTGGCGAGAAGCCTTTCATCATTTTCTTTTTCTTTGAGTTTCTCGAGGGCTTTAATATGTGCTGTGATCAGCGCTTTATCTCGGGACACTTCCACATGAGGTGTTATTCCCGTTCCCTCCCAATTGCTGTTGGTAACAGGATTAACTGCTTTACCAAAAGGAATTATCACTCTGAAATTGTCATTGACGTAATATCCGCTGACAGGATGGGCGCCCCCCCCGGTGGTTTCCCCGATTATGATTGCGCGTTCCATATTTTTGAGATTATAGGTAAACTCTTCAGCGGCGGAAAATGTATAACCGCTTGTTAATATATATACATCCGCGTCTGTCATTTTTCGGCCTGTAACATTTGCCTGTGTCCAGAACTGTTTTGTTCGGTCCCCCTTTCGTATATAAAACGAATTAAGATGAACCGATTCATCAAACAGGTAGCTGGAAATAAGCTGAATCATGCTCGGGCTTCCCCCGCCATTATTTCTAAGATCAAAAATAATCGCGTCTGCATAGGCAAGAAAATTCATCGCCGCGATAGCAGTTTCACCAGCCTCCCCGGCATCATCAAAACTGTTCAGTTTCAGGTAACCGATATTTCCATCCATGATTTTAACTTCTTCAAAACCGAAGTTTCTTTTCCTGGAGAGCTCGAGTTCATATTTATCAAAATCATCATTCCTGGCAGCCTGACTTTCTTTTATTCGTTTTATCATATCAGGGGCGTATATCAGGGATATATGCCTGTCGTTATTTATAGCCCTTAAATCCTTCGTTATTTTGCCGCTAAATTCGAGAGGGTCATTAATCTCTTTATACTCATCATCTTCAAATCTGCTTTTTATGTAATCAGCTATCTCTTTCCCTTTATCGGGAAAAACATAGTAGTTTTCCATAAAAAGGGCTACTGAGTCAACAACCTCTTTCTTTTCCGCGGAAGAAATAAATTTGTTTCCCTGCTGTGCCACAAATTCGGCAGAAAAGATCAAAAAACAAATTACAGAAATTATTATCCGGAGGCTTATCTTTCCCGGGTTCATAGTAGTATCTCCTTGTTTATTATTGATTATTCGACAGGAATATCCCGAAACTGAACATTCTCTCCCGATTGAAAAAAACAACAGACTCAAAAATGAAGAATAACGGCTAAATAGTATTGTAAATTTTAGACAAATTCAGGAGAGAGGGGAATAATTGAACCGGGCGCTGAGAATAGTCAGGTTAAACTGCTCCATGTCTGAGAGATTGCGTGAAAATTCTCCCGGTTTGCGGTTTGTAAAGCGGGTAAAATCTTTGATAAAATGTGCCTGATCGTAATATCCGGCGCTGCAGGAGATTTCGGCCAAACTTCTGTCTGAGTTTCTGCTTATCAGAAACAGCGCATAGTTTAATCTGACAATTCTGGAAAATAATTTTGGAGAAATCCCGACATTTTTCTGGAAATCCCTTTCGGTTTTTTTGTAGTAACTATTTTTAACCAGAGTATCAGATAGTTTTGTTCTTCCCGGTGTCTGATATATTTTCTCAATTTTTTCTTTAACAGAATTGCTCTGCGCCCGATTGTTCAACAGCTCTTCAAAAAAGGCTTCTATGAATATGATTTTATCACTGTTATCTGATGCGCGGGAAATTTGATTTTCAAGAACCTTAATTCCTTTTCCGAAAACATCCTCCGCTCTCACAGAGAGATCTCTGATTTCACTCATTTTTATTGAAGTGAAAAATGATAAACAGCCGGGTTTAAACCGGACAGCTATTCCCGCGTCGATTTCTGAAAATGAAACAAGATGGGGAAAACTTTTAATACCGATAAGCTGCGATCCGCATATACTGCTCTCTTTATTGTTAATATATATTTTCCGCTCGTACTGATTTTCATAATCAATAATCAGTTCTGTCATACCGTCAGGTAAAACTGTTATAATTTCATCATCATTAACAGCGCTCTTATCATGAAGCGCGATATGATCAATAAAGGCTCCTGATAAACCATGCGGGGTATATTTTTTAATTTTCATTTATTTATTTGCTGCTTTAAGAAACGAGAGGAAATGCATTATCGATTTAACAGATTAGACGCGCCTGAAGAAAATGAGTTGGCACTTTATGTTAAAGCCGGATTGATATTCCCATTCCTGCTCCGCCCGAGAAAAAACTTTCCATATGAGGATAAAGATTTATATCGGCATTTCCCTGGTGAATAAAATATAAGGCAATATCAAACGCTAAAAGAAAACCGCCCTGAAGCAGGAGGCTGTTTCCACATCCCCTGAGCTGTTCCCGCTTTTCAGAATTTTTTGAGCGCTCCCTCAGATAAAGACCGGTGGCGATATACGCGATATCCAGACCGGTATTCAGCAGTAAAAAATTCTGGAGAAAATTATAATCCTTTATGATGTCAAGATTGCTATATGAACCAGATACATCCGAGGCATCAATATATCCAAAAACCGCGATAGCCAGGTTTACGCTATTCCACATAGCATTAAACTGGTGGAAATATTTCTTTTCTCCACGTGTGGAAAAATTGCGATAGAGTCCGGTTAGAATATTCCCGGCTGCCCAGGAACCAAGAAACATCATCGCGGTTCTGTTGATATCCTTTCTTTGTTCCTGAAAAAATCGCAAGGATTCATTGGAATCGTTCTGAGCGGTCAAAGAAATAAGGGGGAGTATAAAAATTAAGAAGATGATAAACTTATTATATGATTTCAAAGAATACCTTGTTTTGATCTTAATTACCGGCTCTCTACCCGATTTTTTTCAGCCGGACTTTTATTTTCACCACATGGGCTTCAAGCTGTTCCAGTTCCTCCTGAAGAGCTTTGATTGAATCGGGACTTACTTTGCGTTCTGAAAGTTTTTCCTTCAGAATGTCCTTTTGAGCTTCATTCATACTGTAAATGATGACCCCGATAAAAAGATTGAGTATTATCATCGTACCAAAAACAACGAATGAAATAAAATAGATTGCCGCGGTTACCGGAGCAGCTTCCGGCTGCGGGGGCGCTGATAAAATCTGGTTGAATGGAACATTGTCTGATCCGAACATATTTATACACATTACATCAGTCCAGTCCTCCAGAGTGATTATCCTGAAAAAGCGATATTATTGCAGTGGGAAGATCCCTGAAATGAGAGGGATCATTATCTGCCCATAGAAATACACACCAAGTACCGCATAGACATAAAACAGAAGTCCGAGAAGCAGACTTACATAAGTCATGGAAGGAATACTTTTCAGCTCTTACAAGAAGCTGCAGCCTGGGAACAGCAGTTATCAGTCTTAAAGCTCTTAATACACGGGCCATCCTTAAGAGTGCCGTAAAATGATAGTCGCCCGGCAGAAAGCAGACCACCACTATAACAAAGTCAAAAATATTCCAGGGATTCTCAAAATATTTGTAAAACCGCCGGCCAAACTGCATTATTTTAAGCAATGCTTCGAGAGCGAAAGCATAAATAATAATCTTATCAAGGATATGGAGAATATCTCCATACCTGCTCAAGATTTCATCGGATGTTTCAAGCCCTATCATTACCGCGGCAATAAATATAAGAGCCAGAATAATTTTCCGGAACCACTATGATTCAACGAAAATTTTTGATTTTTCAGATAAACTCATTTCCATTGTCGAATTTTTATTCCTGTAAACCAGTTGTTTTCTGAAAAAAAGTTTCCGGCCGGGTATCAGTCAATCTTTTTTTCAGTCTTTGGTTTATTCTCCTGATCCCCGTTTATCATTTCATCAAAAGCTGTGCGTTTCCATAACGGCACACCATTAAAATAAGCTGCTCTGCCGATTAAATGAGCGGCAACCGGAGTGGTTACGGCGAGAAGAAAAATTATAACAAGAATACGGCTGAATATTCCCACATCAAAAAAGTGAAGAGCAGTTCCCAGCAAGATAAAACCGGCGCCAAGCGTAGCGCCCTTGGTTGCTGCCGACATCCTGAGATACAGATCAGGCATTCTCAATATACCCGCGGCCGATAAAAATATCAGTAAGGCGCCCGCTACTATAAAACCCGAGCTTACCAGATCAATCATTGCTCCTCCTCTTTTCAATGAAGTACGCATAAGCCACTGTACCCAAAAACGCCAGAAGAGCAATTATTATTCCCACATCAATTATTCTTTCAGAACCGGAGGTTATCGAGTAAAGTGCCAGGGCTGATATGGCGGCTACAGTCATCAGATCAAATGCCACTATTCTGTCCGCGGTTGAGGGCCCGGTTATCATCCTTATAAAAATTAGCAGGAGTGACAAAGAAATTACCGGCAGGGCAAAGTAGAAAATAACATTTTCAACTATCATCTTGTAATCTCCAGAATTCTTTTTTCAAATCCCTCCTTTATTTCCCTGCGAAAATCCTCCGGATTGGTTACATACATTGAATGCACATAAATTACTTTTTTATCCGGACTTATATCAAGAGTAAGTGTTCCGGGAGTTAATGTTATTATATTAGAGAGCAGGACTATCTCGAAATCCTTTTCTGCCGAAAGTGGTACGGCAATAATACCCGGTTTCATCTTTTCCCGGTGCGTCAGAACAAACTTTGCCACACGGATATTCGCTATAAAAAGCTCATATATGAAATAGAAGAAAAATTTTATAATCAGCAGAGTTTTTCCGAAATAGTTATTGCTTTTCGACGCATATTTGCCAATCCATATTACTATGAATCCCACAAGAAATCCCTCCAACAGATTTTCAAAATTGAATTCACCGGAAAGAAATATCCAAAGGACCGAAAGGAGAAAATTTAACAACAGACTTTTCATTTGGACCCTCCCAGCACAGCTTCTATGTATACCGCGGGATTAAGCAATTCTTCAGAGGCTCTTGCTGCCGCGTCAAAAAAAGGACCTGCATTTAAGCCAATTGTTATAGTTATGATCGCGAGGAATATCACCGGCAGATAGAGAGTGATTTTTTTTGTGGCGGTCAGCTCCGCTACATCAGATTCATTATTTTCTTTCTCTTTCCAGAATACTTCATTCCAGATTTTTGTCATGCTGAACAAAGTCAGAAGCCCGACGAACAAAGATACACCCACAATGATATATTCTGACGCGTCGAGTCCCGATTTTATAATGGTGAACTTAGCCCAGAAACCGCTGAGCGGGGGAATTCCGGCAAGTGACAACGCAGGTATCAGGAAAAGCGCCGCGGTAAAGAGATGTGATTTATATAATCCTCCCAACTTTTTTAGCTTTGTTGTTCCGTTCATTTCCTCAACTATTCCACTTACAAGAAACAGGTTTGTTTTAACAATAATGTGATGAATCATATAAAATATCGCCCCTGCAATAGCCAGCGGTGATTGAAGCGCGAGACCCATAATCATGTATCCGATCTGGCTGATAATATGAAAGGACAAAATTTTTCTGAAATCCATCTGCGAGGCGGCTCCCAGAACTCCGCTTAGCATGGTAAGACCGGCTACAATAAGCAGAATTAAGTTTATTGAATCATTGCCGGGAAATATGAGTGTGAATACCCTGATAAGGGAATAAACACCGACCTTTGTAAGCAGACCCGCGAAAATTGCGGAGGTGGCATGTGAGGGTGTATGGTATGAAGAAGGAAGCCAGAAAAATAATGGAAAGAGGGCCGACTTGATGCCAAAGGCGGCGAGAAACAGAACCGGGACAATTTCAGTTAACCCGGAATCTTTCAGCGCGGGAAGTTTTAAGGCCAAATCAGCCATATTTAATGTTCCCGCCATACCATATAACATTCCTATTCCCGCGAGAAAAAGGGATGAAGAAACCAGGTTCAGCAATACATATTTCACAGCTCCTTCAAGCTGCTTTCTTTTTCCGCCCAGCGCCAGCAAAACAAAGGAGCTGATTAACATTACCTCGAACCAAACATAAAGATTAAATATATCGCCGGTAAGAAACGCTCCGTTTATTCCGACAAGCAATATCTGATAGAGGGGATAATATCCTGTTTTTTCATCATCGGGCTTAACATTAGCAAGTGAATAAACCGCCACAGCGAGTCCGACCACCGCGGTGATAATTACCATTACAGCGCTGAAAATATCAGCGACAAAAGAAATACCGAAAGGAGCGGGCCAGCCGCCAGCCTGCGCGCTGATAATCCCGTTTTCATAAACATCAGAGAATATTATTAGAGATATCACCAGCGAAACTATAGCGGAAACAACCGAAAGAATCCTCTGCGGTTTTATTTTTTTCCACATAAAAAACATTATGACAGCGAAAAAGAGGGGCGATATTATTGGCAGAAAAATCATTAATCCTCCGATGCCTTAAGTTTGTCAGGGTCAGCTTCCCTCCCTGCTTCCCAAACCCGTCTGAATAATACAATAACAAATGCCTGAATTCCAAAGCCTATCACTATCGCTGTAAGCACAAGCGCCTGTGGAAGAGGATCGGCTATAGTTCCGGATACAAATCCCTCGGGGCCTGTAAACGCGGGATTCCCCGATGTAACCCTTCCGGCTGTAAAGATCAGCATATTTACTGCATTACCGAGCAGTATAAGGCCAACAATAATTTTTATAAAGCTTCTTCTGAGCAGCAGATAAAACCCGGCGGAATATAATATTCCGATTACAATAACCAGCATCAGTTCCATGAACCCTCCGATTCAGAAAGGTTGAACAGAATTTTGATTACCATTCCCGCTACGAGAAGATAGACTCCAATATCAAAAAGAATCGGGGTGCCGGGTTTACCAACTACCGGAAGTTTTATATCCAGCCATAAAGCTTTCATAAACTCATCGCCGCTAATTAATCCGGGCAATCCGCTAAACAGGGCAATTATCAGCCCTGTGGCAATAAGCATCAGCGGATTAACTCTCAAAAATTTTTTTGTTTCATTCACTCCGTTGGCCAGCAGGTAAAGGGCCGCGGCCGCTGAAGCTGTCAGTCCTCCGGCAAATCCTCCCCCCGGATCATTATGCCCCCGGAAGAGGAGGAAAATTGAAAATATCAGGAGAAGGGGAATAAGATATTTTATCGCCGCTGATAAGATCACCGAATGTTTCATATAACCCTCTCCCTTTCCCTGTTTTTCCTGAGTAAAGCTGCCACACCAATAGCCGCGACAGCCAGAACAGTTATTTCACCCAGGGTATCCAAAGCCCGGAAATCGACAAGAATTACATTGACAATGTTCTGACCTTTTCCCAGGGGAAAGCTGTTTTCGCTGAAATATTTTTTTAATTCCGGGCCTGTCGGATTTGAGATAATAAGGAGTGTGATCATGCTCATTGCCGCTCCGCCCGCAACAGAAATCAACATATCACGCGCGCGCCTTGATTTTCCTGATAAAGGCACATTTTTGGGGAGCTTATATAGAACCAGCACAAAGAGCACAACGGTTAAAGTTTCGATAGAGAACTGTGTTATCGCCAGATCGGGAGCGCTGTATAATATAAATATCATCGCTACCGACAGCCCGACAATACCAACTGAAACAATAGATGTAATTCTTGTAGCCGATTTAACCGCCATAATCGAAGCGCCCGCGATAAGCAGTCCCGGAATCAATTCATATAACGGGGGCATTGAAACATATTCCGGTATTTGCAGAGTTATGTTTTCAGCGGCAAAATAATATACAGTTATAAATGCGGCAGTCAGAATAACAAAAAGATATATTCCCAGGTGTCCGTTCTGAATGACTCTGCTCTGATATCCCGCAAAATTTATTGTCCATTGTAACAATCGTTCGTACCATACAGATGGTTTGGGGAAGGAAGGAGCTTCTAATTTAGAGACTATCTTAATTAGTTTTTTCCTTGAATAATAGAGAGCGGCACCTGATAAAACGGTCAGGAAACTGAGAAGCAGTTCAAGATTAAATCCATGCCACAGTTTAACGGGAATATTCAGATTTGCCGCGATAATACCTATTTCGGAATTGTTAATGAGGTTTCCGACCATTACCGGAGCGAAAATACCAAGAATAAAGCCACCAAGAGCAAGGATAAGGGGGCCGAAATACATTCCTAAAGGAGCCTCAATAGGTTTTTTCGGAGTTTCTTTCAGATTACCCCAAAATGGTTTGAACCCGGTCGCGAGTGTTATATAAACAATAAATATATTCGCTGCTATCGCCAGAGCTATAAAGAGATAACCAAACCTTGTAAACTCGAGAGCCGAAGCATAAACTGTTTCTTTACCGATAAATCCGATAAGGGGTATAATTCCCATTTTGGAAAGGGAAGCCGCCGCGGCTATCAGCGCTGTAACCGGCATGATCCGGTATAGTCCCCCCAGCTGATCTATATTTCTTGTTCCTGTCTTATGATCAATGATCCCGGCAATCATAAAGAGAGTCCCTTTATAAAGAGAATGGGCGATCAGAAAAATAATAAAAGCTTTTATCGCGAGGTCACTTCCTATTCCGAGCAGCATTGTCAGAGTTCCGAGCACACTCAATGTTGAATAAGCCAGCAGTTTTTTGAGATCAGTCTGCCTGAAGGCTATCATCGCGGCAGATATCATGGTCACCGCGCCGAAAAAAAGCAGCAGGTCATTCCAGAGCCAGTTTCCTCCCAGGGCGGGATTAAGCCTCGCCATCAGGTATATACCCGCTTTAACCATTGTAGCCGAATGAAGATAAGCGCTCACGGGAGCCGGAGCCTCCATTGCGTTGGGCAGCCAGAAATGGAATGGAAACTGCGCTGATTTTGTAAATGCCCCGATGAGTATCAGTATTACTGCCGCCGGATAATATTTATGCGCCAGAATGATCTCATTTAATTCTTTCAGACCGGAAACCGACCAGCTTCCTGAAATAATTCCGAGAAGAATGAGTCCCGCCATCAGAGCGAGTCCTCCCCCGCCGGTAACAAGAAGAGCCTGAAGAGCAGATTTTCTTGATTTCTCTTTTGAGTGGTAAAATCCTATCAGAAGATAGGAGCTGATACTTGTAAGTTCCCAGAAAATAAAAAGTGTTATAAGATTATCAGATAAAACCAGTCCCAGCATTGAGGCCATAAAAACGAGCAGGTAAATATAAAACCTTGTCAGGTAGCTGTTCCCTTTCAGATAACTTCCGGCATAAAGAAAAACCGCGAAGCCCGCGAAACTGATAATCAGCACAAAAATTAAGCTCAGTCCATCGAGGTAAAAAGAGAAATCTGCTCCGAGGACCGATACCCAGCTATATGTTTCCCTGACAACCTGACCATTGCTGATATTTTCATAAAATGTCAGAAAATATACAAAAATGCCGAGCGGCAGAATTGAAAAGATCCAGCCGATAATTTTTGAAGGTAATTTATTTATTGCCGGGCTCAATACTGTATATATGAATCCCGACAAAACTGAGAATAACATTTTGAATTAACCTGAGAGAAAATGGGATTTTTGTACTTTTGATATGTAACAACAAGGGAATTTTTAAAATTCCCTAGCGGCTTGTTTAGATTTTGTGTCTGAAAGATGGGCGCCATTTCGATTTATTTTCATTCAAAATCAATGGTGCTGAAAATTGTTTATATTTCCGGAAGGTGGTTTTGCCCTGCTACTATTTACTATTTAGCTGAAACTTTTTTCAATAGATATCTGGCAATTTTTCCTTTACCTGATTTTTTCTCTTTCGCGAATTCCATAAGTTCTTTCTTAAATGAATCTACAAACTTTTCATCATCACCAAGATACTTAAAATAATCGAGTTGTTTTTCATTGAGTTTTGAATTTTCATTTTTCGCGAGCGTATATAGGTTTTCCTTATCATTCCATTCAAAAACGAAATTTTCTGTTCCTTTGAATAATCCATCGGAATCATTTGCGCGAAGCTTTTTTTCCATCTCATATGGCGCATAAATATCATATTCAAAATCGATCACTATGTTATCACCAGACACTTTTACAGAACTTGTTTTTGAATTTTGCCGAATGTTGTCGGCGCCCAGGGCAAAGTTTGAAGTCTTGACCACTTCCAATACTTTTTTAACCTCCCCGTTAACCATTCGGTAAAAATCATAAGTGTTGAGCCATGCTCCGCTTCCCCTGGAATTTATCCTTTTGAAATAGAATATTTTTGAGGAATCACTCAAACCCAGTGATAATATTTCAGGTTCATCCATGTGGGTATAAATTTCATTTTCAAAGATGATCTGATAATCAGTTTCTTTTTTATCAAACACATATTGTTTTGTGTCGGAATAATTTGCTCTTATCTGAACGATTACCTCCAAATTTTCATCCTGATCAAGGTTCACTTTTTCTGCGGAAAGAAAAAGAACCCGCATACTTTCTTCTTCACCGGCTGATAACATTTCTTTCTTCTTTTCCGCCAGTTTTTCATTCTTATGGATAGTTATAAAATCTTCAATGAGTTCTTTTACCTGTTGTTTGTCCTTTGTATCGGCAGAAAGGGCTTTCTCAATCCACAATTCATTGATACCAGTTTTTTCAGAACAGCCTGAAAAAAATAAAACAGCAACAAATAATATCAGCATTACACTTTTCAAAGTTTCGCTCCTGAGTTTGATTTCAACAATTTGTTGTTTTATGACCAAAATATAGGTAATCCCCGGGAATTATATGACTGTCCCGGAGAAGTGATAAACAGTCTTCTTCTTTGGATATCATAAACTGGCCGAGCCAGAAGTGAAGAGCGGTTAGTGGAGAGTAATAAACATTTCTCTGATTTTTTAAAGAACCAGATTTCGATGACGACTTCGATTTGGATTTCGCTAGCAACTTTATGTCCTGTTAATCCCCGTAATCCTGTGCTGTGCTTTTTGCACGACCATCAGCAAATTCCGCTGGTATATTGCCCTGTTGAATAAGGTTTGGTTTGGTCGGATGGTTTCCTATGCTGCTAAGGTTAAAGAATCAAAAATAAGGTTCTTTTTATCTTTTTTCGCGGGATTTGCTGTTGGTGATTTAGCGGCGTTTTTTTGCAATATTGACAGGATATGCCTTCTTTCATTCTGGTGTTTCACTGGTACCTGAAACGTTTTATCTAATGGGGACATTTTTATTCTGATTACTTACGCGTATGGATTCCGGTCAAATAAAATGATTTTTCAAGCGCTGAACAGAGGCTGAATATTCTGAAGGGTTGATTCCGGTAAGAGCCCTGAAATTCCTAATAAAATGACTTTGATCATAAAACCCGGCATTAAGAGCGACGCCGGATAAACTTTTCCCGGAAGTTATCATTTCCCTCGCCTGCCTCAGTCTCTCGAGAATTATTATTTTGCTGACGGGCAGGCCTGTTTTCTCCGCGGCGATATGTTGTAGCCTTGAAGGACTTAAAAAAAGGACAGATGACAGCTCTTTTAGTGTAAATGAATTTCTTATGTTTTGAGAAATATATTTCCTCAGCAATTCAATTCTTTCATCCGACTCAACAATATGATCATCCTTAAGTGAAGCAATACCTTGAAATAATTGCTGAAGCTTTTCTTTATAGGGTGAAGAACTTACAAACATGTTTATTTCAGGTTCAGACAGATCACTCGGATTTTCAAAAGATACAACGAGATATTCGCAGCCTTTTACGTCAGCGATTGTCCGATGAATTTGCCATGAGGGGATAAAAAAGAGTTCTCCCTTCCGCTTTTCCACAATTTTTTTGTCAAGGATTATTTTCAGCGAACCGGAAAGCAGGAAGCCGGCGCAATTCCTCTTGTGATAATGAATGGGATATTCAAAATTTGAAAGGGACGCCTCCAGTATTTCACATGAATTCTCCCTGAATCCTTTGTATATCCTTATTTTTGGCATCATTTATCAGACCGATGGTAAAAACTGGGAAAGAAGCAATAATCCATTCTCACCTGCTATTACATTATGCAATTTATTTTTGTTGATAAAAGAAATATTCCCGGGGAAATAGTCAACATTTTTTTCATCAATATTTGCTTTCCCCTCTCCTTCAATCACCTGATGGATCTCCGACTCATTTTCGTGCAGATGAAATCCGATCATTTTTCCCGGTTCAATTCTGACCAGGTGAAAACTTACCTGGTTTTGAGTACAATCTCCTGTGAGCAGATCACCAATATACACACCCCCAAACTTCGGATGTTTTTCCCATTTAATTTCTATTCCATTACTGATTGTATCTCCATTTAATATAATTCTTCTTCGCATGATTTTCTCCACTTTTTAGTGGAAATATAATGCGAATGTTAAATGAAAAAATTGTACAGATCTGCTGTTTATTTGAAATAACCAGGCCAGGTGGTTTTTAGTGTATCCCGGAACAGTTGATCGGGCTTTTGAATGTCAGGTGATTTTGTTTGGTTATACTCCCTCACTTTTATCGAAAAATATTTGAGCTCATTTTCAAGAAATTCATTTAATATTATATTTTTTGGTCCTTCCTGAAATTCTCCGCCCGCTCTTTTTCTATCAAGAAGTTTAAAAATTTCCTTTGATATTTTGTCAGGCAGTTTAATTTCTTTAACCAGTTCCTCAAATTCCACAGGAGCCATTTTGTTGTATTTTTCAACATACCGGCAGGCAAGGACAGGGCGCAGTACATAAAAGTATTTTTTTGTTTTAACCATATCCCCGAGAAGATAATCATTAAAATTACCGCTGGCCATATGCAGGTAATGATAAATCGCGGAAACGGGATTAAAAAATTCAACAGAAAGTTCCCTCAGGTTTTCCGCAAAAGAACCATCCTCAACATAAATAACAGGACTTCGCAACCATTCCATTAACGGAGGATTTGACTTCTGAAAAAGTTTCAGCGCTTTTCTGATATCCCATCCTCCCAGATCGATCATATTTGGAAGGATTTTTTCATAATTATCTTTCTTTTTAATAATTGATAAATACCATTCCGGTTTGTGGATATAGATAAAGCGGACGTCCCAGTCACTATTTTCCGAGGAGAATCCCCATGCCCTGCTGCCAGATTCCACAGCATATAATATTTTAATCTGCATCTCTTTTTCGAGACGATATAGTTCCTTCAGGATTTCGTTTTTCATGATAGACAAGATATTATAATTATGAGTTCTGTCGATAGTGATATTTATGAATCTTTATCAATTTTTGCTAATAAGCTAATAATTTCACAATTCTTGTATAACGTACTTATGAATTCTGATTTAATTCTGAATTGGCTTCTTCTTTTTATCTTAGGTTTTCCTGACATATTTTCCAACTTTATTCCAGGATCGTAATAAATGTTACCTGATGCAAGCTGTGACAGAAATAGTTGAAAATCCGTTCCCATTCCAAGAATTACCCTACTACTGAATTTGTATTTTCTTTGTCCTTCATTGATCGATAGTGAGGGAATATAGCAGGCATTTGCGTGTTTTCTGTTCCAGTGCAGGAGCATAGAAGAAAAACTCCATGATGCAGCCTCAATATCTTGATTATTTACCAATACAATCCTTCCACCAGAGTTTCTGATTTTTCCGGTTTTCTTATCATAACCAATCAATTTCATCTCAAGTTTGGTAGTATCGTGTGTATGTCCTACCTTGTGAATCCCTCCAAAATTCATTCTGTCGGGACGCCCCAATTTATCAGGATATCCGAATTTTCTTATAAAAAATTCCACTCCCTGTGATTGATAAATTCCATCTGTTGGTTCGGGTGTCATTAATGTGATAACTGCTGAATTTAATTTTGTAAAATTCCTGACACCAAACTGCTTTATTTCCCATCCCAGAAAGTCAGGCTCTGAATATCCGTTTGGAAGAATTCCTAATTCTGCTTCTAAAGTATATCCTCCGCAGTTTGAAGATTTACAGGGTATTAGATTTCCAACTTTATCAAGCCGCTTTGAATCTATCCATCCTTGATTGTGTATCCTTAATAACTCCTTCAATAATACAAGTTTATTGTTTTTAGTTTCTGACAATTCAATTATTGAAAAAATTCCGTGTGCCTGAGAAATAAGTTCCTTTTCATATTCTTTAGAGATATTTGACTCAGGATGTGAAACAAATCCCAGTGTATTTCCGTATCTGTCAACAGAAATGAAAAGTACTCTGTTTGCTAATCTTTGTGCCATTAAAGCGGAAGGTGCCTTCCGGGCGCCCGATAAAAATCCGGAAAATCTGACTTCGGGATATTTAGGATATAATATGAGTTGTGCATTTGGAGCTTTAATTATCTCTCCTTCTTCTGTTATCCAGGAAAAATTTAAGGCCGCTTTAAATCGTTCTCTTTTCCAATCTCCTGCTTCAATATTCTGTATATCTTTAACAGGTAAAATATTTAATATTTCAAAACTTCCGCCAAAATAAACCTGATTTTTGGAGTTATCATTTGGTGCCAGTTTTTTAGCATATAAGGTATTACATCCTCTGCTAATGAGCAGAGTTTTAAGATTTTTCAGATTCATGGTTTCTCAATAATACTTTCACAACATTTTTCGCTATTGCATTCATTAGCGGCACAACAACTGAATTCCCGAATTGACGATATGCCTGATTATCTGAAACGGGAATAATAAAACTATCCGGAAATCCCTGAAGCCTTGCACATTCCCTGGGTGTTAACCTTCTTGGATTTACTCCTTTCTGAGGGATAAGAATTTCTGATCCGTCTTTATAATATCTGGCGCTTAGTGTTCTGCTAACACTGTTTAAATCTGTTAATCCATAACCAAATCCATTACCTTTTGCTTTATGCTTTGCAGCATAATCCTGCAAATAATCCCACAATTTATCTGAAAGTGTATATTTGGAGTCGGGCTGATTTTCTAATATATCTTTTATTTCTTTATCTTCGACAGGAGGATCAGGAAATTCAAAATTTTCATTTCCTCTAAATATATCTCGTTTAAATCCAACAATTATTATTCGTTCTCTATGCTGTGGCACATAATATTTTCCATCTAATACTCTGAAATGAACTGAGTAGCCAAGCTCGTCCAACGTATTGTATATTACTTCGAACGTTCTTCCTTTATCATGGGCAACAAGATTTTTCACATTCTCTAACATAAAAGCTTTCGGACTTTTCTCTTTAAGAATTCTGGCAATATCAAAAAATAATGTACCCTGAGTCTCATCATAAAATCCATGTTGGCGACCAAGACTATTTTTCTTTGAAACACCGGCAATAGAAAATGGCTGGCAGGGAAATCCGGCAAGCAATATATCGTGATCAGGTATTGTATTCTCATTAATTAGCGTTATATCACCAAACGGTACTTCTCCATAATTGGCTTCATATGTTATTTTCGCGAATTTATCATACTCGGAAGAAAAAACACATTTTCCCCCGGCATTTTGATAGGCCAGCCTTATCCCACCAATTCCCGCAAACAAATCTATAAAGTGAAAACTTGGATTATCGGGAGGTGGAAAAGGTATATCCCACTCAAGATCCAACTTTTGCTGTCCTGATATATGATATTTATATAAATATCTTACTGCCGGTTCTTCAAAAAAATCAGAATTTCTTTTCCCCTCATTTTGAAGATAGTGAGTAATGAAAGCTTGTTTATTTTCAGCATCTTTGATAGGATCTATATTTAGTTGTTCTTTTAATTCAGAGTACTTCAACATGATTTCTTTTCCTGCAAAATTCTTTCGATCTTTATTATGCAATTATCAATATCTTTTTTTATTTCTTCGCCCCAGAAACGAATAATCGACCAACCTTCTTCTTTTAATGTTCGATTAACAAGTTCATCCCTTTTAATGTTCTGTTCAATTTTTCTGTGCCAAAAGTTTGTATTAGTTTTAATTCTTAATTTATTTGTTTCCCAATCTTTTCCATGAAAATACTCACTGTCACAAAATATTGCAATTTTGTACTTTTTAATAGCAAAATCAGGTTTTCCGAAAATTGTCTTATTATTTTTCCTGTATCTGATTCCCCTTGCCCATAAAGCCTTTCCGAGCAGGACCTCAATTTTTGTACCTTTACTCTTTATGGCTCTCATGTTTTTCTGTCTTTGTTCTTTTGTCAATACATCCATATTTAAAAATATAGAATTTCAGGAATCAAGGCAAAAGAAAATCAATTTGCATTTCCCACACTGATTATTATGTTTCTATGTGAAAAACTGTAATTATTTGAATTTGCTCAGCAACAAATCAGCTCAATACCTGATGATATTGTCCACCTTCCAAAACCTCCGATTCTTTTTCCAGTTAACTGAAGTATGTGCTTATTGATTCAGTCATCCGGTTGATCGTCTTTTCCATTTGGTTCAATATTATTCCTCCATAATGTGATATATTTGCCCTGTACTTTTATCCGGGTGGATGATGAATATTATTCATTTTTTCCTGTCTGGTAAAAATTATTGGAGAAAAGAGAAGGTTCGATAATCTATGTGTGCTGTCGGGAACACAACATTTCAAGAGGGGTATTGTTGTTCATGAATAATATACTCATTTCCATTTAAGAAGCGGATGTCTGTTTATTACCGGCTTGTTTTCACATAGAGCAATAATATATTTTGTAAGGAGTTACCCTTTCAGCATTTCTTTGATTTTGTCAACATCGGTAGTCTGGCTGGTGATGGAAGTAAGAACTATTTTCTGAAATTCGGCGAAAGCTTTGGTAAGAACCAGTTTAAGATTATTAGCGTCGGTGTTTCTTAATTCCTGGATGATGGCCATTATTTCTTTTTCAGTTTTACCATTGTTGTGAATATTACCGGAGGGGGGCGGAGACCCGGAATTATTTTTCAGTCTGTCAATTTCTGTTTCAAGATCTTTTAACTTCAGCCGGAGTTTATAGTTCTCAAACGCGAGCTCTTTAAGTTCCTCTCTCGATTCAGCTTCGGGAGGAGGCGCCTTCCGAACAGGCGGTTCCTGACGGGATTCAGTTTTTTGTTTTGCTCTTAGTTCTCTTCCATCGGGAGGGGGAGCGATATTTTTGGATTCACCGGTGATAAGCCAGTCGAGATCGCAGCCCAGTCGTGAAAGTTTTCCGAGGATTTCTTTTGAGAGGGGTTTTTTATAGCTGAAATATTGTATCGCCTCTTCCGAGGATATTTCAAGTTTATTTATAAGTGTGGTTTTTGAGCCGAACTTTTCTTTTGCGAATATAGCCAGACGTTTTCCTATCTGCGCCATCTGTTCAATGGCTTTTCCATCATCGCCGCTTTTTTCAAAAATGGCGCGCGTTCTTCCCATATTTCCGGATTGTTCGGGCATATTTCTCTTAGCTAAACTGAATACTATATTTCATTATTGATTATGCGTACTTTTACAATATTAATGTATAAATAGTTTTCCTATTTGTCAAAAAAATAAGAACAGATATAACTTATCAACCACCAAAACAGATATTGATCACACAATTTAATATAATATTATCGAAAAAGATGGGGAATAATTAAATATCATGGCAGATGAACAGGATTGCTGGGTAATCCGGATTTCATTAAGCCACGGATGCACGAATGAAAAACTAATTCACCAATGGAACAAAAATTTGCATCCTGAACTTAAGTAAATCCCAAGCTGGCAAAGCCTGAACCAAAATTAATCTTGAGCAAATTCTCGTTCTCGTAATCGTTTTCGTTCTCGAATAACCTGAGCGTTTTGATAAGAGGAGTACGAAGCAGGATCCCGAGAACGAGTACGATTCACTATTGGGATTTCATTTTTTTCCGGCTCTGCCAGATTATGTTATAAAAAAAAACCCTCTCAAAAATTATGAAAGGGTTTAATTTGATTAACTTTGAATATATGGTGAAAGGGGTATCAGGATTCCGCTTCTCCGGTTATCCGGACGGCGTATTCATTTATCCTGTTTTTACCTTTCCACCCCTGGTTATAAACCGAATATACCTGGGTCCAGTCATTTAATATCTCATAAAGATATCGTTTATACCGGAATGAGGTGATTACATTCAGTTCTATATTATAACCGAGATCATCGGCTGAGATGTTTCTGTCCTGCCACATGTCGTTGGCGGTTGGCACCTGCACCTGAAGAGGTCCGTAGGCATCGGCGTAGGACCTTCTCAGTTTGTCGATAAAGGGTGTATATGTATAATGAAATTTGCCCCGGTAACCGGTTTCTTCACGCGCGCATTTAAGGGCGTAATCAAAAGGTATATCATATATCGAGGCATATTCTTTCATATATTCATACAACTGGTAATTAGGCGGGCCATAAGCAATGGCGTCCACTGTTGTACCGTCGTAAGTATCGAGCTCTGATGGCGCTTTTTCCCTTATAAAGGGGGTCATCAGGTAATACAAAGACAATATGATTACCAGGTATCTCATATTTCACCTGAATTAGTTAATAAAAATTCATCCCGCACTAAATACTAATGCGTGGTTAAAACTTTTAAAAAACGGGGACTTTAAATAATTATGGGAAAAAGGTGGTTGGGGATTACTCTCTCATGGTATTAACTTTAACATACTCACGGGCGGCGAGCATATTGTTGATAACTTCGGTTAATGTGCTGTCGACAACGACGGGAATCCCTTTGCCGCGGTCGAGGAATGTAAGTTCGCCTCTTTCATTTAAGGATACGCTAACCTCTCCGGCTTTGTAAACCTTCATGTCAGGTTTAACAGGTTCTTCCTGTATATAAAAAGCCATCGCGGCTGCTCCGAATAAAATAAACGCTGCGTATAACGCTATTCTTCTGAATGATTCGATCAACTTGTCTTTCACATTTGTCAATTTAGTATTAGTCATTTTTTCATCTCCTAAAATAAATTTTCGTTTCAAATATATTCATGCGTTATTAATCTTCCCATGACAGAAAACACACCCGACATCCTGATAGTTCCGGAATGAGATTCAGGTCACACAGCCCGGCTCGCGCTTCTGACAGACTGTTTTAGCGAAATTGTCACTTCTCTTTCAAATTTTTCAATTGTTACCCACTTATATCCGCATTGCAGACATACATACCGCCTGTAAGTAGCGTGCGGGAATTTTTCTGTTTTAAGCTGCTCAACAGGTCTTTTAATGTCATCATTTTTTATGAAGTTTTTATTTTTGCACGCCGGACATTTCATTTTTCCACTTCCTTGAACATTGCCATTTTATTTATTACTTTTTGTTCTGTTAATTAAAAAGAACCTGAGTTCGATATAAAAATTTTGTTAGCGCTTAATTAGATTCCGACCTGTCTGCCGCGGCACGATCTTGCTAACCGAAAAGCACGGTCAGCAAACCGGAATGACACAGCTTTTTGAACCGGAAATAATAAGAAAGTATCATTCCTGCGAAGGCGGGAATCTAATTTTAAATCAACTAAAATATTTTTTTCTTTCTCTGTTTTTATCTCAAACTCATGTTAAAGAACTATTTACGGGCCCTTGACAAATATACTATAGTATACTTATATTGTCAAGCAAAAATATACAATAGTGCACTATTATGAAAAATTTATCTGAAAGACTGAAAGAATTTGGCTTGAGCAGGTATGGTTCAATAAAGTTATTCGCTCACGCTCTTGAGATGCAGCCATCCAATCTGCAGGCTTATCTCAGGGGGGAAAGGGAACCGGGACCGGTAATTATTAAAAAACTTTCCGCTTTAGGATGCGACCTCAACTGGCTTTTTAACGGGGAAAGTTTTACCGAAGATAACTCAGCCGCTGATAATCCTTTTACCTACCGGGTGGACGCGACTATTCCGGCGGGGAAAGGGGAAATCGTTGATCTAACTGACTGGGTAAGGAGCGAGGTGCTCGACTACAGCCCCCAGGAACACGCGCTGCTTGTGATCGATGAGGAATTCGGATACAGCATGACTCCCGTTATTCAGCCGGGGGATTATGTAATGTATTCGTATAACTCACCCGCGCGGGAAGGGGACCTCGTGGCCGCAAAATGGGATATGACAAAAGGAGCGGTGAAGATCTTCAACACTATTCAGGGTAATCCTGATCTGATAGCCCTTACATCACTTAACCAGGCGGTCGCTCCAATAATACTTAAACGGGCTGAAACAGTTTTGTTCAGGATTGTTATGCTGATCAAACGCTCCGGGTACAGGTATAATGGCCGATAAAATTCCACTCAGGATTTTTGATGATCTGAGAAACGATCCCGCATTTGCCGATTTCGGGTGGAAATATTTTGAGGTAATCTGCGTTAAACCTTCCCCATATTATAACAAGTGGATTAACAGGGGTGAGGCCAGGCTGAATCCCTGGAAGATGGAATGTTCATGCGCACAGTTTGAATCACAATCAGCCAGGTATGTAAAGGGTGATATAAGGGGATTCTGCAGACATCTGCTTTCATGGAATATCAACAGCAATAAAAAAATTGTGAAAAATTCTCTGCTCATGCTTCTTTTGGAAAACCAGATAAAACATGGTCCGGAAAATATTATAAGAAATGAGATTGAGGGCAAAGAAATATATTTCGGGTTTCAGACAGGCAAAGAATGGGTGAATATCTATATAAATGAATCTGGCTGGAAACGTTTCAGTTATAATATAAAAACGGGGCGGTGGGCGTTTAACGCGGGGCCGGGGAATATTAAAGTATTTAGTAATCCATTATTTTAATTGTGATAAACTGAGAGTTCTGGTCCAGGCAAGCATAACCTTGACCTTTGACCCTGAATATTGAGAAAATAAATTTGATATAATACCAAATGTGAATAATACAAAAAATGTGATACTTCTCATTTCTTCCGCTTTATTTATTTACCAGAATTACAGCCTTCCCGCTTTTTTCTCCCACAGCGACAACACGGTCATATTTATAAGAAACAGAATAAAATAAATCCGCGTTAACCTCTGAGAAAATTTTCCACGTATAACCATTGTAATGTGATACCTTCCCAAAGTGACCAACCGCGAATATATCATTAATTTCCTGTCCCCGAATTTTTTCTGTATATAATAAAGGAGCCTTAGGCCACTGTCGCCAATTTCCTGTCTCATTATTCACAAAAATTCCGGAACCGGCAGTGAATATCCTGTATAGATGGTAGAACCAGAGTGAGTTTATTTGAATACCGGAGGGCCAGAATATGTCTTGCTCTTTTCCATTAACATATAATAAAATTTTCCTGTCACCTCCGCCATAGATATTTGTAACCGCGCAGGCAACAATTTTTTTATCTCCATCAGTCACTCCCCATATATCCTGAATATCAGAATCTGTGCCGCTTTCAATTTTTTCCCAGTGTCGCCCATTAAAGTGTGCCATACTTCCAGAACTTCCAGCAAAGTAGATATCATTTGAGGATGTACCCCAAGCATGATAAAGTGCAATTGATGGATCTAGTGTAGTCCTAAGGTCAAACAGAGTCCATGAATTACCATCACCATGAATAGGCAGAGAACCAATTAGCCAGATATCATATTCTGAAAAAGCAACAATTCCTTTGAGGGGAAGCACTATTTTAGAATTCCTAAAAAA
This sequence comes from Melioribacteraceae bacterium, assembly GCA_963677445.2. Lineage (GTDB taxonomy): Bacteria > Bacteroidota > Ignavibacteria > Ignavibacteriales > Melioribacteraceae. The sequence continues at coordinate 212 of CAXXGF010000070.1, read as the reverse complement.
TGTTTCAGCGCGTTGTAAAGTCCAGGAATCACCATCCCAATGTACAACATTATACAATAGCGGATCTGTACCTCCAGAGGAATCATTTATGAAAACTTCACCAACTGCCCAAATGTTATTATGATTAATAATTGCGACGTCATAAAGGGCGCTGCTGCTATGTTCACCAAAGGAAAATATTTCCCAGGAAAAGTCGTGTGAGGTAGTATCCA
>CAXXGF010000069.1:0-49852 GCA_963677445.2 Melioribacteraceae bacterium | reverse complement strand
AGCAGGCCTGTAAGGCGCCTGTTATAGGAGCGAAGGGAATCGAGACTCTTCTGGGGAATATTATCAAACTTTATAAAAAGGGGATTAACACTCTCGGCTGCTTTTGCTTTTTCCTGCTCATAAATTTCAGGATCCTTCAAAATCTCAAATGTAAAATTAGCGATAAGGTCTTCCTGAATCCAGATGCTCCCCACTTTGATATCTGATTCAATAGACACCCCTTTGGGAAACATCATAACAATCAGGATCACCGTAACTAAAAATATCAGGACCTTGACTGTTCTATTCATTTTGAGGTTCATTTCAGGACCCGCTTCCTGTCTTTGATTTTAGTACCATTTTCAGAAATTCGGCTGCGGCGTCTTCATTATTTGTCCTTTTTGTAATAAAATCGGACATCCGTTTTATTCCCGGAACAGCATTGGCAACAGCGATTTTTAAGCCGGCTGTTTCAAATAAAGTCCGGTCATTATACCAGTCGCCCATTACAGCCGTTCTGCTCATTCTTACACCCAGATGGCTGGCAAGCCTTTTTAATCCGGCCCCCTTATTCGTTTTTTGTTTTCTCACTTCGAGATAATATATATCCCCCATCCGGTGGGATTTATAAAAAGTTGTATTCAAACCGAAACAAAAGGGAAACTGGAATTTTTTCTCAGCATATTTCACCGAATCTTTATAATCACCGGTGATAACTATTTCGAGAGTATTCTTCAGATATTTATCATATGATGGCACTTCTTCATAAAGAGCGCCGAATTTTTCCATAAGCTGTGGAATCAAAGAATTATGCTCGGTGTAATAGATCGCGTCGGCATGGCAGAGAGCAATATTGAGCAATAACTTATCGGCTATAGCGATCGCCTTTTTGACATATCTTTCCGGCACATAGGATTCAAAAATTATTTTATTGCCGGGATAACTTTTAATAATTGATCCGTCGAGAGAGATCAGTGGAGTTCGGATATTAAGCGTTTCCGCATGAGCGACAATAGCGCTGTGAAGCCTCCCGCTCGCAAAAGAGAACTGCATTCCAAGCTGGCATAGTTTCGAAACCAGTTCAATTGTCTCCCCCCTATTTCACCACTGTCATTCAACAGAGTGCCGTCAAGATCAAAAACGATCAGCTCAAGCTCACTAAGAGTTTTTCTATCCAACATGAATTTTCTCCGCAGGAAATTAACAGATGTTAATTTTCCTCCTTTTTCAAATTTATGTATATAACCATTCCGGCAATAATTCCTGCCAACAGAGCCACCGATCCGGCGAGATATTCATGGAAGAGTATTTTCCCTGTTCCATAAAGAAACGAATATACTAAAATTACAGCAGATGCCCAATTAATAAATAATTTCCCATAGCCTTTATCCGATTTTATTTCAGGATGTTCCGAGGCAACTTTTTTCCAGCCTGGTCCGCCCGGATGAATTTTCTTATAAAACTCTCCCAAAACCGCGACATCAACCGGTTTTGTTATATAGGTAACAACAAGCCATATTATGGTTGTTCCTATAACTGTGGGATAAAGAGTAATTGGCGATTCCAGCCCGAAACCATAATGGGCGACAGGATATATTACCAGCGGAGCTATCATAGCTGAAATTTCTGACCATGCGTTTACCCGCCACCAGTACCATCTTAATATCAATACAGCGCCTAATCCCGCGCTCGCGTTAATAATAAATTCCCACGCGCCGGATATGGTATGCAGAACAAACCTGGTTATTAGCAAAGAAAAGATCATCAGAAGAATAATTGTCAGCCGTGAGATCATAACATAATGTTTCTCAGGCGCTTTTCTCTTTATGAATCTTCTGTAGAAATCATTTATGATGTAAGATGTGCCCCAGTTCAGCTGGGAAGCTATTGTCGACATATACGCGGCAAGAAATACAGCCATCATCATTCCCAGCAGTCCGGCAGGAAGATATCTTGCCATAAGTTTGGGATACATTTTACCCGGATCGACACTGTTTTCATATTTTTCATAAAAATCACTGTCTTCAAATCTTTTCATCTTTTCCAGAAGGGCGGGATCACTAATTTCTCCGGAGGTTATCTCACCCGAATTCAACTGATTATATTTGCTGAAAGCTGTTGAATATTCTTCAATGATATTTTTATCCCTGATCTGTTCCGGGCCAAACTGAGGCAGAATCACCAGGGCCCCGAGCGCGACAATAATCCAGGGCCATGGACGCAGGCAATAATGAGCCACTGTAAACCACAAAGTAGCGAGGAAAGAATGTGATTCATTTTTCGCGGACATCATCCTCTGGGCAATGTATCCTCCACCGCCCGGATCCGCTCCCGGGTACCATGAGGACCACCATTGAAGCCCGATATGCGCGATAAACGCCCCGACAGTCATCGCCAGTGTCCCGCCGAGAACCGGGTTGGAATAATCATCGGCCCCTATGCGGGGAGTAAACTCAAATATCCATTCCGGCAGCTTTGTTTTGAATCCTTCAATACCTCCTGTAGAAGGAATGCTTACAATTATAACAGCGAGAATAATGCTGCCCGCCATCGCGATTGTAAACTGAATCGCGTCTATTCTGGCAGTACCCAGAAGCCCCGATGCCGAGGCATAAAGCGCTATTATAATCATGCAGATCATTACAAGAAGAAAGGGGTCCATACCGGGAACAGTTACGTCAAAAATCTTTTCCATAGCCTTATTGACCCAGGCAAGGACAATCGCGTTCATAAACAAACCAAGATAAAGCGCCCTGAATCCTCTTAAAACAGCGGCGGCTTTTCCCGAGTATCTGATTTCAACAAACTCAACATCTGTAACAATTCCCGCTCTTCTCCACATCTTGGCAAAAAAGAAGACGGTAAGCGCGCTGCCTATTGCCATATTCCACCACAGCCAGTTGCCCGCTATTCCTTTTCTGGCAACAAGTTCGGTAACGGCAAGAGGTGTATCGGCGGCGAATGTAGTCGCGACCATCGCAGTGCCGGCCTGCCACCAGGGCATATTACGGCCTGAAAGGAAAAACTGCCCTGTGTCCTGTCCTGCTTTGCGTGAATAATAAACGGCTATTCCAAAAACTATAAGGAAATAAGCGGCAATAACGATCCAGTCAATTAAAACCAAACCTGACATGAATACCCCGAAATAGTTTTAATTTACCCGGCATTTACCGGTTTGATCATACTAAGAATCTTTCCGAAAAGCATAGTTGTTATCACACCGACAAGAGTAAACCAGGTCCAGGCAACAAGATTTAAGGATATAACCGTTACCATAACAAATATTCCGGCGGTAAAACCAGCCAGAGCATCCTCTTGATTTGCCTCTTTGACAAATATTCCCAGCAGAAATGTACCGAGAAGGCCTCCATAAGTAAATGAGGCGATGCTAAGCGCGAGTTCGACAACTGTCTGTGAAGATTCCGAGAAAAATATCGCGGCTCCCACAAGTAGCGCTGCCCACATAAGTGTCAACATTCTGGAAACAAACAAATCCCTTTTGTCATCGGAATTTTTCACATTGGGTTTATAAAGATCCAGCATGGTTGAGGAGGAAAGAGAACTGATAGAACCGGCAATTGTCGACATCGCTGCCGCGAATAAACCGGCAATGATTATTCCCGATACTCCGGGAGGTAAAACTTCTATTATAAATTTTGGAAAGATTTCATCCGATTTCAAACTAAGGGGGCCATAATAAGCATAAAGCAGTACTCCGACAAAAAGGAAGATAGCAAACTGTATGATTACAATTATACCGCTGCCTATTATAGCCTTCTTTGCCGCTTTAAGATTATTGGTGGTTAAAAGCCTCTGAACAATCAACTGATCGGTTCCATGCGATGCCATTGAAAGGAAAGCCCCGCCGATAATTCCCCCGAATAGTGTATATGGCTGCGAGAAAAATCCTGAAAGTCCATCGCTGAATCCCAGGTTAAAAATGGAAAATTTATCTGTGCCCGCAGTAGCCGTCGCGACCGTTTCCCATCCTTCGGGCAGATTATATCCGAGCAAAAATATGGCTGCTATAATAGCGCCGCCGAGATAGATAAACATCTGAACCACATCAACCCAGATAATTCCTTTTACTCCCCCCGAAGTTGTGTATAACAAAGTGATAAGCGCAATTATAATAATAGCTGTCGTATAGTTATCGAGGCCGAGCAAAATCTTTAACGGAATCGCGGTCGCGAATAATCTTACCCCGTCGGCCGCGGTCCTTGTAAAAAGGAAAATAACCGAAGAGTAGGTCCTCGTTTTTGCTCCAAAACGATTATTAAGGAACTGATAAGCTGTTGAAAGTTCACCTTTATAATATTGCGGAAGGAGAAAATGGGCGACAAATATCCTTCCTAAAAGATACCCGAAGGTTACCTGGAGAAAATTCAGATTTGTTAAATAAGCGAGTCCCGGAATTGAAATAAAAGTAAGAGTGCTGGTTTCGGCCGCTACGATGGAAAAGCAGACAGCCCACCAGGGAACGTTCTTTGATCCTAAAAAATAATCTTTAATCGATTTTTGTTTGCCGCCTGAAAAAGCTCCAAAAACAGCGATACCTATCAGATATGCCGCAATAATGATGTAGTCAACAGTTCTGTCCAAGATAAATCCTTATAAATTTGCCAGTTCGGCTTCAGCCTGCTCAACTGTGTCAGTTATAGGTAAAATTCTGTTAAGCTGTGAAATTTCGATAAGTGTGCGGACATTCTTCGTCGGTCCGGCAATTCTTATCTGCCCTTCGTTCGATTGTAATATACGGTACGCAAGTAAAATAGCGCTTAATCCCGAACTGTCGCAATATTCCACTTCCGACAGGTCAAGTATAAGCCTGGTTACATCCTCTGTATGCAATAAAATGGTAAACTCACCTTTAACAAGCCCTGCTATCGGCGCGTCAAACCTCTTTTCATTAAGTTTGAAGACAGCTACGTCACCATTTCTTTTCAATTCATAATTAAAATTTTCGCTCATATCTCAGCAGACTTGAAAAAATGAAAAATAATAACATTTGCTTTAATTATAACATAATAAAATGATATTTCAAAACATCTTTAGCGAATTTAACAATTTTCTGTAAGATTTTTCAGGATTTCCTTCGACTGAACTCACCTGAAAATTGTAAAACATATCATAACCGCTCTTCTGAAATCCGGCGCGGAATTTTGCCTGAACATAATTGGCGACAGCCACAGGAAAAAGAGCGCCCGAAGTATTCAGGTCTATTACAAGATCATAACTCATATCAGCCAGCCTGGTCTGAAGCTGCCTGATCGGAATTTTTAAACGATTCACATCCTCTTTTGAATATTGCAGGATGCGGTATTTTTCACCTGAAGGAAGAAGGTTGATATAATAATCAAGAAGAAAAAGTGTAATACTCTTATTCTCCTTTTTCAATTCCTTCAAAACAGAGAAAGTTTGCCTGAATTCACTTTCATCCTCAGGAAGGATAACAAGGTAATCTACCGTGCCGGAAAAAAGTGTGTTAAAATTTCTCGGTTCACCGGCATATCGTCTGGTTTTTCTCTTCAGCAAAAAGAGAGATACTTTTTCTAACGTCGCGCTGAACATTTTCATCCATTGATAATATTCAGAAACTCATCTTCCGAAATAACCTTTATGCCAAGTTCATTGGCTTTTTTAAGTTTGGAACCGGCTTTTTCACCTGCCACAACAAAATCGGTATTGCGGCTGACAGATGAACTTGCCTTGCCTCCCGCGAGCAGAATTTTGTCTTTTGCCTCACCGCGGGTCATTTGTAAAAGAGTTCCGGTAAGAACGAACACTTTTCCTTTTAACGAATCTGTTTTATCCGCTTTTTGTTCCGCCTCGAATGACAACCCGGCTTTTTTAAGCTCCCCGATCATTTCCCTGTTTTTTCCTATTCGGAAAAATTCGGTGACTGATTCGCTGATTCGGGGGCCAATGCCATAAACCGATTCAATCTCTTCGGCCAAAGCATCCGCCAGTCCGTCTATTGAAGGAAAGTTTTCCGCAAGCAAAGTCGCGACCCCTTCCCCGACAAAACGGATTCCAAGGGCAAACAAAACCTTTTCGTAAGGTTTTAACTTACTATTTTCTATCGCAACTAACAAGTTTCCAATGCTTTTTTCACCAAATCTTTCTATTCTTTCCAGCTCTTCCTTTTTGCTGTAAAGATGATATATATCGGGGAAAGATTTTATATATCCCCTGTCGACAAGCAGGTCGATAATCGCCTCGCCAAGTCCTTCAATATCCATAGCGTTTCGTGAAGCGAAATGGCTCAGGGCTCCCTTCAGACGAGCGGGACAAAGATGGTTTTCGCAAAATATCCCGACTTCCTCTTCGGGACTGACGAGAACGGATGAACAGACAGGACATTTTTCAGGCGGTTTTGTAACCAGTCCCCGGTCAATTCTCCCCGAATCAACGACTTCCGTAACCTTGGGAATGACATCACCCCCTTTTTCAATTACGACCCGGTCCCCAATTCGGATATCCTTTCTTACAATTTCATCCATATTATGCAGTGTCGCTCTGCTGATAACCGAACCGGACAAACTCACAGGCTGAAGAACTGCCACAGGAGTAACCGCGCCGGTCCTGCCCACCTGCCAGATTATATCATTAATTGTAGTTTCCGCTTTCCGGGCGCTGAATTTAAATGAGGTTGCCCATCTCGGCGATCTCGCTATATTGCCAAGAATACTCTGCTGTTTAACCGAGTTAACTTTTATAACCACACCGTCTATATCATAAGGTATTTCATCCCTTTTTGACTCCGTCTCCCGGCAGAAAGTAATTACCTCCTCAATGCTGTGGAATAATTTCGACCATGGATTCACTTTGAAACCCGCCTCTTTCAGTATCCGCAGATTTTCAAATTGTGAAATAAATTCCCCTTCGGCAGGAATAAGATAATAGACAAATATGTCGAGCGGGCGGGATGCTACTATTGAGGGGTCTTGCAGCTTTAATGTGCCCGCGGTGGAATTCCGGGGATTGGCGAATACTTTTTCACCACGCTTTTCACGTTCCTCATTCAGCCTCAGGAATGCTTTTTTCTCCATAAATACTTCCCCCCTGACCTCTATATCATCCAGCAAATATCCTTCGATCTCCTTTTTTCTCAGTTTCAGGGGAACACTTTTTATGGTCCTGACATTCGGGGTAATTTCCTCTCCGGTTGACCCGTCCCCCCTGGTCGCGGCGGCTATAAGATATCCATCCCTGTAGGTAAGACTGACCGAAGCCCCGTCTATTTTAAGTTCCGCCACATACTCGATAACCTCTCCCGAAGGAAGGGAATCCCTGATTCTTCTGTCAAAATCATAGAGTTCCTCCTCATTATATGTGTTGGACAAACTTAGCATCGGAACCCGGTGAGTCCGGGAATTGAATTTTTTTGTCAGATCGGAGCCAACCCTTTGTGTCGGAGAATCGGGTGTTATCAGCCGGGGATTATTTTTTTCGAGCTCCTCCAGCTCTTTCAGAAGAAGATCATACTCTTCATCGGTTATCTCAGGTTCGGCGAGCACATAATAATTATAATTATGCCTGTTTATTTCTTCTCTTAGCCGTTCAATTTTTTTTTCAGTTTCCATCTTCCCCGGTTTTCCTGATGTTTTTTCTCTCGGAAACAAGGCCATCTTTTGTTATCAGACAGTTTTTAACCTCTCCGGGGCGGCCGACTGCCTCCAGTTCTTTTCCGTTCAGGTAAAATTTTATTCCCCCGGCATTTCCGACTACAGCTTTTAACTGATTTTTTACCGTGAAATTTTTTCTCCTTCCCGGATAAAGTGTATATTCATCAATCTTAACTTCATCAAGTATGACCCTTATCCAGACTGTATCGGTAGCGGCGGCGCTTATCTTGAGGCTGTCGCTTACTGCCGCGAGAGGTTCTGCTTTTTTGGTCTCTTTTATCTCGAACTTTGGTTTTTCCTCAGTCTGAGCGGTTTCAGGTGTATCGATGTAAACGATCTGACCGGATGAACCATAAAAAAAGAGGAAATAGATAATTACAGCGAGAGCAATCAGTGAGGGAATAATAATAAGGAGGGGATTAACAGATTTTCCGGTTTTGGATGAACCTGATGACATATCGGGCATGGAAACGGAGTGGGTTGAAAATTCACGTTTTGTTTCATTTTGTTCATCTTCACTCTCCGGGAATTCTTCATCGGAAACTTCATCAGGTCCGGTTATTCCCGATTTGGCGTTATCATACCGCTTCATAATTGTTTCCTGCTTCATATCAATGGCAGCGGCATATTCCCTGAGAAAAGCTCTCATGTATACTTCCGGCTGAATGGAAAAATTACCGGTCTCTATAGCTTCGAGAAATTTAATATCTATCCTTGTTCTGGCAGATATCTGCTGGAGAGAAATACTCTTTTCTTCTCTCTTTTTTTTCAGATCTTCGGCAAACTTTTTTAATGTTTCTCCATTCATAACAACCTGTGGGTTTATTTAACTTTTTGAATTTTTGCCGCGAAGGAACCATCCATCTGGTGCACATTTGGAAATGTCTGTACACATCCGTTCTCATCAATTACTTTTTCATCGATGATTTCACCCGCGTTTATCAATTTATAATCAGGATTCTTTTCAAGAAATTTCCTGACAATATCAAAATTTTCATCCGGCTCAATGGTGCAGGTGCTGTAAACAAGATACCCCCCTTCGGCAAGCAGCGAAGCTCCTTTTTTTAGCAGATCCGACTGTATTTCACTTAGTTTTCGCAGGTCTAAAGGCTCCCGCTTCCATTTTATATCCGGCTTTTTCCTAATTGTTCCCAGTCCGGAACATGGCGCGTCAATAAGTATTCGGTCGAAAGGACCTCCATCATATTCCAAAGCGTCAATATTTTCCATTTTCACATTTGTCACACCGTAGCGCTCAAGATTAACTCCTAATATTTTCAGGCGGCTTTCATACCTGTCGAGGGCGATGATCTCACCTTCATTCTTCATTAAATCGGCAAGCATTGCCGTTTTCCCCCCGGGCGCCGCGCACATATCCAATACCCTGTGTCCCGGTTTTACATCAAGAAGCATGCAGGGAAAACCGGTGCTTTCATCCTGAACACTGAAATATCCTTTTGTAAAATATTCCCAGTCGGTAATATTGGAGAGATTATTCAGCCGGATAAAATTCCTGAGAAAGCCCCCTTCACTATAACGAAGGTTAACAGATTTAAGCAATCCCTTCAACTCCGATTTATTGGTTTTAATATTGTTTACTCTCAAATGCAGAGTGGGTTTGCTGTTATTGGCAATCATCAGCTCTTCGGTAAATTCACGATCAAATCTTTTAAGCCATCTTTTAACCAGCCATGAAGGATGGCTGTAATAGGCGCTCAGATAACCGGGAAGGTCCTCATCGGGGTCAAGATATCTTATACCTTTTTTACTCCTGATTATGTTGCGAAGAACGGCGTTGGTAAGCCCGGCAGGTTTTTCACCCTGCAATCTTTTTACAAAATCAACAGCTTCATTAACCGCCGCGTAATCGGGCACCTTATCGAGAAAAAGAATCTGGTATAACGCCACACGCATCGCATTTTTCACATTTGGGATGCACTTCGAAAACTGTCCTTTATAAAAACCGGTAAGAATCCAGTCAATTCTTCCAAGCCACCTGATTACACCGTGAACTATTTCAAAAAGCAGAGCTTTGTCATTTCCATCAAGCTCTGAGTTTTTTATTTCAATTTCAAGCATCTTATCGAGATAAGCATCTGTTCTGTCTATCCGGTTCAATATTTTTATCGCAAGTCCTCTCGGACCTTCATATAACGCTGTTTCTTTGTATTGTAAACTGTTATCCATGTCCTGTCATTTTTTTATTGGCAATGTTGATTACTCAACATTTTTTTTGCCGCGAGAATTTCATTCCCGGTAATTCGGTTAGAAACAGAATTATCGGAAATATAAAAATACAAAAAAAACAGTTATCCGTCTTCCACAATCATAATCGAAATCATAAACTGACAAGCCGGAATAAACAAAGTTATCAAGTTACTTGGAGTAAGTCCTCCCCCGTCTTCAAAGAAAAACACTTTGAATCCACCCCCTCCAAAGGGGGATAAAAGACGTAATATCCCCCTTTGGAGGCAATGGCGCTAAGTTAGAGAAACGAGAAGAATATTGAGCGATCATAATTATTCACGCATATCAATATATTCTGTGAAATATTTTTCAAATATCAATTAAATAGAATGTAGTATTAATTGGCTAACCTATTGTTATTAAGTTCATTACAACCTCACCCCAACCCATCTTACGCCACGGCGCACTTTTAAAGCCTTATCAAGGAGAGGGGCTTTAAAAGTCCTTCCCCTTACTAAGGGGAGGGATTTTCCCAGAGGGATGCCTTTGGCAAGGGTGGGGTCGGAATGTCTGGAAAACACTAAAACTATTATATTTTTGCTCTTTCTTAGCGCCATCACCTTTGCAGGGGGTGGCCTCCGGTCGTCTTTTGCCGGAGGGCGGGAGAGGACACACCTTGAGTAAACACAAACCTTCTACATGACAATAATACTTTCTATTCGTTGATAAATTTCTTACCATTTTGCATAGATATTAATTGCTAACGGAATAATCGTAATCATAAACTGGCAAACCAGAATGGAAAGCCTGTTTATTGTTAATTGATAATTAAATGATGACTCAGTTTTATTATTGTCTTAAAACGCATGGCCATTATTCCAATCCTGATAATCCCGTTTTTTCAACGAAAATCAGCGAAATCCGCGGGAAATAATTCCCGGTAAAAAAGGCAATAAGGTTGAAATTTTTTGGGATTTGCCATTGCTACTAAGGTTAAAAAATAAAGATAATGGTTTTATTTTAAGCTTTTTACGGGATTTTGTGTTTTGGTGAGTGGTGGCGTTTTTCACCCCTACGCACAAAATGAATACTGCCCGCGCGCACAATCAGTTAACATACTTTTACTCATACTCTGATTTTTATCAATCCCAATAGAGGCAAAAGGGGAAAATGGTTCAAATACAAACCACATAAGCAATATTTTGAAGAGGGGGAATATTTTAAGGGAGGTCATATCCCTTTAGAGGGGCTTGAAGGAAACAAAGGGAGGAAAAAAAAGCAATGGACCGCTCCAAAATGAACGGTCCTGAAACTTTATTATTTTTTGATACCGTATTTTTTGTTGAATCTTTCAACACGACCGGTTGAGTCGACCATCTTCTGTTTACCAGTGAAGAACGGATGACATTCCGAACAAATTTCAAGTTTAATCTGGCTCACAGTTGAACGGGTAACAAATGTATTGCCGCAAACACAGCTTACTTCGCATCTTTTATACGAGGGATGAATACCTTTTTTCATTGTCATCAATCCTTATTAATTTTAGCCCATAAATTTAAGATATTTTTCATAGAAAAACAATTATCTGGGCGAATTCATCAAAAACTTTTTAATAGAGTCCATCCTTGCGCGAAGATCCTGAATAGCCTGTTCGTCGGAGCTGAAGAAAAAGCCGCTAAACTCAAAATATTCCGTGTTGTCTCTTCCACTGCTGTAACCGGTAAGCATACCCTGTCCCCTGTCGCGTGATTTTTTAGGCGCGCCCTTAACAAAACTGTCGAGCGCCACAGCTTTTGAATCATTGAAAGGGAGCTCCCTTTTTTCTGTGGTAACCACATCATTGGGGTGCACAACAATTCTTGAATCATAAGAATTGCCTCTGACGTAAACCTGTGAGGCCTGGCGCGCTGGGCTTCTTTCACTCATCATGCTGCTTCTGAAAGATTTATCAGCCTGGTAAGAGCCGGAGGAAGATTCGGCCGCGTAACCATCTCTGAGCTGTGGTTCTGTCATAAGCAGATTTTCTTCAGCAGATCCACTGAAAGGATTAACAAGTAATACAACAAGAAAAACCGAAAGTGTCAGCGCCGCCGCGGGGATCAGAAAGGGAGGCAACGCAAAACCAATTCTTTTATCGGAACCGGTTTCAAAATTTTTGTTGCGTATCCTGACCATAAGATTGAATTCAAAATTGTCGGGTGTTCCGATCTCAGGCATGCCGGAGAGGATTTTCCGGAGGTCTTCAAATTCCTCTTTATCATTGTATAATTTATTATCCATAAGCGCTACTCACGATATATATTATTTAATAACTTCTGAAGCTGCGTTCTTCCGCGATTTATTCTTGATTTTACAGTTCCGATAGACAAACCGGTTATCTCGGCAATTTCCTCGTAGGAAAGTCCCTGGATATCCCGGAGTATTACAACTTCTCTGTAAACATCCTTTACTTTTAAAAGAGCTTTTTGCACAAAAGAACTTTTAATGCTGTTATCCGCCGATCTGTCCGGCGCTACGAAAGAGGTATCCTCAATCTGAACAGCTTTTTCCTCATCATCCTGATGAAGAGAAATAATAGTTCTTCGTTTTCTCCTTTTTAATTCATTTTTTGCCAGATTACCGGCAATAGTATAAATCCAGGTGGAAAATTTCGCGAATGATTTATACGAATCTTTGTTCAGGTAAAATTTAATCATCGTATCCTGAACAATATCAGTGCAAACATCCTTATCACCGATAAATCTGTAAACAAAGTTCATCAAAGGGTCTTTATAACGTTTAACCAAAGCCTCATAAGCTTCAATCGTATTGTTATCCTGGAACTCTTTGATTAACTCTTCATCTTTTAAGTCAGAGAACCGTTTGTGCACAACAATTATACTCTTTAATTAAAAATAATGTTTCCGGCAATTTAAATATCTTTGCCATTTTTTGTGTAAAAAAATGTTAATTATTTCATTATGGCAGCGATCATATTTGCCGCGATGGTTTTTTCATCAACCGCGGAGGTTTTTTTAGTTCGGTCAGCTTCAAGCAGAGCAGCGCCCGCCTGCCAGAGTCTTTTTTCATTTAGAAGGAATCGGGCTTTCAGACAATTTTTATAGTAATATGGAGAAACTCCCGCTTCGCGGGCGGCCTCTTTTTCAGGTATTCTTTTTTTGTTCAGCTCCATTGCCCTGGCAAGAGTTATAATATATTTTGAAAGCATTGAATTTACCCTGACAATATCATAATCGTTTTCAAGCAGGTTATAAACAATTTCGAGAGCGCCGTTCCTGTTCCCTTTCCCCATGGTGTCGAGCAAATCAAAAATGGAAAAGTTGCGGGAAGCCGATGCCATCTGTTTAATACTTTCGAATGTTATTTCCCTGCCCCCTTCCAGGTACTCGGCTATCTTGAGGATCTGCATTTCAAGTTCCGCTTTGCTTTCACCGGTAATTTCGGCAAAATAGCGGGCATTATCCGCGCTGAGTTCGAGCCCCATATTTCGGGCATATGAACTAAGCCAGGGAACAAGATTGGATGAATTCAGCTTTGGCGATTCAAAATAACATTTTTTTTCAACGAGGCCGGAATAAGGTTCTTTGGAGGGATCGTTTATCTTTCCGTAGTTCAGACAAATTAACACAGAAAATTCTGCCGGCGATTTCAGATAATTACCAAGAAGGTTCTTATCTCCAAGCCGCTCAAAATTTTTCACTGTTATAAGTTTTTTACCTGACCCGAAAGGAAATGCGAGCGCGAGGTCGAGAATTTGCCCGAGCGACTGTTTTTTTTCGGCATTTACCACTTCTGTATCAAAATCAGATTCAACCAGGGGTTTTATCTTTTTTTCCGTCATCCTGCATGCATTATCAATTTCCCATGAATCTTCACCCGCGAAAAAATAGACAGGTTTTATTTCTTCCGCCTCCAGGATTTTTGGCAGGTCCCATATCTTCAGAGTATTTATTTTACCTTTCGCCATGAATAATCTTAATCTTATTCGTAATTTTAATCTGAATCGGGCCGGGCCGAAGTCGAACTTTTTAGATGCTCCGGATTATGCGCTAAAAACTAACCCCCGGTCCCCTCCCTTGAAAAAGAGGAAGTATCATAAAGTCTCCCTCTTATCACAGGTAAGAAAACAAACGGACGGGTAAATATTCCCGCCCGCTAAAAATTAAATCAGGCTTATATCGCTTCCATCCCGACAGTTATTTTTTTAATGACAATATCTTCAAGAGGTCTGTCAAATTTGTTGGTTTGCGCTTTGCCTATTTTTCGGACAACATCCATACCTTCAACCACCTGACCGAATACCGAATGACGCCCGTCGAGATGAGGAGTAGGCACAAGAGTTATAAAAAACTGGCTTCCGTTTGTATTTGGTCCGGCGTTAGCCATGGAAAGAATACCCGGTTTATTGTGGAGAGCCTGGGGATGAAATTCATCTTTAAACTTACCGCCCCAAAGGCTTTCACCACCGCGTCCTGTTCCGGTCGGGTCGCCGCCCTGAATCATAAACCCGTCAATTACCCTGTGAAATATCACACCTTCATAATATCCTTTTTCGGCAAGCCCTTTGAAGTTTTCAACCGTTTTAGGAGCCTTATCCTTAAAGAGTTCGATTTTTATTGTTCCATAATTGGTTTCCATTGTGGCAATCAATTTTTCCATTTTTCCATTTCCTTTTTCTGATTCGCCGCAGGCAACGGCAAAAATAATTAATAATGACATTGCTAATTTGTACATAACCTGTCCTTTCTTTTAAGGAGAAATAATATTCATAAAAATTAAACCTGTTATTGTAAGACCAATGGCAATTCGGTACCAGACAAAAACAAATGTGGAGTTCTTTTTAAGATAATTGAGTAAAAACGCTATGGTCAGATATCCGCTTATAAAAGAAAATATTGTCGCGAAAGTAAGTGTAATTATTCTGGATGTATCGATATATTCCAGGGAGCTGTAAAATTCAAGAAGACCGCTGCCGAGCACCGCGGGAACACTGAGCAGAAATGAAAACCTGGCCGCTGTTTCACGTTTCAGCCCCAGGAAAAGACCCATAGTGATGGTAGTTCCCGATCTCGATGACCCGGGTATTAGCGCGAAGGACTGCGCGATACCGATCAGCAAAGCGTCTTTCCATGTTATTTTATCAAGGTCTCTTTCAAATTTGCCAACCTTTTCGGCAATCGCGAGAATAAGCCCCAGGGCGATCAGGCTGCCCGAAATAATATATAAATTTTTTGTGAGAGCCCCTTCGATAAAGTCCTTAAACCCGAGCCCTATTATCACCACCGGGACAGAACCGAGAATAATCAGCCAGCCAAGATAAGAATTGGAAGACTGGGCGGATATTTTTTTCGGGCTTAAAATATTATCACGCAGAAACTCTGTAAAAATACCCCACAGGTCCTTCCTGAAATAAACCACCACGGCAGCGAGAGTTCCAAGCTGAACAACAGCGATAAACGCGGTCCACCTTTCCGGATGAGCAGGAGAAACAAGATCAAGCAGTTTTCCCGCGACCGTAAGATGTCCCGTGCTGCTTATCGGAAGAAATTCTGTTAATCCCTGGATAATACCAAGCAAAATTGATTCAATTATATTCACTTTTAACCTTTAGAAGAAATAAGAAATTCCGAGTCTTATACCCAGCGAAACAGAGTTAAAGTTAACATTCTCATCAAGAGTTGAATTAAACATCTTTTTACCATCCGAATCTGGTTCACCGGGCATATCATAACGAATATCAGCGCCGATATTAGCGTAAAAATTGTCACCAAGCATCGTGTTTCCCTGGGCTCTTAGAACAAGCCCGAGACCAATGGCAGAATAATCCTCCGGTTCAGGAGAGTTCGCTTTCTGTTCATCAAAAAGCAGGAATCTGGGACCGGCTCCCCCTCCAAATTTGAGTTTGTAGCCTGTTCCCCTCATAATATAATAAAACATTACCGAGGGTTTATGATGGCCAAGTGAAAGGTCATAATATCCCGATTTTGAGGTTGTGGCATTGTAAGAATATTTCTGCCAGGCATATTCAAATCCCACCTGGTATTTTTCCGAGATATCATAGTCACCCTCAATAAAAAATTCAACAGATGAGTTGAATGTCTGCAGGTCTTCACCCGGAGCGGCAAAAAAAACATTTATATAATCAGTAAAAGAGGGACTGCTGAAAAAAGAAAGCCCCATTCCCGCAGAGACATCGATCTGCGGAAATATTTTCACGGAAGCTATAAGAATCAATACAACAGAATAAAATATTTTTTTCATCACTGGTCCGGATTAATTTTAAATACCGAAAGAAAATTTTCACTCTTTTTGCCAATCCGTTTCTGGCGGATATTTCCAAGATAAAATGAAATGAACATCGCTCCGAGAAACATAATATAAGAGATAAGATGAGTAGTCAGCGCGTAAGCTCCGCTTATTTCCTGAGCAAACCCAAAGAGGTTTACAAGAACAAGAATTATAATCGCGTGATATGACCCCATTCCTCCGGGAGTAGGTAAAACCACACCAAAAGCCCCCATAGTCATGAGTATCCAGCCCATCCCGAATGTCACAGGCATGATCTCATCCATCGACATCATATAAAATCCGATATAGGAATTCAGCCCGTAAAAAAACATTATCAGCGCGCTGAGGAATATTGTGTAGATGTAATTTTTTGTCCCCCTCAGACTGCTGAATCCCTGTAAAAGCATCTTAAAAATATAACCAAGTTTTTCAGCCAGTCGCGCTGAAAACCGGGAAACGAAGTTAACAATAACTCCATAAAATTTTTCACCATATCGGATTAAAAGAATAAAGAAAAGCAGCATAAAAACAACCGCAAAAAGGACAATATACATAGATGACCTGAGCCAGAGAACATCATCATACAGGTTGCCGCTGTATATCCAGACACTTATAAGGACAGAAATAATCAAAGCGGCAACATCAATTACCCTTTCAACAATTATTGTTCCCAGCATGGAGGTGCGGGACAATCCTTCCCATTTACCGAGGAAAAGAGCCCTGTATAATTCACCAAGTCTTGGTACAACACAGTTGACGCCATAACCAATCATTAACGCGCCCCACAGAACCATTGAAGAGGCGTCAGGTTTAACTGAGGATATCATTATTTTCCAGCGCAACGCCCTCGCGTAATGGGACATCAAAAAGACAAGAATAAAAACTATTGCCCAGAATACCGAAATATTCGACAAATGTTCAAACATGATGTCAAAATCGATTGAACGGAAAGCGAACCACAAAAAAACTGAAGTCAGCGCCAGGGGAAATACAATCCCCGAAATACGTTTTAATAAAGATTTGTTCTTATCTGAAGTCAATTATTTCAATTCCTTCGGCTGGTGAAAAATTAAAAAGGTCATCTTTAAGACCGGTATTATATTTTTGCTCCGAAAGTGAAAACCTGTAGATTGTATCATCAAAACCTTCCAGCCCGATATCAGTGATCTGAAAGTTCTTATCCACATTCACAGAAACACTCCGGAACGAAGAATTGTCATCAGGAATAATTTTTACCTGCCACCCGTTTTTAATTTTTTTTTCTTCGACCCTCCCTTTTTCCGGCAATTCGAAAAGGATGTCGTCAATAAGGGGAAAATTCATTTCATCCATATTATTTATTATGGCGCGGTTTAGCTTTTCATTATAATTCCAGACAGTTTCCCCATTTGAAATTATCAGCTGACCGGGGGTTTCTATTCTGAATTTATTTTCCTTTTTATAATAAAAATCTCCTTTCAGAAGAGATATGGTTTTTCCCGCGGCCGATTCCGCTGACTGTGAAAATACCGCTGTAAAATCAGTTATCGAATTGTATTCCGCCTGAAGTCTGGTTAACACATCATTTTCCCCGGGAGAAACAAAAAAAAGAGACGATAACAGAATTATTAAAAAGTTAATCATAAAGACCTCAATAACGCGTCGAGCTGATCATCATTGTCAATTAAAACATCCCTTGCCTTGCTGCCTACCGAAGGACCTACAATACCCGCCTGCTCAAGCTGATCGACAACTCTCGCGGCTCTCGAATAACCGAGCTTCAGCCGTCGCTGCAATAAGGAAACCGATCCCTGCTGATGACGTACAATCACCCGCGCAGCCTCTTCAAACATGGGGTCCAGATCGGCAAGCATGCTGCCTCCCGTATCCTTCTGCTGTTCAAACATTGAAGGCAGGTAATAACGTTTTGAAAAACCATCCTGGATATAAATGAAATTTGTTATTTTTTCAACCTCTTCGGTTGAGATAAACGCGTTCTGTATCCTTACAGGCTTTGGCAAACCTCCGGGCATAAACAACATATCACCTTTTCCGAGCAGCCTTTCCGCTCCATTCATATCAAGAATTGTTCTTGAATCGATTTTTGTCGCCACCTGGTAAGCGATCCTCGCGCTGAAATTAGCCTTTATAGTTCCTGTGATAACATTTACCGAAGGCCTTTGAGTTGCAACAATAAGGTGAATGCCGACAGCGCGGGCAAGCTGCGCGAGGCGGGCTATCGGTTCTTCAACCTCCTTCCCCGATGTCATCATAAGATCGGCAAGCTCATCAATAACCACAACAATGTAGGGTAATTTGAAGTGTTTCATATTGTCCGTATCCTTCGGTTTTGTCTTGGGATTACAGACCTTTTTATTATAATCGACGATATTTCTTACCCCGACTTTCGCCAGCTTGGTATATCTTTTTTCCATCTCATAAATTACCGAATTAAGAACGAGAAGAGCGTTCTGGGGTGTTGTTATAATCTCTTCATCAATATCGGGAGAGACAGCGAGAAAATGCATCGAAAGTTTTTTGTAAAATGAAAGTTCAATCTTTTTAGGATCGACGATAACAAATTTTATTTCGGATGGATGCCTGGAATAAATCAGGCTGTTGATAAGCATATTAATACCGACACTCTTGCCCGAACCAGTTGAACCGGCAATAAGCAGATGAGGCATATCGGCGAGGTCCGCGATATAAACATCGCCCGAGATAGTTTTACCAAGCGCGAGAGGCAGGACCGCCTTGCTCTCCTTCAGGCGGCTGATTACTGACCGGGCGCTTACAAGAGAAGCTTTCGCGTTGGGTATCTCAACTCCTATGGCGCTTTTTCCGGGGATAG
The DNA here is from genome assembly GCA_963677445.2 of Melioribacteraceae bacterium. GTDB lineage: Bacteria > Bacteroidota > Ignavibacteria > Ignavibacteriales > Melioribacteraceae. The sequence continues at coordinate 30,940 of CAXXGF010000069.1, read as the reverse complement.
GAGCAATGATTCTTATACCCCGCGCGGCGAGCGCGAGGGCAATGTCATTTTCCAGACTCACAATCCGGCTAATCTTAACTCCGGGCGCAGGAACTAACTCATAAAGCGCGACAACAGGCCCCGGTGTAACACTTATATCCTCAACTTTTATATCGAACAGAGCAAGCTTCTGCTGAAGCAGCTCGGCATTTTTTTTCAGCTCCTCTTCCGAAATAATAAATTCCTTTTCTGTCTGGTTCTCCAGAAGATCAATTCCTGGAGCTTTATATTTTATATTCTCTTCCCACTGTTCAGGCAGCTTCGCTTCCTCTTCAGGATTTATTTCGGCAATATAATCATCATCGTCCTGAATCTCATCACCGCCGCTTTTATCCTCTTCAGCCGCCGCGAGTTCCGCCTCAATTATGTTGTCATCAATTTCATTTTTGATAATTGTGATTTTTGTTTCATCAGCTTCCTCCTGCTCTGACAAGTCGGCGGTTTCCTTTGTATCTTCTTCAATAAGCCCCGGCACATCTGATATCATCTCTTCTTCGCCGGTGTCCTTATCTTCCCCCTTCTTCAAAATAATTTTTTTCTTTTTCTCCTGTTTGGAATCAGCTTTCTGATCATCGGCAAAAGCGTCGGAGAGCTGGTTCCTGAAGTATTCAGCTATTTTGTGCAGGTTAAGATCGAGGAAAATAAATAACATTATGAATATAACCGTGAGGAAAAATAATATACCTCCCGCGAGTCCTATCAGTTTACCGACAACCGAACCGAAGAAGGCGCCAACCTTGCCTGAAAGTTCGAAAAACGGAAGGAGAAAACCTGTTTCAGTCCTTATCAATCCGGTAAATGAAGCGGCCAGAAGTGATGAAAAGAATATGATCTTTGTCAGAAAGAGGGCTCTTTCATTTTCAAGCCGGCTGCTGACAATGGCAAAACCCCAGATAAAAATAATTGCCGGAAAAGCGAGAGAAAAATATCCGAGAGTTGAACCGATCAAAAAGGAGGAGAGATAAGCCCCGATAAGTCCCATCCAGTTGTTTGTATCCACAGCTCTCGACACATAATCGGGATCGGTTGAGAATACTTTGATGATATCAGAAAAACTGTAGGTCAGGTTGGCTTCATCATATCTTGAATAAGAGATAATACTCAGAGCGAGCAAAATGGAAAAAACTGCCAGCAGAAGTCCGGCAATTTTTTTTTTCTTTTCAGATGTAACTTTGGTAACCTTATTATTTTTCTTTTTTACAGCCATCAGTCTTTTCTACCCGCTATATGCTTTTATTGTGCCGCCTGAATAAACAGGTATTATATCAGTTGAGCCAAAGCGGCAGGCAGCCTCAAGATCATCCTCAAATCCTTTTGATTTGAGCAGTTTTCCATGTTCGGTATCAGTAAGCATATTAAGATAATTTTCCGAAAATGGTTCGTTGAGTATGAGCGCGGCGCGGGCGGCGTCACTTATTTCAGAATCGGGGCCGGCTTTCATAAGCTCCGAGACCAAACGCCCGGCGCATACAGTATCCTCCATGCAGAACATACCGTTCCAGCCGGAACAGAGAATAGTGACATCATTGCCGCGCGATACGAGAAATTCAGCCATTCCCGGCAGATTATTAAAAGAGCAGATATAAAGATTTTCAGAAAATTTCGCCCTTACAACCGCCCTTGATCCGTTGGTGGTATATAGTATGATCGATTTATTCTTTACAACTTCTTCGGTGAATTCAAGGGGTGAATTTCCCAGGCTGAATCCATCAATTTTTTTCGCGTTCCTTTCACCAGCGAGCAAGGTGCTGCCACCGAAAGCGTTGCCCGATACTTTCATGGCAAATTCAATAGTATTGACCGGAATAATTTCCCTGGCGCCGTTATTTAGCGCGTAAATAATTGAAGTGGTTGCTCTTAAAACATCAATTACCACAGTGGTCTTTCCGGTAAAATAAAGTTCGTCCGCGTTCAGGGGCGAAAGAAGAACCTGAATTTTCATATTATTTTTTCACAAATGGAAGTTGTGTTATTTCGGCTTCAATTTCCCGGTTTCTTATAACTACATTAATTTTATTTCCGGGCTGCGCCAGTTCTTTTTTTACGTAACCGAGAGCTATCGGTTTGCCAAGAACAGGACTCATAGTGCCGCTTGTTATATTACCAATAGTTTCACCATTGACAACAATCGGGTATCCCTGGCGGAAAATGGCCTTCTTATCAGAAATAATCGCGCAGAGTTTCCTTTCGGGGCCATTTTCTTTAACCTGCTGAACAACATCACGGCCGATAAAGTCACCTTTTTTCAATTTGGTTATCCATCCAAGACCTGCTTCTATTGTATTGGTTGTTTTGTCAATGTCATTTCCATAGAGGCAGAAACCCATTTCAAGCCTTAGAGTATCCCTGGCGGCCAGACCCGCAGGTTTAATATCAAATTCGGCCCCGGCTTCAAATATGGCATTCCATAAATTTTCGGCGTCGGTTGTATCACCTTTAAAATAAATTTCGAATCCGAGCTCTCCCGTGTATCCTGTTCTCGAAAGAATAACATCAATGCCGGCAATCTGCGCGAAAGCAAAATGATAATATTCCATATCGGCGGGGACAGAACTGACCTTGTTAATCACTTCCCCCGATTTCGGGCCCTGAACCGCGAGCAGCGAATAATCGGCGCTCTCATTTACAAGTTCCACCCCGAAACTGTTATTTTTCTCCATCCAGGCAAAATCTTTTTCAATATTTGAGGCGTTGATTACCAGCATATATTCATTTTCTTTTATCATATATACCAGTAGGTCGTCGACAATTCCTCCATCTTCATAACACATGGCAGAATACTGAACCTTGCCCGGAACCAGCTTTGAAGCATTGTTGACAGTTATATGCTGAACAAAATCAAGCGCTTTTTCTCCCCTTACAAAAACTTCCCCCATATGGGATACATCAAAGACTCCGACGCTGTTTCTTACAGTCAGATGTTCTTCAATCATGGAAGAATACTGAACCGGCATCATAAAACCGGCAAAGCCGATAAGTTTTGCGCCGGCTTTTTCATGAATATTATAAAATTTTGTCTTTTCCATTTTAATCATCCGTTTAATTTTTCAGTCATTTAAAAACTGAATACTGCCGGTAAATTTTTATCATACCCTGACAGTTCTGTTTTTAATAAGAATATTCTATTACAGCAGGCGAGACCCGTACAGAAAGAAATATTCAATCTGTTCAGAATGCCCGCTGAACCGCGGGATACAGGGTTATAATAACCCCCGCGCTTTTTCACCGGCAACATTATGCCGCTGTTTTTGAAATATGAAGATATTTCATGAGCGCGGTTCCCGTCAAAAAATCAATTTATAATATCAAAATATATTAATAAATATACCTTGCGGCAATTTCAGATAAATGAAATAAAACAATTTTCAGGAGATCTCGGCTGTTATATCTTCACCAGTCTTCAAAGATACAAAATTATAAACAGCCGGGTCCATCCGGTCCGATTCCTCAAGTTTTATCTTGATAAAATATTTCAGCTGAAGTTTTCTGATAACCGACCAGAAACCGGTTCGAAGCTCAATTCCGAGTGAAGGATGAACTTTAAGTTTTACCGATCTCCCTTTGCCTTGTGTAGAAAATTTCTTTATCCATTCTTCAATTTCGTGGATAAGATTAGATTTTTTCACAAGCAGGCCTGTGCCATTGCAATAAGGACAAACATCGTGTGTTGATTGAATAATATTTTCTCTTACCCGCTGTCTTGTAATCTGCATGAGGCCAAAATCAGTCATTGGCAGCATAGCGACTTTAGCGCGGTCCTTCTTAAATTCCTTCCGCAATTCATCATATACTTTTTTGCGGTTCCTGTCATCCTCAAGATCAATAAAATCGATGACAATCAGTCCCCCTATATCCCTGAGCCTTAACTGCCTGACTATCTCACGCGAAGCTTCCAGGTCTGTTTTAAGGGAATTAAGCTCCTGTTCTTTCTTTGCCGCGTAACGCCCGCTGTTTACGTCGACAACCGTCATAGCTTCGGTATGCTCAATAACAATATGACCGCCGCTCGGAAGTGGAACTCTCCTTCCCATCAGCTCTTTTATCTGTTCCTCAATTTTGAACGCTTCAAATATGGGTTCATTACCTCTGTAATGAATGATCTTTTCAGAAAGCTTTGGCTGAAACGCCTGAATATAATGCCTGATCTCTTTCATCAGCTTCCTGGAATCAATATATATCTTTGAAACGTTTGTGCTAAGGAGATCGCGAATAACACTCAGCGTAGTGCTTATATCTTCATAAACCGCCACGGGAGGTTTAAGCGATTTAACATTTTCCTGAAGTTCCTCCCACAATTTTAATATATATTTCAGGTCTTCCGAAAGAAGTTCTTCACTCTGGTTCCTTGCGGCAGTTCTGATAATAAGGCCGAAATCCTGGGGGATTATTCCTCTCGCGATACGTTTTAATCTTCTCCGTTCCTTGTAATCATTAATCTTTTTGGATATGCCGATTTTGTTATCAAAGGGAAGCAGCACACAGAATCGCCCGGGAATTGAAATCGAAGAGGTTACCCTGACACCTTTATCCTTGACAGGTTCCTTAATAATCTGGATAAGTATATCCTGTCCCTTTTTAAGTTTTGACGCCTGACGATTTTCGTAGGCTATTTTTTCCTGCTGAGCGGCTTTATCATCAGGTTTTTCAATTTCCTGCTCATCGGCGTCATCATCGAACATTCCCTGAAGTTCACTCAGCCTGTCGCCAATATCAGAAAAATGAAGAAAAGCGTCATGTTTCATTCCTATATCAACAAACGCGGCCCTGATACCTGGCAATACACGAGCTATTCTGCCATAATAAATATCACCCACCATCCTCCTTTTTTCAGAATGCTCAACCAGAAAATCAACAAGTTTGCCATCCTCTAAAATGGCAACCCGGTTCTGGTTGGATGATGAGTTTATAATAATTTCCTGTAACATAGATAATTCCCAAAACTTTTAGTGATTTCATCGCAATAGTCCTTTTAATCTCCTTCAGCCAGCCAGAACAGAACTTTCTCACGGAATTTTTTTTCTGTCTCAGAGGGATCCTCCGGGGGATAAAACCCTGAATTTAATCTCCCGGCATGAATATTAATAAGATCCTCAAGCTCTTCCCTGGATGCGGATTTGATCACTTCCTCTGAAAACCGGGCAATTCCGTTATAAAAACGGAAATACCAGAGAGCCTGCTTTTTCATATAATTTAAAGCAGTCAAAGCAGAATACTCTCTGCTCAGGAAGGATATATGTTTAATCAGCGCTTCAGCAGCCTCGGCAGGCGCCGGCTGACCGGGATCGAAACCGTTTTCTGTCAGACTGTTATATCGCCTGAAAAAAAATGGATTGCCTATTGCCCCTCTCGCAACAAGCACAGAATCGCACCCGGTATATTTTTTCATTCTGACCACATCCTGTGGAGTAAAGATAGAACCATTGCCGATAACGGGGATTTTTGAATTTTCCTTTGCCCGTTTTATCCAATCCCAGTCTGGTTGTTCATCATATTTCCCCAACCTTGTTCTGGCATGAATAAAAATTAGGCTTGCGCCGTTATCTTCAATAACTTTAATATTTTCTAATAAATTAATTGTATTTTTATCCCTCCCAAGCCGCACCTTAACAGAAACAGGCACATCTTCCGCGGCTTCGGACATTTTTCTGACCAGTTTCCCCAATAATTCGGGGTAATCGAGCAGAGAGGCGCCCATTTTTTTGCTTGTAACATTCTCCATCGGGCACCCGCAATTAAGATCAATAAGATCCGCTTTCCTCCTTCTCACCTCAGTAACCGCCCGGGCCAGAATATCGGGATCCTTCCCAAGCAATTGCACTCCCACCGGCTTCTCATCTCTCGAAAAAGTAAGAAACCTGAGAGAATCAAAATTCCCCCTGACAATGCCGGCCGCGCTTACCATCTGGGTAAACACAAATCCGGCGCCATATTCTTTTGTTATTTTCCTGAATGGAGCATCGGTAACCTCGGCCATCGGGGCCACAAACAGTTTATTCCCTATGTCCGCGTTACCAAGCTTCATTCGGATATCTTCTATTTTTCCTTAATTAAGTAATAGATCAGCGTAACCTGACTATTATTTCTTTTTATCATCTGTGAGAAGAGCTTTACGAGAGAGACTCATTTTGCCATTCTCTACTTTCATCAGTTTTACTTTTACCATCTCTCCTTCCTGCAGCACATCGGTGATCTTCTTGATATGTGTTTTATCAACCTGTGAAATATGCAGCAGTCCCTGAACACCCGGTATGATCTCCACAAAAGCGCCAAAATCGGTTATCTTGATAATCTTGCCTTCATAAATTTCACCAACTACCGGTTCAGCGGTCAGACGTTTGATATATTCACGCGCCTTTTCAGCATTTTCCGCATTGGCAGCGGAAATATTTACCGTTCCATCCTCTTCAATGAAAACCTCAACACCAAAGTCTTTCTGTATTCCCTGAACAACTTTGCCGCCGGGGCCGATAAGTGTGCCGATCTTTTCAGTGTTGATTTTTGTAGAAAGAAGTGTGGGAGCATATTGTGATATTTTCTCACGCGGCTCTGTGATAATTTCTTCCATTTTACCAAGAATATGCATTCTGCCTTCTTTAGCCTGGGCAAGAGCCTTTTCCATGATTTCGTAAGAAATACCCTGGATTTTTATATCCATCTGTATAGCGGTAATTCCTTCCTTCGATCCGGCAACCTTGAAGTCCATATCACCAAGATGATCTTCATTGCCGAGGATATCGCTTAAAATAACATATCTTTCACCCTCTTTGATAAGTCCCATCGCGATTCCGCCGATAGCTTTTTTAACCGGCACACCGCCATCAAATAAGGCGAGCGAACCAGCGCAGACAGTAGCCATTGAGGATGAACCATTACTTTCAAGAATATCTGAATTCAGCCGGATAGTATATGGAAACTGTTCTTCGACCGGCAGAATAAATTTCAGGGCTCTTTCGGCAAGGTTTCCATGACCAATCTCCCTGCGGCCCGCCCCTCCGTAACGGCCGGTTTCACCGACAGAAAAGGGTGGGAAATTATAGTGCAGGAGAAATCGTTTGGAATATTCTTCCTGAAGACCGTCAACAATCTGTTCATCACTTTTTGTTCCGAGGGTAAGAGTTGTAAGGCTCTGGGTTTCTCCCCTGGTAAAGAGCGCCGAACCATGTGTTCTTTTCAGAAGTCCGAGCTCTATTGAAATAGGACGGATTTCAGTCGTTGAGCGACCATCCAGACGGGGTGAGCCTGCCAGAACTCTTGAACGCATCAGTTCTTTTTCGATATCATGGATTACACCTTTGATAATATCTTCACTTTCGGGATACTTCTCCTCAAGTTCATCGAGAGATTTTTGTGTAACCGCTTTATTTCTTTCAGATCTTTCATCTTTCGAAAGAACTGTCGAAACTATTGTGGAAATCTCATCGTAAGCAATTTTTTTAACATCACTTACGAGTTGTTCATCTATTTCTTCCGTCTCAACAACTCTTTTTTCAACTCCGCATTCGGCGCGAAGTTCATTCTGTAATTCAACAATTTTTTTAATTTCGCTATGCGCAAATTTCAGGGCCGCAAGGAGATCATCTTCCGAAACTTCCTTCGATTCACCTTCCACCATCATGATAGAATCGGCGGTTCCGGCGATGACAAGTTCCAGATCACCTTCTTCAACCTGTTTATAGGTAGGGTTGACAATAAATTCGCCATTTATCCTTCCAACTCTCACTTCACCAATAGGTTCAAGAAAGGGAATATTTGAAATCGCGAGCGCGGCTGATGCTCCGACAGCGCCAATGACATCCGCGTCATTCTCACCATCATAAGAATAAACAAATGCTGCAATCTGTGTATCATTTCTAAATTCTTTGGGGAACAGAGGCCTGATCGGACGATCTATCAGTCTTGCGCTGAGTATCTCTTTTTCAGTCGGTTTGCCTTCACGTTTGAAAAAACCGCCGGGAATTTTCCCGGCCGCGAAAGCTCTTTCTTTATATTCAACCGACAGAGGAAAGAAATCGATTCCTTCTCTAGGCTCATCTTCTGCGACAACGGTTACAAGCACCTGGGTTTCACCATAATGCACCATTACCGCACCATTGGCCTGTTTGGCATATTTGCCGACTTCAAGAGTTAACGTCTTGCCGCCAATTTCGACTTCTTTAACTGTGATCATTAAATCCTCGTTTTATTATTTTCTTAATTTCAATTCTTTAATTATTTTTCTGTATCTTTCAATATCGCGGGCAGCGAGATAATCGAGCAGCCTGCGCCTTTTACCAACCATCATCATCAATCCTCGGCGTGAAGCGTGATCTTTTTTATGTTCACCGAAATGTGATGTCAGTTTATTTATTCTGGCAGTCAGTAAGGCAACCTGAACCTCTGTTTTGCCTGAATCATTCTCATTTTCACCAAATTTTGAGATTATTTCCTGTTTTTCTTCTTTAGATAAATTCATTCAAATTACTCCAAATTAGTTGTACGATTAAACCCCAGTATTAACCGGGATCAATTATTTAACTGTTTTATATATTTTTCGGCCGTTTTACGGTCCAAATCAATTCTGTTTTTCAGTTCTTCAACTGTATTAAACTTCATTTCATCCCTTATCCTCTCCAAAAATTCAATTTCAATTTCCTCGCCGTAAAGGTCACCGGTGAAATTAAAAAAATGAGCTTCAACCGATATATCCTTTTCATCGCCGAATGTCGGGCGAAAACCAATATTCAAAATACCAAAAAACTTCTTTTCAGGCAATCTGCTTAAAATAATATAAACTCCGCTCTTTGGCAACATTTTTAATTCCCCTTCACAAACGAGGTTCGCGGTTGGAATTCCCAAAGTCCTTCCTCTGCCATATCCTCTCACAACCCTTCCGGTAATTGAATAGTTTCGCCCGAGGAATTTTGCCGCTTTTTTTAATTCCCCCTCAGCCAGAAGATTTCTTATTTTCGAACTGCTGATAACCTCTCCGTCAATTTCTACAGCGCCCACAGAAGTAATATTAAAGTTATATTTCCGGCCAAGCTCCTTCAGTTTTGTGATATCACCATCACGGTTTTTTCCAAACTTATGATCGTAACCTATCACAATATGTTTCGCGTTAAGTTTGTCGACGATAAACTCTATGATAAAGCGGGAATATTCAATTGACGCAAATTCAGGGGTAAAATTTATAACAAACAGATTATCCAGATTCAGCGCTTTAAATATTTTTATTTTTTCTTCATACACAGTCAGCAGTCTTATCTCATATCCTTTCGAAACAACTGTTCTCGGATGCGGCCTGAAAGTTACAAGAAAATTCCTCATTCCAAGTTTTTCAGATGTTTTTTTAAGCATGTTAAAAAGATGCTGATGACCGGCGTGTATCCCGTCAAAAGCGCCTATCGTTACCACTGATGGAAGGCTGCTGTCGATTTCTGTATTGTCAGTATAAATTTTCATTTTTCTAAATTACCTGCTTCACTCCTGTTAACCAATTCATCAAGCTCTTCAATAGTGAGTGAATCATCCACATTATATTCACCAATAGCGGTGCGTCTCAACTGTTTCAGGTAGGCGCCGCAGCCAAGCTCTTTTCCCAAATCATCCGCGATAACCCTTATGTAGGTGCCTTTGGAACACCTTATTCTGAAACTTACATCGGGCATACTGATATCCTGAATGTCGAAGCTGAAAATATTTACCTTACGCGGGGTTCTCTCAACTTCCTCTCCCTTGCGGGCGTATTTATAAAGGGCTTTGCCTTTATGCTTTAAAGCCGAATACATTGGCGGAAGCTGCTCTATCTCGCCCCTGAATTTTTCCACAGCCTGTTCTATCATCTCCCTGGTAACATACCCGGTGTCTTTTTCTTCAACAATATCTGATTCGCCATCCATGGATTCGGTTCTTATGCCAAGCCTGATTATTCCCTCGTATGTTTTATCAAATCCCTGCAGGTTATGCAGTTCTTTGGTCTTTTTCCCGGTACATAATATCAGAAGCCCCGTCGCGGCAGGATCAAGAGTGCCTGAATGACCGACTTTCTTTACACTGACGATTTTTCTCACCCTTGAAACAACACCAAAAGAAGTGATTCCGGCAGCTTTATCTATAAGCAGCATCTGCCCGGCCGCAAAATCAAATTTCGTCCCTGCTTCCGTCTGCTTTATTATCATCTTCATTAATCTTTCTGAATAAATCTTCCATTTTTTCGACGTAATCCAGGGTATCATCAATAAAAAAGTTTATCTCGGGTATATAACGTATCCTTATTCTCTGCGCGAGTTCCGATTTAATTAAACCTTTTATATTATTAGCCTTTTCAAGGATAAGGTCCCGCTTTTCCTTTTCATAAACCGAGATATAAACTTTCGCGGTGCGAAGGTCGCTGGTAACTTTAACAGATGTAATTGTCAGCAGACCAAGCGCGGGATCCTGTACTTTCTCCAGGAAAATCAGGCTTAATTCTTCCTTGATCAGATTCGATATTTTATCAACCCGGTGTGACATCAGTCTTCAAGTTTCTTTTTAGTTTCAACAATCTGATAAGCCTCAACAATATCGCCAATTTTAATGTCATTGAAGTTTTGTATATTAAGTCCGCATTCGTAACCGGCGTCCACTTCCTTAACATCCTCCTTGAATCTTCTCAGCGAGGCAAGATCACCTGTATAGATAACAACACCTTCCCGGAACAACCTGACTTTGCTAGCTCTGGTAACTTTACCATCCTGAACATAACAACCGGCAACTGTGCCAATTTTGGGCACTTTGAATGTATCCCTGATCTCTACGGTCGCGACTGTTTTTTCAGATATAACCGGAGCAAGCATTCCTTCCAGCGCTGACTTAACTTCGTTTATCGCGTCATATATCACATTATAGAGCCTTATATCCACATGCTCGGCTTCGGCAAGTTTACGGGCATTTACATGCGGCCTTACATGGAAACCGACAATAATGGCGTTTGAGGCCGCGGCAAGCAGTACGTCACCTTCCGAAATGGCGCCGACGCCGCGGTGTATAACTTTAATCAGCACTTCAGAGTTGGAAAGTTTCATTAATGAATCGGAGAGAGCCTCAACAGAACCGTCCACGTCACCTTTTACAACGAGAGGCAGTTCTTTAACTCCGCCGATACTTATCTGACTGGCAATTTCATCAAGGGTGATGTGACGGACCTGACGATGATCCTGCTCACGTTTAAGCTGCTGTCTCTTAAGACCTATTTCACGCGCTTCTCTTTCTGAATTTACAACAACAAAGGTATCCCCGGCCTGAGGCGCTCCTTCAAATCCGAGAACGAGAACCGGAGTGGAAGGACCGGCAGTTTTAACCTTTTTATTCCTCTGGTCGAACATGGCTCTTACCCTGCCATGGTAATTACCGGCTACAAAAGGATCACCAATATTCAATTCACCTTTCTGCACCAGAATTGTAGCGGTTATACCTTTCCCTTTGTCAAGCTGCGATTCCACAACAGTGCCGCGCGCAGTCCTGTTCGGGTTTGCTTTCAGCTCAAGAATTTCGGCTTCCAGCAGAATTTTTTCCAGAAGTTCTTCAACATTCGTTCCTTTTTTCGCTGAAATTTCAGCGCACTGATATTTGCCTCCCCAATCCTCAACAAGAATATTCCTTTCGGCAAGCTGCTGCTTTATTTTTTCAGGATTAGCATTAGGCTTATCAACTTTATTTATCGCGATAACAATAGGAACCCCGGCAGCCTGGGCATGATTGATAGCCTCGACAGTCTGAGGCATAACAGCGTCATCCGCCGCGACGATAAGAACCACGATATCGGTTACTTTGGCTCCCCTGGCGCGCATGGCTGTAAAAGCCTCATGGCCGGGAGTATCAAGAAACGCGACATGCCTTTCATCATCAACCTTAACCCGATAAGCTCCGATATGCTGGGTAATACCTCCCGACTCACCGGCGACAACATTAGCCTTTCTTATATAGTCGAGCAACGAAGTCTTGCCATGGTCGACATGTCCCATGATTGTAACAACGGGGTCTCTCGGCATAAGTGTTTCTTCTTCATCTTCAACATCTTCAAGAGCTTCCGCTTTATATTCTGTCTGCTGCTTAATTTCAAAACCAAATTCATCCGCGACCAGGGTAATTGTTTCAATATCAAGCCTCTGGTTAATCGAAACCATTAGTCCGAGTCCTATACATTTCGCGATTACATCACCTACCGGAACATCCATAAGGTTGGCAAGTTCATTTACCGCGATAAATTCGGTAACCTCGATTTTCTGTTTCTGATTATCAATTTCTTCCTGAAGTTTTTCCTGGAGCTCAGCTTTTTCTTTCTGTTTTTTCTTCCTTGCTCTCGCTCTGTCAGCCGCCGAGGATTCTTCCATGCTGAGCATGGTTCTTTTAATGGCAGCTTCAACTTCACGCTTGTCAACTTCAAATTTTTTGGCTTTTCTTTTTTTCTTGGCTCTCGGTGAATCATCTACCGAAGGTTCATCCGCTTTACCCTTTTTCTTTTTCGCTTTAAGAACTTTTTTCTTTTTCTTTCCTTCTTCATCTTCAGTTGTCTGAGAAGCAGTATCGGATTTTTTTGTTTTCTGACCCTGGTTATCCCGGGTTTTATCTTTTTTCTCCTGCTGAGTTGCCGGTTTTTTCTTACCTTCTGCTACAGTCTTTTCAGTAACAGCAGGTTTTCCGCTGCCCGATTCAGCTTTATCCTGTCCCTGAACCTGTGCGGCCTGATCCGGCTTCTTGAGCTTATCATCTTTTCTCCGGTCCCGTCTTCTCTTCTTCTTTTTCGGCTTTCTTTCATTAAGGTCTATTTTGCCAACAATAGTAAGACCCCTTTTTCTCTTCTCCAGTTCAATTTCCGACTGGGTTTTAAAGGTAGAGTCTTTTTCCTGCTCATCATCTTTATCATCATCTGAATCTTCCGGCCCGGCTTTTTCTTCCGCTTCTTCCCCGGGTGTCTCTTCCGATGTTTGTACGGTTTCTTCAATTTCCGGCTGAATCTTTTCCCGGCTCACAGGTTCTTCCGTTACTTCCTCTTCAGGCCGTTCAACCGTTTCCTGCGGAACAGCAACGGATTCTTCCGGTTCGCTCTGTCCGGCAATTTCTTCCGGCCCGGTTATCTTTTCCTGAGGTTCCCCAGCAACTTCGGTCACCTCTTCCACCGGCTCAGCTTCCGGACTGATATCGTCAACCTGCTCCGGTTCGGGTTCTTCTTTTTCAGATATCACTTCCGGCTCCGTTTCAATTTCTTCCTCAGCAGAATCAACCACGGGAGCTTCCTGTTCAGGTTCGGCAGTTTCAGTTGTTTCCGGTTCAGTTTCCGCGGCATTTTCCGAATCAGCGGCTGCTTCAGGCTCAACATTCTGTTCAGGATCAGCTGATTCTGTTACAGTGTCCGCTTCATCCTGCGATTTAGAACTTTCCATTGCAAGCCGGTCTGAACGTTTTTTCTGGAATTCTGATATTTTTCTGTAATGTTTTTCTGCTTTTTCAATATCTTTTTTAAATTTTTCCTGTATATCAGCAAGCATTTCATCTGATAAAATAGTCATATGAGAATTCACCTTATGACCTTTTTCACTCAGGAAATCCACAAGCATATCTGTGGAAAGATTATACTCTGAGGCAAATTTGTAAAGTCTTAATTTTTTACGTTTTTCCGGCATAACCGAGCTACCAGTTTATTAAAATTTTATTCTTCTTCTTCAAACTGATTTTTGATAATCTCAACTATCTCTTCAGCTTTTTCTTCATCTATTCCATCTATCTGACTCAACTGTTCCGGACCTGCGGTGAGCACTTCAACCGCTGTATCGAACCTGTTATTTATAAGAAGCTCAACAAGTTCAGGCCCGAGTTCATCTTTAAGATCGAAGAGTTCTATATCATCTTCATATTCTTCAAAAGGTTTCTCTTCACGGATAACATCAATATCATATCCGGTCAGTTTCATCGCGAGTCTGATATTCACGCCATTCCGACCAACAATAAGTGAAATCTGGTCGCTGTCGGCAGTAACAGTGCATTTCCTTTCCTGCTCATCAATCTCAATTTGTTTCAGCTTGGCAGGCGCAAGAGAACGCTGAATATATTCAACAGGATCCTCAGAAAAGTTTATTACATCAATATTTTCGTTGTTGAGTTCCCTTACAATTGCGTGAATCCTGACACCTTTCATACCAACACACGCGCCTACGGCATCAATCCTGTTATCCTGCGAAATAACCGCGACTTTGGCTCTTTCACCAGGCTCGCGGGCTATTCCCTTGATTTCAATTACACCATCATAAATTTCGGGAATTTCAATTTCAAAGAGTCTTCTCAAAAATAAATTGTCACTTCTTGAAATAATAATGACCGGACCATTCTGGGTCTTTTTAACTTCCTTGACAATCGCTCTTACAGTATCCCCTTTACGATATCTTTCCCTGGGTATCTGCTCATTACGGGGAAGCATAAGTTCATTCTTATTATGGTTAACAAGAAGATCATTTTTCCTGACCTGATATATATCGCCTACTACTATTTCGCCGACCATATCAATATATTCATTATAAATTATATCCTTTTCTATCTCCCTGATTTTCTGGTTCAGACTTTGCCTGGCCAGATTGATCAGTCGTCGTCCGAAAGATAAAAGCTCAATTTTTTCAACGTAGTCATCACCTTCCTCAAGCTCATCTTCATTACCTTTCTCATTGACCTCATTAATACTTATCTCGGTCATGGGATCTTCAACTTCTTCGACAATCGTGCGTTCGAGAAATATTTCAATATCTCCCTTGTCCATGTTGACGACAACATCATATTTTGCTTCCTGGCCATATTTTTTCTTGACCAGAAGTCCGAATATTTCTTCAATAATTCCGCTTAGTACATCTTTATCAAGGCTTTTTACCCTGACCATCTGCGCAAAGGATTCGACTATCTCTGCGTTCATTTTATTTGTGCCTCCAGAATCAAAAGCTGATTATTACTTTCGCCTTAATTATTTTTTCAAAGGGGATAACTCTTTCATCTTTACCCGCTCTGAAAGTAAATAATTTATCGTCAACCGCAGTAAGCTCCATAACTTCATTGTTTTTTTTCATCATTCTCTAAAAAATCCACTTCAAGTTTACGGCCAATATGTTTCTTATACTGCAGAAGGTATTTTAATGGTCTTTCTGTGCCGGGAGAGGAAACATCCAGGCGGTATTTTGATTTTATAACTTCATCCCGCTCTATTCCTTCATTGATTTTTCTGCTGATAAGGGAACAATCATCGAGAGTTATGCCATCTTCATTATCAACATAAATCTCTATTATCCTGTTCCTTGAGTCTCCCCGTAAAACCACATCTATTAAAACACATTCATGTTCGGGAATAATTTGCTCAGTCAGTTCAATAATTTTTTCTTTCAGGACGTTCATCTTCTAAAATTAATACACTATATACAAAAATCGCCCTCAACGGGGCGGATTAGAAGCTTAAATTTAACAATTATTTACCTATTTTGCAAATTTATTAAAAACTTGCCCTATTAATTTTATTACCCGTCAATAGCCCTTTTTCCACCTGCCATCACCGATATCCTGTCATCATATTCATCTGCGATTAGAGCGGCAGACTCAACGGCGCTGTATAGTTCGTCGGGATCGAGATCGTTACCAAGCAATGCGTTTTCATAATAAATGGCTTTTCCGTTTCGGTCGAGCGAAAACTTCCCGAGAATAAGATCAAAATTTTTAACCAGCAGCCCTCTCGTAAGTTCCAGGGAAATTTTTTTAATATCAAGCGCGACCGGGCGTTAATGGTAACCACAGTATTCTGCCCCACTTTTTTGCTTCTATAATAACATAAGTTGAGCCCTGGCTCAGGACAAATGCCCCATCCTTATCAACTTTAAATGACCATCCCTTTTCTTTCAGGTATTTATCAATTAGCTTTCTTAACGCAATTACATCTGATATTCCCCGTTCCATTTCTTTTCACCTGATTCTTTATGACTCATTTACCCGAAATGCAGTGATCATAATCACAGAAATCGTAAAGCATAATATACAACACATTTTTTTTCGAGTAAAGAAATTATATTGCCAACGGAAAGCATGATAGAAAAAAACATGAGTTGAATATGGAAGACTTGGAAATGTACAAATTGTTTACGATACACTGGCAGTTTTCTTTTCTGCCGTCGGGGAATAATAATTATCTCATGGATTATATTTAAGATACGAACCAGAAAATATAAAAATACAGGAAGATATTTTGTTTCACCTGAAACTTCTATTCTGCAGACCGAATTCATCTATGTCAATGAAGATGAAAATTCACCGAGCCAATGCCCTGTTTACTCCACAACACGTTATGAGGTTGTTAATTTCACCAGAGATAATATCGAAAAGACCGTAAGACCAATATAAATAGTTCCTCCTCCGTAAGGAGTCTGTTATGTCCTCATATTATGCCGGATTCCCCATCCGGCATTTTTTTATCCACAAGTGATCACAGGAAACGCAAATTGTTGCAGGATTTTGCGTATCGATTAATAGAATATTCCGTTAGCAGTTAAATTCTTAGCAAAATGGTAAAGTTTTTTTGATGTTTCGAGAAATACCACAAACTCACCCTTGCCATAGGCATCCCAATGGGAAAATCCCTCTCTTGGGAAGCTGAAAGTGCGCCGTGGCGTGAGAGGGACTTTAAGACACCCCCTCTTTTTTCAAGACTAAGCGCGCCGTGGCGTAGAGGGGACCGGGGGGTGAGTTTTTAGTGTATGATCTGAGGCATTTAAATTGCTTGACTCTGGATTTGCCTGATTACGAAGTACGAGCACGATTCTTTCTTCGGATTCAATTTTTTCTGGCTCTGCCAGTTTGTGTTTATTCTAAAAATGATTGATAGTTCGATTTATCAATGAAACTTACCGGACATTCAGGATAGGCATTAAAAAAAGCTGAAGGAACTTTTTTCTTCGCGTCAGGATTCCATTTAAACTCAAAACCTTCCATTTTTTCAGAAGTAAATTCTATATAATCAATTTCAAGCTGGTTCTGAGTTCTCCAGAAAAATTGTCTTGAATCTGAATCCCGATAATCGAGCAGTTTTTTCCTTTCGCTGATTAAAAAATTTTCCCAGATAGCCCCCTTATCATTCCTGAACTCAAAGGGACGAAAATCGAGAATAACAGAATTTCTTATACCGGTGTCATAAAAATATATTTTCCGCATTTTTGTCAGCTCGGAACGCAGATTTCTACTGAATGGTGTAAGAGGAAAAATGATCATCATTTTTTCCAGCAGATCGATATACCTCTTTACGGTTTCATTGTCAATGGCCAAAGACTTTGACAGCTCATTATAAGAAACCTGGCTGCCAACCTGGTAGGCGAGAAGCTGAAGCAATTTTTCAAGAATTTCTGGATTCTTTATGTTCTTAAATGTAAATACATCTTTGTATAAATAACTGTTGGCAATATTTTTAAGAATCTTCTTTTTATCAAGATTTGTTGTCAGCACCTCCGGATACATCCCGTAGATCAAAAAATCCTCAAGCAAACGGGCGCTGTCAACGGGACCGGCGTCCATAAGGAATTCCTTCCAGGTGAGAGGATATAACTTATATTCAAATATCCGGCCGGTCAAAGGTTCGTTAATCTCGTCCCTGAGTAAAATTGCCGAAGAACCGGAAACTACAACTTGTCGCTCAGGAAAATTATCAACAAGCAATTTTATAGTCAGACCGATATTTTTAACTCTTTGAGCCTCATCAATTAATATGAGTTTTTTATTTGTTATCAGCTTCGCGAGATTTGTGGTCGTTGTGTCTGAAAGGTAATGTCGAATATCTCTTTCATCACAATTAAGGAAAATCGATTCACTGGTGAATCTCTTCTCAAACTGTCTTAAAAGTGTGGTTTTACCGGTTTGCCTGGGGCCGGTAATCATAATACCTTTGCCTTTGAAAAAAAATTTTAGTATTTCCTCTTCGAGTATTCTTTTAATCATTTCTATCTCCTGATACGCAAATTAATATAATATTTTGCGTATCAATACGCAAATTAATATAATATTTTGCGTATTTAGTATATAAACAGCAGGATGGATGCTCCAACGGCGCATAAGTTCATAAATCTGTCTGTGATTATGTTTGTGGTAAGTTTTGCCATTTCGCGAAGATTTTCACTAATTACGGACTAAACAGCTCCTTTTCAACTTCATCATGTTCCAAAACACGCCCCTGATTCGCGTCAGCGATGCCCTGTTCAACTTTGGAAACAAAAAGCAGCCTCTCAGTCAACTCTTCCAGCTCTGTTATCGCGGACATTTCTTTTAATATTGCTTCGATCCCTTCTTTTGAAATTACATTGCGCATCTGAAGACCTGAATAATGGTTTATTGTTTCACGCGGATTTCTGCGTAATAATGTTTTTATCAAGCTCAAGAGAATAATTAAAAATGGTATTTATATCAATTTTTTGGGAAACATTTAAAAGCTCAATCCCCACAACTCTGCCGCTGGAAGTTGAATCAATATTTATCCCCTCAGATATCTCAATTACTCCGTCAGGTTCTTCATCTCCCAGTTTCAGGTAGAGTGCGTCAACTTTGTTATCATAATATACTTTCATAATTCATTACCTTTCTTTAAGGGATAATTCGTTACAACCGTTCCAACTTCCATTTCAATTACAACAATAATTTTTACAGGATATTCAACAACACTTAATTTTTCGATCAGCTCATGTTTTCCATCCGGAAGATTTTTTTCTGAAATTACATCCCTGATTAAATCCTCCGGTATTTTGTAAAGCTTCGCTCGACGCTTTGCGTGTCTGGAAAAGATAATCTTCATATTATAATTTAATAAACCTTTTGAATTTTGCAAATATTCCGATGGAGCAAACCAGCCCAATATCCCGTTTTATTGCAGAGCCGCACGGCAGTGCGGCTCTATAGGAAAAAACAAAAAGGAGAGGACAGATTTATGAATCTGTCCTACAAAACTATTTCATCAAAATCATTTTCTTAACTGATCTGAATTCGCCTGCTCTCAGTTCATAAATATATGTTCCTGAGGCGAAGCGGGTGGCGTCGAAATTCAGCTCATGGTAGCCGGCGTTCATCTGCCCGTTTGCCAGAGTCGCGACCCTTTCACCAAGCGCGTTATATATTGTAAGGTTAACAAACGCCCTTTCCGGAAGCCCGAAACGAATTGTTGTTTCAGGGTTGAAGGGGTTGGGGTAGTTCTGGGCAAGTTCAAATTCCGCGGGAATGCTTATCTCTTTTACGGTGAGATTTGATACTGAACTGTTAATCGATATCTTTTCACCATCTGAAAGCTGATACTCATTTTCACCGCTGATAATACCCAGACTGCCTCCAAAGGCGTAAACCTGCACAGGATAGCTGACTCCCCTCATTTCTATATTGTTTCCGCCCGGCTGGAATGTTTCGGCGTAATTGCCATCAGCGAAACGAATATCAAAAGCTCCTTCGGGAGGAAGAGGAGGCATCATTCGGTTTTCACCTTCTTTCAGCATATAAAGTTCGGTTCTGCTGCCAGCTGCATCTTCAAAACGGAGAGTAATCTTCTCTTCGGCATTTTCCTTTGCCGCTGAGGTATTAAGAGTGCTGTTGATCTGGATTGTGCCGTTTTCCGAAGCTCTTACCCAATAACCTTTTCCAGGCTCAAGTTCGCCGGCAATTACATAACCGTTATCAAACTCGAAATATTCCGACATAATTATCCCTGCCGGAACAGAAGAAATGTTTGAAGTAAGAACTGTTGTGTCATTGGTCCCTATCATGTTCCAGCCTGTTTGAACTGTAACATAATCATCTAACTTCTGCCCACAGACTTCACCCGTTCCCGATGCCGCGAATTTAATCCAGTAACCCATATCATTCCCAAGCATATCAGTCATCTGGTAGCTGTTCGTAAAATAGAAAGCCTGCGAAGTATGCCCGGGGAATATATTATCCAGCGACATATTCGTTGATTGAAACGGCACAGAAAGAAGATTCCAACCTTCATTCCACGAAATATCGGCGCATCCCGAAGACATTGATCCGCCTCCGTAATAATAAATTTTTATATCATCAAGATACCAGCCATCTTCTTCAATATAGCCATCAGATTTTAATTCAAAACGGATTTTGATCTGTTCCCCTTCGTAACCTGAAAGATCAACTTCCTGAAATGTCCATTCGCTTACAGTTCCATCGAGAACCGGCTCGCCGCTTGTCTGCGCGCCATTGCCGCTTCCGGGAGCGGTAAGGCTTGTCTCCATCGGGGTCCATGTTGATCCGTTATTTGTGCTTATCTCAATCTGGCCGGCGTCCCACTCATCTTCAATATCATATTTAGTCCAGAATGTAAGAACCGCTGAGCCTACACCTGCGAGGTTTACCGGGTCCTTCAGTGTCAGTTTAACGTCACAGTTTGAGGCATATTCATCATTTTTACTATCAGCGTATGAAACTGGTCCGGAATGATATGTTGTGGATGTCGCTTCCCATTTAGGGTTAGCGGGAGTAGCGGTAATATCCCACAAAACCGTGGGATCATCATAGGAATCCTCAAACATAAATGTCGGGATACCGGGGACAATTTTAACTTCCTGTGTGGTCATTATGTCGCCATCGGAAGATATCGCGATATCCAGATATATCGGCTCGCCAACAGGGGCCGCGCCTGAAACAATTATTTCAAACTCACCGGCGTCTTCAACTACAGACCTGGCCGGGATAGAATCAAGCGCGATTGTGGCTGAATTAATAATGATATAGGGCGAAGATGAAGAGATTGTCGCCGACAGGTTATATCCGGCGCCTAATCCCTTATTTTTCAGAACAGGAGAAACAGTCACAGTTTCACCCGGACTGAAATATTCAGGGCTTACAGATAAGTTTTCAACTTTTATAAACTCGCCGGCAGCCCAGGTAATATATTGCTGCGGCCACAGATTTTCTTCGGCGAGGGGAAATATCCTGTCCTGTGAGGGCCAGAAACCATCGCTCCCGCTTCCTACTTCAATAGTAACTGTGAGAGCTTTTTCTTTAGCAGTCTGCTCACCATAATACCAGTCATCGGAATCACCGTTAACTTCATAAAGAATAGCTCCGGCTGTGCCCCATTCATAACCGTTAAACTGAGTCATTTCAGAAGCATACTCCCTGAATGCAAGTGAGTCGGGGGTTTCTTCATTGATATAACCCCATGGTATAATACAAAGGTTGCTGTAGGTATGGAAATTAATTCCGGTTTTAAATGGTCTGGATTCCGAGAATATTCTTACAACATCTGTAGCCGGTTCACTGAAAGCGGCTGTTCCGCGGTAGGTTTCATCACCCGGATCGGGGCTTGAGCCATTGTTATCATATCCCCACATATATCCCCAGTTCCTGTTGAGGTCAACTCCGTAGGTGCCATTGCCATTATTTCTGCGGTTCTTTCTCCACATTCCACCGCCGCCCGGACTGTTCTGTCTGTTATATTCGTAACCATCCACATTAAAAACCGGCATAAAATATATTTCACGGTTATTAACAAGATAAGTCGCTTCGGCGTCAGTTCCATAGTTTTCCAGCAGCCAGAACATATAATACATTACAGCCATCATCGCGGCAGGCTCCCTCGCGTGAATCAGAGAGTTGATAAAAACTTCAGGCTCATCTTCATCTATATCAGGGTTATCGGATATTTTAACCACATACATTTCCCTTCCTTCGAGTGTCTGGCCAATCGAAAATTTCGTTGTGATCAGGTCAGGAAAATCATTTTTCATATTATCCAGTTCAGTATAAACTTCTTCAGCAGTATAATAACCACCCATAGACCCATATCCGAATCCATCAATATTATCCCGGTTTTTAGCCCTGCTTCTGAAATAATCTTTTTCGGTTTGTGTTAGTTCAGGCAATGACTTGTAGTATTCACTCCAATCATCAATGAGAGTTTCATATTTCAGCGAGGTTTGCCGCAACAATTCATATTCGGAATCGCTCAGGAAAAGATATATCGAACCGTCTCTCTCAATCGCGGCTTCTTCAACGGCTATTCCGTTGGCGGCGAGCAGCTTTAACGCTTCCGGCTGATCTTTAATTATTTTTATTTGTTTGTGGTTTTCCGCGAATGTCAACGTGGAAAAAACAAGTAGAATTAAAACTATTAAATAATTTCTCATCAGGCTTTCCTTATTGTTGTGATATATTTCTGTGATACGTTATTTCAAAAATCGTGTATAAATTTAATCTTATAAAGATAGCTCTTTTAATCGCCAATATAAAGTGAATAAATTTCACCGCACATGGCATCAACCCCAAACTCATTTTCAGCTTTTTTTCTCGCTTTTAATGACATTTCCTCCCATTTTTCCCTGTCATCAATAATATTCAGAATCATTTCGGCAGCCCCGGCTTCATCGGGCGGGTCATAGAGCATGCCGGTTTTTCCATGTTCTACCGCGTCCCTGTTGCCTGTTACATTACTCGCCACAGCAGGCAAACCGTAACTCATCGCCTCAAGAAGAGAAAGGGGCAGAGCCTCCCACCGGGATGTAATCAGAAAAAGTGAAGAGGAGAGATAATAATCCTTTAACTCATAAACAATTCCACAAAAATCAATTTTATGAGCTATCTCCATTCGCAGCGAAAGTTTTTCGGCATCATGTTTATCCGGGCCGTCTCCCGCTATTACCAGCCGTAAATTCCGTTCACCCTTATCCAGAACTCTCTTGAATATTCTTATTGCCGAAAGGGAATTTTTCGCGTAATCAAACCTGCTGATATGTATAAGTCTGAAAGGAGGATGTGAAAAATTGTCCCGGCTGATCATCTCCTCGGGAATATGCACCCCGTTCAGAATAAGTCTGATTTTTTTTGGAGGGGCAATACGGTGATCGAGCAATATATTTTTTTCATTTCCCGAAACAGCTATGATATGCCTTGTGAAAACACCCATCAGCCGTTCAAGAATTACATATAATTTTTTCTGAAATTCGGAATATTGCCCGACATGAAAACCATGAAATGTGTGTATGCATCTTCTCCGGGTAAAAATCGCCGCTGGTCTGCTGTATATGCCCGCCCCCTTGCCATGCGAGTGAATAATATCAATGTTGTTATCCGAAATAAACCCAAAGAGCCTTATTAATGCGGCAGGAGTAAATTTTCTGTGGGGAAGAAGAAAAAATCTTTTTTCGGGAATGAACTCCGCGTATCTTTCCCTATAAGGTTTGTTATCGGGGCAGGCAATAAAAAAATCAATCTTTTCATGAAGATTTTCTATGATTCTATAAACATGTTCCGGACCACCTCCAATATCCGCCCTCGCTGTTATAAGAAGTATTTTAAGTTTGTTCTGCTTCATTCCTTTATCCCCTCCCCGGCCAGTTTTCTGTTGATAAAATAAACAGCCCCCGAATAAAGAAGGCCGATAGTCATCATTGAAAAGGCTATGCCCGAAATTCCCCATATACGGATTAAAATAAAATTCAAGATAACCGCTGAAATGCCAAAAATAATTTTCGGAGCCAGATAAACTTTTGGCCTGTTAAGCGCCAGACCAAGCATCGTCATCGACTGCCCGAGATAAAAAAGCCCGGTTCCGATACATAAAACCGGCAAGAGATACCAATAGGTCGTAAAAGATTCAGAGCTGAGCAGAGTAATTATTTCAACGCCAAAAAACCAAGTAAAAAGAGCGGCAAAAATGAGCAGGAATAAAACGATAACTATCAGCAGATTTATATACCTGTGTCCCTGTTCTGCACTTCGCCCCTCCCCCGGTTCAGAAAAATTCCTGAATATCATAGGCATCATAAATTCATTCAGGTATACACTCGGAAAAGCCAGCAGAGCATTGGTTACATTCATCATTAACGCGTATATTCCAACATCTGAGTTGCTTAAATATTCAGCGATTATCCATTTTTCTCCGTTTATCTGAAGCCATCCCGCCAGTCCCCAGATAACAAAAGGCCATGAAAAGCCAAAAATTTTATTTTTAATCTCCCTTCCTTTTTCTCCTTCGGGAATTATGCGAAACCATGATTCGCATTTGAGATATTTCAGAATAACCAGGTATTTCATCCCACCGAAAAAGAATGAAATTGCCCCATATACAAAAAGAACAATTTCCAGACTGAAATATGATGTGCTGATAACAGCAGCCAGAAACAATACAAAAACCAGTTTTTCAAGCGCCTGAAGAATACTGTTGTTTTTTCTTTTTCTTAATAAATTCAGAAAGTTATTAAAGTACATGCTGAATTTAAGCCCGACAACAAAAAAACCTGCTGACAGAAAAACCAGAAGCGCCCCTAATCCGGCAGTATACCATGCCACAACAGATACCAGGGCGGCAATTGACAGAAAAATAATAGCGCCGCTATTGGCAAAACCGATAATAAAGGAATTAAAAACCCCCGCCCCGGGTGAGTTATAATATTCATAAAAAAAGCGGTTGAACGCCTGACTAAGAGGGTCATAGATTGTCATCCCGAGGAAAGCGACAAAAGTGAGGGCAAGAGCATAAACACCGTAATCATCGGTTCCGAGGCCGCTCATCAGTTTGACAACTACAATACTCAAGATGAAAAGGATTACCTGTCCGCCGAAAAACCAGAGGGTTTCACCCTCTTTATCAGCTTTCAGTTTTTCCAATACGAAAGAAAAGAGATTCCTGTTAATCAACTGTTCATCCGGATCTGTTTAAAACAAAAAAAGGCTGACACAGTTTTGGGACTGCCTGTCAGCCTTTTTCCCTAATTTTTCACCTTAGTTGACAAACGCTATCCAATTGCCTTCAATAGCGTTTACCCTGGAATCTCCCCAAGTGGTTACTTCAAGGAGGAAACCTTCGCTGCTTACAGCTTTTGCTTCAATTTTGTAACGGGTAGCATATTTCTGGTCGGTATCAAGCATAGTTGTGCTAAGAACGATTTCAGGTCTTTTCTCAAATGATTTTTTGAAAACGATATCAATTGAAAAACTTCTGAATCCTTCATTTTCATGCAGGCTCCAGCCGGCGCTGTTATAGTCTGCTTTGAATTTTCCACCCTGGATTGTCTGAGCTGTTGCTGTTGATGCAAGCGCAAAAAGTGCGATAACTACTGCAAAAAACATCGCTTTTTTCATAAATTCCTCCGAACTTAATTTAATTTAATGGAAATTTCATTAAGAATACTTATATTTTTCTTAAGCTTGATTCCAATTTTACTTGAAATCTGCTTAATAATCAAATAAAAATATTGTAAAATTTAATGAAGTTATCCAAAGGTAAAAAATTACCTGAAAAAGCGCTCATGAAAAATCCTGAAAAAATATCTTCAATCATCATTGCCAAAAATGCGGGCGATACAATAGGGGACTATATTGACAGTCTGAAAAAATGCACAGACGAAATAATTGTTATAGTAGACAAGAGTTCATCCGATAACACTCTGGATGTGGTCAAGTCACAAAATGTAACGTATGAAACCAGGGAATGGATTGGTTACTCGGCAGCAAAAAAATATGCCCTCTCGAAAACATCATTTAATTACATCCTGTGGATCGACGCCGATGAAGTTCTTACCGATGAATTGATCGATGAACTGAACCAAATGAAAGAGGAAGGTTTAAGTCTGCCAGCCTATAAGGTGGCGAGAAGAGCTTTTTTCCTGGGTAAATGGATAAAACACAGCGGATGGTACCCTGGTTATGTTACCCGCCTTTTTGATAAAAGAAAAGCCCGGTTCAGCGATAATGATGTTCATGAACACCTGAGAGTAGATGGTGAAACCGGAAAACTTTTAAATGACATCAATCATTTTACCGATCCTGATATACATCATTATTTTACAAATTTAATTTGTATACAACCCTTGCCGCGAAGGAAATGAGCGGGAAAAAAT
The DNA here is from genome assembly GCA_963677445.2 of Melioribacteraceae bacterium. Classification (GTDB taxonomy): domain Bacteria; phylum Bacteroidota; class Ignavibacteria; order Ignavibacteriales; family Melioribacteraceae. The sequence goes on along the minus strand of CAXXGF010000069.1, from coordinate 5,045 downwards.
TTAAATTGTCGGACCTGATCATTCGTCCGGCATTTCTTTTTGTTAAAATGTTTATTTTGCGCGTGGATTCCTCGATGGCCTGCATGGATTCATTCTGGCAGTTTTTTCAGCCTCTTATGTTTTCACAAAATATTGCAAGCATTGGGAAATAAAAAAAAATAATGAACAAGGTTAATCAATTTTAATCTCAACCAGGTATGTAAATGACTGTAGGTATAATACCTAATATTAATAAAGAAAAATATTCTTGCCGTTGTTGAAGAGCTGGCGGTAAAGCTCAATAACCAAAAAATAGAATTTGTTATCAGTAAAGCTCTGCTGAAATTTTGTAAAAGTTTTTCATCTCTTCTTAAAAAAACGGCATTTATGGAACACAGGAAGCTTGCCGAAAATTGTGATATAGTAATTTCTATCGGCGCGACGGCACAATGCTGACCACAGCCTACGAAATAATGGGTTCTGATACTCCGGTCGCGGGAATAAATTTCGGGAAACTGGGATTTCTCGCAGAATCGGAATCGATGAAATTGATCAGCTTATCACCCAGATATTAAAGGGGGATTATAAAATTGAAGAAAGAATGATTCTTGAGGGCCGGTGTTACGCTGATGAAAAAGTTAAATTAATTGGCATCAATGATATCGTTATAGATAAGGGCCGCTGGCCCAAGATGATTGAGCTTGCGATAAAAATAGATCATGAGTATGTATCTACCTTTTCAGCCGACGGAGTAATTCTCGCGACCCCGACAGGATCCACCGGATATTCACTTTCAGCCGGCGGACCTGTGGTATCTCCTCAGGCCAACGCGATTACACTCAATCCGATTTCACCCCACATGCTTACTATGCGGCCCCTTATCCTGCCCGATTCAGGCATGATTACAGCGACGGTTGACTCCCTTTACGAAACCGTTCAGGTCAACTGTGACGGCCAGAGAGTTTATTATTTTAAAACTCCCGTTACTCTGGAAATATTTAAAAGTAAAGATTCTATTAAACTCATTCAGACCAGGCATAAAAATTATTTTGAAATCCTGAGAAATAAACTTTTCTGGGGCATGGATGTTCGTCTTCCGGGACTGATGTCGAGAGGTATTAAATGAAAAAAGTATTCCTCTTTTTTCTGATCATATTATATTTTCCGCATGTGGAGGGACCATTAAAAATGTCATCTTCGATAAAAAAGCGAGACAGGAAATTCTTTTCGGTCAGGTAGAATTTGACAATTTCCGGCAGCCTCATTTCGAAGATTGGTATAACCGGGAATATTCGGAATATGAACCGGACGCGAAAATTATTTCTCAATTAAAATCTGCCGGCAATCATCCCGGTATTACAATAGTTTTGGGAACCTGGTGCAGTGACAGCAGACGTGAGGTCCCCCGTTTCAAAAAAATCCTGGACCTTTTAAATTATCCGGCAGAAAAAGTTAAAATTTTTGCGGTTAATCGTGATAAAAAAATTGAGAAGGAAGATATTTCCGGACTCAGGATAGAGTTTGTTCCAACTTTCATTTTCTATTCAGATGGAAAAGAAACCGGTCGTATTGTGGAAACACCCTATAAATCACTAGAAGCGGATATGCTGAAAATTTTCCGGGCTGAGTGATAATCCGGCTCCCTGTGTCATTATTCATCCGGAGGGACAATCATGGCTTTGATGACAGTGATCTTACGACACCGCTTTTAATATTTCGATGAGTTTAAAGCCCTGAAGACCCCCGTGCCCCGTCAATCTCATTGAAACAAACAATCATCCAGGGAAAACCCTTACTGTTTTTTTAAGGTAACAAGGTTTAATTCTGATGGAAATCACTTCCGCTGCTAAGGTTAAAAAAAATCAATAATAAGGTTTCATTGAGTTTTTTGTGGGATTTGGTGTTTTTTGTGATTTGGTGGCCTGTTTTTAGCAAGATTTTTACTCTTGAAATTATTTTATTATTTAAATTATTATTTGTTCATTATTAATTGTTAATTGAAATTTTGCCATTTTGCGTAGAATTTGATAGCTAACGGACTACTCTTAATCTGATTTTTCCATTAGTTTGATCTCCGTCACGGAATCAACAATAAATAATTTATTTTAGCCGGGTCACATCAAAATAATGTTACAAGATACCGGATTTTTTTTTATTTTGTTTTGATGAAATAAAATAACAATAAAATCGGATTAACCTCAGGAGGCTCAATGAGACGAATCTTTAATGTTTTGATATTTTCCCTGTTGCTTTCAGGAATTGTTTTCGCTCAGAATGGAGCGTTTTCGAAGGGAAATAACGGATCGATTGAAAGTATACCTATCGCCCAGTTTAATTTTGATAATAACACTGAACGGATGGAAACAACCAGCGGCAGCGATCTTTACGCCTACTTTACATTTGACGATGAATATTTTTATTTTGGATTTTCGGGCAATACACCTTCCGGCCCGGTTACAGATAACGACAGGGTGTACCATATTTATATTGACACAGATCCTAAGGAAAATCCGACCCAGGGAACAGGGACCACCGATGGTGAGGCGTGGAGATATGATCCTTCCATATCGATAACAGCAAATTATCACTACGCTTTCAAGACTTTTGATAACTCTGAATACAGAAGAGCTTATTCAGATGGCTGGACAAATACCGAAATAACCACTGAAAATTATAAAGATACAGATAACAGCCTTTGGAAAATGAAAATGGAAAGAGCCCGACCTCGGTTCACCGGAACAAATCCATTTTATCGCTTATGTGGAAGAGGACTGGGATGTAGGCAGTATATGCGGAGGTCTTCCCTCAAACCTTTCACAAATACCTCGGGCGGCGGCGGATTAACCTTTAATTCGCACTGGAAAAATTATTACCTGCTCAGTGACCTGACACATAATCACACTTTCCATAATGATAACTACGAATGGATAGTAAGACTGGGAGCAGCTACAGGTTCCATAAGCGATCAGAATATTTATGCCGGTATGGCGGTTAACGCCACCAACGGATTTGATTCAACGATCGATCTTCCACAGGCTCCTTTACCGCCATCATCCTATGTACAGGTATATTTTCCTCACACCGACTGGTCAACTGTGCTGGGACCAAATTTCAAGAGAGATATTAAAGACCTGATTTCCCTTAATGAAACAACCTCCCTTTGGAATTTTAAGGTTAATACCGACCAGACAACTCAGATATAACTCTGACACTTGATGAATTCGACTATGTACCCTCAAATTACGATATCCTGCTGATTGACCTTGAAAATGATTCAACCCATAATATCAGGAACCAGGGGACATACACCTATAACAGCGGAACCCGTTCGGTTGAAAGAGCATTCAGATTAAAGGTTGGCGTTACACTCACATCACCCACAATCAGTTTAAGTTCAGACAGTCTTAATTTTGGGACAGTAAAAACCAATGAAGACTCAACGCTGACCCTGGAAATCACAAATACAGGTGATTCAACTCTTGTGATCAGCAATATAGTATCAAGCCACTCGGTATTTACATTCACCGGCAGTACGGCACACAATATCGCGAAAGACAGTATTTTAAGCGTGGATGTAACATTTGATCCTGTTGCTTCGGGCAGTTATGATGAAACTCTACCATATCGAGCAATGACCCCAACAACAGTTCGGCGGTTGTAAAACTTGCCGGAACCGCGCAGCAGCTTGTTCCCGAATATCGGCAGGCAGCACAAGTCTTAATTATGGAACTGTAAAGGTGGATTACGATTCATCTATAACCGTACAGGTTTATAATACCGGTGATACAACACTGACCGTATCAAATGTTACAACAACAAATAGTGTATTCTCAATTACAAGCGCGACTAACTTCCGTGTGTTCGTAAATGACTCCTCAGCCCTCACTATTAAATTTAATCCGCAGGCGGTAACTACCTATACCGATTCGGTCGAACTGGTAAGTGATGCCCCGGGACAATTTTTTTATAGCTGTTCAGGGAACAGGCTCCGGCGCCGAAATAAGTAAATCTGTCTCTGCCGGCTGGACAATGTTCTCAGTGCCTGTTACTCCCGATAATCCGGCTACAAGTCAGGTCATCGGGGATGATATTCTCTCCTATATACTTTACACATATAATCCCGGAGGAGGTTACACAGGTGAGGATACAATAGAACTTGGTCACGGATACTGGCTGGGATTGGAAGAAGCAGCGTCAATAGATGTATCAGGAACCCCCTCGGTCGATTCAGTAACTTTTGCGTTGCAGGCCGGTCCCAATATGATCGCGACACCCTACGTCAGACAATATGAAAAATCTGTCATTTATTTCAGGAAAGACGCCGAAATAAAGAGTATCTCTGAGGCCGCTTCGGCAGGATGGGTGCAGAATGTTCTTTATAATTACAGGCAGTCCGATTCCAGTTATGTTTCTTCCGACACTCTCTCGCAATGGGCTGGTTACTGGATACCGGCGCTTACAACAGGCGTTTCCACCATTTTTTATCATGATTCTACAACCGGCAGCCCGATTGAAAAATCGAACTTCGATCAGATTGATGAAAACAACTGGTACGCGACAATAAACGCCCTGGCTAACGGAGCAAAAGATATTCTGCTGAGTTTTGGCGTTTCGGAAGATGCCCCCCCCCCCCCGCGATGGATTTGATCCTGTATATGATTTCGTAAAACCTCCTCTTTCACCGGCGCCGAACGCTCTGGAAACTTATTTCAGCCAGACTTCATGGTCACAATATTTTTCAAAATTCGCCAGCGATATCAAATCACCCTTTGAAGGTGGTGAATTTGGTAAAAACTGGTCATTCAATGTTTCATCAAGAATGTCGGGTCAGGTTATTCTGAACTGGGAAAATATCCTTGAACAAATTCCTGAAGAAATAAGAACAAAATATCGCTTTGTTCTCAACGGTCCGGGAATTGGCGCGGTTCCACTGAATATGCTCGAAACATTCAAACACCAGTTCAATGCTGAATCGGGAGTTATTTATACTTTTTCCATTAACTCTGTCTCCACAGATGTTGAAGATGATGGCATTGAAGAGATCAATTATGAACTCGAGCAAAATT
>CAXXGF010000068.1:0-21892 GCA_963677445.2 Melioribacteraceae bacterium | reverse complement strand
GCCAATCCTTCCGAGAGCAACCCGGCAATAAATACCAATACCGATTCGTGGCCCGATATATGGCCGAGAGCTCTTTCTAATGTTGATGAAACATGGGACGGACTCTGGTATGGATATTTCGGAAAAGGTGTGCAGAATTCCGATTTTGAAACTTTCTTTGTTATGGATGATTCAAAAGATGGTGAATTTGCCCGCCCTCCATATAATTTTTTCCCGATCGAATCAGATTCGAACAGAAAGGGGCTGGGACTTCGTGTTGAGGTAAGAGGTTTCCAGTGGTCTCATGTACTGGCCGAAGATATTATATTCTGGCATTACGATATAGTTAATATTTCAGACATGGACTATGAAAAATCACTGTTTGGTTTTTACACAGATACAGGAGTCGGCGGCTCATCCGACAGTGAAGATGATAACGCCTCATTTGATACAAAACTTGACATTGCCTATGCTTATGACAATGACGGCAAAGGCGCTCCCGGAAGCTGGCCGACAGGTTATTATGGTTACGCTTACCTGGAAAGTCCCGGAAACGCTCTCAACGGTATTGATGATGACGAAGATGGTATTGTGGATGAGAGCAGAGATGACGGCATTGATAATGATGACGACTGGCTTGCTTATACTGATATGAATGGCAACGGCAAGTGGGATCCTGAAGAAAATGAACCTCTTAACAATGATGTTGGTCAGGATGGCATTGGTCCCCTTGACAGGCAATATACCGCGCCCGATGAAGGGGAAGGAGATGGCATTCCAACTGACGGAGAACCAAATTTTGATAAAACCGACGTTGATGAATCGGATATGATCGGGCTTACATCTCTTTCTATCTACAGGCTTGGCGATGGCGGCACAGGCGGCGGCTGGCCAAAAGATGATGAGCAGATGTGGGTCAGAATGAATTACGCCAATTTTGATACCAGTCTTCAGAGAGCTAATATAAGTATGACCTTCGCATCGGGACCATTCCCGCTGAAAAGGGATAAAAGGGAAAGATTTTCTATGGCCCTGGTATTTGGAAGCAACCTTGAAGACCTGGTTTTTAACAAAGAAACTGTCCAGCAGATTTACAATGCCAACTATAATTTCTCCAAACCTCCATTGAAACCTTCGGTTAACGCTGTCGCGGGAGATCAGCAGGTATTCCTTTTCTGGGATGATGTCGCGGAAGAATCGACCGATCCTTTCCTGGGATATGAAAACGATGATCCTCTGCAGGGTTATAAGAAAGATTTTGAAGGTTATCTTATATACAGGAGCACCGAACCGGAATTTAATGATATAAAAATTATTACCGATTCGAAAGGAGAAGCGAAATTCTGGAAACCAATTGCTCAGTTCGATCTTGATAATGACATTGAAGGACCCGATCCGGTAGGCATTAATGGAGCAAGTTTCTGGCGTGGAAATAATTCAGGTTTGCAGCATTCTTATATAGATACGGATGTGATAAACGGACAGCAATATTATTACGCTGTTGTATCTTACGACCAGGGTGATCCCGCATTTGGAACAAAAGGACTTGTGCCCTCGGAATGTACAAAAATTATCACTGAGGACTTTTCAGGAAATATTCAGTTTGTGGATATTAACTGCGCCGTAGTTAAGCCAAATGTACCCGCAGCGGGATATCAGCCTCCGGAAGTTGCCGGTAATCTTTCAGCTCCTGAAGAAGGCCAGGGAACAGGGTATCTTAATTTGAATATCCTTGACGCCGGGGCTATCAAAGAAGGCGCCGGCTACAAAATATTATTTGAGTCGGAAGATGAAGAGGATAATTATCCCATATACAATTCAACTTCCGCGATGGTTGTCAGGACTTATGATGGTAACATCGACACCGTGGTATTTTCATATCCGGCAGAAAATTTCGGCGCGGCAAAATTCATGCAGCCTTTTGATGGAATATCTATCTCGGTTGTCAATGATACCGCTTCGGGAATAGTTGACTCATTAACCGGGTGGCTCGTTGGAACAAGCAACCTTACCATGAGCACTTATCCGAATAACAGCAGTCCGACAAATAAAAATGTTGCCTGGCCTGCCGATTACCAGATCAAATTCTTTGATGATTATGTAGACACATCATTCGGATCATCAGGAATACCGGTGAAATTTCAGATCACAAACATGAATACCGGTGAGATTTCGGACTTTTTTATTGATGATAAATTTGGTGACGGTGAATTTTCTGTAAGCGATGATATAGTTATAATGGAATATGCCGACAGCCAGAAGGTTGACTGGAGATTTACCTATCGCATAGAATATCACGCCCCGCCGATACCTAATGTTCAGCCTCACGCGCCGGTTGCCGGTGATATTTTCCAGATCAAAACAAGAAAACAGTTCTATGAAGGTGATTACTTCCAATTCACTACTTCAGCTTCTACAATCGATAATCAGGAAGCGGGTAACTCTCTTTCTGAAATAGCGGTTGTGCCCAATCCATATATTGCCGCGGCGGCCTGGGAGAAACGAAATCTCAACCAGACAGGCCGTGGTGAACGCCGGATTGATTTCATTAATCTTCCCGCCGAGTGTACAATCAGAATCTATACAGTTACCGGCTCGTTGGTAAAAACGATTCAAAAGGAGTATTCGACTACCAACGGAACAACTTCATGGAATCTTGTGTCGGATGATGGAACAGATATAGCCTACGGGCTCTATATCTATCATATCGACGCTCCGGGTGTCGGCAATAAAATCGGTAAGTTCGCAATTATTAAATAATGGTATATATATGAAAAAGTTTATTATTCTCTTAATTGTTTGCACAACGCAATTATTCTCTCAGGACTTTGAATCGAATGTTTCCAAGAGAGCTGTAACTGCCGCGCCATTCCTGAATATCAGTCAGGGCGCCCGTGCGACAGGAATGGGAAGCGCATTCGTTGCGGTTGCCGACGATCCCTCCGCCGTTTTCTGGAATGTCGCGGGACTTGCCAGGCTGAAGCAAAACGGTGTTATGCTTGATCACACAAGATGGATTGCAGATCTTAAATATAATTTTGTCGGTTTTTCTTTTAATACAGGATCTTTTGGAACTTTGGGTTTCAGCCTTATTTCATCCGATTACGGAGAGATGAAAGTTCGGACTATTGATCAGCCAGAAGGAACCGGCGAAGTATTTTCCGTTAATGATGTGGCATTTGGTCTTGCCTGGTCGACAAACCTGACCGACAATTTTTCGATTGGTTTTCAATCCAAAGTGATTTACCAGAGTATATGGCGAATGTCTGACTATGCTTTCGCTTTTGATATGGGTATTCTTTATGATACACCTTTTGAAGGAATAACTCTCGGTATGTCTATAACCAATTTCGGATCGACAATGCGGCTTTCAGGAACAAATGCGGTCGTATTATACGATCTGGATGAACAGAGCGCGGGGAATAATGATAAAATACCAGCTTCCCTTGATACTGATGAATGGGACCTGCCGCTTAACTACAGGGTCGGTATTTCTTATCAGGCATTCCAGACTAATTCCCACTCCCTTATTTTTGCTCTCGACGCGATGCATCCCAATGACAATTACGAAAGCATAAACCTGGGCGCCGAATATACTTTCCTGGGGCAGTTTGCTATTCGTGGTGGTTATAAATCGCTTTTCCTTCCCGATTCCGAGGAGTCTTTCACACTTGGCGCGGGATTTAAGCAGCTTATTATTGGCAACGTTAATTTTAAGTTTGACTATTTTTATGGAGATTTCGGAAGGTTAAACGATATCCAGAAATTCTCTATCGGTGTCAACTTTTAAAATTATTATTTTTTATTATATGCCGGCTGTCAATATGATGGCCGGCAATTTGTTCTAAACGATATTTTGAAAATATTTTTGCCGGAATTTAAAACCAGACCGGCTCTCACTTTTATGACAGATATTTAGCTCCGGAGATTATTTTTACCCGATTTTCACCCGGAATGTTAGAATTTGCACGGCTTTCAGGAAAGATATAGCGGTTCTCCTTAATTATTAACACCAGGAAGGTTTCCACAAAATGAAATTATCATACACTTATATTTTGCTGATAATGATCAATTTATTGATATTTGGTCAGAATGGAAATTTAATCTGGGAAGATAATTTTAATGATGGTCAGCCGGATTTGACCAGATGGAGTTACGAAACCGGAACAGGTGTCAATGGTGACCGGGGCACAGGGCAGATTGACCGTGCTAAAAGCCGGAAGGAGAATGTGAGTTTCCGGGATAATATCCCCGGAGCCGAAGATGGCTGCCTGGCAATCACAAAAAGAAAAGAATTTTACATATCAGAAGTTTCACATGTTTCTGTAAAGATCAGCAATTTGCCGGGAGAATTAACCGCGACACTTGTTGAAAAAATACAGTTTCCGGGTAGTTATGAAGTTACATTCGACGCTTCAGGATTATCTTCAGGCTTGTATTTTTATACCATGCGCGCGGGCAATTTTGTCATCGCGAAAAAAAATGCTTTTAGTAAAATAACATTATAAATAATAACCGGGGAAAACAGTATTATAACGGCGGTTTTCTCCCGATTATCTGACAAACAGATAAAAATCAGACGCCGTTACAAATTTTGTATATTGAAAGACTGAGGTAAAGAAGTATTGGTTTTCCAGGTTTGATACTCCTGCGGGAAATCCTGGAATAATTAAAGTGTATGAATTATGTAAGTAATAAAAATCAGGGATATTTATGAAATATTATTTAAAATTTTTTGTTTCAATTTTTATCATAAGTTTTATTGCCGGATGTGATAATATGCCCCCCGGCAAAGATAATATTGATGAAAAAGCAAACCGGCTTTTAGAGCAGATGACCCTTGAGGAAAAAGTTGGTCAGATGACTCAGATTACATTACTGGAGATTACTAAAGAAAGGGAGAATGATTCCGATCCTCTTGTTATTGATGAAAAAAAACTTAAAGAGGCCATGTCAAAGTATCATATCGGATCATTCTTTGATAATGGCGGGGCGGCCAACTCAATTGAAAACTGGCATGAGATAATAACAAAAATCCAGGATGCCTCAAAAAATAATACACGATTGAATATTCCTGTTATGTATGGAATAGACGCCATTCACGGGGTCAATTATACTTTGGGAGCAACTATTTTTCCCCAATCAATAGCGCTCGCGGCATCGCGAAACCGGGAGTTGGTCAGAAAGGGAGCTGAAATAACCGCCGCTGAAACAAGAGCTTCGGGAATTCCTTGGAATTTTAATCCTGTACTCGGTATGGGACGCAATCCTTACTGGTCCCGTTTTTTTGAAACTTTCGGTGAAGATGTTTACCTCACCTCTGAACTTGGCAGAGAATATATAGAGGGTTCACAGAATTCTTCACTCGGAAAAGAATACAGCGTGGCTGCCTGCATGAAACATTTCCTCGGTTACAGTTTTCCGCTGAATGGAAAGGACCGGACTCCGGCATTGATACCAGACAGAACCCTCAGAGAAATTTTTCTTCCACCATACGAGGAGGCCGTTAAAGCGGGAGTAATGACAGTAATGCTCAATTCTTCCGAAATAAACGGAATTCCGGTGCACTCCGATTATAATATTTTAACAGTACTTCTGAAAAACAAGATGGATTTCAGTGGACTGGTGGTCTCAGACTGGCAGGATATCATCCGGCTTCATACAAGGGACAGAGTAGCCGATACACCTGAAGAGGCGGTAAGGATGGCTGTTATGGCCGGGGTTGATATGAGTATGGTCCCCAATAATTACAGCTTTTTTGAGATACTTGTGAAACTTGTAAATGATGGCGTTGTGCCGGTTGAAAGGATAAATGACGCGGTCAGAAGAATTCTTCGGGTGAAGTTGGAAACCGGACTTTTTGAAAATCCTTATCCCGATAAAGATTTATTAAAAATGTTTGCCACAGAAGAATCGGAACAAATTAATCTTGAAGCGGCCCGGGAAACTATTACGCTGCTTAAAAACAGAGATGAAATCCTGCCGTTAAATAAAAAGAAGAAAGTTCTGATAACAGGCCCGACCGCTGATAAACTTATGGTTCTTAACGGAGGGTGGACAATTACCTGGCAGGGTAACAGGGAAGACCTTTATCCCGCGGAAAAGAAAACTGTTCTTGAAGCCATTCAGGATAAAATCGGCAGATCCAATGTGATATTTTCCAAAGGGACTGACTTTGACAAAGAGATAAACATCAGAAGCGCAGTAAGGAAAGCATCAGGAGCTGATTATATTATAGTTTGCCTTGGTGAAAGTCCCTATTGTGAAACTCCGGGCAATATAAATGATCTGTCATTGGAAGAAGCGCAGATCAAACTGGTGAGTGAATTGAAAAAAACTGGAAAACCTGTTATTACTGTATTGCTTGAAGGGCGGCCGCGGGTTTTGAAAAGCGCCGCCGAAAAGAGTGACGCGATAATTATGGCTTATCTGCCGGGACTTGAAGGAGGCAGGGCAATCGCCGATGTTATTTTCGGAGATTATAATCCTTCAGGAATTCTGCCTTTTTCTTATCCGAAATATCCTGCAGGATTTACATGCTATGATTACAAGCCGATCGAGTCATACGAACAAAACCAGTATGAGCCTCTTTTCCCCTTTGGACACGGTTTAAGTTATACTGATTTTGAATATTCTGATCTGACACTATCAGATACTGTTCTTACCGGAAAAGGATTTCTTACAGTATCGGTAAAGGTGGAAAACACCGGCGATCGTCAAGGAAAAACAGCGGTTGAACTGTATCTTACCGATCTCTACGGAAGTGTAAGCAGACCGGTAAAACAGTTGAAAAGATTTGAGAAAATTTCTCTGGAATCGGGTGAGGAGAAAGAGGTGAAATTTACTGTCAATCAAGAAGACCTGAAATTCATCGGCAGAAAAAATAATTGGATTGCCGAACCGGGAGAATTTATTATTGAAATTAAGGGATTAAAGAAAAAATTTACTTTTAAATCAGAAAAATAGCATTCGGAGCAACAATGGAATTTTCCAGTTTTGATTATACCGTATTCGCGATTTATATTATCGGAATCATCGCGCTTGGGATTTTTGTATCCCGTGAGAAAAAAGGACATCAGAAAGACTCAAAAGATTATTTTCTGGCTGGTAAAGCGCTCACCTGGTGGGCAATAGGGGCTTCGCTCATTTCTTCAAATATATCGGCTGAACAGATAATCGGTATGTCCGGTTCAGGGTATGTTGTCGGGCTCGCTATCGCGGCATATGAGTGGCTCGCGGCTATTACCCTGATTATTGTGGCGAAATTTTTCCTTCCGATCTTTCTTGAAAAGGGTATTTACACCATGCCCCAGTTTCTTGAAATCAGGTTTGATAAAAGGGTCAGAACCAGTCTCGCCGTGTTCTGGTTGCTGGTTTACATATTTATCAATCTTACCTCCATACTATATCTCGGCTCTTTGGCTCTTCAGAGCATTATGGGTATTGAAATGATTTACGGGATAATAGGACTCGCGCTGATCAGCGCTCTATATACAATCTATGGGGGATTAAAAGCTGTCGCGTGGACAGATGTGGTTCAGGTGGTAATATTAATTGGCGGCGGCCTTATCACAACTATTCTGGCCCTGAACGCAGTATCGGGAGGCGAAGGCTGGATAGCCGGATTATCAACTCTGATCAGCGATGTCCCCGATAAATTTGATATGATCCTCGACGCCAATCATCCGAGTTATTCGAAACTGCCCGGAATATTCGCTCTTTTCGGCGGTATGTGGATAGCTCATCTTTTTTACTGGGGATGCAACCAGTATATTACCCAGAGAGCGCTGGCCGCTAAAAGTCTTCCGGAAGCCCAAAAGGGACTGATCTTTGCCGGATTCCTGAAAATATTGCTTCCCTTTATAGTAGTTGTTCCCGGAATTGCCGCTTATTATCTTCAGGCCGATATCGCAAAACCGGATGAAGCATATCCCTGGCTTCTGAATACGTTTGTGCCGGCGGGACTAAAAGGGCTCGCTTTTGCCGCTCTTATCGCGGCTATTGTTTCCTCAATCAGCTCAATGGTAAACAGCACAGCTACAATCTTTTCCATGGATATTTATAAGCAGTTAATAAAAAAAGACGCGAGTGAAAAGGAACTGGTTACTATGGGAAGGGTGGCAAGCGGAGTCGCCCTGGTCATCGCGATTTTGATCGCTCCAACACTTACTACTCTCGATCAGGCATTCCAATTCATTCAGGAGTTTACCGGTTTTGTAAGTCCCGGCATATTTGTGATCTTTATTTTCGGACTCTTCTGGAAGATGGCGACAACCAATTCAGCGTTATGGGCGGCAATTCTTACAATTCCCCTTTCTGCCGGATTTAAGTACTTTATGCCTGAAATGGCATTTCTTAACAGAATGGCAATAGTATTTTTCCTTCTCAGCGCTGTTGTTATTATTATTACACTTATTGAAAAGAAAGGTGAACATCCCAAGGCTATTAAAATTGATAAAGACCTCTTTTCGACCGGACCCGTTTTTAATATCGGAGCTATTGTTATTACGGCGATTGTTTCTGTATTTTATATTATATTCTGGTGAGACATGGATTATAAAAAAATATATCAGCATAATTTTTATCACTGTTTTTTTTGCTATTGGTTGTCAGGAAGATAATTCAGGCGATGAAAATGGAATCACCGATCCCGATCCCGGAACAGGGGATGAATGGACCCTCGTATGGCAGGATGAATTTGAGGGGAATATCATTGACCCGTTTAAGTGGGAACATGAAGTCAATAGTTATGGCGGAGGCAATAATGAGCTGCAATATTATACCAACCGTGGTTATAACTCCTATGTTTCCGATGGTTACCTGAATATAATAGCGAGGAAAGAAGTTTATACCGGTTCAGATAATGAAACAAGAAGTTATACAAGCGCGCGATTAAGAACCCTGAACAAAGGGGACTGGCTTTACGGGAAATTTTCAGTTCGGGCAAAAATGCCTTATGGAAAGGGATTATGGCCCGCAATCTGGATGCTTCCTTCCGACTATGATTACGGTGTCTGGGCAGCGAGTGGAGAAATTGATATTATGGAGCTGATCGGCCATGAAACTGATAAGGTTTACGGCACCCTCCACTATGGAGGAGAATACCCTAATAATACACACACCGGGGATTTTTTCACTCTTGATTCATCAACTTTTGCCGCAGATTTTCATGTGTTTACAGTAGAATGGGAAGAGGGAGAGATCAGGTGGTATGTCGATGATATCCTTTACCAGACACAGACTGACTGGTATTCTGTTGGCAGCGATTATCCCGCTCCTTTCGATAAAAGATTTCATCTTATATTGAATGTCGCCGTTGGGGGCAACTGGCCGGGAAATCCCGACGTGAGTACAGTATTTCCACAGACTATGGTGGTTGACTGGGTCAGAGTATATAAAAAAAATAATTAGAGGTTCCCGGAAATGAAAAAAACTTTAGGCATTATTTTTTTCTTTTTAATAAATGTTATACAGGCGCAGAATTACCAGCTGATATGGTCGGATGAATTTGGCGGTGATCTTTTGGATGAAAATATCTGGACAAAGGAAACAGGAGCCGGCGGCTGGGGAAATGGCGAGCTCCAGTATTATACAGACAGAGAAGTGAATTCAACGGTTAGTGACGGAACACTGAAAATAAAAGCAATGGCTGAAAGTTATCACGGTTCATCTTATACTTCAGCGAGGATTAAAACCCAGGGAGTAAAATTCTGGAAATACGGAAAAATAGAAGCCAGGTTGAAACTGCCTTATGGGCAGGGAATATGGCCCGCTTTCTGGATGCTTGGCGAAAATATTTCTTCGGCAGGATGGCCCGCCTGCGGTGAAATTGATATTATGGAAAAAATAGGGGGGGATGGAAACGAGGCTACTGTTTATGGCACTCTGCACTGGGAACAAAACGGGCACGCTCAGTATGGCGGCAGTTACACCCTGCCAAGTGGATATTTTCAGGATGAATTTCATCTTTTTACCGCGGAATGGGATGAACAGAAAGTAGTCTGGTATGTTGATGGCATTCAGTATCACGTTATTGATATTACTCCTTCCGGTTTATCTGAATTTCATGATGAGTTTTTTATTATTCTTAATGTCGCGGTCGGCGGGGAATGGCCCGGTTATCCGAACGCTACAACTGTTTTTCCCCAGGTGATGGAAGTCGATTATGTGAGAGTATATAAAAAGAAAGAAAATCTGCCCGCAGTTTATGTTACCGCCCCATTTAATAATACGGTGGTGAGTTCCGGATCAGATATTGAAGTCGCAGTTCAGGCCAATTTTTCGAAGGGAATAGAGAAAGTTGATTTTTTCCAGGGCAGCATGAAAATAGGTGAGACAAACGTTATTTCTTATAAAATGAACTGGCTCAATCTTTATCCCGGTCAATACCGGTTAAACGCGACCGCATATTCGGAAAACGGCTTACCCGGCTTTTCACCTGTTATTAATATCACTGTGGAAGGGAATCCAACTACATCCCCTTACGCGGGTTATCCCCATTCCGTGCCGGGAATCATTGAGGCGGAAGATTACGATATCAGCGGAACGCAGGACGCCTGGGCAGACGGCGATTCCTCGAACCTTGGAGAAATTTACAGAACCGATGGTGTCGATATTCAAAAATGTTTCGATGAATATGGTGAATACGAGATATATTCAATAAACTCAGGTGAATATTTAACCTACACGGTTGACTGCGCCGTGGAGGCGCAATACCTGTTCGAGTTACGTTCCGCTTCGGAAATTGATAATGGAAAAATTAAAATATCGCTTGACGGAACCGATCTTTTCGGTGAAATTATTATCCCTAACAGCGGCGGAAGCAATGTATGGGAAGATGTAATTACCGATGAATTTCTTCTGACCGCGGGAATCCATGAAGTGAAAATAATGTTTACCGGCGGTGACTTTAAGTTTAACCGTTTTGGTATATACGAACCGGCCACAGTTCCATCTGTTGAGATAAATTATCCGGTTGGTGGTGAAGTAGTTTCAGCCGGACAGGTGATGGACATCAGGTGGGAATCACTGAAGGTGGAAGATGTGAAAATCGGTTTTTCATCAAACGGCGGAACAAGCTGGGAATTTGTAAGTGAAGGAAACACAGCCAAATTTGGCGCTTTCCGATGGAAAACTCCGCAGATAGAATCTGATGAATGTACCATAATGATCATTGACGCCGAAAATTCAAATCTCCGATCACAGAGCGGCTCCTTTACGATAAACAGCTCCTCAGATGTTGATGAAGAGGACCCGTGTGAACCTGAATTTGCTTTGATGCAGAATTATCCTAATCCCTTTAATCCGGAAACAAATATCAGCTTCACTCTGCCGGACAGGGAATATGTGAGGTTAAAGATATTTGACCTGGAAGGCCGGGAAGTCGCGACTCTGGTAGATGAGCCGATGGAAGCGGGTATTCACAGCGTGACATTTGCCGCGAGAGATCATGGCGAACTTTCAACAGGAATTTATTTTTATATTATTGAAACCGGCAGTTATACCGACACGAAAAAAATGTTGTATCTTAAGTAGTTTAAAAAGAAACTGACCGGGGGACAGTAGAGTAAGGATTTTGTTACAAAATGGATTCCCGGTCAGTTTCTGAAAACTATTTTTTCAAATTAGTGAGAATTTAAAGAGATGTCATATTCAGCAAACAGGATTAAAATTATATATCGCATTTTATTTTTTTCGCTGGTTTTATCATCAATTATTTCGGCGCAGCGGAAAGAAAAGATTCTGGCGGAATTCGGGGATGAAAAAGTAACCGCGAGAGAATTTATAGAAAGGTATGAGCTCACACCCTGGATAAAATATGGCGCGGAAAATTCTCCTGAATTAAAAAAAGAGCGGGTTTTATATACTATTATCGCTGAAAAGCTGTGGGCGAAAGCAGCAGTTGAAAAGGGATTATCTGTTGAGAATCAGTCTCTCTTTTCATTCGAAGCGCTTAAAAAAATGTTTGCCCGTGACGCAATGTACTTAAAAGAAATAGCTTCTCAAGTTACAGTTCCGGATGGGATGATTGAAGAATATTACCAGAGAGCTATAAAAAATCTGAAGGTTGATTATTTTTTCTCGGAAAATGAAAACTCAATAAGGCAACTGCACACAAAGCTTACTGAAGTAAACAGCTTCGGACGACCGGAAGTAATAAAAGCAAAAGATGTATCCTATGATTCCAATTATGTTGTAATGTTCGGAAAGATGGAAAAAATAGCCGAAGATGAGATATATAGTCTGAAACCGGGAGAATTCACAGCTCCGGTACGCTCTCCTCACGGGTGGTATATTTTCCGGCTCAGGGAAATTGAGAATATCACTCTAAATTCAAAGAAGGATAGTGAGAACCTTTTAACCAATGTGAGGAAAGTCGCTGAAAGGAGAGCTGAGGATGAAATTTATGGTAAATATCATCAATCCCTTTTGAAAAAAATTGTTATAAAAACTGACAGGAAGGTTTTTGATATACTTTCCGCTAAAATAATTGACAGGGTTCTAAAAAAAACGTGAGCTTCATGGAACCTCGGAAGGGGAAAGAATTCAACTTTCGGAAGATGATTTTCACGCTATACATAAGGGACTCGGGGAGTTTTCAAACGCGGTTCTTATTAAATTCAGCGAGGACCCGGTTACGGCGAAAGATTTTTTAAGGGATATTTTTTTTACCGGTATTTTCGCGACAACCTCCGGGCCAGCGGAGCTGCGGAAAATGATTTCTTCACGAATAAGATTATTTATCGAGCAGGAGCTTTTTGCAAGGGAGGCGATAAGGAAGGGATATCTTGATGATCCTGAAGTCCAACGACAGATTGATATATGGAAAAAACATTTTCTGGCCCAGCTTTATGAAAATGAACTTTATAGATCAGTGAATGTGAAAGAGGATGAGATTAAACAAAAATATGATACTCTGCATAATAAAAATGTATCCCCGGCATTAATGAAAATTGCCATTGTTACCTCTGAAAATCTCGAACTTTTTGAGAAGATTTTTCAAGAAATAGACTCTGGTAAAAAGTTTGAAACCATCGCGGCAGAATATAACCGTCAGGAAGAAAAAGAATTCAGAAACGGGATATCGGATTACCTCACAGCCGAAGAGCTTGGTGAAGCGGGAGCGATAGCCGCCGGCCTGGAAAAAGGAGAATTATATGGCCCGGTTAAAGTGGAAGGTGGATATGCCCTGCTTAAACTTCTGGATAAAAAGACTGAAGAAATAAAAGAGATAGCTGCTTATGAAGAGGTGAAAGAGCTGATCAGGAATTCTATCCGGACAGAAAAATTTTCTTCAATCAGAAAGGAAAAAACCGGGGAGCTTGCTTCCGGCTACAAGCTGAATGTTAATGAAAGTCTGTTGAAGGATATCAGGGTGACAGATATAGATATGATCGTGTACAAATATTTTGGTTTCGGTGGAAGAATGCTGGCAATGCCTTTTACACCTCTTTTCCACCAGTGGGAAGAAAAATGGGAGTCTGAAAGAGCTGATATGCCCTGATATTTATGAAAGGATAACGGTTTTCCCCGCCCGGGAATATAAATGTCAGGCTTGGGCAGGTTTTTCAAAACAAATATTTTTAATAACAGGTTCGAAAATGAGAATAGTATTTGTAATACTAATGTACTTTATAGTATTTCCTTCAATAATTAGTTCACAAACATATCTTGATTCTACCGCAACAGTGCAGGAGCGTGTTGATGATCTGTTAAGCCGGATGACCGTTGATGAGAAAATAGGGCAGATGATACAGGCGGATCATAAAGCGATAGCTGATATGCAGGATATGCTTACCTATCACATTGGATCAGTTTTGAGCGGGGGAGGTTCCGACCCGGATGCGGGAAATTCACCTGAAGCCTGGGCCGATCTTTATGACTCATTTCAGCAGAAAGCCCTGGAATCGCGCCTTATGATACCTATGATCTATGGCATTGACGCTGTTCACGGGCACAGCAATGTTACGAGCGCGGTTATTTTTCCTCATAATATCGGTCTTGGCGCCACGAGAGATTCAGCGCTGGTAGAAGAAACAGCAAGGATAACGGCGGTTGAAATGGCCGCCACAGGGATGGACTGGACTTTCGCTCCCTGTGTTACCGTTCCGCAAAATGAACGATGGGGGAGAACTTATGAAGGATTCGGAGAAACTCCCGGAGTCGTCGCGCCGCTCGGAGCCGCTGCTGTAAGAGGATTTCAGGGGGATTCGCTCAATATGCTTACCAGCGTTGTTGGCTGCGCTAAACACTTCCTCGGGGATGGGGGAACAACCGACGGAATAGACCGGGGAATACCGAACTCAGTGAGGAGGAACTTCGCGCCGTTCATCTTCCGGGTTATATCGCGGCAATTGAAAATGATGTGAAGACTGTTATGGTTTCCTATAGCAGCTGGAATGGACAGAAGATGCATGGCCATGAATATATGATAAATGAAGTGTTGAAAACAGAGCTCGGATTTAAAGGTTTTGTCGTTTCAGACTGGGCCGGCATAGATGAACTTCCGGGCGATTATTCCTCCGATGTTAAAACTGCTGTTAACGCCGGTGTTGACATGGTTATGGTGCCAAATAATTATGTTGATTTTTTTAATATTCTGAAATCACATGTTCAGACAGGAGCGGTCACCGAGGCGAGAATTGATGACGCGGTAAGCAGGATACTGGCTGTGAAATTTGAATCAGGTTTATTTGAGCATCCTTACGCGCAAAGAAGTCTGCTCTCCATTGTGGGATCAGAAAGCCACCGGGAAGTCGGGAGAGAGGCTGTCAGGAAATCATTGACTCTGCTCAAAAAGAATGATAATGTTCTCCCTCTGCCGAAAACTGATGTGAAAATAGTGGTCGCAGGGGAGCATGGGGATGATATTGGATTGCAGTGTGGCGGATGGACAATCCAGTGGCAGGGCGCCTCTGGTGATATAACCGACGGCACAACTATTCTTGAAGCTATTCAACAAGCCGCTCCGGGCGCGGAGATAATGTTCAGCGCGGATGGCAGCTATTCAGGCGACGCTCCCGATTACGCGGTTGTGGTTATTGGTGAGGAACCTTATGCTGAAGGAACCGGTGACAGAACGGATCTTAATCTGGATTACAGCGATATAATGATCGCGAAAAAACTTAAGGAGAGTGGGATACCGGTCATTACAATACTTATATCGGGCAGGCCTATGATAATAAATGCGGCGCTTCATTTTTCAGATGCGTTTTTTGCCGCGTGGCTTCCCGGCACTGAAGGAACAGGCATAGCGGATGTGCTTTTCGGCAATTATAATCCTCATGGCCTGCTGCCGATGTCGTGGCCAAAGAATATGGAACAGATACCGGTCAATTATGGCGATGATAATTACGATCCTCTTTTTCCCCTCGATTATGGTATTACAACTTTCGCGAATTCAACCCCGGGTTCGGCTCCACAATTTGAATCAGGAATGGCGAAAGAAGGGGGTGAAATTATTGAACTGACATTTAATAAATCAATGAATAATTCAGGAAATAGTTCTGCTGAGTTTGCCATTCTAAAAAATGGAACTTCAGTTATCGGGGTAACAGACTTTTATATAAGCGAATATGATGATAACAGAATTATTATTGAACTTGATGGAACGATATCAGCAGAAGATAAAGTGACTTTATCATATATTTCAGGAAATATCAAATCGGAAGATGGAGGAACTCTGGCCGCGTTTGATAATGAAGAAATGATAAATTTTCTCGTTTACTCTCCGCAGGTGTTTTCTTTGCCTGAAAAAGTAGAAGCCGAAAATTATTCTGATATGTTTGGTGTGCAAACAGAGAATACCTCAGATATAGGAGGCGGGTTGAATGTAGGATGGATTGATGATGGCGACTGGATGGATTATAACTGTACGCTGGATTTCAGCGGGACGTTTTATATAAATTTCAGGGTGGCCAGTGAAAGCAGCGGAGGTAAAATAAATTTTCTGGTTGACGGGAATAAATTATTTGACCAGACTGTGCCTGTTACAGGAGGATGGCAAAGCTGGACTACCGTTGCCGGCCTGGCGGACCTGACACGCGGAGAATTTACAATACGAATTTACGCGGAGAATGGGGGATTTAACTTAAATTGGTTTGATATAGTTACTTTTACTGATGTAGAAGATAATTCGGGCGATTTATTCCAATTTAGGCTGCAGCAAAATTTCCCCAATCCTTTTAATCCGACCACAACAATAAAATATTCTATCGCCGAACCGGCTCCCGTAAAACTTAAAATTTATAATGCCCTGGGTATGGAAGTTGCAACACTTGTGGATGAATATAAATCCAGCGGTGATTATTCGCTCGATTTTAACGGAGCCGCTCTTGCCAGCGGAATATATTTTTACCGCCTTAGCGCCGCCGATTATGAAAATGTCCATAAAATGATGATTTTGAAATAAATTAGTAACTCCTCGATTAAGTGGAAATGTGGTGACCACTTTATAAAGGCGCCTCCGGCGCCTTTATTATTCACCATAATATTCTGTTACTGTCTCAAACAATCATTGAAAATTTTGTATCTCGACCACGATATCAAAAAATGAAAAATTCAGGAATAAATCGGGACTGACTTTCAAAAAATGGAGTTTAATTCACATGAGAAACAAAATAACTCTTCTATTGTTAATTGTTATATTATTTAATTTTGTTCTGTTAAACGCAGCAGGCAATGGAATGAATCCTCAGGAAAAGATTGATACTCTTTTAAGGAAACTTACGCTTGAAGAAAAAGCAGCTATTGTTGTTGGCAACGGCATGGCTCTGGAAGGATTGACCCCGGATGGAAAAATCAAAGAAAAAGTTCCGGGGCAGGCCGGATCGACTTACGCGGTTGATCGTCTTGGAATACCATCCCTTACTCTGGCCGATGGCCCCGCGGGACTTCGAATTAAGCCGATAAGAAAAGACAGCATGAAAACATATTATTGCACAGCTTTTCCTGTGGCCACTTTACTGGCATCCACATGGGATCTGAATCTTGTGGAAGAGGTTGGAGCTGCGATGGGTGAGGAGGTAAAGGAATATGGAGTTGATATTCTGCTTGCTCCCGGGATGAATATTCACAGGAATCCTCTTTGCGGAAGAAACTTTGAGTATTATTCGGAAGATCCGCTGCTTTCAGGCAAAATGGCCTCGGCAATCGTTTCCGGTGTGCAGTCTGCCGGAGTTGGAACCTCAATTAAACATTTCGCGGCGAATAACCAGGAAACCAACCGCATGATAATAAATGCAATGGTTTCAGAAAGAACATTGCGTGAGATTTATCTGCGCGGATTCGAAATCGCTGTAAAAGAGGCTAAACCCTGGACTGTTATGAGCGCATACAACCAGCTCAACGGTACATTTTGTTCACAGAATAAAGATTTGCTCACTTCTGTTTTGAGGGATGACTGGGGATTTGAAGGCCTGGTTATGACCGACTGGTTTGCCGGAAACGATCTTGTTGCCCAGATGAACGCGGGCAATGATCTGATCATGCCGGGAAAGGATGAACAGCGTAAGGCTATCATGAACGCGGTTACTGAAGGGAGGCTGGATGAAGATGTATTAGATGAAAATGTGAAAAGGATTTTAAATGTTATTCTGAAGACTCCCGCATGGAATAAATATGAATATACAGATAAACCGGATCTGAGAGCTCATGCCCGGATAGCCAGAAGAGCGGCTGCCGAAGGAATTGTTCTGCTTAAAAATGACGAAATGGTTTTGCCGGTTATAGATAAAAAATCCCGGATCGCGGTATTCGGCAATGGTTCATACGAATTTATCGCCGGAGGAACAGGAAGCGGGGATGTTAATGAGGCTTACACCGTGTCGCTTGTCGAAGGGCTGACAAATGCCGGTTATATAATTGATGACGAATTAAAAGAGTTATACTCGAAATATATTTCTGATGAAAAAGCTAAACAACCAAAGAAAAAATTCTTCTTTGAACCGACACCTCCCATTGCTGAAATGGCGCTTGATTTAGATGCTCTCCGGAAAACAGCTGAAAATAGTGAAATCGCATTTATTACGCTTGGCCGTAACTCGGGCGAATTTAAGGATCGTGAACCGGAGGGGGACTTCTATCTGACTGAAGCGGAACAAAAAATGATCCGGAGCGTTTCAGAGGTTTATCACGCGGCGGGCAAAAAAGTTGTTATGCTCCTGAATATTGGCAATGTTATTGAAACAGCTTCCTGGAGTGATAATGCCGATGCCATAGTACTGGCATGGCAGGGTGGTCAGGAAGCGGGCAACGCTTTGACAGATGTTCTTTCGGGTGAAGTAACTCCTTCGGGCAAACTTCCCACAACCTTCCCTGTTAAAAATGAGGATATTCCCAGCCATAAAAATTTCCCCGGCGAAAATTTGCCCGGCGCCGAAGAATTAAAAATGGGATTTCTCTCTCTCGGGACTCCATCCGAAGTAAAATATGAAGAGGGAATATTTGTCGGTTACCGTCACTTCCTGACAAATAACGCGCCTGTGGCTTATCCCTTTGGATATGGACTATCCTATACTGAATTTGAATATGGCGATCTGGAATTGGGATCCGATAAATTTGATGATGTGATGAAAGTTACGGTCAGTGTAAAAAACACAGGCGACTTTGCCGGGAAAGAGGTTGCGCAGCTATATCTTTCCGCTCCCGCTTCTTCAATGGAAAAACCTGCGGCCGAACTGAAAGCTTTCGCAAAAACCGGATTGCTTGAACCTGGAGAGAGCCAGACATTATCTTTTGAGATAAGCGCGCAATATCTATCTTCCTTCGATGAGAAACAAAGCGCCTGGGTGGCGGAAAAAGGGAATTACACCATTAAAACAGGAACTTCCTCTAACGATATAAAATTAAAAGGATCATTCAGGCTTGATGAAACTTTAGTAATTGAAAAGGTAAGCAAAGTTCTGCAGCCCAAGAGTATAATGACAGCAAAGACCGAAAAGACTGATATATCTTCCGGTTTTAGCCTGGTTAAGGATGTAAAATGGGCATCGCCGGAAGGATTTGATCTTGCCATGGATATCTATACTCCGAATAGCGGTAAAGAGAGTTACCCGGTGATAGTAATTTTTCATGGAGGTGGCTGGCTTATCAATAACAAGAGCATTATGAATGAACCCGCTGCATATCTCGCTGAACATGGGGAATATGTTGTCTGCAATGTGAATTACAGGCTTCTTGGCGACCAGGGAAATACAGTAAGAATGAATGAGATCATCGAAGATGTTATGGGCGCCACTCTCTGGATAAAATATAATATAGCTAAATATAAAGGGGATCCGGGAAAAATAATCCTGACCGGGGACAGCGCCGGAGGACATCTGACTCTCATGGTTACCATGCAGGGTGATCATCTTTCATCGAAAGGTTTTTCCGATAAACCTTATGGCTTTAATCCTTCCTGGCTGCCTGAAGGAAAAACCGCGGAAGATATAAAGGCGGGCAACGAGCTGGAAGTGCAGGCTGCAATGATAAGTTATGGAGCCGCAGATATATATGGAACAGCCCTGGGTGGATTTGAAAAACCTTCCAATTTTTTCTGGACTATGGGAAATGCCGAAGCGAGAGGAATATTTGGCGATGTAATCAATGTTAATGATAATCCTGAGTTTTATAAAAAAGTTTCCCCGTTTTATAATATACCTGACGCTATGGATAAAAAGCTACCCCCGATGCTCTTTACAGTTGGTGAAAAGGATAATCTTATCACGCCCGCTTCGGTGAAAAATTTTATTGGAAAACTGAAGAAAGCGGGACATTCAGAACTTGAATATTGGGAATATGAAGGTCGCCCCCACGCGTTTCTCGATTCAGGCAGCAATGATTTCCTCGGGACCAGCTTTAAAAAAGATGCCCCGGCCGCGTTGAATGTTATGCTCGATTTTCTCAATAAACATTTTTACGGGAAGGAATAAGGAGGATTTTTTTAGCGCTGATGCCGCGATATCATCAGCCCGGGCAGCGAAAGAAGAGAGCTGCCCGGGGTAAAAAGAGAAAAACATTCAAACAGAACCCTTAAGGAGGCGAATATGACTTTCTTGTGCTGATTGGATTTTAGCCTTGTAATAGTATTCTATCAACTCTGAGTAGGAGTACATTAAAAAAATGTGTTTGCCATTCTTAAAAAAATGGAGAAGATTATAAAGGGATAGCTCCTACCCTTTAGCCAAAAGGGGAGGGAATCGGAAATTCAAATTTTGTATGGAAGATAAAAAAATAATGGCCATTAAACGAAACCTTTTCTTTGCGGGATACCGTCGGCGTTAAATTAAAAGTAAAGGGAAATCAATTAATTAAGGGCTATTGATATTCGACTCCACTCGGGTCGTTTATAAATTCGATTTTCCGTGCATAGTTATTTTTTCTTTTTCTTTTTTTTCTCCTTCCCTTTTTTCATTTTCTCTTCCTTTTTCGCATCTTTGATTTTTGCCTTTATCCTTGCCAGTTCATTCCTGAAAAAATCCCTTTCGTATTTGCGACAGGAATTTTCGTAAGCTGACTTCATATATTCTTTCGCTTTAGCCAGGTCTCCTGAAATTTCCGCGATCAATCCTTCGTAACGTTTTAATCTTGGTATTCGGACACCTTTAATTTTATAAGCGTGATCGATCAGTTTTTTAGCCCTTTCATATTCGCCAATCTCTATTAGCAGATCCGCGTAGTTATAATAGGACTGCACATGATTTATATCGGAAGCCAGGGCTTTTTCGAAATGTTTTTCAGCCTCGGAATAATTCCCTAACTGGTAAATATTCAGCATTCCCAGAAGGTTGTGGGCTCCCGCGTGTTCATCATCGTAACCGACCGCGTAATTAAGAGCTTCGGTAACCTGGTCCAGTTCATAAGGATAAAGATCAAGCGCTTTTAAATAGTAACTGTCTGCTATTGTAATTGCCATTTTTTTCTTCTGATTAATTTTAAATACACAGCTAATTGGGGCTCTTTCGCGGAAAAGGTGAATAATAGTCTGAATAGGATATACCTTTTCCATGAAAGGAATAATTTTAAGATATTTTGGAATTTATCCGCGCGGTTCGGCGGAAAAGTCAGGTGAGTAAAGGGCTAACTGTGTTTCCGCTGTATTCCGAACGAATATCCAAAACGCAACATGATATGTTTTTGAAAATTCAGCATAGATATTCTTCGTTTTATTTGTGAAAAAATCGATCATCAATATGTGAAAATAATTATTAAAAGTAAACATTAAAATGTAATGACTTTAAAATAAGTTTGTTATTCTTAGACTGGCAGAGCCAGAGCCAAAAAAAAATATGAAGAAAAAATCGTAATCGAAGGAAGGATTGTTCCATAAGAAGCGAAATTCTACGCAAAATGGGAAGGTTTCAATTAACAATGAACAATTAAAAAGAAACTGATAAAGGACAATTGATATATATACTCACCCTTATCACACTGAATTTACAGGGGAATTATTACAAATCTGTAGTATAATAAATAAAGGCGCTCGCAAGCGCCTTTATATTATTCAAAAAAACAAAAGAAATATTTATTGGCTTGAAGATTATTTTAACAGCATCATTTTCTTTACAGCGCTGAATTTAGAACCGTCGCTGCCTTCAGAAATGATGGAATAGATATACACTCCTCCGGCAAAGCGAGAGGCGTCCATATTTATTTCATGATAACCGGCGGAATATTCTCCTTTGGCTAAATCGATTACTTTTTCACCCAGCACGTTATAGACCGCTATTCTTACTCCGGAATCAACAGGCAAACCGAATTTAATTTTTGTTGAGGGATTGAATGGATTGGGATAATTCTGGTACAAAATAAAATTGTCGGGCATGAGTGTGAATTCTATTGATACTATATCGGAATAATCGACAGCGCCATCATTATCAATCTGTTTTAACCGGTATGAATATTTTCCTAAATGGACAGGTCTATCAATAAA
>CAXXGF010000067.1:0-88736 GCA_963677445.2 Melioribacteraceae bacterium | reverse complement strand
ATACTATTTAACGAATACTACTCACCCCTGAACAACATTTTTGACGAAACGTTTATGTAGTCGGCTTGTACAGCTGGTTGTATGTTTTCTAATTCCTCGAACTCTAATGAATAATATTCTTTTGACAAATTTGCATTCCATAATTTGATATGAGATAAATCATTGTCATTTACAATTTTGCTCATAATTAATTCCTTTATTTTCAGGTTCATATCAATACCAAAAGTAACTGATTTGATGCATTCTTTGGGAACTTTAAAGAAATACATTTCAAGAGCACCCTCATGTGAATGGACAGCAGAATTCTTAGCGGGAACCATAACCATATCTGATTTACGCATAAAATAATCATGATCTTTTTTTTGCTTTACGATTCGATATTCCTTTTCGTATATCCATTCATCACTTTTTATAAAGAACAAATCGTCTAACTCACCTACATTGACATTTTGTGGTCTTAAGTTATCATACCGAACACGCCTAACCGATTCAAAGAATTCATTTTGTATATCAAATTCAATAACTATACCGGTATGCCTTTGAGCGTAATGAGCCCACATTAATAAATTGCTTCGAGTTTCCGTAAAACATAATACACCGTGGAAAAGATAAAAACTTTTTCTAAAATCATCGTAAGTTATACTTTTCACCCACTCTTTATCTATGCGAGTAGCATGTTCAACAACCGCGTAAAAAAAATCTTTTGGAGGAAGGAATTCAAAAGGATCATTCAAATCAGATCTTTCAGTAGCACGCAACAAGAAATTATCGAAAAAACTTCCTTCATAATGCGGCATATATTTATATAATGATTTTAGTTCCATATGAAAACACAAAACCTTGTGGACAATAAACCAACCGCCCAAAGAGGTGATGTTTACCTTGCAACGAATGTTTTTAAATTGTTGACGTCAGTAAATTCAACCTCAGAGTGGCGACCTAAATTACAGTTACAATCTATTTTAAACAAAATGCAAGCCGAAAAGGAAAAGAGAAAATCGCACTTAATTCATTTCAATTTGGTATTCTGCCTTGATCATCTTGCTAAATTTCATTCCGAGAAACTTGGTACTTTTGATGCTTCATATAATTCTTTATAAATATCTAAGTGCTTTTTTATTATTTCCTTGTCAAAAATGACTTCGCCATAATTAATTTGTCTTTCTTCGTCTAAATCTAGCCGCCATAAGCATTGAGAATCACTAATACCAATATCAGGGGAAGTAAGTTTTTTTATCTTATCTCTTAGCAAAGGAGTACTTTCAATAAGATCTTTTTCAATATATCTAATTTGAAAATTTGATTTAAACTGAGATTTAATTGCAGCTTCGAATTTATTTAATTCAGAGATATCATCAAGGATATAAATCAGCTTGAATTCAACACTACTAGCTTTTTTCTTTGCGTGTTGAATTGAAAACGCTCGCTGGAAAGAATCTTGTAAAAATACTTCTTCAGGTCTGGTATATGTTGTAGCCCAATATCGTTCTTTTGTGCTCCAAAGAAGTTCTTCCCAAACTTTTGGAGTTTCAGATTTTTCAATACGAATTGCTCCATACATAAGAAGACTTGAAAGAAACGATTTCTCAATAGCGATGGCCGCAAATTCATTTAATATTAACGTGAATCTACTATCAAGTTCTTCATGCTTATGTTGAATTGTGAAATTTGTGAAAGCAATTATACCAACTAATCCAAATAAGACACTTCTGATAAACGTATCAAAATCTTTTTCCTCAGAAAAGGCAAATGAAATTATCCCAATTATTATACCGAATGAAACTTGGTAAATTTTAATTTTTAATTCTTCTCTCATGTTTATTCCTTTGAAATCTAGCGGAGTTGTGGATAATCAGCTTTCATTCCCTCTTTAATTGGAAAGGTGAATTACATTGACCGGTAATCCTCAAGTTCATCCCATTAAAATTCCTTTACTTCGTTTTCTTTTCTACACAGCTCCGCCACGTAACTCACATTACTTGTATTTGGCCATATAAAATCCTATTTAATCTATATTATAAAAAACAATCATTAGCCTATTTGAGCGCTTATTACCCCAAAAACAATCAGTCATTCCCAAATTAATGAATATTAGTTTTTTATGCAAGGGGAAAATAATGGTGAATGGTGAATTATGAATGGTGAATTAAAAAATCAGAGTAAGAGTATGATGGCGAGGCTGGAGGTTTTATTGGTGTTGTCCATTTATTATTGAGGAATTTAAAAACGAAACCGAACCCGATAGCGAAGCCGATACCGATTTTTAGGGGGCAGGCTTTTATTCTGTTTATCTATACAATCCTGTAAATCCTGTTCGGCTTTGCGTGAGGTTCCTTGAGGGGGGCGGATTACAATTACTCCGTAAGAAGTTAAATTCTACGTAAAATGGCAAAACTTTCCCTGTAAAAGAATCCCGAATGGGATTCAAAATGAATAGCCACGGGCGTCAACCGAAGAGAGCTGCCCGGGGTTAAGAGAAAAACATGCAAAGGACCCTGAATGGTTCGAATATAACTCTCATTTACAGGTGAAATATTATACTTCAGATATTATTTACTCCGGGTTGTTAATATTCGACGCCTTCAGCGTCGCGGCTGGTGAATGTGTGATAAAACCACCGGATTGCATCCGGGGATATTCATATTCGACTCCATTCGGAGTCGCTTATGATTACTCCGTAAGGAGTCAAATTCTACGCAAAATGGCAAATTTTTTTCGTACTCATTGGGGGCGAAGCGGTACTCGTAACCGTCCTCGTTCTCGAATAACCTGAGCGTTTTGGTAAAGACGGGTACGAAGTACGATTACGATTCTTTTTTCTGACTCCGCCAGTTTATGATTATTGTGGAATTATCTACCGGAATAAATTACCACTGAATTTTGGGGGATGTTAAAAGAGCCTGTTTTCTAAACTTTTTTTAGCACAGTTTTTGCATAACTAATAAAAAAGCGGAGAATTTATGGGAACAGGACAGACAATGATGACTCTCGGCGCGCTGATGCTGATGTCGGCGCTGATACTCAGAATAAATAGCAGTTTACTTTTTTCCGATTCGGAAATGTACGATTCAAAGTTTGGCGTACTGGCGGTATCCCTGGCGACTTCAATTATTGAAGAGGCCAACAGTAAAACATATGATGAGGCTACAAGTCTGGTCAGTATTTCAAATGTTAATGATCTTACATTAATAGAAAACCTGGGGCCTGAATGGGGGGAGTCATATCCCGATTTTGATGATTTTGATGATTTCGACGGATTCGCCCGGATTGATTCTACAATTCCATCGGCTATTTTCAGCATGAGCTGCGATGTTGATTATGTCGCCAGCAATAACCTGGATGGAATATCCAACTCTCCAACCTGGCATAAAAGAATAACAGTTTCGGTAACCAGCCAGTCGATGGAGGATACCATCAGGCTGCAGTCAATATTCAGTTATTGGTTTTTCAGGTGATAATATGGGACTAAATACATTAATAGATATACTGGGATCAACAATTATCGGCGGCATTTTGATGCTCACATTATTCAGAATGCAGGACCGCGCTATTGAAAGCACTTACGATAAAAACGGGGAATTGATTGCGCAGACCAGTCTTGTGAGTCTTGTGGAGGTTCTTGAAAGAGATTTCAGAAAGATAGGTTTCTGCACCGACTGGAAAAAGATACCGGTTCCCTCAAAATCGATAATCACAGCCGATTCATCGAGAATCTCATTCCTTACTGACACTGATGAAGATGGAAATGTTGACACCCTTCATTATTATCTTGGCGGAACCGCCGAGCTGAGCAGCACTCCTCATCCGAATGACCAGGTGTTATACAGAGTCGTTAACAGTGATCCCCCAAAAGGTTCCAACCTGGGTGTAACACAATTCGACCTGATCTATTTTAATGTCCTGGGTGATACAATCGCTCCTCCTGTAATCAACCCGGGTGAGATATTTATTATGCAGATCAACATAACTGTTGAAAATGTTTATTCTTACGGGGGTAATTATTCTTCGGTATTCTGGAGGCAGATGAGACTTTCAGCAAGAAATCTCAGGAACAGGTGATATTATGGGTGGAAAAGCGTCATTATTTCTCGTAGGAGGATTCAGCCTCATAATTCTGGTTTTTACCATGAACATAAATAAAATGTCTACCAGTTCGGTGGAAAATTTTTCAAGCTATTATAATGGAACAATGGCGCATAATATCGCTGTAAGCGCCGCGAATTTAGCCTCAAGTGAGCTATTCCGCAGTTCTTCATGGCATTCGGGATATTCCAATGTCGATTTTTCAGGGGGTAAAATAAATGTTTCGGTAGTGACAATAGACGCGGATGAGGATATAAAACAAATTACAGCGATCGGCGCTTTTAATGGAGTATCAAAAACTGTCAGGGTTAGGCTAAAACCAAGCCAGTATTCCAAATTTGCCTATTTTTCAACCGACGAACCGAGCAATGTTTACTGGACCACAGGTGATACTGTCTGGGGACCACTGCATCTTCAGGATTACCTGAGGGTTTCCAACAGTCCCGTTTTTATGGGGAAGGTGACAACAAAAAAAAGAATAGTTTATTATCATGGGAAGGATTATGATACCCCAAAGTTCTACGGCGGATTTGAAAAAGGGGTTGATATGGATTTCCCGGATGATAAAATTAAAGATTATGAGACAATGGCTGATACCGGCGGTTATAAATTTGCTGGGCACGACACTGTTTATATGCAAATGAAGGCCGACAGCATGACTTACAAATATAACTGGAACGGAGCGGATACCACAGTTTACCTGCCCGCATTCGCCCCTAATGGATTGATTTGCGTTGAAGATGGCAATATAAGAATTAAAGGAGTGGTTCAAGGGCAATACAGCGTAATCGCTTCGGGACCGACTCCTCTCGGAAGTATCTGGATTGATGATGATTTAACTTATTATAATGATCCCGCGGCAAATCCCAACTCAACTGATATGCTCGGACTAATGGCGCGAAACTGGGTTCTGGTAGCGGATAATCCGGCGAATAACACAGATGTTGAAATAAATGCCGCGATATTTTGTGAAAAGGAGGGATTCATGGCGGAAAATTACGCGTCAAGACCTGTGGCGGGACAGATAAAATTGTTAGGCGGAATTTCGCAGAAAAAAAGGCAGTATGTCGGGACCTTTAATCCCTGGACCGGAGGCATGATATCCGGTTTTAATAAACGTTATGTTTATGATGAAAGGCTGATGTTAATTGGTCCTCCGAAATTTCCCGGAACAGACAGTTATGAAATTATCTCCTGGTATGAGTAGATCTCCATCTCCTGAAATCAGCGGCGTCCGACCCCCGGCGCCGCTGATTTTTTTTATCACGCGAAGGAAAAACAGGATTAAGTGGATGAAAAGACTAACAGGATAAAATGATATATCATAAAAAACTGGTCATCTTTTAATTGTCAATTATCAATTAAGCTACTTTTCACTAACCGCTCTTCACTTCCGGCTTTTTAGATTATTCCGTAAAAAGTTAAATTCTACGCAAAATGGCAAAATTTTTTTATTAAATCATCTGTCGTCCCTGGCGGGACTTATAATTTCCTCTATAATTTTATTCCCCACAATGAATTGCGGGGCTATTGTCTATCGTCCCTTACAGGACTTTCCGGAGATTTAGAAATTATCTATAAGAAGAATTGCTGTTTTTGAACTCTTCACTCTTCACTAACCGCTCTTTACTTTCGGCTTTTTAGATTATGATTACGATTATGATTTTAGAATACGCCGAGCATTTTGAGGGACATTATAAATACCGCGATGATGAGTATCCACCTGATGAGTTTTTCTCCCTTTTTTACCGAGAGTTTTGCCGACCACCAGGCGCCGATGGCCATGCCGGCGGCGAGGCTTAAACCGTATGTCCAGTTAACATTGCCTGTCCAGATAAAAATAATTAACGCCGGGATTGTATAAAAAAGAATAATGAATACTTTATGAACATTTACACGAAGCAGATTTATTTGCAGCAGGTAATATAAAGAGGACATTAAAATGAAACCTACCCCAACCTGAATAAAACCTCCATAAAAACCTATCCCTGTCATAGCGAGATATGCAGGCCAGCCGGTTTTATCTTTTACATCAGTTTTAGCGAGTTTTTTACGTGGAATGACCATTGAAATAATAATTCCAATCATTACAATACCAAGAATAGTCTGGAAAAGCTCATCGCCGATTCTTACTGAAAGCAGCGCCCCGATAATCGCTCCGGGTAATGTAAATGCCGAAAGCTTAAGACTTGTTTTGAACTCCGATTGTTTTTCGGAATCGAAGGACTTCACTGCCGATAAATTCTGGGTGAAAATGGCGATCCGGTTGGTCCCGTTGGCGACCGCCGCGTCGAGTCCGAGGAAAATAAGGGTAGGCAGGGTAAGAGTTGAACCTCCGCCGGCCATAACATTTATAAATCCGGCGGCAATGCCTACTCCGAAAAGAATTAGAAGGGGGTATATATCAGCCATAAAGTTACCATGATTTCAGAAAATAAAAATGTAATATAAACATTCTAAACATTTTTAATTAATGTGAGTTCCTGACAATCCATTTTTACAAACGCGGCGAAACGTGATGCGTTAAAACTTCGGTTAGCAGGCCTGTAATCATT
Source organism: Melioribacteraceae bacterium (assembly GCA_963677445.2). Taxonomy (GTDB): domain Bacteria; phylum Bacteroidota; class Ignavibacteria; order Ignavibacteriales; family Melioribacteraceae. The sequence goes on along the minus strand of CAXXGF010000067.1, from coordinate 82,098 downwards.
CGGACTCCCGAACAAACGAACACGATCGATTGGGTCATCTTTATTCTGATTAAGTCAGTTAGTTATCAATATATAACATTATAAGCCAATGGCCGATTTAATTCCCACTACATAATATTTTACGAAATAGTGTTCAAAATTGGTATATTGAAAAGAGCCGATAAGCTGGAGGTAATTGGTCAGATCATATTCGGCGCGCAGGCCGTAGAAACTATCCTGTGTTTCCGGCTGACTGAAAATTGTCAGTTTATCGGGGTCGAAATAATATCCTCTTTTCCCGGCCATTATTTCAGTGGAAAGATGCAGCTCTTTAACAGGATACCAACCAACTTTCATATTAAGGGCAAATCTTTTATCTCCAATTGAGAGGGTTGTGTAATGAGGATTAAGGACAAAATAAAGATTTATTAAAGGATAATAAATTAGTTTTGCTCCCGCCTGTTTTACACTGAGTGGATATTCACCCGATTGTTTAATATATGTGAAATTAAGTCCGAAATAGAGAGGGCGGATATAATATAAAGCTTCGGCGTTAAAAAGATTCATGGTTTCATCATATTCCCAGGGAAAAGGGAGGTAATCATAATCTCCCTTAGCATGAGCATAGTTTAGTTTGACGTAAAAGGGATGGAATTGCAGCATCCCTCCGGCAAAATAGGATTTCTGGAAATACTCAAATTCCTTATCCTTAATAAGGAGGTTATCAAAACCCAGAACGAGATAATCGGCTGTTTTAAAATTAAGAGTGGCATAAGCTGAGTGAGACCTCAGGAGCCTGTCATTGGAGTAATCCCCATAGGTGAAATAATATGAAGGGCGAAACCTGTCTGTATATGTCTGGGCCGAAACAGAATAAAAGATAGCGAGAGTCAACAATATAGGGAATAATCTTTTCATTTCAGCAGCTCCAGTCCTTCTTTGGCGACATCACTTTCGGGATCAATAATAAGGGCGTTTATGAAAAGCTCTTTCGATTTCATTTTGCTTTCAGTGTAATAATAATACCAGGCCATGGAAAGATTGGCTTCATAGTCGCCCGGGTAATTATGATAAACCTTTTCGAGGTAAGGTTTTGCCTTCGCGTATTCACTTCTATTAAGGTATATCTGGCCTAACCGCAGGTTTGCCGAATAATTCCAGGGATCTTTAGCTAAAATTCCTATATATATCCGTTCAATTTGTTCCCATTCATTCTGTAAGGCGAGCGGGTAAGTGAGTCCCAGTAAAGATTCCACGCTGTTATTGCTTATCCTAACAGCTTTCTGATAATACTCAACAGATTTATTGTACTCACCTTTCAAATAATAAAGCCAGCCCATTCTGAGGTTGGTAAGGTAATCACCGGCGTATTTATCATAAATTTTATTCATTATTTCAATTGCTTCCTCATAATCCTCATTCGATTCTTCAAGGACCGAGGAGTAAAAAGCTTTATATTTTTCATCTGAAATTTCACCAGCGAAGAGAGGTGAAACCATTAACGCTAAAATTATCGTGATTAATATATTTTTAGAGAACATAACTATTCTCCCCTTTTCTGGTTTATATTTGCTTTAAAATTAAGGTTATTCATCGTAAAATCATATTTCAGAAGTTTGCCGTTTTGGGAAATCTCAAGAGCTCCGGTTCCTTTTTCTCTAAAGAAACTGAATATTCCTTTCCCCCGGTTTTCAAAATCGGAAAGTATCATAAAATTTTCTTCGGCATCGGGATTTTCACGAAAATGGAAATTGGCGCGTGAAGAGATAAGTTCGGAAAAGACGAGGAAATATTCGGCAAGGAAACGGACAAAATTATTTACCGTAATTGACACGGGATATTCATCATCCCATGAGAGGTTTTCCATATAACCTAGCGGCACTCTGATGGCGAGCAGGTAAAAGAAATAGAGCGCTGTTCTCTTATTGCCGATGTAATTGGAGAAATAAAAAACTTTTCCGCTGGGGTACATATAGGCAATATCTTTCTTATCATTTTCAAGATACATCTGGTTGAGAATATCAACTTTGACTTCCCATTTTTCAGTCAGTTTTTCACCATCCAGTTCATAATCGATAATAAATTCATCACCTAGTCGGAATTTGAACGCTTTTATGAGCGCCTTATGAGTTTCAATATTTCTTATATATGATTTTTCGGCGGGATAGTTAAAAGCCTTTAGCCTGAAACTGCCGTTTGATTTTTCGAGATAATGGGCGAAAGGAAATTTATAAGTTTTATCACCTATTTTATCGGTCAGTTGAAACTGAAAATGAAGATGGGGCACAGGTGAACGTCCGCTGTTGCCGCAGCTCGCTATTATCTGTCCTTTTTTAATGCTGTCCCCTATTCTTACTTTAATGCTTTCAGGCTTAAGATGAGAAGCGGATGAAAAAAGTCCTTCACCATGGTCAATTACAATTGTATTGCCCCAGTTGGATTCGAGGTTTACATCCCCTATCTGGTTATCGGATACATGATCGATCACTCTTACGACCTGACCATCAAGCGGGCTGGCGACAGGGATGTTATAACAAAGGTAGTCTTCAACAGAATCCCCGTTTCCTTTATAAGTCAGCTTTTGGCTGTCGGCAATTTCGAAATCCCAGGCGTATTTCCATTCTTCTTTGTGTGTAAGATTACCTTCAATTCCCTGTGTTATATACCATTCACCGAAAAAGGGAAGCTCGGGGAAAAGCCGCAGGAATTTATCGAAACGTCTTTTTCTGTTCTGGTGATAATAATAATTCTGTTCGGGGGAGCCCGGTTTAAAGTAGAGCAGAGTGAGATCAGACTGTTCCTGTCTGAATTTGAGGCTGTAAATGGTTGAAAGAACCACCACATTGAATGGAAAGACAAGAACAGGAAGCTGATAAGCCGCCAAAAATTTAGTAAAAAATCCGGTAAAAACAATCACCATCAGAACAGAAAATACCAGAAGCACAGGTGTTTTACGGGAAACTATAACAAGGCTGCCACCCAGGGCGAAAGAGGTCAGTATAGTGTTGAAGGAAGTCTGAATAAAAAATGTCTGTGAATGATCGGGGAAGACCACCGACAGAAACAGATAATTCAAAGAATAGGCAATTATACTGTTGATAAAATTAACCCTGGAAAACAACATGACTGAAACAGCGAGGATTATCCCTGTATATATGGAAGACTGAAAGAGGATAAGCGAATAGGACTGAAAGAATGTTTTTATGAATGCCGGCAGAATATTATCCAGAAAAGAAATTTCTATCTCGAAACCTTTGAAAAGCACGGAATTGTAATTTGTAAGAAAAATAAAAAATATATAAAGAGATATGATAAAAGGAAGACTTAATCCCGGCAGGTTAAAAGATTCTTCGAGATAATGCTCGAGCACGACAGAAATAAAGAATGTTACAACCACAAAAAGAGCGACAATGAGAATCATAAAAGGGGTAAGCTGGAAATAGAAAGAGGAAGCCGCTCCGAAAAGAATTCCGTTAAAGCCGTAAAATCCGCTTCTTATTTTATTACGATCATATTTAAGGTAGAGGGCCAGAAGGTTTGATATTATTACTCCCCCGAGGGCCATCGCTCCCATTTCGGGAATGACAAAAGTTGAGAGCATTGCGGCTATACCAAACCATTTGCGGCTGCTGAAAAAGATTTGCGCGTAGCTGTATATTATTGAATCAGCAAAAAACTGCATATCATCCTCTCGATTACCGAAGTTTGAATTCTTTTAATTTATCGGGCATGCTTTCCATCGACATGATGTAATCGAGTGATTCGGTATCTCTGATCAATTCCACCGAACCATCTTCCATAACCATCACAATACGGGGGCGGAGAGTGATAAACTGCATCCACTGTGTCATATTGTAGGCTCCGACATTACTGATGACCACGCGCTCACCTTTTTTCAGGGATGGCAGAACGATATTTTCCCTGATACAATCTATATTCATGCAAAGGGGACCGTAGATAGCGGTATTTTCGGTATTCAGCCCTGATTGCTGGCCCGGCACAATTTTATGTTTATACCAGAAACTGGTAAAGAGGATATTAACCCCCGCGTCAATTATTGTGGCTTTTTTCCCGTCGGAAAGACGTTTGTTGGCGATAACAGTGCTGATAAGATAACCCGCGTCATCAATAAGCGCGCGTCCGCTTTCGAGGATGAGCGCAGGCATTTCTTCGAAAGAAAACTTCAGTTCGAACATAGCCGAAGTAATAGCGTCGGCATATTGTTCCATTGAGGGCAGAGTTTCTTCGGCAGGCAGGTATTGCCCCAGAAGAGTGTTATTTGAGGGAAGACCGCCACCCATATCTATATAATCGGGGATAAAGTCATATTGTTCATTAAGCTGATTTATAATGTTTACAAGTTTAGAGGCCGCGATTTTATATGATTCGGTTGTCATCATATAGGTGCCGATATGTGTATGGAGCCCGACGAGGTTAAGTTTTTCATTGGAAAGGATTCTTCGCGCGGCTTCGAGCGCTTCCCCGTTTTCGAAGTTGAAGCCAAAACGGTCCCATTTAGGATAGATCCCTGTATCCATATTAATTCTGATGGCAACTTCAGCTCGTTTATCCATTTTATTAGTGAGTTCAATTATCTGGTAGAGTTCATCAAAATGGTCGATGTGAATTTTTGCCTTTTCATTGATGGCTTTAACGAGAGCCTCCTCGTTTTTGTCGGGGCCGTTAAAGATAATATGTTTTCCTTCCACTCCAAGTTTGCGCGCTCTGTCATATTCAAATTCTGAAACCACTTCGGCCCATGAGCCTTCCTGATGGAAAACCGAACATACAGCGTTCAGGTAATTTGTTTTATAAGACCAGGCGAACTGCACTTTCGGATAACGGTTTTTGAATATTCTAAGCGCGTTCTGCTGGTTTTCTCTTATCTGTCTTTCAGATAAGACAAAAAGAGGTGAGCCATATTTGTCGGTAAGATTTTCAATGGATATTCCATCTATATCGAGTTTGGGAGTTCCGGGTAAACCGCTCCCTATTTTATTCATAAGCCCTGAAAGTTGTTTTACAATCACGGGTCTTTCATATCTTTTTTTCTCAGACATTTTTCAACATCCCTTTTACAGTTAGTTCTTCAAAATTTTTAATATTTGTTATATGATCCCAGGAATAACGGATAAAAATTGTTCCTGTGCTGTATTTTGTCCAGGGATCAGGTTTATTGCCGGTGGCGAGATTAACCAGCGACCAGGGGAGGTTTTGTCCCGCCGCTACGGCGAGATATACCCATGCGGGCAGCCTCGGATTTATTTCGACAAGATAATATTCATTGCTCGATTCTTCTTTTATAAACTCAAGCTCAGTTCCGCTCCGCCATTTGAGGCTGCGCATAATTTTATCGGAAAGAGAAATTAGTTTTTCATCATCGATCGAGATTCCGGCCCACCCCTTTCCTTTATCGGTAATATACATTTTTTTCATCGGAACAGCGCCGATTGTTTCACCTGTGCCATCCCCGACCGCGGCTACATTATATTCATCACCTTTGAGGAATTCCTGGATAATTACAGGCACACCCCATTTGAAGCTGATCTTTTTGAAGGCGGTAACAGCTTCATCAAAATTATTTACAATATAAGCGTCGTAAAAAATTCCCTTAACCGCTACCGGGTATTCAAACTCAGATGATATTTTGTACAGGTCCTGAAGTGAATTGGCAAGGATATTTTTCGGAGCTTTAATATCATACTTCTGGCAGAACTCATAAAGTTTATCCTTACTTCTCATATTCAACTGATCCTGTGTGGGGAGGAACATTTTTATTCCCAGCTCTTTCAGTTTTGGTTCGAGCTTGATAAATCCGTAAAGTTCACTGTCGAGAGTTGGAATAATTACATCTATTTTTTCCTCTTTATGGATTTCTTTCAGCCGGTTGAATAAATTTTCAAGTCCGCTTGAAGGATAGGGGATAAGGTAACTTATGGGGGTTACCTCTTTCATATAGGCGCCCGGTTCGAGAGTGTCATAAATAAGGCCTATTATTTCGCCGTCAAATTCGGGTGAATCCTTAATGCCTCTGATTACCGGCACTCCGGGGCCGGGACTGTCTATGTTATTCAATCCTGTTACCGCGATTTTCATATTTCCTGCACCAGTTTATGGGTTTTTAATTGGTTGACAAATTCTATAATATCTTTTTCGATGGTTATTTTATCCACATCATATTCTTCAAGAAAGATATTGAGAATTTCTTCGGTTGTTTTACGGTTCTGGAGTTCTTTCAGTATCCTTCTGCCCGATTCATTCATTGTGAATGTTTCTCCGGTTCCGGGTACAAAAAGAAAACCTGTTTCACTTACCGCCAGGTTTGCGGGTATTATGTATGCGCTCATGCTGACACCTTTTATTTAATCAATAACATTTTTTTAGAACTTCTGTTTAGTCCCGCTTTAATTGTATAAAAATATGCTCCTGCCGAAACTTTAAGTCCCGACTGGTTTTTACCATCCCATGTAACCTGGTAAGTCCCGGGCGACTGGCTTCCCTGCCTGAAAGATTTTATCATCTCTCCCTTCACATCATAAATTCTGATAGTTACATTTTCCTCGCTGTCCAGAGTATAACCAATGGTTGTAGAGGGGTTGAATGGATTGGGGTAATTCTGTGAAAGCTCAAAGCGGGTCTGGATTACCTGGTCATTAACTCCCGTCAAAGATACACCGGTATTATAAGATTGCAAAATGTAACTGTTAAAATTTGGATAATCGTAACGAACGAAGGTGCACTCAAGGGTGTTGTCTCCATCCGCGTCCCAAATTGTAGGATAATCATAGGAATAGGACCCATCATTCATTTCGAGGAGAATATCACCGGTGACAATGTCGAAAACTTTAAATGAATAACGGTATGGCTCAGCCGATCCATATTGAGACATTACGTAAAACTCGGTATATCCGTCCCCGGTAAGATCAATCCCCAGGGAATAAAGAAGGTAATCCCCATCCATTTCCTCCTGTGTGAAATTGTAAGTATATTCAGGAGTCACAGAATATGGATCAGACGTTATGCTGAAGGTGAATTCATCGAGCCTGTAAAACCGGGCCGAATTGGCATTACCTGAGTAATCGAATGTCAGCCATCCCGATACCACATAATAATTAAGCTGGGTCGAATTCCATTCGCTTTGCCACTGTGAGAAAATGAGTGAGTTAATTAAGAGGGTAAAAAAGAGCGTAGTTTTTGTGAGTTGTTTTAACATGATCCCCACCAGGTTAGTTAACAATTTATTTTTTTTCTTATGTCTGCTTTTATGACAAGACGATGATAAAAAAGGTTTAAAAGCCTGAAAGAAATATAATTGAATTTAGGGAATAAATGTGATGAATATCAACAGAGTGAGTATGAGCAAGAGTATTCCGAAATATTCAATTCCAGCACAAATCAATGAACTATTATTAATGAACAATGAAAAATTAAAGGCAAAGACTACCGCGGATTTTTCTGATTTCGCTGGAAAAGCGCTACTAAATCACTAAAACACAAAATCCCGCAAAAAAGATCAAAAAAGCCTTTTCCCTGATTTTTTAACCTTAACAGCAAAGGCAGTTTCCCCTGAAAAAATAACAGAACAGGATTACGGGGATTGTTTTAATAAACATGATGAAGGAGAGGGGCGGAAGAATGGGCGTTTTTTTATGAGGAGATGGGGAGGAGAATTGCTGATCTGTAAACCGGCTGAACAGGAAGTGAAGAGCGGTTAGCGGAGAGTGAAGAATAATAAATATTTATCTGATTTTTTAAAAACCCGATTTCGATGACGACTTCGATTTCAATGGCTAACTTATATCAGTCAGTCTTTTTTATCCCCACAATCAAATGCTTTGCTCTTTCTGCGAGCATTCCAATATCCCGATGGAAATATTGCCCCGTTTAAATAAGGTTAATAATGTTTGATTTTATTGGGAGGTTACCTCTGCTACAAAGGTTAAGAATAAAGAATAAGGTTTTTCCCACCTTTATTTGCTCTCTGTTTTGCCGAGGTTTAGAATATAATTCTGCATGAGTAATATTGTGTACCTGACGGCACACCTGGTCATTTTCTAATATTTTTTCTGCCGATATTTTGCCCCTAACGGGGCAATTTTATGCGATTTAATTTTTTTGTCCCGTTAGGTACAGTATATTGGTAAAAAGAAAGACCCTGAAAATATTGTGTGCCGTCAGGTACACCATATTTATTTATCTAACTACAACTATAATCACAGAATTCCTTACCTCTCGCAAAATGAAATCGCGGATATTTTGGGAAATATTCAATGAAATTGTTATCCATCTATTAAGTGACGAGGTCCTACTTTAGCCTTAAATGATGTGTTATAAATTTAATTTTTTATTGATCTGAGTTTATCAGCGAGGTCCTAAGGTATTAGATTAACCAGAGAGATTTGTGAATCCTCTACAAGGATTTTGTCTTGTTCTATTAACAATATTCTACAAAAATTATTGCCTCTACAAGGCAAAGTAAATAAAAAAGAACGTTGTATAGGTTCCAGTAGTGCGTCAGTCCCCCTGGGGTAGAATATGATAGACAACCTGGGAAACATCTCTTTAGGAGATGCACAAAAAGCTGTTCAAATTATATCATTTTTGAAAATAATACAATGTTGATGTATTGGTTCCAAGCATTATTCGACAAGATAAAGAAAGACCCGTCAATGTTGTTTTGTTGCCCTATTTTCTTCGTTTTTATTTTGCGAAAGAATCCATGTAAGTTATTGTTTTTTATATACGGTATCAGGAGTTCTGATATTGGACAAAACGGATAATGCTGTATATCTTATTTAGTCCGGTTAATCTGCTGACGGAGTAATCCTAATCCAATCCCCGGAAAAAAATAAACAGACTTATCGCCATCGCCAATCCCGTCATCTTACTATTACCCGGTTTTTTAGCCTGCCTGTTTCCTCTCCCCAAAATGAAATATTTCCTTATCCGTCCTTTGGGCTAAAGCAATAAAAGGCTGGTTACTTTACGCTTGAACAACGGCCTAAAGGCGCGGAGTTATTCTAAATCTCTGAATTCTTCCCCTTTGAGAAAGGTTCCTCAGGCTCTGCTTGGGGAAAATTTATATTCTGTCAGGTATTTGTTTACAAATCGTTAACCAATTTTGAATTTTGCGGCAAGTTTGGGGTTTGATTTCAGCCATTCATCAAACCATTCATCCAATTCAAGAAAGTTAATATATTTTTGCAGGATCAAAGGCTCAGTGTTATTTACGTCATTATCTTCAATATATTTTAATTTGTATTGCGGCGCTTTTAATTTTGCCGCAATATCCTTAATAGTCAAATTCCTTTTTTCCCGTTCACTCTGACAGTTTGTTGATACAGATAGGAAATTTACATTATTCTCGAAGTTTATCCCCTTACTCTCAGCGTATTTACTATTGAGAGGGCCAAATGATTTTTTAAGCATGTCTGTCAGAAACGCTGTTTCCTGATTCGTAAAGATTTTTTGCTTTTCGTTTTTATTCATCGTCATGATTAACTCTTCTGAAATGCGCAGACTGTTTTATCGATAAGTTTAATATAATAGTAATTTTATAATTTAACGTAAGTTTGACTTTTCACCTTATTTGCCCTAAAAATTTGCTCTTTCCATTCTTTTATTTGACTAAATAACTTACTGATAAATATTTACTAAAGAAAGGGGAAATAACGGTAAGGTAAAAAAAGGCGGATCAAAGAGTATATGCTTTGATCCGCCATAAAATTTGGAATTATTTCAAAAGCAGCATTTTGTGGGAATTAACCGATTTATCATCAATAATCAGGCTGCAGAGGTAAGTTCCGGCGGATACCTGGCGGCCAAGTTTGTCTGTCCCGCGCCAATAGGCGATGTGGTTTCCGGGGTTCATTTCTTTATCGGCGAGAACCGCTATTTCCCTGCCAAGCAAGTCATAAATAACCAGACGGACTTTCACGGAAGAAATATTTCCTGAGCCTGAAGAGGGCACAGAAAACCTGATAGAAGTTGAGGGATTAAAAGGATTCGGGTAGTTCTGTTCCAGTTCCGCGGTAATAGGCACATCAAAATTCACTTCAATGGCGTCGGAATAATCGAAAGCTCCATCCAGGTCGATCTGCTTCAGCCGGTAATAAAATTGTGTTCCGCCGGAGGAAATTTTATCTGAAAAACTGTAGCTTTTGGGTGAGTTGCTGTTTCCGTGTCCGGCGACAAAAGCGATATTATCCCAGGCGCTCATATTATCGGAGCTGCGCTCTATTTCGAAACCGTAATTATCCACTTCGGTAGCTGTCTCCCAGTTAAGGGTCACCGAATTCCTGTTTATTGAGGCATTAAAAGAAATGAGCTCAACAGGAGCGACTGCCGGAGTTAATGTGCAGACCACAGCGTCACCCTGGTCGACAGGGTCTGCCGAGTCATCAGTATAACCAACTACAAAGGCATCCGCGTCGAGAACCCCTATGCTGATTTCATCACCCTGTGTGTCGCAAACATTTTGCGCGCTGCCAAAGTCAATACCGTTTCCGTTTCTTTCACCGATAATAATTTTTGAAGCATCTGAATATATGGAGCCATTCCATGCGATGACAAATTCATCTTCATTTAATTGTCTTACGTCAATATCTGCGGATGCGAAGGAGGTTTCAAACTGTATGGCAGAGCCGGGAAAACTTATTGTTGTGCCGCTATAAGACCCAATAATAGCGGCGCCCGCGTCATCCTGGGCATCCTTGACAAACGCGACAACAAAATAACCTGAACTTAACGGGGCTACTGATGTATATCTGACGGCGTTCGCTGTGCTCGAATAAAATGTCGCGGCGCTGCCGAAGGACATTGTCGTGCCGGATACAGTGGCGATAATTGCTTTACCCGGATCGAATTCGACGCCGTCATCTTCAAATCCGAATAATAATTTATCTGAAGCAAGCGCGCAGACAGATGGCCTGTCGGTATGAAAGCCATTAAAAACCTGCGGGGTTCCGAATGAAACTGAATTGCCGGAGACTTCTCCTATTACCGCCGTTCCGTAAGAACCGTTTTCAAGATCATCATAGGTGATCACAATTTTTCCGGAACCCAAATGCGCACTTTCAGGTGTTGTGTAGTCCCCATCTGAAAACTGAACCGCGCTGCCTACATTTGTGATAGATGTTCCGGATATTGTTATAACTCTCACAACACCGAAATCAGTTGTCACATCCAGTTCATATCCTACCACAGCCTGGGTGGCGGAAATTCCGATAACGAACGTCCGGGCGTTTGCACCTGTTTCAATAGCAGTAACCGAACCATAAGTCACGGTTTTATTTTCTCTATCCACTACGCCAACAACAGCGAAAAGATCTGAAGCGGTTGCTGAAGGACTGGAGGAGGCTGCTTTGAATGCGCAAATAAAGTGAGTGTCATCCAGCTCATCGGTGTCCATCCAGTAGGTGGGATCAGTTTCAAAGTTTTGCTGAGCGCCGGCGCTTACTGTTCGCTGGCCATAGGTTTCATTAGTTGGGAATAATAATAGTGCCAGTGAAACAAAAAAGTATAAACAGATTCCAAAGTAGATTTTTCGAGCCATTGTTATGCTCCATTTTATTATTTATAAAAACAACCTTCGCAAAGAACAAAACCGGTAATATTCAATACCGATGAATATTCGGTCATCAGACTTTTATGGTCAATTTTTCTGTTAATATTTTATTCGCTATTCGTAAAAATGGATATAGCTACCCCCGAAAGAGGATAAATATAGTTTTACCTGCTTAACTGATACCTGAAAAATTTCTAATAGTGTTTGTAATAAAGAAGAAATTATATTAATTAAATGAATTTACATTCATTTGATTTCAATAACATTTAAAAATACGTAAGATTAATCTTATTAACAAGCGAGTTTGAAATAAAGAGTGGAAAAAATGCAGAGTGAAATATTTATCCCTCTGATTAGTTATAAACCCTAAGTGCCGGGGAAAAATGAATTTAAGATATTTTGTTCTCCCTCTATTCATGAACTGGCCCGCCGGAATCATAATGAATGGAGGTTTTTATTGGTAAGGGGTTATGTTTAGCCTTGCCAAACATAATGTGTAAACGGAATATTGGCAATAGAGAAGAGAGATGTCACGAATAATTGGCAGCGAATCGGTCCTGTTTTCAGAATTCGAGGAAATTTTTATATGTCAGCCTGATGTTTGTTCCCGGTTCGGGTAGTATAGATTTAATACGGGAGAGATGGTTCCTGTATTCCTGATTGAGAATGTTATCAAAACCAATAGAAAACATATGGAGCATACCGGAGGTTTCGAAAGAGTATTGCAGGAAGCCGTTCAGGACTAAATATCCGGCGGTTGGTTGTTCAAATTCATCGGTTCTTTCCTGTTTAAGTGAACTTTCGGCAGAAAGCCCGGCAGCGAAATCGTTATTTCTGTAACAAATTTCAAGTGTGGATTTCAATGGAGGGATTTCCGGAAGAGGTGTGCCGTTTTCACTGTTTTCAGCGTATGTGTAACCAAGTCTCGCCGAGGTTTTTATCCCTATATCAAAACTGTATTCCAGATCAAATTCAATACCGGCAAAGAAGGCCGGTATTCCTGTTGCCGAATAAACGGGAAGGAAGGTCTGGTAGTTGGTTTCACCGCTGTTCCGGTGAATAATAAAGTTGGAAAAATTGTTATAGAACAGATTCATAGAATACTTAAGGGGATGAAATTTATGATAAACAAAATAGTCCATTCCCCAGCCATTTTCGACATTAAGTTCGGGATTGCCGGTTTCATAGGAATAGGCGGCCAGATGAGGTCCTTCACTGAAGAGCTCCTCAAGTGTCGGGACTCTGGAAGAACGGTATATATTCAGACCGGTTGAAACCTTATTGGTAAGGCGGTAAAGTAATGATACTGAGAGTGAAAATGACCTGTAATTTTTCTCCCTGATGTACCCGATTTTAGCGTCCGGATCCTCTTCGAGGGGTGAAATATTATCATAGCTAAATCGCAGACCAGCTTCAAATCCAAGTCTTTCATAGTTATAATCTTCTATCAGATAAAAGGAAATATTTGTTGAACGGGCGGGGGGTGTGAAGACAAAACCACCAATATCAAAATCACGATGGTCGGAAGAAATTCCTATGCGGCCGTTTCCTGAACTTAATATTGAGTTATGTGTGAGCTCAAGATTTCCATTGAGATTCATGACCCTGAATTCGGATCCTATTACATTGGCTTTTTCAAATTCCTTATGACGATAGAAAGTGCGGTTAAAGTTGAATCTCAATTTGTCGGCAAAACTATCCCTAAAATTGTATTCGGAAATGAAGTTCAACTGGTTGCGAAAAAGTTCTATATCCACCCCGTTTGGATGTCCCCCTTCAAATCCGCCGGGGATACCGTAATCGAGCGCGAAACGGCGGTAGGAAATTCCGGTATAACCGTTATTATAAAACCATGAAGCTCCGCCGGAATAATTAAGATTCCGCGCATCGGAATTATTGAGAGAGCCTCCCGGAGTTGAAAGATCGGCGCTTTTTCTTCCGCTTATTTCACCGCGGATTATGAAGCTGCCAACAGGCGCTTCGGCGGTAAGAGAGGCAAGATAGCCTTTGTTAACCGATTCGGCATAAAGACCGGAATTGATATAAACCTTTTGATGCCATTCTGCCGGTATTTCATGCCGTATAACATTGACCACACCGCCGGTGGCTGAAGAGGTATAACGCAAAACATCCGGGCCTCTGATAACCTCAATTCTGTCTACTGTAAACTGTTCAATGGTAACGGCATGATCGGGTGAGGTTGCCGACAGATCGGAAGTTTTGCGCCCGTCTTCATTAATGACAACCCTGTCGCCGTTCATACCTCTGATTACAGGACGCGCCGGCGCCGGTCCCATTGAACGCATAGCGATCCCGGCCTCATCCTTAAGGGTTGAGGCCAGGTTCATTCCAAGTTCTTTCTGCAATTCTCTTCCCGCGAGGGATTCAATATATTCTTCACCTCTTCCGGTCATTTTATGCTGGTGTTCTCCCGCAACAACAACAGGACTGATTTCCAACGCGACCGGTGTAAGAAAAATCACAAAAGTATGCCGGCTTTCCATGGAAGCGGTAATTTTAACAGCATGATCTCTGTAGCCAAGGTGAGTAATTGTCAGAACATAATCTCCTTCGGGAACGTCATTGATCTGAAAGCTGCCATCTTCTTTACTAATGGTATATTTTTCGGAAGGTGAAATTTTTACAACTGCCGAAACCAGTGGGCTCTCATCATTAATATCCAGCGCTTTTCCCCTGATTATGCAGCTTTTACCCGGAACCGGGGAATGAGTAAGGAAGAGAATCATCGCAAACCGGAAAAGAAATATTCTCATTGGACTTTAACCGGAATGGGATAGGACCTGAAATCATTATGTCCTTCATGTGAAATGAAAAACTCTATTTCGGTTATTCCGGCTGAAAGGCCGACCAGGTGGAGTTCATACCCCCCTTCTTCCCCTTCATGCTGATGAACATCAATAACAGTTGTATTTTCTATTTCCCATACGAGAGTTTTATCCTCATCAGCAGGTGGTTCAATTTCATTCTGATCGGAATCATAAAATGTGACTTCCATGTGATCGGTCATTTCGCCAAGAGGGACGTAAAGAGTATCTTCGGTCACACCCTGGAAAATTGAAGCTACAACCATTCCCGAAGAACTCAGGATAAGTCCCTCCGCCTCAAAATGTTCCTCGGGCGGGTCAGTTATACCGGCCTCATCATCGCATGAGGTTATAAAAACAACTAATAAAAGAGCAAAAAGTATATATTTGATTTTATGAATATAGTTCATATTATCTCCTGTTAAAAAAGTTTATAGTTTTATCACAGCCCGATATTCACCTGACTTATCACAGAGATGACAAAATGTTAAAATATATAAAATGTCAAATCTGTTTTTACCTGATTGCTGTCATCTGAGGGACAAATGATCTGTTCCATCATCAGATATCAGACAAGAAAAGTTTTCGTGAATGGGACTTAAAAAAAAGAATAATCGATGATTATGCTTTTTTAAGAGGAGGCGCTCTGAGGTTATAATGAAAGTAATTGTTATTTGGATGATCGGGCGCGAAAAGCTCGATATGTATAACCTCCGCGAATAATATAGCGCAACAGTCATATTGCGCGGCGTTTAGTCCAATTGTGTCGCGGAAATGATCAACATGGCAAAGGTCTTCATGACGGATCCGCTGTTCGGAATTTTCGGGCGCGGACATCTTAAAAGAGTGACTATCCGTAAAAAATAATTTTACATCATGATAGTGGAGTGATGTAAAAAGTACCAGCAGGCTATATGTAAATAAAACGAGTTTTTTCATAATCTTAATGCACCTAACACATTAAAGTGATAATATGTTTCCTGATTTATGAAAAATGTAAATAATCCTTGTTTTTGCCCCGATGAATGAATTTCAGAAGGAAATTTTTTGATATTTTTGATAAAAAGTGACAATAAGTGTGAAATAAATCAATTAAATATCTCATTCCGACCTAATGGTCTTCATAATGAGTTGACAATTTATATTTTATAATTTATCTTTATACATTATTGTAACAAAAAAGTAATAAAAATGAAAAAAGACGGCTTTTTGTACGGCATATTTTATACTATTGGCACATTTGCCATAGCAGCGTTTTTTGTCGCAAATCCGATGTGGCTGACATCCTGTTCGGACGGGAGTGAGGAACAACCTGAAAAAAAGGAAATTGTTGAGGTTCCTTCCGATACCGCGGCGACCTATCAGGATGTGAAAAATCAGGAGTCTGAACAGCCGGTTGTTGAAGAAAAGAGTAAAAAGCACACCAGCAAAGGAAATCTGGAAACGGATGAATCGGGAAAGACAAAATATATTGTTCATGAAGGTGAGACGCTTGAAACAATTGCCGCTGATTATTACGGCGACAGCCGCTACTGGTTTAAAATATTCGCGGCCAATGAAAGTGAAATTGATGACTGGAACAATATCCGTCCAGGGCAGGTACTAACACTTCCGGAAATTAATTAATATACCTATCAAATAATTCTTATTTTAAATTTGTGAGATAAAAGGTGAGCAGATTTAATATCGGAGCATTCGGTGAGATACTTTTTGATGTATACCCCGATTCCAAAAGAATCGGAGGAGCCCCCTTTAATTTTATTTATCATATATTTAACCTTACGGGAACAGGCTCGATCCTAACCAGAATAGGAAAAGATAAAAGTGGTAAAGACCTTATAAATTTTCTTCATAAAAATAAAATGGATGATTCATTCGTCCAGGCCGATCCTGTGCATCCGACAGGCAGGGTTAATGTTACTCTTGACACTAATAAAATCCCTTCATTTAATATAGAAAATAATGCCGCTTATGATCATATAGAGTATAACAGATCATTTGATAAATTTCTTTCCCCGGGGAATTCATTACTCTATTTTGGCACTCTCGCGCAGAGAAATCCGTTAAGCTGTGAAACTCTTCACAGACTCTGGGGAAAAGATATTATCTATTATTGCGATCTGAATTTGAGAGAAGGATACTATAATGATCAAATTATTTCTGATACCATAGATAATTGTACAATATTAAAACTAAGTCTT
Source organism: Melioribacteraceae bacterium (assembly GCA_963677445.2). GTDB lineage: Bacteria > Bacteroidota > Ignavibacteria > Ignavibacteriales > Melioribacteraceae. The sequence continues at coordinate 65,527 of CAXXGF010000067.1, read as the reverse complement.
GATGAACTGGAAACGGTTTGCCGGCTGGCCAATATCCCCGGCACTTCGGAGAAGGTAAAGGTTGAGAACATATTGATGCTGAAAAACATTAAAGTTGTTTGTCTTACCAGAGGAAGGGAAGGCGCTACTGTTTACAGCAGGGAGGGCAACTTTACCAGCAGTAAGGAAACAGATAAACTTACTGATACAACCGGAGCGGGGGATTCCTATTCGGCGATATTCGCTCTCGGATATCTGAAAAAGCTTGATCCGGAACAAATAAATGAAGCCGCAGTCTGGTTCGCAACCCAGGCCTGCAGCTATAATGGAGCATTACCGAAAGAGGTTAAATTTTATCAAAGATTTCTAAAGAAGTTTCCCGCGTTTCAATCCTGAAATTCTTTTTTGATCTGAAGGAACTTAAACCGGAAATGTTTATCACTTAGAGGAATAATTATTCTGAACCTGTCAGTTTTCGCGTTAAATGGCAGGTATACCAATCCTCCGATTTCCTCACCGGGTCGGAGAATGGTTAATCTGAGTGTTTCATTCAACCAGTAGGATTTGCTGGCATTTAACGCCTCAATTTCATCCCTGTATCTTTCCTGTTCCAGTTCTTCATTTATCCGGCGCGCTTCTCTTTCTCTTTCCCGTTCCTCTATTTCCTCCCTGCTTTTTTTTTCTCCTGCCGAAACTATACCAGATATGAGATCGGCGCCCGAAAAAATGCAGCTTGTTGTATGAGCTGTCGCGAGATTAGCTTCAGCGCTGTTGATTTGTTTATCAATCTGATCGAGATGTTTTTCAGGGTCAATTATGTTAATCAGAAGGGCTTCATCCTTTTTTTTGCCGAGACAGGAATAATCTCCATAATTTTCGGAATAAATATCGGCAGGCTCAATTTTGATATTTTGATTGCTTCCGTTATAGAAATAGGAATAGAAAACAAAACTGCTCCCATCGGTCCTTTCAAAATTGATCATCGTTTTGATACTGTCGATTTTTCTGCTCAATATTTTTCTGCCGCCATAAATCTGGTCGATTTTTTCATCCGGTTCAACTTTATAGACCGGTCCGGGCGCGCATGAAGATATCAGAAATGATACCGCGAATGCCACGGTTAAAATAAATTGTCTGGATTTCATTTGTCCTGCTCAACTTTATGATTCTTATCTGTTAAGGGATAAAAATCATAATCTGTGCCAAATGAATTTGAAGAGAATTATTCTTTTTCCGGTAAAAAATGAGGGGCAGGAAAAAAGTACTGTATAAACAAGTAGACGGTAAAATGTACTGTAGAGACAAGGCATGCCTTGTCTCTGCCAGGCAAAATTTATTTTTTAGGTTTTTTCTGTGGTTTTTTCATGGCGGGTGAGTTGGCAAATTTATATTCTTCCGAGAACTCTTTCAGCATAGATTTGAGATTTTCATATACTTCCATTCTTATGTTATCCCCTGTATTGACAGTAACGGTGTCTCTTTCCCATGTAATCGCCGAATAGTGGACGATGGAGCGGTCCCTTTCAAGAATTACATCCTGGAGGAAACGGGCTATAAGAACCGCGGCGTGAACATCTGAATTATCCGCTTTGGCTGTGGACACCTGAACTTCGAGGTATGCTCCTCCCCGCAGGCGGCTCGCATCCCAATAAGGTATTACTTTCAGTCCATATTCCTCAAGATGTTCTTCAGCGGCTGCCTGGAGATATTCTTCTGTTAGTCCTGTGCCTTCCAGACTTTTATTCAACTCCCAGACGTAAACCCCCACCTGCTCGACCCCGGTCAAATTTTTTAACTGAAAGAGATCATATTCTGTGCGTTCCTGGGCAAAAAGAGAAAAACTTATTAGTAAAATTAGAATTAAGGAGAGATTTTTCATTTTTGGTCCTGAATTTATAATAATTAATTGCAAAAGATATAAAATTATTATGGTATGGACAATAATGAATGAGTCGGGTTTTTCATTTAATGGAATCATAATCAAGGCATAAATAAATCACTTGATCTCGCAAGCTGATTCAGGTAAATTTATTTGAAGATGTATTCATAATATGATTATAAATTATGACGTACTTTTGTGGTTTTCACCGGATATTAAAAATAATATGAGCTGATTTGAATGGCCTCCAGCCGCTGATAAAACCAGTCGCTTTATTTTTAACCATTGAAAATCGATAACGTAAGAAAAAAAAATACCGAGAGGACTGATGATAGCAAAGTTTGATATTACGCGATTTATCGTTGTTATTCTTATCGCTTTAACTACTACTACTAATTCACAATTTTTAAGACATTCAATAGATACCGGGGAATTTTCACTTGATGAACCGGGGCCTTTATTTTGTATTGACATGGATTATGACGGCGATGAGGATATTATCGCCGGTGGTGATGATGGAAATTTGGCCTTTATTGAGAATAGTGGTGAGGGCAGATTTCCGTTTCAGATTTTTAACTCAGGAACGGAAAAGATAAGTTTTGTGTATGCCGAAGATATTGACGGCGATGAGGATATAGATATAATCACCGGAGCGGGAGAACATATATATTTATTGCGTCATGATGGTCCGATGCAATATTCCTCTCTCTTTATTAATGAAACAGAAATTACACCGGCAACAATAGAGAAGGGTGATATTGATGGTGACGGGGATACAGATTTAATCGCGGCTTTATCCGGACAGGGTGGTTTGATATGGTTTGAGAACCAGGATTCTTCTATCACATTTAGTGAGCATATTATTGCTGACAGCTTAATCAGGCCGACTATGATGTGTCTTGAGGATCTTGATCAGGATGCAGATATAGATATAGTAGCTTATAGTCCGTATGGCGCTTTACTTGTCTGGTATGAAAATATTGGGGGAGATTTTTTCAGACATATAATTTCGGTTGATGCGCAGTCAGTGACATCTTTGCGTTTGAATGATATCGATAATGATTCAGACGCTGATATTTTACTGACTTTTCGATACCGAAATGAATTGGGTTTGTTCAGAAATGCCGGTGATAATTTCTTTATATTTGAAGACCTTCATAAAATATCCGGCTACATCATTTTTTTTGATATACTTGATGCCGATAATGATGGCGACAGCGATATAATGGCGGCTATGGCGGACAGCTCCTTTTTACTTCTTGAAAATATCAATGGTGAAAAATTTGTTGAAAAAAGAATAGTGGCAGGGTATGATCTGTCAGGTGTGGTTTGCTTTAGTGATATTGATATGGATGAGGATTTAGATATTATTATCAGTTCTGAAGATGAAAACACAATAACATATTTTCATAACAGGGGAAATTATAAATTCGATAAAGTATTGATATCTGAAGGGCAGGAGGACTTAGCCTCTCTTTGTTATACCGATTATGATGAAGATGAGGATATTGATTTTTTTGCCATATCAGAAACACGGGGAACCATACTCAGATATGAAAATACTGGTGAAGCGATATTTGATCGAAAAGTTATCGTCCGCAGTCAGCCGGAAATAAGAGATATTCAGTTGGCGGATATTGATTCCGATGGAGATAATGATCTTTTCTGTATCTCGAATGGAGGGAAAAAACTTAGCTGGATTGAAAACTTTGACAATGAAAAGTATATAGATCATAATATAGATGATTCTCTTAACAACATTGTAAAACAGGCCGTGATTGACCTTAATAATGACGGATTTGCCGATCTGCTTCCTTTTGCCGGTTCCGGAACAGGTTTTTGCTGGTTTTCCAATGAGGGGACAGGTAATTTCGCAGGTAAAGTTATTGATTCGGAACATCCTTTCCCTGTCTCTCTTGATATTGCTGATATCGATAATGATGATGATACTGATATTATTGTTTGCGTCAGAAATTCCCGCAGTCTTGCCATATATGAAAATGTTGGCAGTGAAAATTTTGAATTATCGACGTTGCATTATGGCTCTTCGGACTATAAAACAGTTGTCGCGGAGGATATGGATTTGGATGGAGATATGGATTTTGTAGCAAGTTCCCGCGCTGAAAATATCTGGTTTGAAAATGATGGCGCCGGAAATATGACAATACATCAAATGACAGGCACAAGCCCAAACGCTCAAATAATGTTCGCCATGGATTTTGATGTTGACGGGGACATAGACCTGGTGAATAACAGAATGTTCAACCAGAATATCTTTCTGCTAAGGAATGACGGAGAAGAAAATTTCATCCAGGAAACTCTGATACCTGACGCGGGATTACTCAGGTCAATGATAGTTTTGGATTTCGATAATGACGGGGATTATGATTTAGCGACTATCGAAGGCCGGAATAATAAAATTGAATGGTTCGAAAACGTTAACAGCACATCAGTGAAAGATACTGAGTTCAATACATTGCCGGAGGAATTTGAGCTTTCTCAAAATTACCCCAACCCTTTCAATCCCTCAACGATAATATCTTTTAACGCGCCTGAAGGGACTACAGGAAAGCTGAGTGTTTATAACATTCTTGGGGAAGAGATAAAAATTTTACTTAATGGAGAAATTGAAGCGGGGCGGCATGAGGTTTCTTTCGACGGAACCGGGCTGGGCAGCGGAATATATTTTTATAAGCTGCAAACTCTGGATTATTCTCAAACGCGAAAGATGTTGCTTCAAAAGTAAAAATTATCGGGATGCGCTGATGATAGCCGGCGCATCCCCTGAAAATTATTTTATGAGATAAATCTCAGTCTGTCTTGGAGAAAGGAATTCACAGCCATCTTTTGTAATAACCACTTCCTCTTCGATTGTGGCAATTCCAAATCCCGGAATTGTAAGGCGGGGTTCAATTGTGAAAACCTGGCCTTCTTCGAGAGTCATATAGGGAAGGTTGCCGTAACGTTCCCAGCGGGGAGCGAGCAGGGCGCCTCCGTCGTGAGCCGCTCGGCCTACCTGGTGACCAAGTCCGTGTGGATATTCTTCATACCCGTTTTCAACAATGTAATTACGGGCGATATCATCCACTTCGCAGGCGACCGCGCCCGGTTTTACTCCGGCTGCCGCTTTTGTTATGGAATCGCGAATAACATTAAAACCTTTCATCACTTCTGCCGGGGCTTCGGTTTCTCCTTCACGAAGCACATACCATGTGCGCTGCAGATCGGCGCAGTAACCATTCACCTTTACACCAAAGTCCATGTTTATAACATGGCCGGGCTGAATTTTTCTGTCGGTAGGGCCTGAGTGGGCGCCTGCTGTATCGGGGCCGCTGAATACCGCCGGGCAGTGTTCGGCATCCCAGGAAAGTTCGAAACCTTTTTCCTCAACTATGCCATGAACAAAGTTGGCTACATCCGCTTCCGATTTGCCAACCGCGAGGAACCCGGTTACGGCGTTAAATATATCGAGTGTTTCTTTTATGGCCGATTTAAGATGGCTAAGTTCGGTATCCGATTTTCTACCCCTTAATGCCGCGATAATTTCTTCTGATGAAATGAATTTTTCGGCGTATTCTGTCTCTTTCAGGAGTTCGAGCAGTTCCAGATAAACGCCATGGGTCAGTCCGTCAGCCAGACTCGAATTTCTGGAATAGTTAATCGCTATTTTATTCGGATTGATTCTGTCGAGAACTTTTACCAGGTCTTCCTTTACCGATTTCAGATAACTGATGATCTCGTTAAATGTGCCGACCGTTTTCATATTGGCTTCTTCAAGAGAGCCGATTATAGCTATTGTTTCACCGGTTTTGGTTATTATAAAAGCTGAATGCCATGTAGCTCCGGTCCCGACTATCATATCCATCATCGGGTCTTTCATATTGCCGGTTTCCCTTACGAAGGTCATCCACATATCGATATCTTTTTCACGGAGTATCTCAGCCGCCTGTTTCTGTTTTTCAAGTATTAAATCTTTAAACATATATTCCTCATTGTCTGGTCTTAGAAAAAGTAACCGCAAAATAATAAATTTTCAGGATTCTATTTTTAAAAATGGTGGGGAAATCAATTGTGAATGGTGAATTATGAATGATGAATTGAAATACTGTGAAATAAGAGGAGGATTTTCTGAAAATATTTCGAAATCAAATTCGGGTTGAGAAGGATCAGAGAAAAAGAAGAAGTATGCCTTCCGATAAAATAAACCCAGATTTGTCATTAAAACAGTGAAGAACAAATACACGACCTGATTTTGCAATCATTTACATATTACAAATACGCATAACAGCTTAATCTACAACAGGTTAGAGCCCCTCTCCTTCATAAGGCTGAAAGTGCGCCGCGGCGTGAGAGGGGTTGGGGTGAGGTTGGAAGCTTTGGCTATTATTTTAACTTTTTCTTACTAATTTTGTTTATCATTTCCAATACTTGTATCCTGTATTTCTTTTTCTTACAACACTTTATCCTAATGACCGTTATCAGGAAAAATTTCTAATGACAAATTTGGGATAAAAAGAATTCTGCGGGTGAAAACGGTATATAAGGGCTGTTTACTATAATTAGTGCAAATGTTAGATTTGTGGTGAAGCAGGAATTATTTAATCTCTCTGATAACGGGTATCGGGAGATTCTTTTAAACCCTGAATAAAATCCATTCTTCCAGTACTTCCTGTAGTTCAGAACGGCATTCTTCCAGGGTTTCCGAGTTCGCGTATACTCCCTGGCATTCGGGTATTTCACCATAAAAACTGCCATCGTCATTCAGTATTTCATATTTAGCCATTCGCATAGCTGTTTGTATATATTCAAGTAACATTTGGATATCCTCAGGTTATATCGCTATGTCGGTTTTTTTCAAACATATATTTAATAATTTATCAAACAAAAATGTATATATCAGGTTATTCCCGGTTAATTGATGAAATGTATTTGAGTTCGTTAAAAAGTTCCTTAATCTGTTTAATTCTTTATAATCAAGGCCGCTGAAATTGAGTTCATGGTTTAAGCCTGACTTGTGTGTGATGATTATTCTATTGGTTTTAATTTCGATCTTTTCAATTTTCTTGTATAAGAATTGTGATTCAATATAAGAGGGATTAATCATTTTGCTGAACATTGAATATTGTGAGTAAAATTTCGGAGGTTTTTCATCGGGCAGACGCATCGATATTTTTTCATCATCAAATTTCACGAAACATTTTTTATATATTTTGTAGAATAAAAAAAGCAATTTATTGCCCGAAATAACCCTGAATTCCCAGGTTAGTCAGGCCTTCTTTTTTCGCGAAGCTGACGACCTTTTCATATTCCCGGCGGTTTATTCTTCTTGAAATTTCGGAGTATTGATATGCTGAAAATTCGGGCCATACTGCGACATAATATTTACATAGGTATCAGCTGGTAAATTTCCCTTAATCCATTTTATAACCTCAATTAAACCGCCTGCCGCTCCCGGCATCACCAGGTGACGGATCATAAGTCCCTTTCGTATAAGGCCGTCATCATCAGGAATTGCCGCGCCGACCTGCCGGTTCATTTCCACCAGGGCAGCTTTTGTGATTTCGGGATAGTTCTCAGCGCCGGGAGAATAGAGAGCTGATTTCTGAGGATCAAAATACTTGAAATTTGCCAGGTAAATATCAACAACTCCGTCAATCAGCTTCAATATTCCCGGTCTTTCCCATCCGTGGGTGTTATAAACCAGGGGAATTGTAAGCTCCCTGTCCGCGGCTTTGTCCAGAGAGTAGATAATATGGGGCGCGTAATGAGTCGGGGTGACAACGTTGATATTATGGCAGCCAATTTCCTGAAGCCGGAGCATCATACCGGACAGTTCCTCAATTGATATTTCTTTCCCCTCCCCATTGTGGCTTATATCTCAATTAAGACAGAAAACACACCGAAGCCCGCAATGTGAGAAAAATATCGTTCCTGAACCCCCTGAGCCGACAAGTGGCGCTTCCTCACCAAAATGTGGATGCGCCGAAGCTGCTCTGATTTCCCTGCCTGCCCGGCAGAATCCCTGCTCACCCGAAAGGCGGTTAACTTTACACAGACGCGGACAGAGCTGACACGACTCCAGAGTCTGCCAGAGCTGATTGGCTTTTGCCTTCAGCTTCCCCGATAAATGCAATTTTTTATAACCGGGAATAAACCTTTTATTCATCTTTATTAAATGCTTTTTTGAAAAACTGCGGAAATATCTCAATAATAGCAAGTATTAATTTTTTGTTTCCAAAAAGAATACTGAGATTCAATAATTGCTATTATTACATTTTTTTGATATTTTCTTTTTTAAGTAAATTCAGGACCATTTTATAATGGGAATGTAAATTTTCAGACAATAATCACTCAAAAAATTGCAGGGTATAAAATTATCTGCGGGCCGATAGGCGGGAGGTTAGAAATGAATATCAGGGTATTGATCTTAATGATTGTTTTCAGCGGAGTTATTCATTCGGAATGGTACAGGCAAAGCTACACCTCGCCTGATGTTGATCTTTATAAAACTTATTTTATCACTCAGCAAACCGGCTTTGTTTTAGGCTCTGCCGGCACAATATTAAAAACCACCGACGGGGGGTTTAGCTGGAAAAGGATTGAATGCGGATTGAGCTCTTTACTTAGTGAAATGCTTTTTATTACTGAGGAAAAGGGATGGGCCGGGGGTTCGGAAGGTGTTTTGATGAAAACAACAGATGGCGGCAATACATGGGAGAAAGTTGAAACAGGAACGCTCATGCTTATTCAGGATATCTTTTTTCTTACCGAAGAAATTGGCTGGTTCAGTTGTGATAATGGATTCCTGAAAAAAACCACCGACGGCGGGGAAACATGGTTCAGACAGACTCCCGATACAATTTCAACTTTATTATCGATACAATTTTTAACTGAGAATACCGGATTGATAGTTACCCGCAAGGGGGTGCTGAAAACAACTGACGGGGGAGAAACCTGGGTTACCAAGCTTGCAATATCAGAAGGGTATTTCAAATGCCTCCGTTTTCCGCAGATCAACAAAGGTTACGCGGCGGGAGATATCGGTTATGGATATGGTCTTGTCTGGAAAACTACAGACGCTGGAGAAACATGGACCAAAACCAACTTTGGCGGTGATGTAATAGGTATTGATGATATGGTTTTCGCCGATTCCTTGCGTGGTTGGTATGTAGGTATGGATTATTGGTTTAAGACGCAAATGAGCCGGACATTAAACGGTGGTGATACATGGCAGGGTATGAACGTGGTTAGTCTGCATGGTTCCCATATTAATTCAATTGATTTTATTAACTCAACCAAGGGTTGGGCGGTTGGCTCGGGAGGTGATATTTTCCGCTGCGATGATGGGACTTCCGCATGGGTGTTGCAGGATGACGGCTTAAGCAGAAGTTTCAGTGGCGTCGATTTTATCGATGACAGCACAGGATGGATTGCCGGCGGAAGCGCTGAGATCAATAAAATAATGAAATCCACAGATGGAGGTAAAAGCTGGACCGGGCAGCCAATAGAATCAGGAAATAATCTTTTATCAATTTTTGCCCTGGATGAAAACTATACCTGGGTTTCCGGTGAAAACGGCACAATTTATTTTACTCCCGATGGAGGCAATCAATGGATGGGACAGGTAACCGGCACAACATACGACCTTAGGGATATTCGTTTTCTCTCCGGAAACTCAGGATGGGCTGTGGGAGGAGATGAAGATAATGGTATTATCCTTCATACAACAGATACCGGCATGAGCTGGATTGAACAAGATTGCGATACGGCGAAAAATCTAAATTCAATTAGCTTTGTTTCGAACCTGGCAGGATGGGCCGCGGGGGATAATGGCGATATCCTGAAAACAACAAATGGAGGAGAGGAATGGACCCTCCGGTCGCTGGGTTCAAAGGATGATATTATTACGATAGAGTTTTTCACACCGGCAGCCGGATTCGCGCTTGCTGATGATAAATTATTCAAGACGGCGGATGGTGGCGACAGCTGGACAGAATTAAACAATATTCCTGCACACAATGGTTTTTCAGCTATGGATTTTATCTCAGAAACCGGGGGATGGATTCTTGATAAAAACGGGATTATTTATAATACTACTGACGGCGGAATCACCTGGCAGCAGGAAGAAACTGAGATCACTGGACTTTCTTCTATGCATTTTTCCGAATCGGGCAACGGCTGGATCGTGGGAGAAGATGGCGCTGTTCTGAGCAATATTCCCCAGACAGTTGTTGCTGTTGAAGAAGAAAAAATGATCATCGGCGGTTATTCTTTATCTCAGAACTACCCCAATCCCTTCAACCCTGCTACAAAAATAAAATATTCAATCCCCGCCGGTCAAAAGGTTGAGTTAAAGATATTTGATCTTCTTGGCAGGGAGATAACTACATTGGTAAATGAGTATAAATCTGCCGGCCATTATGAAACTGAATTTAATGGTGAATATCTTTCTTCGGGAGTATATTTATACAGGTTGACTACCGGGGATTATTCGGAGACTAAGAAGATGTTGCTAATCAAATAATTTTAAAATGGGATGAACAAAATGAAAAGAATCGTATTTATTGTTGTGTTTTTTCTGGTTATCATAAACCTTAGCGCCCAGTGGAGCTGGCAAAATCCAAAACCGCAGGGGAATCAGCTGTTAGCGATAAAATTTGCAACCGAAGATACCGGATGGATTGCGGGTGTTAACGGATTGATATACAGAACCACCGACGCCGGAATTACCTGGGAACAACAAGCTGATATGTCAGGGGAGATGATACGATCACTATGTTTTGTTTCATCACGTATCGGGTGGGCTGTAGGCAGGAATAGTACAATCTTGCACACTGAGAATGGAGGTGAAAACTGGGAGCAGCAGGTTTGCGCGAATGGAACAGACTTCTTATCCGCTTTTTTCCTGAATGTTGATACCGGCTGGATTTGTGGGATTGGAGGGAAAATATTCAAAACCGAAAATGGAGGGAATTCATGGATTCAGCAATCAACCGGTATTGATGACCAGATACAATCAATTTATTTTATTAATGATAGTCTTGGATATGCTTGTGCGGAGGATTTATTAAAAACGACTGATGGGGGAATTACCTGGATAAGTAAACCGAGTCCATCTTCTTTTAAGGATATTTATTTTATATCTGATTCAGTTGGTTGGGGAGCTGGTAGTTCTATTTATAAAACTACAGATGGGGGAAATAACTGGCAAGCGCTAACGGTTTATGGAGAAGTATCAAGCTTTAATTCAATTACATTTTCTCCGAACGGCCGGGGGTGGGCTGTTGGGGAATATCATCCATATAATGATCCTGATGGAGGCAAGATATTTAAGGGATCAGTAGCTTACTCTAATTGGAACGAAGTTTACTTCCCCGAAAATTGTTTCATCTATTCTATTGAGGTATTAAATAGTGGGAAAGTATTTGCGTCAGGTGACGGAGGTTTAATTACATTTTCCTCTGATAATGGTAGTACCTGGAATGATAACGGTGTTGCTCATGGTATTCTGCTGCGATCTGTTAAATTCACTTCTGAGAGCAGAGGATGGAGTGTTGGGGACCAGGGGACCATGCTGAGAACAATAAATGGAGGTGAGGAATGGGAATTAAGAAATCCGGTAACGGAAGAAAATCTCCGGGATATCGATTTTGTATCGGAAAATACCGGATGGATAGTTGGTTACCACAGTACTATTTTAAAAACAGAAAATGCCGGAGATAGCTGGCAGGATATTTCCTTGACCGGGTTCAATACAAATTTTCTGGCTGTTGATTTTATTTCAGATTCAACAGGTTGGACGGTCGGACAGAATAAAAAAATATTAAAAACTACTGACGGCGGGGCATCGTGGATTGAACAGCAGCACACCAGTCTTGGTGAGTACTTTCTTGATGTCTTTTTCTATGATGAGTTTACCGGCTGGGTGACTGGAAATAATGGCGCTATTCTCAGGACTACAAATGGAGGGGAGACCTGGGAAAATCAGACATCAGGAACCGCTTACGAACTGGATGCTGTTTGTTTTGTTTCCCCGGATAAAGGATGGATTGCCGGAGGTTATTACGTAATGAATGGATTTATTTTATCAACTTCAGATGGCGGACAAAGCTGGCAGCAGGATTATACCAGCTCAGCTCATTTCCTTTCATTAGATTTTCTAACCGAAAGGAAAGGTTATATATGCGGTTATGAAGGTACGGTAATGATAACCACAAATGGAGGAATATCATGGTCCGCTAATGAAAAAATAACAAAAAACAGGTTGACTTCAATACAATTTCTTAATGATGAACTGGGCTGGGCCTGTGGAGAATATGGCTCTATAATAAATACTGCTCATGGGGGACTCCCTGTTGAGTTAACCTCATTTGAATATAAGCAATCGGGCGCGGCGCTAATATTAAATTGGGAAACAGCTTCTGAGGTAAACAATTTTGGTTTCGAGGTGGAAAGAAAACCGTCAAAGGAAAATAAAAATAATAAAGCCGGATGGTCAAAACTTGGTTTTATTCAGGGCGCCGGCACCACCACTCTGCCTCAATCATATCAGTTCAGAGATGAAAATATTTTGCCAGGCAAATATTTGTACCGCCTTAAACAGATTGACTTGGATGGCAAATATGAATATTCTGATGAAATAGAGGCAATAGTGGAGCTGCCGCTGATTTTCAGCCTTGAACAAAATTTCCCTAATCCCTTCAACCCTGCTACAAAAATAAAATATTCAATCCCCGCCGGTCAAAAGGTTGAGTTAAAGATATTTGATCTTCTTGGCAGGGAGATAACTACATTGGTAAATGAGTATAAATCTGCCGGCCATTATGAAACTGAATTTAATGGTGAATATCTTTCTTCAGGAATATATTTATACAGGCTGACTGCCGGGGATTATTCGGAGACTAAGAAGATGTTGTTGTTGAAGTGACAGTAAATAAAATCAGCCATTTTGTTGCATGACCTATGCTCAAAATAATCTGGTGCATCATTTGACAGATGCGCAGATAATTGGAGGAAGATTGTATGAAGAATGGAATAGTAATGATATTTATCCTATTGAATACTATTCATGGCGAATGGTTCAAAAAAAGTTATTTTACTACAGGAGATATCTTATATCATGTCAGTTTTATTAATAATGATACCGGCTGGGTTGCGGGTGATAATGGGGCGCTGCTAAAAACAACTGACGGGGGAATAATGTGGGAAAGATATTCCTGGGATGGAACAGCAAGGCTCGGCTCAATATTTTTTATTTCAGCAGATACAGGATGGATTGCCGGTGATATTGGCACTATTCTGAAGACAACAGACTGTGGACTTTCCTGGCAGGACCAGGAATCGGAAACAACACAAAAAATTCAGGGAATTCATTTTGTTACACCGGATATTGGCTGGATCGCGGGAAATGGTGGTATGATTAATAAAACAAGCAATGGTGGAGAAACGTGGATAAACCAATCGTCAGGTACTTCAAATGAGCTGAGGGAAATATTTTTTACCGACATTAACACCGGATATGCGGTCGGGCTGCATTTAATACTGAAAACTACTGATGGAGGCGACAACTGGGAAATAAATATTGAAGATAATCAAAACACCTATCAATCGTTATATTTCAGGGACAACCTGAATGGATTTGTAGCCGGGTCTGATGGTATAAATGGAATTATTGGAAAACGACAAATGCCGGGGCAAACTGGAGTTCCTCTGTTTATGTAGGTCTTTCAACCACCTGGATTTCACAGGTACTTTTTATCAATGACAATAATGGATTCTGGGTTGGAGATGATTATTTTGATGGCCCGATAATGGGTTACACAAATGATGGCGGTCATATCTGGTATTGCAATCTCATGGATATTGGCATCGGCCAACATATTGCTTCAATTGATTTCCCAAATTCTTCCCAGGGCTGGGCTGTCGGCGGAGGAAAAATATTCAATACCTCTAATGGAGGCAATCATTGGGAAATAAATGATAACGGAACAGGAGGAAACTTCAGGAGTGTATCCTTTGCCAATGATTCCACAGGATGGGTTATTGGCGGCGGCAACCAGTTAGTTCAGCTCCTGAAGACAACCAGCGCCGGCAGAGAGTGGGAAAAAATACAAGTAGATATAGAATCGGATATTTATTCATTGGCCGCGATAAATGAATCACGATTATATATTTCAGGCGCTGACGGCGCCATTTATTTCTCCCCTGAAGGAGGTGATCTGTGGCTCGAACAAACAAGCGGGACACAGTTTGATCTGAAAAAAATATATTTTATTTCAGAACAGACAGGTTGGGCTGTAGGAGGAGATGAGGAAAACGGAGTAATCCTTCACACGACTAATCTGGGTATGACCTGGAGCGGGCAGGATTTTGAATCAGCAACAAATTTGACTGGTATCAGCTTTGTAAATGATTCCACCGGATGGATTTCGGCGAATGAAGGCGCTTTACTGAAGACAACAAATGCCGGCGGTATATGGACAAACCAGAGTATCGGATCAATATCTGACCTTAATGATGTCGATTTTATTTCAGAAACAACCGGGTGGGTGATTACACTGAAAAAAATATATAAAACCACCGATGGAGGAGATAACTGGACGAGGCAATTAGAAGTGCAGAGCAATAAAAGTTTCAGAGCAATCGATTTCATTTCAGAGCAGGAAGGATGGGTAGTTGGCAACTGGGGTGAAATTCGTCACACATCTGATGGGGGCGAAAGCTGGGAATTGGAGGAGTCGGGAATTAATTCAATTCTAACAGATTTATGTTTCAGTGCGAGCGGCTCAGGATGGATTGTCGGTTCACAAGGCATCATCCTTTCAAACGACCCCGCATCAGTTATTACAATTGTTAATGAAACGGAGATTGTTAATAATTTTACACTTTATCAAAACTACCCCAATCCCTTTAACCCTGCGACAAAAATTAGATATTCAATACCGACCGGAGAAAAGGTTGAGTTAAAGATTTTTGATCTTCTCGGCAGGGAGATAAATACCTTGGTGAATGAATATAAACCGGCGGGGTATTATGAAGCGGAGTTTGACGCCGGCAGCCTTTCTTCGGGAGAATATTTATACAGGTTGACTACCGGGGATTATTCGGAGACGAAGAAGATGCTTTATTTGAAGTGATAAAGCCAATTACAATATTTCAGGTTTATTTTTTACCCGGATGTAAAGAGATTGTGTGAAAAGTCTGAAACTCACACTTGCTGTTGGGATGTCTACGGCAAGGGTGAGTTTATTGAATTCCTCGGAATATCAAAAATTTTTGCGAATGTAAGCTAATGGTTGAGCGAATCGAAACCAACGGCGGGGCTTCAACTCCGCTCAGCCACCGGTCAGTCGTATTTATTTCTGGCTCTGTCAGCTCAGGGTTCCCGATTTCTACCCCGCAATTGAGGTATGAAATAATTATTCCGGGCGAAAGGATGTGTGACTGAACTTAGTTTTCCGGTAAAAATATCCGGAGAACTATTATGAAATATCTGTTAACGACTCTCGTTATTTTTCTCTTTAGCGGTTCAGTTAAAATTAATGCCTGCACCAGCTTTGCTTCTTATGGCACAAGACCAATATACGGGATGAATTTTGATTACCCTTCCACACCCCTTATTCTGACGATTGAAACCGAAGGAATAACCGACTATTTCAGGATCAGGTTCGACGGCAACTCAGATGTGGTCGGGGTGAATGACAAAGGAATATTTACAAATGCCCAGATGCAGTACCCGCAACAGACCGGGGTAAGCAATCCGGGTCCCCTTGACCTCTTCTTCTCAGAGTTGTTTATAATATCTCTTACATCATTTAATAGCGCGGGTTATATAAGAGAATTTCTTACTGAAAGCCAGCGGCTGCTCCGCCAATATCCACAAATAACTCTGCATGAAATGATAGCGGGACCGCATCAGGCTTTTGTCGCTGAATCAGGCGATACGGTAAATCACGTTACCGACATGGAAAATAATATGCTTATAATGTCAAACTTCCCGCTTTATAAGTTTGCCGGACAGCCATACACATCTGTGACAGGGGTCGGCGCGGCGAGATATAAAACATTATATGAGTATGTAAGGGACAATAACGATTCCTTTTCAATAATGAAGGGATTTGAGGGATTGAGCCGCTGCAGGCAAAGCGGCGGATTCGCGACCCGGTTCAGCATTGTCTGCGATCCCGACAGCAATAACATATATATTTCTTTCAGGAATGATTTCAATAAAATTTGGCGGATTTCGCTGGATGAAAAAATTATTGAAACCTGGAGCGGATTCGACTTTTATTATTCCCGCGGCATTGGAGAAACGGGTATATCTTCCGAAGAGCTTGTAGCGATGACATCTGTTTCGGGGGAAGATTTATCCGCGCCGGAAAAATTTACGCTTCACCAGAATTACCCAAATCCATTTAATCCGGAAACCAGAATATACTATTCGATTGGAAAAACCGCGGCAACAGATATTTCAATATTTAACATGGCGGGAGAGAAAATAATAACTTTGTTTAACGGGCACAGAAATCCCGGGCATTATCACGAGCTCTGGAACGGAAGAGATGAAAGGGGTTATGAGGTCAGTTCAGGGACTTATTTTTGCAGATTAAGATCGGGCAAAAAAGCAATTACAAAAAAGATGACATTATTACGATAAATCAGAACGGGGAAAATAATTATGAAAAGAATTTTGATTATGTGTTTGTTACTTTTATCAGCCGGACTGATACCGGGGCAGGTAACTCAGCTTACGAATAGTTCAATCGGATCAAATCATCCCGTGTGGTCGCCGGACGGGACAATGATTGCCAGTTCGACATGGGACCCGGCTGAATCTATTATCTGGATTACATATCTTGACGGATCCGGTACTGTTAAAGTGAATATGGACCCGGTGACGAGCGGTGATTTTTACCTGTCGTGGTCCCCTGATTCCAAAGAGCTGCTTTTTGATATCAGGGATATCGACGGTCCCCTGAGGATATGCCGTATTGCGGTGTCAGGAGGTTCTTATGAAAAAATTACTGAAAGGGGATGTTTCGCGCCCGACTGGTCCCCTGATGGTGAACAGTTTGTTTATATGGGGAGTGATGTGGAAATATGGAAAAGAAATATAGATGGTTCAAACGCGGTAAAGCTGACAAATAATCCGGCGCATGATTTCCACGCGACCTGGCATCCGAATGGTTCTAAAATTGTGTTCACTTCTGAAAGAGATGGCAACAGGGAAATATACACCATCCCCGCCTCGGGAGGAACACCGACAAGGTTGACCAATAATTCATGGTATGATGACCGCGCCCGTTTTTCTCCTGACGGAAGCAAAATATTGTTCGTTTCAGACAGGAGCGGCGAGGACCAGGTGTGGATAATGGATGCCGATGGGGGCAATGCTTTCAGGCTTACATCGGAGCTGCCCGAATGCACAATGCCCGACTGGTCTTCTGATGGAACTCAGGTCGTGGTCGCCGGAAAAGTTAACGGCGAGCATTCTTTATATATTGTTGATTTGCCGGCAACAAGTATGGAACCTGATCCTTCACCCAATAATTTTGAGCTGAGTCAGAATTACCCAAATCCTTTTAATCCCTCAACTACAATAGGTTTTTCACTCGGACAGGGAGCGAATATTTCTCTGAAAATTTATAATATACTCGGTTCAGAGGTTCTTACCCTTGTGGAAAAATATATGGAGCCGGGTTACCACAAAATTAATTTTAATTCACAGGGTCTGGAAAGCGGAATATATCTCTACCGTATCATCGGAAAGGATTTTACAGGCACAAAAAAAATGATTCTTTTAAAATAAATTTTTCTCAGGGAGAACAGGTATAAAAAATCCCGGACGGTGTTTGCGCAGTAAGATACACCATATTTGCGCTCCGGAATAATATTCAGCTCCGGAGTCTGCCCTATCATCTGAAACGGATTTTTTTTGCCATTTGTAGAGACAAGGCATGCCTTGTCTCTACATTTGCGTGGGAAACTTTGAAGGCATAGGGGAGAAAAGGAGGAGCATTTTTGTTATGGTATTTCTGCTGACCCAAATAGAAAAACGATACCGATACCGATTTTTAATCATGTAATCCTGAAATCCTTTTAATCATGGTTCAGAAATTGACGGGATCAGGTGGTTCCCGCTGCGGCATACCATAATACCCTGCTATGCAATGGGAATTGTTCATCCAAAACACCGCAAAACAGGAATGATAATTTATTCAGCGCAATAAAATCATGTGCCCGCGGAACACATGAATTTTTGCTTTTATTTTTTTTACCAATATTTTAAGAGACAAGGCATGCCTTGTCTCTACAGGGGTTTGATCCGATAAGATGGGTGAATTCTGCAAACAAGAGTGAAAGAATAATTCCTGGAAGCAATAATTACTTAGGGATTCATTGATCACTTGAATTATTTTCAGGAATTGTTAATGTTTCAGGGATAAATATCCGGATTAATATGAAAAGATTTTTATCTGCTGTTCTGCGGGTGGTTTTTATCCTCTTCATCCTGCTTGAGACTACCCTGGCGGAAGAATATATAATAAAAAATTACAATATACATGACGGACTGGTGCAATCCGCCGTACGATCATTATACCAGGATTCAACCGGATTTTTATGGATTGGCACCATTAACGGGCTGAGCTGTTTCGATGGCCGCAGGTTTTATAACTTTCGTGAACCGTATGATCTTTTCAGCTCCCAAATTTCAACGATAGCCCGGTCGCCTGAGGGCAATTTGCTGTTGCTGAATAAGGAAGGTGAAATGTGGCAGTTTGACGGAACAGAATTCAGCAGGTATAAGATTACACTTCCCATTAACGCGGTTAAGATAAATGATTTTATTGTTTATGAAAAAGGGATTTTGATTGGCACACAAAACCATGGCTGTTTTTATACCAGGGGAGAGAACGTTTTTCATTATAATTCCGAGGGAGGATTATATCATAACCGCATCCGCGATATTTCAAGGGACAGGTACTGTACATACATTATATCGGACGGGGGAGTTAATGAATTCAGAAATGGCGCGGTTTTTCCTTTGTTCCCGAATGAAAATTACAATATTACCGCGATTATCCTTCATTCAGGGGGAGAATACTGGGCCGGATTTCAAAACGAAGGAGTTTACCGGCTGAAAGATAAAACATGGGAAAAAATGTTTTCAATTCCGGGAGTGTATATAAACGGATTTGCTGAAAATAAAAACACCGCTATATGGTTTTCAGGTAATTTCGGCCTGCGAAGAATAGTTGAAAACTCATTGGGCGAGGTTTACATTTTTGATGAGATCAACGCTCTTCTGATGAGAAATGTAATTATCGACAAAGAAAACAACATCTGGTGCGGCAGTTATGGAAAGGGGCTTTATAAGCTGAGTGAAAGTTTCTTTTTTAATTTTACCGTAGAAAATGGTTTTTCTTCCTATTATGGAAAAGTGCTTTTACACGACAGCAGAGACAGGATCTGGGTTTCAGCGGCCACAAGGGGATGCGCGGCATTCAGTTGCGAGGACACAAAATTTTTTAATGCCTACACCGGATACTCTTTCATAAATGTTTCAGGCGCGGCGGAAATCCCTTCGGGAGATATTATTATTGCCGCCGATAACTCTCTTTATAAATATTCCGATTCCGGCATGAGTTTATATAATACTGAAAATCCCGGCGGCGGAATTTTCGACGTTTTTACTGACTCGCAGGGGACCCTGTGGATGGGAAAAAGAAATGACGGAGCCTGGCAGCTTTGCGATGACAAATGGGAGCTGTTTTCTTATTTGCCGGATAAAATATCAGTTACTTATATCTATGAGGATCATTCGGGTGATATGTGGTTCGCGGCTTATAACGATGGTCTCTACTGTTATAACGGGAAAGAGGTAATTCATTATTCGGTCAATAATGGTCTGGGCAGCGACATTGTTAATTCGGTTCTGGATGTGCCCGGCAGCGGAATCTGGATAGCGACAAAACGGGGACTGAATATACTGAATGAAAACGGAATTACAGATACACTTGATATCAATGATGGTTTGCCGGGAAATATTATAAACTCACTCGGATATTACGATGGAATAGTTCTTATTGGAACTTCGGACGGGCTGGCAGTATGGGATAAGGGAGATATTAACTTTTTTACATCAAGAGAGGATCTGCCGGGAAATGATATCAGCGACGCAATTATTCCTGTCGATAACTTCGGCAAAGCCTGGTTCGGATCAACCGGGGGAGTATCGGCTTTTAAAATAAACCAGTACCTCGAAAAAGACTATTTCCACCGGGCCTATTTTAATAAAATATATACCGAAAAAGATACACTGCTATTTAACCTGATAAAAACAGGTGAGGGAACAGACAGTCTGACATTTTCTTCAGCCCGTGACTTTATCAGGTTTGAATTTAATACCATCTCCTTCTCAAAGGAAATTTCCTGGTACCGTTATAAACTGGTCAGCGTTAATGAGAAAAGCAAATGGCAATATTCAAAAGAAAATATTATTTCGGTTGACGATCCTAAATCGGGCAGCTACAGGATGGTGATTGAAACCAGAAGTTTCGGCGAAGACTGGAAACCGGCCTATGATCTTATCCTTGTGATAAGCGATCCTTTTTATAAAACAAACGCCTTTTTCATTTTTATCGGAGGTGTAATCCTTCTATTTTCTGCCGGCTACTACTACAGCCTGAAAAGACAAAAGATTAAAAATAAGTATAAAACTTCTTCTCTTAATAAAGCCGATATTAATGAGATAATGGAGAAAATAAAATTTGTTATTGAAGATCAGAAACAATACAAAAATTCAGGGTTTACATTAAAGCAGCTTTCGGAAGTTTTATCTTTTCCGAGGGAACATTTATCGCAGGTGATAAATACCCGGATGGGTAAAAATTACAACGATTATATAAATTCCTGCAGAATTAATGAAGCGAAGACACTGCTTGAGAAAAATGGTTCGCTGAATATGCAGATAATACAGATAGCCTATGAGGTGGGATTTAATTCAAAAAGTTCTTTCAATACCGCGTTTAAAAAGTTTACAGGTAAAACCCCCTCTGAGTATAAAAGGCAGTTCACGGGGCAGGGATGAAATACAAATTTGATATTAAACCGACATCCTCGGCAACCATGGTTTTTTAGGCAGGTCAAAGCATAAAGAATAGTGTTGTATTTTTGTCGCGCGGGAGATGTGAAGGGCGCCCACAAGGGACGCCCCTACAGTAATATTAAAAGAATCTAAAGATGATATTCCAGTGTAACCAGGATTTCACGGGTTCGCCAATCGACCCAGCTTCTTGTTGATAGAGCGCCATCGGTGAATTCTCCCTCTTTTGGAACCCTGAGCAGGCCAAAATTTATTTCGCCGGATAGCGAGAACCTTTGTTTCATTATCCCGAAATCAAATTTCAGACCAGGCCCCATGAACAGATTAAACTTGTTCATTTCTTCCAGGATATCTCTGTCTGCGGCATCGCCCATTATCGCGTCATATTTAATCCGGCTGCTCAGCAGATAACCGGGTTCCAGGTTGATATAAGGAGTCAGGCAACTCCAGAATGTATATCCGGCTTTTATTGGTATGGATAAATACATGTGATCAATTTCCACGGTCTCTGTCATATCCATATAACTAATTTCATCGTACCGGCCGGCGGTGAAAACTCTGAACCCCGCGGAAAAATAAATATTACCGGGGAATTGATTGTTATACGCTGCTCCGAAGCTGTACCCGGAGTTAAATTCGTTTTCCAGTTCGGATACATCGGGATAAGATAACCAGGAATGATTCATCCCGGCGCGGATGGAAAAGTCGCCGGCATAATTTTGGGCGCCGAAAAATAGCAGGAACCAGACCACAAAAAACATTCGTTTCATTTTAGACCTCCCCGGATTTTTCTTAATAAGGTTATGAATACCTCAGTAAAGTTTTGTCACTAAAAATATGATTTCTTCTTGTGTTGTAAAGATTTAGCAATAACAAATCTATTCCAAATCATCTTCAGGAACAATGACAAAAATGATCCATAAACAGGGCGAAAAAGTCAGGATTAATAATCTGTCGCAAATCAATTCACCGTGATTAAACGAATATATCCTGCCAAAAAAGAGATGTATGCCTCAGACAGTTTCTTTTTCTAATTTGGGTGTATAAGGTGGAAAAGAACATCGAACCGGGCATGTTTATGCTGTTAGTGTTTATACCACCTTCGATTTACAACATACTATTTCAAAGAGGTTTTCAGGATATTTTTCAGATTCACTCTTTTCTCACTATCGATAAAAGCCGCGTCCAGAGCGTAGTTATTACACCGGAAAAAATGTTCGGTTTCCCATCCAAAATATTGATTGAGCTTTTGATATTCATTGTTCAGAGTGATATTCACAAGGGAGCGGGCGTCGGTATTTATTCCGAGGGATATTCCCTTATTATATAAAAAATCAACAGGGTGTTCACTATAAGTATGATAAATATCGGTCTGGATATTACATGTGGGACATATCTCAAGATGAATGCCATTTTCAACTAAATATTCAATCAGTTCCGGGTCTTCAATACTCCTGACGCCATGGCCGAGTCTGCCAACCCCAAAATGTTTTATCGTTTCCCTGACACTATCCGGACCTTTAGCTTCACCGGCATGCGCTGTACAGGGCAGCAGTTTTTCATTCGCGTACCTGAAAGCCGCTATATGTTCATCAACAGAGAAGCCGGCTTCATCCGCGGCTATATCGAATCCCGCAACACAGGTACTGGAAATATATCTTTCAACCAGTTTAACCGTTTCCAGACTTTCTTTCGCGGAATAATGCCTGAGTGTGCATAAAATAAGTCCGGCGGGTATATTATATAATCGCGAATTATATTCAATTCTTTCGGCAGCCGTTTCAACAACCTCTTCCGGTTCAAGTCCCCTTTCGAGATGCTGAAGAGGGGCAAACCTGATTTCAGAATAAATTACATTATCCTCCTTCAGCTGGCTAAACAGGTCATCGACGGCAAACTGAATGCCCCGCCTGTTCTGCATCAGTTCGATTCCTCCGACTGTGCATTTTAGAAAATCGGCAAGATCATGGCATTTTTCAGGAGCGACAAACAAATCCATATAATCAGATTCAGCAATGGAGGGCTTCAGCTTTTTTACCACATTGTAACTTAAAGAGCAGTCGAGGTGAAGATGCAGCTCAACCTTGGGCAGCAATTTTATTTCTTCGTAATTCAAAAGTAACTCCCGCGGAAGTTAATGGATTTTTTTATTGAAACTTATCAAACGCGTTCATAGGGAACGCGGCGTTAAAATCATCCCCGCCAATAGTTTTATTTTCATTTGAATCATAATCGAGGGTGATTTTCCATTTACCATTCTCTTTTTTCAGGATCACAAAAAATTTTCCATAATGTACTCTTTCGCCTGGAAGTCCTTTATCCACAGTTAACTTGTAAATTCCTCTCTCAGATGAAATAACTCCATTGTTGATCCTTTCAAAAAAACGAAGTTCGAAATGATTTTTTGAGGATTTTTCGGCGGAGGTTTCATTCTTTTTATCATATAACGCCATATAAGCTTTATAATCGAGAATCTCTTTTCTGTTGGCGGGTATTCTGATAACCTCTTTCGAATGGATTTCTTTCATTATACTGAAATCCCCGGTGTTAAAAGCGACAATGAATTTTTGCCATACCTGGTCATTGATTTCTCTGAGTTGCTCTTCACCTTGTGAAAAAATATTTTCAGAAAACAGTCCGTGCAGGAGAAACAGGAGCAGGATTAACTTTTTCAATTTTTATTCCTCTATATTTTTTATGAAAAAATGATCGAAAGTATTTATTCGGTAATTTCACAGAAGACAGCAGACCCGGTGGTCGCTGCCATAAAAGATGCTGCCTCAGGTTTCGAATGTTCATATACCTAAGCTGGCAGAGCCGGAACCAGGAAATGTAAATATAAGCGACTCCGAATGGAGTCGAATATGAATAGCCCCGGATACAATCCGGTGGTTTTATCACACGTTCACCAGCCGCGACGCTGAAGGCGTCGAATATTAACAACCCAGATAAAATAATAACTGAAGTATATTATTTTATCTGTAGATGAGAGTTATATTCGACCCATTCACGGTCCTTTGCCTGTTTTTCTCTTAACCCCCGGGCAGCTCTCTTCGGTTGCCGCCCGTGGCTATCAATATTGAATCTCATTCGGGATTCTTTTACAGGGAAAATTTCTTGTCATTTGGCGTAGAAATTTACTTCTTATGTAATAATCTTTCTTTCGGATACGTGAACGAGTACCGGTTCGCTCGCGGCGATATTTCAGGATGAATAAATTAACGCTCAGCGTTTTGATGAATCTGCGCCAGCCATTCAAAATTAATCAAATTTAAATAATTATCATTTATTACGCGCAATAAAAATCATGAAAATTTTATTGAAGAGAGCGATGCCGTAAATTATTTTTCCATGAAATTTGGATATTGTATGCGCCTTTGAATAAATTGTGAATTATTTTTGCCATAAATATATTCTCATTAAAACAGAAATGAAAAATATTTATCCAATAAATCCGGATCAGGTCCGCTATGAAAAAGATCATTTCCCTGCTATTAGTTTTTTCTGCCATATCACTTTTCTCACAGCAGAAAACAATTAAAATAATAGAAACCACCGATGTGCATGGTCACGCCATCCCGTGGGATTTCCTGAATAACGAACCTTATGAAGGCTCGCTGGCTGCCGTTCATTCTTATGTCGAAAAGCAGCGGGAAGCGGGGGAGGTTATTCTACTGGATAACGGGGATATACTCCAGGGGAATCCATTCGTTTATTATTATAATTTTATCGATAAGGAGCGGAAGCACATCTGGGCCGAAATAATGAACTATATGAAATATGACGCGGCTACGGTGGGAAATCATGATATCGAAGCGGGGCATGATGTATATGACAAGTTTGACAGTGAGATAAATTTTCCCTGGCTGGCCGCGAACGCGATTGACATAGAAACGGGAAAACCTTATTTCAAAACATATACAATAATAGAAAAAGGGGGAGTTAAAATAGCGGTTCTGGGACTCATTACTCCCGCTATACCCAAATGGCTGCCGGAATATCTCTGGAAGGGAATGTATTTTGATGATATGGTTAAAACCGCGGAAAAATGGATACCGGAAATTCTGGAAAAAGAAAAGCCTGACCTGATGGTCGGACTCTTCCATGCCGGAGGAGATTACACTTATGGGGGCGGAAGTTACGATGAAGAGAAAAATGAAAACGCGTCACTGATTGTTGCTGAGAAAGTACCCGGGTTTGATATTATTTTTATCGGTCATGACCACAGGTTGTGGAATAAACTTGTCGAGGGACCGACAGGCAAAAAAGTCCTTATTCTTGGCGCCGGCAGCAGGGGTCAAAACGCGGCTGTGGCGGAGGTTAAATTCATGGATGGCAAAGTTGAAAGTATCACGGGGGATATGAAAGAGATGAAGGATTATGAACCCCACCCCGGATATATGGAAAAATTCGCGCCGGAAATTGAGGCTGTAAAACACTATGTTTCGGAACCGCTGGGAGAAATTGCGGATACGGTCTGGTCATCTCAGTCATTTTTCGGTGATTCGAAGTTTATGGACCTTGTGCATACATTCCAGCTTAATATCACCGGAGCTGAAATTTCATTTGCCGCTCCTCTTTCATTTAATGTGTCGCTCGGCGGGCCGGTTGCAGTGGGGGATATGTTCAAACTTTACCGTTATGAAAATATGATATATACCATGAATCTCAGCGGAGCGGAAATAGATGGCGCTCTGGAATACGCCGCCGGATTGTGGTTTGAAACCATGAACAGTACTTCAACGCACATGCTTAAATTCCGTGACGTTGAAAAGGGCCGCCTGCAAAACGCCTATTATAATTTTGAATCGGCTGAAGGAATTAATTACACTGTTGATTTAAGCAAACCTGATGGAGACAGAGTGGAGATAACCACTGTGGGAAACGGGGAGCCATTCGAACCGGAAAGCATTTACAGGGTGGCTGTCAACTCTTACCGCGGAAGCGGCGGTGGAGGACACCTGACGAAAGGGGCGGAAATTAACCCGGATGAACTTTCCGCGAGGATATTATCTTCCTCAGAAATGGACCTGCGTTATCTTATCATGGAGCAGATAAAAAAAATGAAATCAGTAAAACCCTCGGTAAATAATAACTGGAAAATTATTCCGGAAAATTTTTATGAGAAAGGGAAAGAAACTGATTATAAGATATTATTCGGCAAATGACAATTAACAATTAAAAAATGGATAAAGAAGAGGCGATAAAAATCGCGAAACGATATATTGGTCATATTAGTGAAAGGTATATCATTGATAATGTTTTTCTTTTCGGTTCTTATGCAAAAGGAAATCATACTAATGACAGTGATATCGACTTGGCAATAATCTTTAAGGAGATTGATGATATCTTTAACAGAAGGATTGAGTTGATGCAATTGCGCGATAATGATGAATTGATGATTGAGCCTCATCCTTTTTTAGAATCTGATTTTAATCAGTCCAGTCCTTTGGCCTCGGAAGTAATAAAAAGTGGAGTCAAATTATATTAAATTGTTTTTGCGATTATTTGAGATGTATCTGTATATGTCACTTAGACAGAATCCATGAGGTTTTATTCTTCTTAAATTTTAGCAAAAATACAAATTTTCATTTTATCAGCTAATAGTTCTAAGTTTAATTTTATGTTCTCCTACTTTACTGGGCTTAAAAAATATCAGCTTAATTAGTAGCAAATATTTGAGAAATATTTGTATTGTATTTAATTTTGTGCACTTATAATAAATAAAATGTACTTTGGCTAGTATTTGTAATAGAAATGGGGTGAGCAATTGATGAGACTAAAACTTCGAAAAAAAAGGATTATACATGATCATGAAAAGACAATCCTTGGTATAAAGTTGGCCCATGCGAAGTATCACAAATCTTTAAGATGGGAATTGTTAATAATCCTTTTGCTACTAATTGTACTCCGCTCACAAAAAACGATACTTGATTTTAAAGACAAAGATTTAATTGAATCGAAAATTGAATTCATTCATAATTTAAAAAGTGATAAATCATTTCATATGACAAGTAGTAAAATTAAACAATGTAATGATAAAATACGTTTTCAATTGATTTATTCCTTTCCACTAACATTAAGTGATAAAAATCGATATGCTGATAGATTTGACAAACTCTCCGGCAATTTGTTAACTGCTTCTGATATTGATACAGTACGCTTTATTGAGCTTAAACAGATTTATTTGGATTCTCTTTCGCATATATTTAACCAAGTTTACAGAAAGTATAAAGTTGATTCTTTAGGTGCATACCCAGAGGTGGTGGCAAAGGATAATTACCGTACAATAATTAAAAATAAATTAAATGAATTTCAATATAATTTGCTAGAGCAAAATATTGGAGAGGTCTGGCTATATACTTATTTGGAAAAAAGGAAAATACCTATACTCCCGGAATTAAAATATTCCAAAATAGATACTTTATTAAATAGTTTAGAAAGAAAACAAAAAGAATTGGAGGTTCTTGATAAAAAAAATTTTATTAAACTTGAGTATTTTGACGAAGGATTTGGATTGAATTTCATTCAATTGGTCCCTATAATATTAACAATGATTCATGTATTTACTGTTATTTGCTTATTAAATTTTGTAATCAGATATTTGCGAAATAGATTCAAGAATTATGATCTTGAAAATAATATTCAAACATTAATAGATATACTCTTGTATTTAGGGATATCAAAAAAATTGGCCTTCTGGTTAAGGTTACTTGAAATGCTTGTGGTAATTCTAATTTTACCATTAATAGTAATATATGAAAGCTACTATTTAAATCATTCTGTAGTGTGGATTTTAATCATTGTTCATTTAATAATTTTTGGTTCCGCAGTAGCTTTTATTATAAGAGAGTTTAACAAAAATCATCTCGATAAACGAAATATTTTTTAACAGCTTTGTTACATTATAATTAAGGTTATTTCTGGAATTTTGTTATATATTTTTGGATGAATACGTCATTATTTCTCAAAAAATATAATACTCCTTAAGAAACAGAAATGAAAATAATGTAGGAATTATCGACAAAGGCATCAACGAAATAATCCGAAAGGCGTAATCAGAATAGATTGTGTGAAAAAATGCACTTATCGGGGTGATTGATTGTTTAATGAGATATATGGTGCGATTTGCGGATTTCGCGAGTTGTCTTAAAAAGAATTATAAAATATTTCATTGGAGAAAAAAAATGAAAAATAACGTTGGAAATATCGACAGAATATTCAGGATTGTTGTTGGTCTGGTCGCGATAGGATTGGGAATATATTTTGAAAGCTGGTGGGGGGCTATCGGAGTTGTGCCTTTGTTTACAGCTTTTATGCGCTGGTGCCCGGCCTACGTGCCTTGCGGCCTTTCAACCTGCCGGACAAAAACGACGGAAAATTAGAATATTGTTTTGTAGAGACAAGGCATGCCTTGTCTCTACACCTAACTATTTACGGTTGTTTATGAGGGGATGATTCAGCATATTTCCGGAATAAATTCTTTGCTATTGCCGGAAAATCATTGAATAAAAAAATACTTCGTCTCGCGATTCCAAATATACTCAGCAATTTATCTGTGCCCCTTCTCAGTTCCGTGGATACTATTGTTGTAGGGCATCTTGAGAAGGTGAGTTATCTCGGGGCGATAGCTGTCGGTTCGGCGATATTTAATTTTTTGTACCTCGGGCTCGGATTCCTCCGGATGGGCACTACCGGTATTACAGCCCAATATTACGGCAAGAAGGATGATAACGGTATTATCCACACCCTGGGGAGATCGATTACAACCGCGCTTTTTATGGCCCTGGTATTTATTCTGTTTCAGGAGGTGATAGCCTGGATAAGTTTTCAGCTTATCTCTCCGACTGAGGAGGTAAAAGAGCTGGCGCTTCAATATTTTTATATACGTATCTGGGCTGCGCCGGCAACACTGTCTTTATACGCATTTCACGGATGGTTCCTCGGGATGCAGAACGCGCGGGTTCCATTATATCTCGCGCTTTTTGTAAACGGGGCTAATATAATTTTTAACGTTACTCTCATTTACGGCTTTGGTTATAAATCTGAAGGGGTGGCTTATGGCACTGTCGCGGCACAGTATTCAGGGTTATTACTCGCGATTTTTCTTTTCTTTCGGAATTACAGCTCTTTTCTTCCCCTTCTCAGGATTAAAGAAATTTTCCGGATTGATAAACTCAGGCGCTTTTTCAGCGTAAACAGTGATATATTTATCCGCACCCTGCTGCTGATTTTCGCGCTGACGTTTTTTACCGCTAAATCTGCCGGTTTCGGGGAGGATTTACTCGCCGCCAATTCAATACTGATGCAATTATGGCTGCTTATCGCTTATGGGGTCGATGGTTTCGCTTTTGCTGCCGAAAGTCTGACCGGAAGGTATACCGGAGCCTCTGATCTAAATAATTTGAAAAAGGTGATAAGGGGTGTTTTTCTGTGGGGAATAGCAATATCGGTAATTTTTACAGCCGTTTATTACCTCTTTGAAACTCCTTTGTTAAATTTATTTACAGATAAGCGGGATGTTATAGCTTTATGTTACGAATATATGATATGGATAATTCTTTCTCCCGTGGTAAATTCGGTCTGTTTTATATGGGATGGAATATATATCGGGGCGACCTCAACAAAAGCGCTTAGAAATTCGATGATAATAAGTGTGCTGTTTATTTTTCTTCCGGCATATTATTTGCTGAAACCTTTAATATTTAATGACGGGCTCTGGCTGGCAATTTATCTCTTTATGATCGCCAGAGGGGCTACCTTGACTATTATGTATAAAAAACATATTATTCTTAAAACAGCAGGAGAATCATCATGAGTGATAAAGTAGTATTGATAACCGGAGCCAGCCGGGGACTTGGTTTTGAGGTTGCCCGCCAGCTTGTTTTGAAAGAATATACGGTAATTCTGACAGCGAGAGATATAAATAAAGCTACAGACGCGTGTGAAAATCTTCCGGGCTGCAGGGAAAGGATATTTGCCAGAGCTTTGGATGTAACCAACAAAGAATCAGTTCAATCGGCGGCTGAGTTTGTTAAGGAACGTTTCAGAAAACTGGACGTCTTAATAAATAACGCGGGGGTGTTTCTCGATAAAAACATCTCGGCAGAGCATGGAGATATGTTTTTGATTCAGAAGACTCTGGAAACAAATTTTTATGGAGCATACCGGATGATACAGGCCTTTTTACCGATGATGAAAAGCAATATGTCGGGCAGGATAATAAATGTATCCAGCCGTATGGGACAGCTTTGCAGCATGTTCGGCAATAATCCCGGCTACAGAGTATCAAAAGCGGCTCTGAATGCCCTTACCAAAATGCTTTCGGCTGAGATATCGGAATTTAATATTCAGGTTAATTCTGTTTGCCCCGGATGGGTTAAAACCGCGATGGGAGGACCGGGCGCGCCGAGAACCATTCAGCAGGGAGCCGAAACAATTGTATGGCTCGCCGATGGCGGCGCAGGAAATGAGTCGGGTAAAATGTTCAGCGATAAAGAGGAGATTCCATGGTAAAAATTAAGGAAAATTTATGCAGGAAGTATTGAACAAAGAGGAAAGAACCTGGGGACTTTTTGCCCATTTTTCCGCTTTCGCGGGATTTTTTATTCCATTCGGAAATATTCTTGGTCCCCTTGTTGTGTGGCTTATTAAAAAGGATGAATCGGCTTTTGTAAATGACCAGGGTAAAGAGGCGCTTAATTTCCAGATTTCAATTACAATTTACCTGGCAATTTCGGCATTTCTTATCGTACTGCTGATTGGAATCCCTCTGCTGGTTCTTCTCTTTTTCCTTGATCTGATCCTGGTTATCGTTGCCGGAATAAAAGCCAATGACGGCATAAGATATCGTTACCCGATGAATATGAGAATCGTTAGATAATTGTGAATTATGAATGGTGAATGATGAATTTGGAAGCTGATTAGCGGGGGTGTTGCCCTCGACTCCGCTCAGGCAACTGTGGAATCTCCCGGTGGCTGAGCGGAGCCGAAACCAGCAGAGTCAAAGCCCTCTTTCCGCATCCTGGATATTTATTCCCCCGGGTGAAAATAATTCCTAATTCCCAATTCTTAATTCTCTCCTCCTTCCCGGAACTGTTTTTACTTTATCTTGGTTTAGTTTTGTGAGTGTATTTTTATATCTGCCCGAATCTTGACTTTTTTGTCAGGTATGGGTAGTTTTCGAGTTCATTTTTTATTAGAAGGAGACAAAATGAGCGACAACATGAAAGTTGTTGAGGACCTCACAAATTCGGAATATAAGTGGGGTTTTGTTACCGATATAGAAGCTGATGAAGCGCCTAAAGGATTAAATGAAGATATAATAAAATTCATTTCGGCGAAGAAAGAGGAACCGGAATGGATGACTGAATGGAGACTTAAAGCATACCGTCACTGGCTTACAATGGAAGAGCCAGACTGGCCGAAGGTGAAATACCCGAAAATAGATTACCAGGATATACGTTATTATTCCGCTCCGAAAAAAAAGGAGGAGCTGAAGAGTATGGATGAGGTTGACCCGGAACTCATTAAAACATTCGAGAAGCTGGGTATTCCGCTGGAAGAGCAGAAAAGGCTGGCTGGAGTAGCGGTTGACGCTGTATTTGACTCTGTTTCTGTAGCCACAACATATAAGGAAACCCTCAAAGAAAAGGGAATAATTTTCTCTTCTATTTCGGAGGCAGTAAAAGATCATCCCGACCTGGTGAAAAAATACCTCGGGTCGGTTGTGCCGGCTACAGATAATTATTTCGCGGCCCTTAACGCGGCTGTTTTCAGCGACGGTTCATTTGTATATATCCCCAAAGGGGTCAGATGCCCGATGGAGCTTTCCACCTATTTCAGGATAAACGCGCAGGATATCGGACAGTTTGAGCGCACACTTATAGTGGCTGAAGAAAACAGTTATGTCAGTTACCTTGAAGGATGCACCGCGCCGATGCGTGACACAAACCAGCTTCACGCTGCGGTTGTAGAGCTTGTAACTCTTGATGACGCCGAAATAAAATATTCCACCGTGCAGAACTGGTTCCCCGGTGATAAGGAAGGCAAAGGAGGAATCTATAACTTTGTTACCAAGCGGGGAATCTGCAAAGGAAAAAATTCCAAAATATCATGGACGCAGGTTGAGACCGGATCGGCCGTTACATGGAAATACCCCGGCTGCATTTTACAGGGAGACAACTCGGTTGGTGAGTTTTATTCCATCGCGGTTACCAATAATTTCCAGCAGGCTGATACAGGCACGAAGATGGTGCATCTGGGTAAAAACACCAAGAGCACAATTATATCAAAAGGTATTTCCGCGGGTAAAAGTGACAACTCCTATAGAGGTCTGGTGAAAGTTGGTAAAAATGCTACCGGAGCGAGAAACTTTTCACAGTGTGATTCCATGCTGATGGGTGATAAATGCGGCGCCCATACCTTCCCTTATATTGAAGTTGATAATATAAGCGCGCAGGTTGAGCATGAAGCCACTACCTCAAAGGTAGGGGAAGACCAGATATTTTATCTGAACCAGCGGGGCATTGACACCGAAGACGCGGTTAATATGATCGTTAACGGATTCTGCAAGGAAGTCTTTAATGTGCTCCCGATGGAGTTTGCCGTTGAAGCGCAGAAGCTGCTTGAAGTAAGCCTCGAAGGCAGCGTTGGTTAAAAAGTATGAATATAAAAAAGGAAAATAAAATGATAAAGATCAAAGACCTTCACGCCAATGTTGAAGGAAAACAGATACTGAATGGAATAAATCTTGAGATGAAACCGGGCGAGGTTCACGCTATTATGGGACCGAACGGCTCGGGCAAAAGCACCCTGGCAAATGTTCTGGCGGGAAATGAAAATTATGAAGTAACATCAGGCGAGGTGATCTTCGAAGAGAATGATCTGCTTGATATGGCTCCTGAAGACAGGGCGCGTGAAGGTATATTCCTCGCGTTTCAGTACCCTGTCGAAATACCGGGTATAAGCAATGCCACATTTCTTAAAACCTCTATCAACGAGATCAGAAAATATCATGAACAGCCTGAATTAACCGCTAAGGAATTTAAACAGCTGATTACCGAAAAGGGTAAAATCCTCGGAATGGATGACAGCCTTATCAGCCGTTATGTGAATGTTGGCTTTTCGGGGGGTGAGAAAAAAAGGAATGAGATATTCCAGCTCCTCATGCTCAACCCGAAACTTGCGCTTCTTGATGAAACAGATTCCGGGCTTGATATCGACGCGCTGAAAATTGTTTCGGAAGGGGTAAACGCGTTCAGGAATAAAGAAAACGCTGTTTTACTTGTAACTCATTACCAGAGACTTCTCAATTACATAAAACCAGATTTTGTGCATGTGCTCTACAAAGGACGCATAATTAAGTCAGGAACAAAAGAGCTTGCCCTTGAACTTGAGGAAAAGGGATACGACTGGATAAAAGAAGAACTGCCCGAAGCGGAAACAGTTTAAGGAGGTTGGAATAAATGGCTAAAACAGATAAATTTCTTGAGAACCGTGAATGGTATATCTCAAGCTATGACAAATTTCTCGGCGACCTTAATGGCGAGGCCGGGACTTTTTATGATGAAAAAAGAAATGAAGCGGTAAAAAAACTTGGCTCGCTTGAGTTTCCTACTCAAAAAGTTGAGGACTGGAAATATACCAGCGTCGCTCCTCTGATGAAATATAACTTCGTTCCCGCCACAGGCAAACTTGAAGTTCCATCCGAAGAGGAAATTAACGCTGCTCTCTTTTTCAGCTCTGATTGTTACAGAATGGTATTTTCAAACGGCAGACTGGTGAAAGAACTTTCTTCTTTGGATAATCTTCCCTCGGGAGTAATAATTTCGGGACTGGCTGAGG
Organism: Melioribacteraceae bacterium; assembly: GCA_963677445.2. Classification (GTDB taxonomy): domain Bacteria; phylum Bacteroidota; class Ignavibacteria; order Ignavibacteriales; family Melioribacteraceae. The sequence goes on along the minus strand of CAXXGF010000067.1, from coordinate 31,718 downwards.
CGATAAAAAATAATCCTGAACTTGTTGGAAAATATATCGGTAAATCCTTTAAAGATGATACTGCTTTTTCAGCTCTGAACAGCGTTTATAACACCGATGGCATCTTCATATATGTTCCCGACGGCAAAATGCCGGGAAAACCGCTGCAGGTTCTTTTCCTGAGCGGGGATGAAAATGAAAATATTCTCTCCTCTCCGAGGAATCTTTTCATCGCCGGGGAAAACGCTTCCTTCAGTGTGATAATGAGATTCGGAGGCCGGGGTAAAAAGGAATATTTCACTAATGTGGTCAATGAAGTTTTTGCCGGAAAAAACGGAGTGATAGATTTATACAAAGTACAGGATGAGCAGAATGACTCATACCATATTGACCGGACAGAAATAAGTCAGGATGAAACGAGTGTTGTGAGCCATTACTCTATGTCTTTCGGCGGGAGACTTGTCAGGAATGATATCAACGCTGAACATCATGGTGAAAGGCTGGAAACAAATCTTTACGGACTTTACCTGGCTAATGATGAACAGCATGTTGATAATCACACCTTTATAGATCACGTGAAACCAAACTGTGAAAGCAACGAACTTTATAAAGGAATACTTGACGACAAAGCCCGCGGCGTATTTAACGGTAAAATACTGGTGAGGAAGGACAGCCAGAAAACCAACGCCTACCAGTCGAATAAAACCGTACTCCTTTCTGATAACGCCCGTATTGACACTAAACCGCAGCTCGAAATTTACGCCGATGATGTGAAATGTTCCCATGGCGCCACTATCGGGTATCTGGATGAAGGAGCATATTTTTATATCCGTTCACGAGGCGTTCCGGCCGAGCTGGCAAATTCGATGCTGATCAGGGCTTTTGCCGATGATGTTGTGCAGAAAGTAAAAATTGAACTGCTCAGGGAACAGCTAAATCATATGATCTTTGAACACCTGAACAGGGTAGAAATCTGAAATGAATATTGAAACCGAAACCAGTACAAAAAGAAAGTTCGACATTGATGAAGTCAGGAATGATTTTCCTATTCTGAAAAGGGAAATAAACGGCAAGCCGCTTGTGTATCTTGACAACGCGGCGACATCGCAGAAGCCGCAGTCTGTTATAGACGCCATCAATCATTATTACACATTCGAGAATGCCAATATTCACCGGGGGCTTCATTTTCTGAGCGAACTTGCCACGGAATCTTATGAAAGAGCCCGGCTGAAGATAAAGGAATTCCTGAACGCCATGTCGGTCTCCGAGATAATTTTTGTCAGGGGCGCCACCGAAGGGGTGAATCTTGTTTCTCACTCAATGTGCAGGGGAAATATGTTTCAGGAGGGGGATGAAATTATCATCTCCACTATGGAGCATCACAGCAATATCGTTCCCTGGCAGCTTCTTTGCCAGAGCAGGGGAGTGAAGCTGAAGGTGATACCCATTAATGATGACGGTGAGCTCGATATGGAAGCTTTCCGCAATTTGTTCAGTGAAAAAACAAAACTGGTTTCGGTTGTTCATATTTCAAATTCACTCGGGACTATCAATCCCATAAAAGAGATAATTGAAATATCACATTCGCATGATATTCCGGTATTTGTGGACGGGGCCCAGTCGGCGCCTCATTTGCAGGTGGATGTCCAGGAACTGGACTGTGATTTTTATGCCCTGTCGGGACACAAGATGTTCGGCCCTACAGGCATTGGCGCTCTTTACGGCAAAACGGAATACCTGAATGAAATGCCTCCTTATATGGGAGGGGGAGATATGATAAGGGTGGTTTCATTTGAAGAGACAACCTTTGACGATCTGCCCCATAAATTTGAAGCGGGCACGCCGAATATTGCCGGTGGAATAGGACTCGGCGCCGCCATAGATTATCTCAATCAGTTTGACCGGGCAGAACTGACAGCCTGGGAGGATGAATTGCTTGCTTATGGCACAGAGAGGCTTCTTGAGGTTCCCGGACTTAAAATTATCGGCAACGCGAAAAACAAAGCCTCGGTGATATCTTTTATTATCGATGATATTCACCCTTATGATATTGGCACCCTGCTTGATACAAAAGGTATAGCGATAAGAACAGGTCATCATTGCACTCAGCCGGTGATGAAAAGGTATAATTTACCGGCGACGGCGAGAGCCTCAATGGCATTTTACAATACAAAGGAGGAGATTGACCGGCTGGTCGAAGGACTCCATAAAGTGATTAAAATATTTAAATAGCAGGTGATCCATGCTGGATAAAAAGAAGCTCGAAGAGAATATAATAAAAAATCTGAAGACCGTTTATGATCCCGAGATTCCGGTGGATATCTATGAACTGGGACTGATATACGAAATACGAATATATGATGACGCCAATGTTTATGTGAAAATGACCCTTACTTCACCCGCGTGCCCGGTTGCCGGAAGTCTGCCCGGCGAAGTGAAAGAAAAAGTAAAGGCGGTAAACGGAGTCAATGAAGTAATTATCGACCTTGTTTTCGAACCCCCCTGGGACCAGGAAAGAATGTCGGATGAAGCAAGGTTTGAGCTGGGTTTTATTTAAAATCATAATCATAATCATAATCGTAATCGTAATCTCCCCCCGGAGCAATTAGAAATGTTATGAAGAAAATATTTTTCCCGCATGAGAAACTAAGAGTTTATCAAAAATCTCTGGAGTTTATCGACATTGTCGAGGAGATTATTACCTCCGCGGAACGAAAGAGCAGTATTTATGACCAGCTTGAAAGAGCTTCCATTTCAATTGTGCTCAACATCGCGGAAGGTAACGGGAAATATACTTGTAGAGACAGGAACAGATTTTTTGATATCTCGATTGGTTCCGCCTTTGAATGTTCAGCATGTATTGATATTTTGTTCAGAAAAGGGAAGATTACTGAAAATCAACATGAGAAAGCCAGGGAAAATTTGAAAGCTGTTGCTGATATGATTTACGGACTTGTGAAATCCAGTGAAAGCAGAGTTTATAAAGCGGGAGAGAAGTATGGCGCTGATTAGTTGATGGTAGTTTTCTTTAGGTAGTGAAAGGAAATATATAGGTATGAGAAAATATATTTTTACTGTTCCCGCTTATGGCTGCGGGATTTAATAGTTTTTCTTGATCGATCTGGATAAAGCGAAAGTGATTATTTGTTTTATGATTTTTTGTTTGAAAAGATGGAGGGGGGATGTCTTGGGGATTGAGACTTTTATTGAGGCTGTTCATCGGCTTGGGGTTTTGGATTACGATTACGATTATGATTCAAAAACAGGTTTAATTACATTATTTAAGAAAGGTACGATATGCTAAACATAAATTTACGTCCACCGTTGTATGATCCTGAGGCGGTACAGCCGATGAGGGATGAGTTAAAATTTGTCGGATTTGAGGAATTGGCAACTCCGCAGAAAGTGGAGGATGTTTTATCGCTGGAAGATGATAAAACAACCCTGGTTGTTATAAATTCTGTATGCGGATGCGCGGCGGGAAGCGCCCGTCCGGGAGCTACTCAGGCGCTTCAGAATGATATTATTCCTGACAGATTCGCGACAGTTTTTGCCGGGCAGGACCGGGACGCTGTCGATTATCTCAGGAATAAATACCTGGCCGATTATCCTCCTTCATCCCCCTCGATGGCTATAATAAAAAATCGTGAGGTTAAATTTATTCTGCCCCGCCACCATATTGAAGGAAGAACACCGGAACAGGTCGCGGAACATCTGAAGGACAGATTCGCTGAACTTTGTACGGCTGAAGGACCTTCAATATCTGAAGAAAAATATGCCAAACTTGTGCATGCAAAAGTTTGCGGTTCAAGAATTCCAATGAGTGAAGTTGATTGACAATTATCCGGGAGGTGATCTTCCCGGAAAATTTTCAGGAGATCAGGTTAAATGAAATTCAGCGCACAGGAAGAATATGGAATTCGATGTCTCCAGAATATCGGGAACGCATGGAAAAAAAATAAAACCGTTACCATCACCGATATAAGCAGCAGTGAGGGGATATCACAGCATAATACCGCAAAACTGCTCAGGATTTTGCGCATAGCCGGTATAATAGAAAGTGAAAGGGGACAGTCGGGCGGCTACAGTCTGACACGTCCGCCTGAAGAAATATATATTAAAGATGTACTCGCTGTTCTTGGCGGAAGGCTTTTTGATGATTCCTTCTGCGAGACTCATTCAGGTGTCTCTGACATCTGCAACCATACGTTGAATTGTTCTGTCCGGTCTCTCTGGACAGTAATTCAGGACGCTGTAGATTTTGTTGTGGCAAACATTACTTTAATGGACCTGCTGGGACCGAATAAGGAGATGAAAGATAAACTGGAAAGTAATTACGCCACTCTGGAATTTGTGAAGGAGAATTCGGGGGGAATGCAGGGAAAGAATGTTTAATGTTCTGTAGCGCCCGGGGGTGAGGTAAAACGCGAAGAGATGAAACGTGAAAATTGGCTGGGGCGGGGCTTTTACACAAAACGTATTTTGGATTTGGAGATAGAATGCCCTGACTTCCGACCCAAAACAGCGTAACTTATTGTTATAAAAGGGCATAGGTTTTTTATAGGCACTACATTTCTCATACTTCCTATTTCACATTCAGGGAATTATCTATATTTCATATGGAACGCTATCTATCTTTAGCCCTACTACCTGATAGATTTTTCTTATATGTTTCGTTACCATTGAAGGCATGGCATACCTTTTTTGAGTTGACTGGTCTCTGAGAATACTGCATTGAACATGAAGCAACTCATTTCTTATTACTTCAGGAGAAAGCTTTTCGTACTGTTTCAAGACACGGTATTCGAGGTGCCTTAGACATACCAGCGCCATAAAACATATCGCAATATGAGCTTTTACCCTTTTGGGCGTCCAGTGGTATATCGGACGTAGACTTAAATCATGCTTGCTGATCCGGAAGCATTCCTCTATTTGCCATAGTTTCCGATATTGCTCCCTTACTTCTTTTTCGTTTAGTTCTTCTGCATTTGTGACAACACCATGCAATCCGTCCCATTTTGCCGACTCAGATAGTTTTTCTTCATCTATTATTATTTTGGACTCACCTTCTATTTGAAGAAATTTCTTATATCCGTAGTTGCTTATCAACGAAGAGGGGTTTGAGGATCGTTCCAGTTTCTTTCTCAGCTTTTCTATCGCTTTTTCTCTGTCATAACGATCCTTTTCGGCACGTTTAGGACTGTATGTTACTATTAATCGTTTTTTTTCTCCCAAGGTAAATACTGCCATCTTTTCATCATCAACCGTTGATTTATAATTTGTCAGGTCAGTTATTTTATTCTGCATTTTGACGCTCATGTTTTTTAACCGCGCGCCAACTATATATTGTTTTTCTTTTCCCTCAAGTTTTGAAAGGTTTGTCTGGCTTAACATCGCACTGTCTGCAACAAATATTATCTTCCCTACCTCAAACTGTTTTTCCAGTTTCTCTATGGCCAATTCAAGTGTATTCCCCTCATAATAGGAACCGGGATAGACCTCATATCCGACTGGAAAGCCTTCGCTTGTTGTAATAAGAGCCAACAACACTTGCGGCTGGTTAAACTTCATGTCCTTGCTGTATCCATTCTCCTTCAGTTCATCTTCTGTGAAGCTTTCGAAATACAGGGTTGTGCAATCATAGAATATTACATCAATCCTTTCTTTTATAATTCCTGAGGCTGCTTCATATGACAGCTTTTGTATTTTGTTTATTTTCTCTTCATCCAGCATATCCATCATTTTGTATACTCCGTCTAACGATAGCTTTTGGCCAAAGTCTTTTTCCAACTGTCGGACTGATGATCTTTTTGATGATGGATTGGCTATCCTGGCCATTACTATATTAAATAAATTCCTGCTCGAAGATACTTTTCTTTTAGGACTGCCAAGTGTGTACTGAAAACCAAGCTCATTATATATTTGACCATAGACCTCATGGATGCCAATGATAATCCTTTGTTCCTCCCTTAGCTTTTTTAAGTCAACATTTATTGGGTTGTCATCCTTTGTTTTTTTTGCTTCAATTACCATTTGAGCAATTTCTTCCGGGGCAAACAGGTTTGGCTGGCTTTCAGTTTCAAGCTTTGCTTTTACGTATTCAGCCAGTTCCTTTAATTTTTGTAATTCATCATCACTAAGGGCTGTGCCGATATGGCGTACAATTTTTTGCCTGACATTAGCGCCATTACGGATCGACTCAACGATTTGAACGGATTTTTTAGGGCTATTCGGTGATGTTTTTGTTCTGATAAACATGAGGATAATATACAAAAAAATAGATTGATAATCAAGCATATAATAATATTAGGCACTACATTGGCCGTTTTTTATTTTTCCTCTGTTTTTATTGTGTTTTCTAACTTCTGGGATACTTTGGGTCTGAAGTCAGGATAAACTGGAAAGTAATTACGCCACTCTGGAATTTGTGAAGGAGAATTCGGGGGGAATGCAGGGAAAGAATGTTTAATGTTCTGTAGCGCCCGGGGGTGAGGTAAAACGCGAAGAGATGAAACGTGAAAATTGGCTGGGGCGGGGCTTTTACACAAAACGTATTTTGGATTTGGAGATAGAATGCCAGGAAAGGGCGACCACAAGGATCGCCCCTACGATACATTGAATTTTAATGTTTTGATTATCAAATATCCAAATTAATATTCGTTTCCACGGAATTCAAAATTTCACTGTTTTCGACCAGGTTGATCATTTTTTGCATATCTTTATAGAGTATCCTGTCTTCTTCGAGGGGGAGGACATACTCACGAATTTTATTATAAGCGAGGGTCGTACCCGCTCCGCATTTAAGAGGTTTAAGGAATTCCACTCCCTGCGCCGCGGTCATCAATTCTATCGCTATAACTTTCTGAACATTCTTCAATATCTGGTAACACTTCCGGGCCGAGATCGATCCCATGGAGTTGTGATCCTCCTGGTTGGCGCTGGTGGGGATGCTGTCGACACTGCCCGGATGAGCAAGACTTTTATTTTCCGAAACAAGTGACGCTGAGGTATATTGAGCTATCATAAGTCCTGAGTTAAGACCACCCTTCTTCGTAAGGAATCTTGGAAGATTACTCAATGTTCCGTTTATCATACGCTCTGTTCTTCTTTCGGAAACGTTGGCTATCTCTGAGAGAGCGATTGCCATAAAATCAAGCGCGAGAGCCATCGGCTGACCGTGGAAGTTGCCTCCCTCAATATAATCGCCATCCTCAGGGAATATGATTGGATTGTCATTTACAGAATTTATTTCCACTTCCACCTTCGACCTCACATAGTTAGCCGCGTCTTTTGAGGCGCCATGTATCTGTGGTATGCAGCGGAGCGAATAAGAATCCTGCACACGGGGATCATTCTCCTTATGCGACTCTCTAATTTCACTTCCCGCTATAAGTTTTTTTATGTTTTGAGCAGTTCTGATCTGACCGTCATAGGGCCTTAAATTATGCAGGCGCAAATCATAGGCGTTATCTGTCGCGCGCAGGGCTTCATGTGTCATGGCGGAGGCAATATCGGCAGTCTTCATTAACTCTTCCGCTTTGATGCAGATAAAGGACGCGTATGCTGTCATCATCTGGGTGCCGTTTATAAGGGCCAGTCCCTCCTTCGCTCCGAGAGTGACAGGTGAAAGAGAAAATCTTTCCAGCGCCGGCAATGAATCTTCCTGGGCGCCCCAGCTTTTTTCATCGAAGAGGTCACCGACTATTCTGACTTCCCCTTTTCCTATAAGAGCAAGCACAAGATGGGAGAGTGGAGCGAGGTCGCCGCTTGAGCCTACTGATCCCTGTGAAGGAATGACCGGAATAATATTGTTATTGATCATTGCGATAAGCAGTTTCAGCGTCTCAAGTTTAATGCCCGAATGTCCTCTCGCCAGGGCGTTCACTCTCAACAGCATCATGATCTTTACTATCACCGGGGGAAGAGGATCACCTACTCCTGCCGAATGGCTGATAATAAGATTTTCCTGAAGCTCGGATAATTTTTCTTTTGATATGGTGACATTAGCGAATTCACCGAATCCGGTGGTCACGCCATAAATTATTTTTTCCTCTTCAACCCATTCCTCTATTTGTTTGCGCGCTTTCAGCACCTTTTTTTCTGATTCTTCGGTCAGTTTTACTTCCCGGTTTTCAAGAATGAATGATTTGATATCCTCAAGAGTAAGGGACTGACCGTCAATATATAATGTTTTCATCTAGTTTTTCCTGTTTTTGTATCGAAATGTAAGAAAGATCGTTTTGTTTTCAAATTTGCTTGTTATATCTTTATTTTTTGTCTTCAGTTTTGCTGAAAATAATTCCGGTCTTTTACTGATGTCAATTCAATAACGTAAAATTTATTCAGATGGAAACACAGGCGCTAATATTTATTCCTGAAATAAGCGGATTCCCAAATTCAGTAATGCAATCCGAGCTGACCCACAATTATCACATAATAAAAGAACTTGCAGGAGTGATAATAAACTCTGACATACTCGGAATGAAAATAACCGGAACAGAGGGTGTCGCCGTGTTGTTTTTCCGGCCAGGGGCGCCTCCTTCTATCGAGGAGATTGTTGGCCAGGCGCATAAAACTTTTATAGATTTTCATTCTCATTTGAAACAAATAGAAAAGAACCGGATATGCCAGTGCGGCGCATGTTGTGGCGCCAAAAACCTGGGGCTCAAATTTATCGTCCATTATGGAATTCTGAAGGAAACCACAATTCAGAATCATCAGCAGGTTACGGGGAAAGATGTGACACTGGCGCGCCGGATGATTAAAACCAATATTCCGGCAAACCAGTATCTTCTGGTTACCGAGGATTATCTTCTCGCTGAATCGGGCAGCAGAATAATTAAACTGAAGGAGAGAGGTTTTCTGCGGCATCAGGAGGAAATTGAAAATTTAGGCAGTGTGGCATCATATTATCTCGAATTGCTTGAACTGCTGAATCATATTCCTGAAGCGCCTGAGGTGAAACATCCCGATTATACTGAACCTGTGATTGCTTTTTCAACGCTTCTCGAGGCTCCATTGAGTTTTGTCCATTCACACCTGACTGACCAGGAGAAGAAAACGGAATGGGTTCCGGGAGTAAAAGCTATTCATATTGAAACTGAAATTAATCGTGTTAACTCGGGCCATACCTGTGTATTTAACGAGAATGAAATTCATTTTATTACCAGAAAGCAGATTTCGGGCAATGGCTCTATACGGTATGTTGAAGAGGGGAGGATGGTTAACGGGCATATTTTTATTAATGAATATCTGCTGAGGGAAGAGGAGGGAAAAACCAGGTTATTGCTTGAGGTGAAACAGATAAAACGTGAAGGAATGGCTGAACTGGAATTTGGGGATTCAGTCCGAAATATCAGGGACAGACTTTTGATCAAACTATCGCGAAAAAGAAATATTCAGATGCTCGAACAGTTCCGGGATTATTGCGAAAAACAATATCAGAGGCAATTGTGAATTAAGAATTGTGAATTATCGCGGGTGATTCTTTTCGGTACTGACATATAAACAGAAGTAAATCCTTTACAAAGGATTGCCAGAACGCCTGTTATAAGCCGTCCTGTACTTACACGGGCTTTTTCCTTTTATGCTTTTAAAAACACGGTTAAAATGACTGATGTTCTGAAAACCGTTGTTCCAGGCTATTTCGGATATACTTTGATCAGACTGAAGCAGATCACAGCAGACCTTCCCGATCCTGATTTCAGCGAGATAAGCCGTAAAGCCTTTGCCTGTCGCCTGTTGGAACCACCTGCTGAAGCTTGTTTTAGTGAGATGGATATGAGTCGCAATCAGGTTCAGCGTAATCTTCCGATCAATATGTTCCAGTATGAAATCATTTATTTTTTTCAGGCGCATCTGATTTTTTCTGAATGATGAATCCTGAATAAAGGCTATGCCCGAAAGGATTTCCCTTCGGGTGTCATTCGATAAAATATCGAGAATTTCCCAAAAGGCGATCAGCCTTTTCAGGGGTGGCAGTTTCCCCATTACGCGAAGTTTCTGAATAACAGGCATTTGAGGAGATAAATATCTTAATCCGTAATTCGCTTCACGAAATAAGTTATGAAGAGTGGAGAATTCAGGGAGTTCTTCGAATATTTTTTTTGAAAAATGAATTCCTTTAACGATTCCCGGAGGATTTTCAACACCATGACTAATCCACTGATGCGGGATATTTTCACCGAGCAGAATCAGGTCGCCATCATAAAAATTACTGATGTGATCCCCTATAAATCTCATTCCGCTTCCCCTTTCAATATATACCAGTTCCATCTCAGGGTGATAATGCCAGTGAGGTTCAAGCCTATTATATTCAGCCGCAAAATATCTGAAGGAAGAAGTTGGGCCCGAAATATTCAGCGATTCGAAGATTGGTTTCATAATCTATGTAATATTTATCTGTTAAAGATCGGTATATTAGGAAAAAGTGATAATATTTGCAAAATAATTGATAACATCGAAGTAGATTTATTTCCCCGTGGGATATAATTTCGTGTAGTATCGAATAAATACCAGATGAAAAAATGAATGATTTTATGGTCACTGGAAAAAGAAATAAGCAAGGAATAGTGAATAATTAGAACCGCGGGAAATAACGGATGGATAAAAACTATTATTTAAATATTGCCCGTCAGAAAAGGAGGATGATATTTGGCGTTGATCTGGTTCTGAGTGAAAAAAGTAATAAAGAAAAGATATTGTATGACGGGACCAGGCTTGGGCAAGTTGTTATAGAAGCTACAGAGAGGTTTGGAATGCCTCTGGCCCTGCCATTCATGGACCTTAATGTTGAAGAAGATGAACTCCTGAAATTAGCAGGTATTACAACCGCTGCTGACGGATCATTCCATTTCGGCTCTGAGGAATTAAATGATAATATACTCAGGAAGGTAAAAGAATCAGAAAGCCGGCTTTTATCCGGCAGATTGAAGGCGAATTGTGAAGCAATTAAATATGTCCGGGAAAATTCAGGTTTACTTCCTGTCGGGATGTGTATCGGGCCATTTTCATTTGTTACAAAAATTCTTGCCGATCCGATAACGCCGGCGCTTATGGCTTCAATGGGGATCACCGCTGTTGAGGATAGATCGGTCAGAAATCTTTACACAGCTCTTGAAATAGGGACTGAAGTGATCATTAAATCGGTTAAACACCAGATAAAAGCCGGGGCGGCAGCTGTTTGTGTTTGTGAACCGGCCGCGAACAGTGTATATATTTCTCCCGACACACTTAGTGAAGAAAGTGAAGATATTTTTGACGAACTGATTATAAAAAACAACCGGAAGATAAAGGATGTTCTCGATGAGAACGGAGTTGATCTGATACTGCATGATTGCGGTGAACTGACTGATATTATGCTGAAAAAACTTTGCAGGCTGAACCCGGTAATTCTGAGTCTCGGAAGCTCAAGGAACCTATGGGAGGATGCTCAAATTGTACCCGGGGATATAGTCCTGATGGGGAATCTGCCGACGAAAAGATTTTTCCCCGATAAAGAAATATCGGGGGAGGAGGTAATACGAATGACTGAAAATATCATTAACAGTATGGAAAAAACGGGGCATCCATTCATTTTAGGAAGTGAATGTGATGTGTTATCAGTTGAGGGATATGAAAAAACAATAATGGATAAAGCCAAACTTATGATAAATTGCGAATGTGGAAAAACTAATTAACCGGGGTAGAAGATGACAACAATTGAAAAACTGGCATATTGTATTGAAACAGGTAAAATAGATTTGGCATGTCCCTATCCCCCGGATATGAAAGGAGAGCCGGGGGCTTATGAACTGACGAGGCAGGCTTTGGACGAGGGATTAACACCGCAGGAAATATTGGATAACGCCATGATTTCAGCAATGGAGATTGTCGGGAAAAAATTCACCGAGAATAAAATTTATATTCCTCAGATGCTGATGTCGGCCAAAGCGATGACGAGGGGACTGGAACACCTGAAGCCGTTTTTTCAGGATGGCTCAGTGGAGAGGAAAGGAACCCTGATTATCGGTACGGTCGCGGGGGATCTTCATGACCTGGGGAAAAATCTTGTAGCGATGATGATTGAAGGAAACGGATGGAATATTATTGACCTGGGGGTAGATGCTTCAACAGATAAATTTTTGGAGCAGATGAACAATCACCCGGGAGCTTCAATAGGACTTTCAGCGCTGCTTACGAGCACTATGGTAAATATGGAAAAAACGGTAACTGATATTAAAAAACAGAACCCGGAGGCAAAAATTTTAGTCGGCGGAGCTCCTTTAAGCCAAAATTTCTGTGAGCAGATTGGGGCTGATTTTTATTCACCCGATCCCCAGGGAGCGGTTAATTATCTTAATAATCTGAAAGCATGAAGGATATAGCTGATATGTTCCACAATAAATGGTTTGTTGGAATTCTTTATGGGGAGCGGTGTGAGCATAACCAAACACATGTATGGGGATAATTCTTATTGCTTTATCCTGTTTTGAACGTTCTGAGCTGATTTTTTAAGGACAGTTATTGAAGTGTCCTTGCGGATTATTTAACAGGGAAATATTTCCCGTGGAATTTGCTGATGGTTGTCGAAAAATGAGGCCAGTAGAGTAGAGGATGAGTATCAAAGGTTCAGATTCCGCTTTAGTCAGTTTCAGGATTTCTCCGTATGTGCCTAAATATGCGTATATCTTCTCAGATCGCCTCATCCCCCCTCGTCAAACCGTGCTTGCGATTTTCCCGCACACGGCTTACAGACAGACTTCTTCTCAAGCTTTCACAGTCGTCATTGGTCGGTATTTTGATGGATCGGTCATTCCGTACTTTTTGACCAGTTTATCAAAGGCTCCCTGGTTGTAGAGTTTACTTTTCCGCTGACTCTTCCTTCTGTAGAAGCGGTATAACTTATTGCTAAGGTACCATCTCAGATTTCTTTTCGACACACCCGGATAACTCACTTTCTCTATCGTATAGTAGTTTATCCAGCCTTTAATTCGTTGATTCAGTCCACCGGCTATTATTTCCGGATTTCTGTGCCTGTTTCTTTCAAGGAATTCTTTAATATTCCCGCGGACTCTTTTCTCAGATTTCTTACTAGTGTTAAGTTAATTATGATATGACGTATATATTTTGTATATTTGGTCAAAAAAGGCTAATAAAATGACTCGATATACAATTAAACTAACCAAAGAGGAAGTTCAGGAATTAACAGATATAATAAACAAAGGGAAACATAGCTCACAAGCATTCAGGGCAGCATATGTTCTATTAAATTGCGATAAAGGAGAATACTCAGAAAATCCAGATATTACAAATGCGGAAATAATAAAAATATTGAAAATAGGGGACAGGACCATTGATCGAATAAAAAAGAAATTTATAGAAGACGGATTGGATGCAGTATTAAAACGACAACCATCGACACAAAATTATACAAAAAAAATGGATGGCGATCTCGAAGCAAAACTAATAGCTTTATGTTGTAGTAATCCCCCGGAGGGTCATTCCAAATGGAGTATGAGACTATTAGCCGATAAACTTGTCGAACTCAGGTATGTTGATTATATCTCTCATGTGTCGGTTAGAAACGCGTTAAAAAAAACGAACTTAAACCTTGGAAAATCATAGGTTGGGTAATTCCACCAAAAGGAAGTAGTGAATTTGTAGCGAATATGGAATATGTACTGGATGTATATAAAAGACCATACAATGAAAAATATCCGGTTGTGTGTATGGATGAATCGCCAAAACAACTAATAGAAGATATTGCCACATTACTAATGAAGCCGGGAAGTCAAAAGAAGGTTGATTACGAATATATCAGACACGGCATGGTAAATATATTTATGGCAAATGAGCCTCTGAAAGGAAAACGAATAGTAGAAGTCACCAAAACAAAAAAGAAATCTGACTGGGCGCGTTTTATTAAAAAAGTAGTAGATTCATATCCAAATGCTGAAAAAATATTTCTTGTGATGGATAATTATTCCACACACAATGCTTCAGCGTTTTATGAATGTTTTGAACCTGAGGAGGCGCGAAGGTTGCGCGAACGCCTTGAATTTGTCTATACACCCAAGCATGGTTCCTGGTTAAATATGGCTGAGATTGAATTGCATGTGTTAAATCATCAATGTCTGAACAGACATATATCGGAAGAGGATATTGTAAGAAGTGAAGTCAAAGCCTGGGCCAATGAGAGGAACTCAAAAAAGGCCACTATAAATTGGCAGTTTACAAACGAGAAAGCAAGAATAAAACTGAAAAGGCTCTATCCGTCATTATCCGCTTAACATAACACTAGGTACTATATTCCAGTATTTTCTGTTTCTTCCATGGTAATCTCTGTCATACCTTATGGTAAATCCGAGGAAATCAAATTTCTCCTCTCTTGCGTCGACCAGTCTGCTCTTTTCATCATTGAGTCTCAGTTCCATCCTTTGAAGGATTTCTCCAAGTTTCTCTCTGGCTTCTTCCGGTATCCTTGTCCCAAGCAAAACGAAGTCATCGGCATATCTTATTATCTTTATCTCAAGTCTGCTGAAAATACTTGTTGTTTTACAGATTATTCTGTCTAACAGATGAAGATAAATGTTTGACAACAGGGGGCTTATTACTCCTCCCTGTGGTATGCCTGTTTTGTTCTTCTTACCCCCGCTGATTCTGCCTTCATCCTCTATGGGCGCTTTTAACCATTGCTTTATAAGGTGCAGTACCTTTTTATCGCTTAATCGCTGAGCTACAGTTATTAGCAGTTTATCATGCGGTATGGTATCGAAGTAACTTTGCAGGTCTGCGTCAAGTACTTCAGTTCTGCCTTCCTTCAGGTTTACCTTTATAGACCTGATTGCGTCGGCTGCTGATCGTTTTGGTCTGAATCCGTATGATGTCTCTTCGAAATCAGCTTCGAATATCGGTTCTATTACCATCTTACAGGACATCTGTACTACCCTGTCCCTTATCGTTGGTATTCCCAATGGTCGCTGCTTTCCGTTTTCTTTCAGTATCATCTTCCTTTTGACCGGTTGTGGTTTATATCGGCTCTCCATTAGTTCTTCTTGAAGAGTCTCAATAAACTTCTCCAGTCCGTTTGATTCTATTTCCCGGAATGTGATCCTGTCTGTTCCCGGCGATCCGCCATTGGATTTTACTCTTCTGTATGCCTCCCGCAAAAAGTGTTTCTGGTGGATTTTGTCATACAGTATGTAAAACCGATACTCTTTTTCCTGTTTGGCTTTTCGATATAGTTTTCGCTGAAAGTCTCGTATTCGCTCCTTGTCGCTCATTTCTTTGCGCTTTGGCTTCTTTCTAAGACTACTTTTGTTCGTCAATTTGAAGATACTCCTTTCTTTGAAATCGTTACCTGAATTAATGCTCCTTTGCTCCTGGTAAGTTATGTTGTCTTACCGATCATCACTCTTATGGGCATCTCCGACTCCTTTACCGACAGAGAAGAACTTCGCTTTCGCTTATATCTTTTCCTTTGGGTCACCAACCCATTCGGCAAAGGTCTCCCGGTTTCATGTGTATCCCTTCCCCGCGCGCCGATCCCTTTACTCCGGGCATGTCCATAGCATGCGCTCTGCCGTTTCTTCTGCTATGGTAACAGGTTTCGTCATTTTAGAGAGCTTGACCACTGCCATGCTATTGTGTAACGAAGCTTACTTAGGATTCACTTGCGTTACGGCTCACTTAGGGCGCATTCCCGGTACCCAATCTGATTTGTCACCGCCTCAGACCCCGGGTCTGCTTTGACATGAACGGCAAATTGTGCCATGAGGCTCTTTCATCCTCTGGGTATACACATCTCTCCCCGGCGTACCTAAGACACAAAATTCCATAAAAAAGCTCAAAAAACTTATTCCTGATTTCTTAATCCTGAAAACAGCAAAATTATTTTTAAGAGATAACGCCTGTTTTTTTATACATAAACCGGCTAATCCAGAAGTCACAGGCAATTGAATAACTCGAAGAAAGTCCTCCCCCTCAATGAAGAAAAAACACTTCATTGCCAGGAGCATTCCTCTGGGGCCTGCGGTAATGGCGCTAACATAGTGAAGCAAGAGGAATATTGTGCAAATATAATTATTACCCAATATCATTATTTCTTGTAAAAAGTTTTTCTAATATCAATTAAACAGAATGATAACATTAATTGGCTAACCTATTGTTATTAAATTTTTTACAACCTCACCCCAACCTCTCTTACACCCCGGCGCACTTAAAAGCCTTATCAAGGAGAGGGGCTGATTTCAATCTTTCATTATTGTGAGTTTTCTTTGAATTCAGAATTTCCTTACCTCTCGCAAAATGAAATCGCGGAATTTTAGTGCTAATTATCATTTCCCGGACTCTCAATATAAACAGTATCTCTTATTCTTCGAGCAAACGATAAAAAAGATGTTTCATTTTAAGGGGTGAAAAGATGTAACTATCGTCCCTGACGGGACTTTTTCCCAGACTTATATCCGGCGCTTTTATTTTGCGAATGGATACCTGTAGTTATTGTTCTTTATTACCGGGATCAGGAGTTCTGAAATTCTACTCCCTGGACAAATTGGTATATCAGGAAGTAAAAAAGGTTGGTCCGCTATGTTGATTCACCAATATTTTGTCCCTAACGGAACAATAAAAATGAATAATACAGATCATCCACACAGTTAAGAATGGGGGGTAATTATATCGATTTTGCGTTTCAAGCGAATATATCACATCAGTGAGAAATGATATAGAATTTTAGAAAAAAGAAGAGTAACCGGATAATTGAATTAATAAGCGTTAATAATCAGTTAACCGGTAAAAGGACCTGAGTTTTTAGAAACGAAGAAAATTTCATCAATGATCAACCTGGTTTGCTGCTGACTCAAATTTAATTACCCACTATAATTCATATAGAGCCTAATTTATCATTCACAATTCATAATTCTTTCACGATATGTATTTTTTAATCCCTTGACAAATAAATACATTCTTGACTATTTTTGTTTTTGAAAAAATCGGAGCACAGTATATAGAAAATTTGCTACTTTTTATTTAATAACAATCGGACAGATATTTGTTTTCAGGCAAATTTTCTACGCAAAATAATATTAGCCCTCCTTATGAAGAGGAATTCATAATTAAATTCAAAGCCGCTATGAAATTAATTACAGCATTTTTTATAACATTGCTGCTTTTTACAGCATGTGAAAGTATTGATGATGAAACCCTGCAGCCGGAAAGCTCGTCATACAGAATTAAATGGGTTTTCGCGCCGGACACATTATATTTTACGGAAGATGATTCAACGTTCGCTACCACATTGGAAGTTGATAACGGGGAATTGATCTCAAAAATATGGTTCGACGCGACACTTGTTGATGATGGAGAGAATATATTATCGGGAATCGAAATGACCGATGATGGCAGTGAAGATAACGGTGACAGAACTGCCGGAGATAATATCTTTTCAGGTAACGCCGATTTTTCGCGGGAATTCCCTGTTGGCGATTATGAGATAACCTGGAGAATCGAAACCAGCTCAGGTCAAAGCTCACTGGCCGCTTCCCATACGATGTTTTATGATAACGGGAAAGATAATATAGCTCCTGTGATTTCAAACCTGGTGATGCAGGATATTATCTATACAGATTCCACATTTGTTTTCAGCGTGGACGCATCGGATGAAAATGGCTATGAAGATATTGCGGGAGTGTGGTTTGAACTCTACAGGCCAAATGGCACAGTGGTCACCGACGGACGAACCGGACTGCCCTATTTCTTTATGGATGATAACGGTAATATGGATGTCTACGGAGATGAAACCGCCGGGGATGGCACATATACATTCAAAAATTCATTCGCGTCAACTGCGACAAACGGGGAATGGAGATTTGAGTTTCAGGCCCAGGACAGAAGGAAGTTTAAAAGTAATAAAATCATTAAAAATGTTACGGTACAATGAAAAAACTGACAATAATAATATTACTTTTTCCGGTTCTGACCCTGCTGGCTCAGATAGCTCCGGAAAATTTTGAGATTAATAAAGATAAACTTTCCAAGATCGCAGATGGGAATCCGCTTGGCAATTCAATACTTGACATTGTGGTTGTGGATGACACGGTCTGGCTTGGAACGACAAGAGGCGTCAGCCGCTCAACGGACGGAGGAGAAACCTGGCGAAATTATTATGGAACCACCGCTTTCGGAGAGGAATCCATTCCGGCCATAGGTTATTATAACGGTGTCTTTTATGCCGCTACGGGTCACAGCACCGAAAAGGATGGCTCAACGCTTCCTGAAGGAAGCGGGCTGAAATATACAACCGATAATGGCGAAACCTGGCAGAGTGTTCCGCAGCCGGTGGATGATCCGGGTGATTCCTCGGTTGTTTATGGAGTAAATAATCTTCGGGCGCTTCCGGTAACTGTGGAGATAAATAATATTACTTATGATATTGCTCTTACCCCGGGAACAATCTGGATAACCACATTCGCGGGGGGATTAAGAAAATCAACAGATATGGGAGAAAGCTGGGAAAGAGTTGTTCTTCCGCCTGATTATCTTAATGATCTTTATCCCGACAGCAGTTATTCATTCGCTCTCCAGCCTGTCGCGGGAGCTTTCGGGGATGAAAATTATCTTAACCACAGGGTATTCTCAGTTGTTGCCATGAATGATTCGACATTGCTTGTCGGAACCGCGGGGGGTATTAATAAAGGATTTATTGATAGTCAGACCGGTGATATAACCTGGAAGAAGTTTAATCATCTGAACCAGGATTACGCTATATCGGGCAATTTTGTTACCGCTATGGCTTATAATCAGTGGGATGAATCGATATGGGCTGCGACATGGAAAGCGGAGGGAGCCTCGGAATATTACGGCGTCAGCGCGAGTTTTGATGGCGGTGAGAATTGGAAGGTATATCTTCGTGGTGAAAAAGCTCATAATTTCGGCTTCAGGAAATACAACATTTCAGGGCTTGAAACAGCTCAGGTTATGGTCTCAACCGATAACGGACTTTTCCGTACGACAGAGGAGGGTAATAACCCGGCTACATGGATAACTCCCCAGAACATTGTGGATGATGTTACGTTGATTCCCATGGTCAGCAAAAAGTTTTATTCGGTAATGTACCAGAAATACCAGGGAAGCAATTACATCTGGGTTGGCAGCGCAATAGATGGCCTCGGTCTTCTGAAAGAAACGACCGGAATCTGGACAGGTGAGTGGAAAGTGTTAACAGCGTCACCCGCCATACCTTCCGTATCAGAAAGTTATGCGTTCCCTAATCCCTTTGCGCCTGATGATGAATATACGAGGATTAAATATAAATTTGAACAGGCATCGGCCAATGTAACAATCAGGATAATGGATTTCGGGATGAATCTTGTGAGAACCCTAATCCAGAAAGCGCCGAGGAACGGGGGTCAGGAGCGCCTTGAGATCTGGGACGGACGTGACGAGTCGGGTGGTATTGTTCCCAACGGGGTCTATTTTTACAGGATAGATGTCGATGAGGATGAGCCGGTCTTCGGTAAAATTATGGTATTGATGTAAAAAGTTTGAGGTATAAAGTTGAAAAGAATAATATTTTTTCTGTTCGCAGCGACAATTATAATCAATGCCCAGCCGGAGTTCAGTAAAATCGCCGGCCGGCCGGGCGCCTTTGCGAGAATGGGTTTCGGGGCCAGAAGTATGGGTATGGGGAACGCGGTTTCTTCAATTATAACCGATAATATATCGCCATTTTATAATCCGGCGCTCAGTCCTTTTCAGGAAGGGAATTCATTCCAGACTTCCTACTCTTTCCTTTCGCTCGACCGGTCTCTTAATTTTCTCAGTTTTACGAGAAAATTTGTTTTCGGCGGAAAGATTGACAGTGTAACAGGAAAACAGAAGAGAAAATCAATTGCCGGCTTCAGTGTTGGTATTATAAATTCAGGTGTGGGTAAAATTGACGGCCGTGATAACCAGGGTATGCCTACAGGAGAACTCTCCACATCTGAAAACCTGGCTTACATCGCTCTTTCCAACCGGTTTTCCGATAAGCTGGCGTTTGGTGTGATGATCAGGTTTTATTATTACAGTCTTTATGAGGATATCACTTCTACAGGTCTTGGTTTTGATATCGGAGCTCTATATACTGTAAATGACAACCTGACAATATCTGCTGTATTGAGCGATCTTAACAGCAAATATAAGTGGGACACAACCGATCTTTACGGGCAGGAAGGAAACAACAGCGAGGATAAATTTCCGGTTTCAAAGAAAATAGGAGTGTCGTGGATCAGTTATTCTTATGATTTTATTGTATCAGCTGAGTTTGAAAACAGCAACGCGGGCACTAATTACTTGAGATTCGGCGCAGAATATAATATTTTTGATAACTTGTATTTACGTGGAGGTGTCGATAAATGGGATATTAAAAATGGTGATGTTCCGGCGAGGCCTTCATTCGGATTTACATATAAACATGAAACAGGCTACGGAATTGCCGGGATTGACTACGCGTTTATAATTGAACCCTATTCGGCATACGACAGACATATTGTTGGAGTAAACTTTAATTTCTGATGAAAAAACTATTATTTGTATTGCTGGCTGCCCTGGTTATTTCAGGGTGTGATGAGGATGGAAATCCCATCGACGAAATTTTAAATAACAATATTACCGCAAAGGAAAAACTTCCCGAGGCGCTGACTGAAGCGCGCGCTGATTTTGCCGCGGACGCTCAGCTTGCCATGATCTATGGCCGTGATGTATCAACAGACGGCACAATTGATCTTCTCGATTTCTCCACCCTTAAAGCATTCGTTTATGTGGTGCAGTCGGATGAAACCGAAACAAATGAATTTTATGTGCCGGTTTATGGCGCCGGCCCGGTTCAGTCGCCAATCAATTTTTCAACAATGCTCTCACTTATTGAAGATCCTGAATCGAAAGAGAGAACTGAAGGAGCGCTGGGTCTGTTATCACAACTGAGCATAAATTCATCGGCGACATATCCCGACAGTGATGACGCTATGGATGTTTTGCTCGCTAATGGCGGAAGTGATTTTATGTCATCACATAGCGGCGCGAAGATCGATCTCTTTCTGGTTCCATCCAAATCGATCGACACAACAGGATTAAGAGACTCGGCTGACTGGCTCGCGAATTTTTATACATCAACAGAGTCCCTGGTTTTATGGTATAACACCGGGACTGGCATTGTTACTCAATTCAGGTAAATTATGAAAAAGTTCCTACTGATTTTTGCTTTAATAAATATTTCGATATTTGCCCAGAGCGCCGGGAATACCGGACTGGCATTTTTGAAAAACGGTTTCGGAGCCCGGAATATAGCGATGGGTGATCTTGGCGTAGTGGCAAAAGATAACCTTACGGGGGCCTATTATAACCCCGCCCTGATAGCAGGGGATAATAATTCCGCGCTGAGTTTCTCACATAATCAGCTTATTCAGGATGTGAGCGGTGAAATGTTCGGAGCCGGATTTGACCTCTTCGGGCTTAATTTCGCCGCGGTTTTTAATACTACCTCAATAAGTGATATTGAAATAAGGCATAAACCTGGTGAGGCTGAGTCCACCTTCAACGCTCATTATTTTTCCGGAAGCCTGGGAACGGGATTTTTTGTCATGGATAATCTTGCCGCCGGTATTTCGGTTAAATATCTTTTCGAAAGTCTTTATACAAATAACGCGAGCGGTCTGGCCTTCGATTTTGGCTTTGTTCATTCGGGACTGGTAGAAAATCTGGAATTGGGACTTTCGGTAAGCAACCTCGGATCGATGGATGACCTGCGCAATGAAGCTACAAAGCTGCCCGCCGGCCTGAGAATAGGAGGAGCATATATCATTCCTCTGGAGCAGATAGAAGCGGAAGTGACAGTCCAGACAGGTCTGCAAAAATATATTGATACCGATGATACCCATATCCATTCCGGATTTGAGTTTATGTTCCGTAATCTTGTAGCGATAAGAGCGGGATATATTACCGGTTATGAAACCAAAGACCTGACAGCGGGTATCGGTCTTAACTGGATGGGACTCGCTTTTGATTATGCTTTTATACCAATGCAATACAACCTGGGTGATAATCATATAATATCACTGCAATATAATTTTTAAATTCCAAACGGGTCCGGATTATCTTTAACCGGACCTCCTCAATTTATCTCATCCTGAATTTAGTCCCTGATAAATAAAATATTGCCAGCCAGACCTGTTCCCTGGTTATTCGGTTTATATTCCTGCCCTCATTGACAGAATACTATTTTTTGTTTATTTGTTTTTGTAAATTTAGCTTTTGTGTTAGTAAGTTGTGATTACTCCATAAGGAGTTAAATTCTACGTAAAATGGCAAAAAGACAATTAATAATTAATAATGAACAATTAAAAAGAGGAACGCAGATATCTCTGATTACGTGGATTTCGCAGATTTGGGTGGGATAACCGCCACAAAATCAGCATAACACCAAATCCCACGAAAAAAGAGAAAAAGAACCTTATCTTTGATTATTTATCCTTAGTAGCAGAGATAATTACAGACCAAAATTAAAGCTTATTAACTTTATTCAACGTTCAATATTTGCAACGGGATTTTCTAATGCTCATAGAAAGAGCACAGCACAGGAATGAGAGGATTAAAAAATTGACTGGACATAAGTTAACCATCGAAATCGCATTTTTAATAAATCAGAGAAGTAATTATTACTCTTCACTCTCCACTAACTTCTCTATACTTCTGGCTTGGCCAGTTTATGATTATAATTGAGATTAAAATTTTGGATGAGTAAGACAGATAAAAAATATTGGATTCAGTTATCGCTGTTGCTGGGATTTTCCCTTATTCTGCGACTATATTTTTATTCGGGCTATGTTTTTTCGGATGACGCATATTACAGTTTTTACGCTCTGAAGCTGACAGGGATGGATGGATTACCCCAATTTGCGGGGTATCCGGTTGTAGCGCTGAGGACCCTCCATACCGGGCTGACAGCTCTCGCGTATATGATAATCGGCTATTCCAAGCTGAATTCGATTTTTTTCCCTTTGATATTCTCACTATTATCAGTTATTGTAGTATACACAATAGTATATGAATGGACATCAAAAGATAGTACAGCTCTGCTTGCCGCGTTTCTTTATTCCATTATTCCAACCGATGTGATTTTTTCCACACTGAATTTTTCCGATCCGCAGGCTTCTTTTTTTATTATCCTGGGAGTTTTATATCTTCTAAGGGGCTACCGAAAGAATAATAAAAATTACGCGGTGTTGTCAGGTGTGCTGTTCGCAGTTTCAATGTTGTTCAAAAGCAGCTTTTTTTATCTGTTAGTTTTGATAAGTTTATTGCTGGCGGTAATGTTTTTAAGGAACAGGAAGGTGGCAAATGTTTTATTTCTTTCACTGGTAACTTTTTCACTGGTGATGTTAACAGAAGGAATATTCTACTATTTTTTCAATGGTGATTTTTTTCACAGACTTACAGTAATAAATAACAATTACAATTTCACTCATTATGACTTTTTTCCACCGTATTCACAGTTTGAGTCTTTGGGAAGTTATTTATATGCCGCCGCCGCCCAGGTTATTTATAATCTGAAAAGCATATTCCTGCGCAGGTTTTATATCTTCATTCCGTTGATTGCCGCCGCCGCTTTATTTTTACCCGTGATAAGGAAAAAATATTCAATATTTATTATCTGGTTTTTCGGACTCGCGGTTTTATTCGCGGGATTCACCTCGAGTTTGGGCGGATACAGACCGATGGTATTAAAAAACAGCTGGTACGTACATATGCTATTTGCTCCCGCTTCAATTCTTGCCGCCCTGGTTATTGAAAAAATCAATAAAAATTTACGGTTAATTGTTTTATTGGTATTATTGGGTTTCAGCATATATATGTGTTATTCCTACCAAAGTTTTTTTGACCTTAATAATAAAAAAGAGTTTGTTGAATATATCAGCCGAACAGAGGGAAAAATATATACCGATCACCATACTATGGCGGGATTAATTTCCGCGGATATAAAACGGAACAAAGGAAGAGTCAATACGTTTAAAGAGTATAAAGATTCCATATTATTGACAGATATTTTTATTTATAACTTAGCTGAAATTGAAGAACTTGAAAAACAGGGATTTGACTACAAATCATTCAGTGATTTTATCAACAGCAGATGCCGCAGGGACACCTCATTTGGATATTATCATATTTTCCGGGCGAAGTGAAAAGTTTGTTAAACTATATGTCAATCTTTTTGGATATAATTTTAACTCTCTGAATTTGTATTTTTGCTTCTTCAATTTTATTGAAGCACAATGTTTTGTTTATCCTGTTGGAAGGGAACAGGATATACCGTAATAAACAGCATATCCCGGGGCGTGGAGGTAATGATCCGGACAATATATCGTTACAGACTTGAATGAAGAGAAAAGAAGTTTCTGGAAAACGTTATGGATTGGTCCGTAATACCCAGGATGATAATTATGCGACTTAATAATAATATTCTTGTTTTTTATGGCAGAATATTGACTTTGTAGATTAATAAAAACGAGCCGTACTCGTACTCGAAAAAAGGATTATGATTACTCCGTAAGGAGTTAAATTCAATGCAAAATGGCAAGAAATATATCAACGAGTTGAAAGTATATTTGCCAGGTAAAAGTTTTGTGGTTACTCGAGGTGAGTCCTCCCCCGACCTCCGGCAAAAGACGACCGGAGGCCACCCCCTTGCTTGCATCCCCCTGGGACCAAAGGGGGACATTACGTCTTTTATCCCCCTTTGGAGGGGGTGGCAATGAAGCGCTTTTCTTCATTGACGGGGGAGGACTAAACCTGGCGTGGTCAGCAAACTTTTTTCTGGTTCAGCCAGTTTAGAATTACGATTATTTCTTTTATTATTCTTTTTGGTTCTGGCTTTGCCAGCTTAGATAATTGTAAGTGGAAATATATACCGGGAAATTAAAAATGAAAAACCTGATTTTATTAATGATTTTATCCTCCTTCGTTTTTGGAGAGGGTCAGACTCTTAAAATTTTCGGAACAGTTAAAACAGGCGCCGGAGAGGAATTAAGTTTTGCCAATATCAGAGTTGCCGGAACTTCGCAGGGTACATCGGCAAATTCGGAGGGAGTATTTGAGCTGCTTCTGCCGCGCGGGCAATACAACCTGATTGCCTCCTATATAGGCTTCCGTTCAGATACAATAATTGTCGATTTAAAGGGAAACATGGAGCTGGAATTTGTTCTTCAGGAAACAGGAGTCCGGCTCGGGGAAGTTACTGTTCTGCCGGGGGAAAATCCTGCTATCGCGATCATGAAAAAGGCCGTTGAATACCGGGAAAAAAGGGATGAACAGATAGAGAGTTATATCTTTGACGCCTTTACAAAAGCGGCGATAAAAACAACCGAAGATATTACCTCGGGAGATCGCAGCCTCAGTGTGGGAGTCGGGGTTGATCCGGATAAAGAACTGCTTATAAGCGGAATACTGGAAAATGAAAGCCGGGGATATTTCGAGAAACCGAATAGCTACAAGGAGGAGATAATAGCCCGGAAGCAGTCGGCAAATTTCCCACCTTCGGTCAATCTGCTTACCGGCAACAGGCTGGTGCAGAATTTTTATACGGATGATCTTCGCTTTTTTGGAAAGCCTATGTTCGGCCCCCTGTCGGATGAGGCGACAGATTATTATTATTTCAGAATCGAGGATACCCTGGCGCAGGATAATTCCAATATATTCAAGATATTTATGACACCTGATGATGAAACAGACCCCGGTTTTGTGGGGCATGTTTACATTGAGGATGGTTCTTTCAGTATGCTGAAAGTGGATGTAACTTTGAATAACGCCGCCAATCCGGGTGGAATTTTCACCGATATCAGGGTATTTCAGCAGTATTCGAAATTTGAAAATAATATATATATGCCGGTTGACTACCGCCTTTTTGCCGAGGGAAACTTCCTGAGTATATTCAAATTCGGATTTGAGATCAACTCGATTCTTTATGATTATGATATCAACGCCGGTATAGAGGATGATTTTTTCGACATGGCGGTTATTACCGTTCTGCCGGGCGCGGATGATAAGGACAGCCTCTACTGGACTGAGAGGATGACAATACCCAACACACTTGAGGAGGCAAAAGCCTATAAAAGAATCGATAGTCTGGAGTCTCTGCCTGTAAGTTTCTGGGACAATGTTTCACTCCTTTCAACAAGTATTCCTTTTACGAAACATTTTGAAATGAGCGCCCCTCTTTCCATGTATCATTTTAACAAAGTTGAGGGGAATTCGGTTGACCTCGGTTTTTATCTGAACGACGCCCTCGGTAAAAGGCTTAATGCCGAAACGGAATTTAACTATGGATTTGCCGATAAAAGATTTAAAAAATCATTCTCAGGTTATTATCTTCTGGGGGATTACCGTACCTCAAGGATAAACATTAAAGCTTATGATAAACTGGCGACACTCTTCAATGAGACTGACTTTTACAACCCGTTTACTTCAACATTGCTCAGTCTTTTCGGCAAATATGATTTCAGGGATTATTATTATACATCAGGATATGAGTTATCTTTTACCAGTGAAATATTTCCGGTATTGGAGATAGGCGCGGGATGGATATCGAAAACGGATAAAATAGGCTATAACCGCTCCGACTTTTCTTTCTTTAACAGGGATAAGGAATATGATATAAACGGACCGGTCAACCAACTGAGGACAAACGCGGCTTCGGCTTCATTCAAACTGGATTTTAGAAAGTTCATTGAGGATGGTTACTATAGAAGAAGGGTTTCGCCCCACGCGTTCTGGGCGGTTCTTGATGGCAGCTATACAATCAGTGATGATAACCTCGGCAGTGAGATAAACTATAAAAAATATAAACTGGGACTTAAAGGAAAAATAAATCTTTTCAGAAGCACCGATCTGAATTTCCTTGTTAAGGGGCTTTATTCCGACGGACCTGTGCCGTTCCAGGACCTTTATGCTTTGCCTGGAAATATCAGCGGAGGAGCAAAAAATGATTCCTACAGAACTCTAAAATATGCCAGGGTTTATGGTGACCAGGCGCTCTCGGTTTTTCTTGATTACAATCTGCACTCAACATTGTTTAATATACTCAATGTGCCTTTTTTAAAGGAGGAACAGTTAAGAATGAGTGTGCATTTTAACGCGGCCTGGTGCAATATCTCTGCTAAAAGTTTAGCCATCATCCCTGCCGATTACCAGTTGTTCACCACTCCATTTTATGAAACAGGCTTCAGCATATCACATCCCCTTATACCTTTTGAGTTTGAATTCACATGGAAGCTTACTCATAAGGATGATGACAATTTCAGCTTCGGACTAAATACTTTCGCTTTTTAGCCGGAAGGAGAAGGCGATTACTCCGTAAGCAGTTAAATTCTACGCAAAATGGCAAAATTTCAATTAACAATTAATAATGTACAATGAACAATTTAAAAGACAATTGATAAATATTCCATGAGTTCAAAAATTTTTCGTAAAATGACGATTTTTTTAATGCGTGAATTTCTCCCCGAAAAATCCAACAAAAGAACCTTATTCTTTAGTCTTTTAACCTTAATAGCAATGGCAAACCCTCAAAAATTTGAACCTTATTGCCTTTATAACCAGGGCATTATTTCCAGCGGATTTCGCTGATGGACGCAGAAAAAAAGGATTTCCAGGATAAGAATGATGGTCAGGATGTTTTAATAAAAAACTGAGTCATCTTTAATTATCAATTGTCAATTATCCATTATCAATTAACTGACTTTCCACTTCCGGCTAAGCCAGTTTATGTAAATTTTAATATGGAGTTCTGAAGCTAAGACGCGGAGAGGCTGGCAAGTGAGAAATAGAAATTGAAGAGCGGAGAATGGATGGGGAATATCGGCGGTATAAAATTTTTGCTGTACTGTTTAATATTCCCACGGATTTAGAATTCTTACTCCGCTTGCCGCCATGTCTTTTGTATTCCTTGTGACCAGGGTAAAATCAGATATTATAGATGAGAAAAAAGCCGTAAAAAACGGTACCTGAAATTTTCACCGGCCTTACAGGATCAGTCAGCTTCCCTGGTTAAAAAGAGAATACTCATCTTGTTTAGCGATGGTAAATTTAAGAGGCTTTGAATTTATTGTTTTAATTTCATCATGTGTTTTTAGATATGATGTTAATTGCCGTGTATTCAAATCAAGTTTTAGTTTCTGAATAATTTCTTTTGAAGAATACTCCCCTCCCTTCAGCAATTCAAAAACTTTTTCTTTTTCTGCTTCAATTTTTTGTGTGGGAAAAACCGGGGGAGTTTCCGCGGTTAATTCGTAATTCTGTTCAACTATATTTCCCTCTGAATCAACCGGAACGGCGCCCTGGTTGATAAGCAGTTGGTTCGCGTTCTTTTCATTTTTTTCAGGAACGCGCACAAAAATTTTTCTTCCTTTGCGCAATCCATCTATCACACCGGCCCAGGTTCCTCCCTTATCGCTTGATTCAGCAACAAAAATTTCGTCAGCCAGGCCGTAAATTATGGGATTTCTGGCCATTGCCAACTTTACATTCCATGGAGCTTTTGGAAAAAAGGCGCTAAGAACAAGTACATCCCCGGAAATTATTTGCGGATAATATTTTTTAAAACCGGAAGCAAAGGTCATAATTCCCTGGGGGAGCACTATCATGCTCTGACCATTATATTTTATCGCTGAATCCAAAGCCTGCTTATCAACTCCTTTCGCGAATCCGCTCACAACCACTTTACAATTTTTTGACGCTTCCAACGCGACATTATCGGTGAACCTGAGAGCGGCGCCGGAAGCGTTTCTTGAGCCAACAATTGCCATTGATTGTTCCTTTAACATTTTTTGATTGCCTTTAACATATATTAAAGGAGGGGCATAGGTTCTTTTTAAATTGTTTTTTAGTGTGCCTGAATATTTTTCAGAAGTAATCGGGATAATATCATATCCCTGTTCGAACAGATCTTCAACAATGAAAGAATAGTTCGCGAGTTCTTTCTTCGATTCTTCAATTAAAGCTATGGCTGTAACATCAAGCTTGTAAACACTTTCCAGTGTTGATCTGTCAAGCCTGAAAAAGTCAATTATTGAAATGTTTTCCCGGAATATATTTACAATAATATCGTTTTTTAACCTGTTGCTTATTTGGGGCAGATGAGCCAGCGCCATCCAATATGCGTATTCTTGTTTCATAATAAATCCTTAAATATCTCCGCTTACAGTTTTCGCGATTACCAGGGGAGCGATTATCTCCGCGCCGCAACCTGTTAAAAAAACTCCAATTTCTTTTATCGTCGCGCCGCTGTCGCTTATGTCATCAAATAATAAGACAGACTTTCCCCGGAGCTCATCCGGGTTGTCATAATGAAAAACTCCCTTTACATTTTCCTTTTTCAAATATCCGTTTTGAAAAACTTTTTGTGGTTTTGTCGCGGATATCTTTTTTAACTTATGTGATATCGGAATATTCAAAACCGCCGCGAGTTTTTCAGCAAAATTTTTAACTAAATCTCCAGACTCTGTCGGAGGCACATAACAAATATAATGAAAATGCTGATTTCCAAATTTTTTCCTGAATGCTTTAAGTGTTAATTTTAACAGAAAGTCGGGGAAATCGCCGCCATTTTCATATTTACACCTGTGAATTGCCGAACCTACTGTAGTCACACCATAATATGATGCCGCTATTCCATTAATAATATTTGAACTTTGGCTTTCAACTTTTAATTCTGGGAAATATGTTTCTCTGAATTCCCATAATTTTTTTAATGATTCCTCACCTCGGGGCACAATTAATTTTTTGTGAGTAGTGTTGTCACAATTTTTATAATTTGTTTTTCCTTTATCACCCAGGTATTCACAAAGAAATTGCATTCTTGGTTTATCTGTAAAAGTATATTCAATCATTGAATCCAGTTCTCTGAGTTTGTTCAATCTCAGTTCTTCAAATGATTTGGTATTCAGTTCGGGGGCGTTAAACTGGTATTCATATTTTTTTGACCGGCCATATAGTACTTCTTTAACAATGCCCTGTTCAATAAGGTCGGCTTTAATTACCCTTATTTGAGTTTGTTTCATATTTGTGATTTTCACAAGTTCTCTTTCCCCCAGCGGCTCTTTTTTCAAAGCGTCAATCACTATTTGATAATTTTTTAATGATGGTCTTCCCCCCTCAATAAAGGCCATAGGAAGTTTTGCGTCTTCATAAACCTTATTTTCTGTTTGTGATGAATTAAAAAATAAAATTATGTAAGTTGGTTTACCATCTCTTCCGGCTCTTCCGATTTCCTGGTAATAATGAATCGGGGATTGTGGAATCTGAGTATGAATTATAAATCTGATATCTGGCTTGTCAATTCCCATTCCGAGAGCGTTGGTGGAAATAATACACTTCCATCTATTTGACATTAATCCCGCTTCGATTTCTTTTCTTGAATCAGCGTCGAGTCCGGCATTATATTCAACCGAACTTATTCCTGAGAAATTTAACCATCTCGAATAAATCTCGGTATTTACTCTTGTTCCGGTGTAGATTATTCCGCTGCCATTTATCTTTTTTATCTTTGAGGCTAACCAAATAAGTTTATCATCTTCAGATTTTACGTCAATAACAAAAAGATGCAGGTTTTCCCTCATCAGATTACCTCTGATGGATACAATATCACCGGCTATTTGTTTTTCAATATCGCGCTGAACTCTTTTAGTCGCGGTCGCGGTTGTAGCAAGAACCGGCAGATTTTCAGGCAGCAACTGGACAAGGTTTACAATTCTTCTGAACGCGGGACGAAAATCATGCCCCCAGACAGAGATAGTATGCGCTTCATCAATAACAATCATGGACAACCTCATTTTTCGCGTGGCCTCTATCCATTCCTGATTTTCCTGTCGTTCAGGAGCAATATACAGAATTTTAATTTTACCCTGAAGCGCGTCTTCTATCGCTGATTGATTTTCTTCAGGCGATTGTTCTGAATTGATATATTTTGCCGCGATTCCTTTCTCATTAAGGAATCTTACCTGATCGCGCATTAATGCTATCAGTGGTGAAAAAATAACTGTTATTCCTTCAAATTGCGTGGCCGGGAACTGAAAACATAATGATTTGCCAAATCCTGTTTTTTCAATGAGTAAGACTCGTTTTCCTTCCAGCAATAATTTGATAGTATCCCACTGTTCATCATAGAACTTCGGGAATCCAAAGGTTTCGCGCAATTTCTTTTCTGCTTCGATACGATTCATAATATTTCCCTGGTTTTCCAATTCTTTTCCGCTACTGACTTGTGATCCCATATTTTATTATCTGAAAATAACCATGCCATTATTCAGCGACAGAAATAATTTTTACAGCCGAAAGCTTGAAATAATAAGCGGTTCTGTTATCCGGCTGAATATTTCAAAAATTTGGTAAATAATATTTCGAAAACGTTTTACCCCTAATTACATCAGTCAGACGCAAAATAATATTAATCGGAATATATTGCAAGAAAAATGGTTTGATTTAGGGACAACATAGCGGAGCATGAAGTTTTTCTTATTATCTGAGAATTTTTTTTACACAGTCTGTTAATTCCACTGTGGTAAAAAATCATGATTTTTATACATTCCGGCCTTTATCACTAAACGTAAAGGGGTGACCATTATTTACGCTGCATGAACGTAATAAAAAAGCAATTTTTAATTTACTGTGTTCGTGGAAGAAGCAGGAATTAAAATGAAAAATTTAGTGGTTTTATTATATTTTTTCCGGCG
>CAXXGF010000066.1:0-23419 GCA_963677445.2 Melioribacteraceae bacterium | reverse complement strand
TACTTCTCCTCCTACTTCAACCAGGTAGTTTTTAAACCCATACCCTGAAAGAAGTTCAGATACCTTATCAACACCAAATCCTTTCGCGATAGCCGAGAGATCACAATAAAGGTCATTTATCCTTTTTTTTATGGCCGGTGTTGAATCGCGAAGCGTGAGATTATAATATCCGGTAATTCGCTTGCTGGCCGTAATATCCTTTTTCCGGGGAAGCTTATCTCTTTTTCTTTCGGGCCCGAATCCCCATAAGTTCACAAGCGGGCCGACAGTTATATCGAAAGCGCCTCCGGAGCTGTCGGATACCTCAACAGCGGTTTTAAGCACTTCGAAAAGATTATCAGAGATGTCAAACCATTTTCCGGCTTTTGATTTATTAAACAGAGAAAGTTCGGAATCGGGAATATAGGTAGACATCAACTTGTTGACATCGTTCAGCAGGCTGTCGACAGAATCTTTTATTTTGCCGGTTTCAAAATGATCTGTCTGTCCTGTGTTAGGGGCAATTTTAATATTATAGGTGGTGCCCATGGTAAACCCGCTGAATTCAACAGCAGGCACTGTAAAAGTAGTCTGTTCATCGCATGAGAGAAGGCAAAGCGAAAAAATTATCAGAGTGAAAATATATCTTAAATATTTCATTTTTTACCGAAGTTTAATTAAAACCATAATTCGTTCCGGATAAAGTAAATTTATCGCGAAGAGGTGAACATCAGGAAAAATAAAATCAAATATTTTCCATGCTATTAAAATACCTATGAACATAAGTCCCGGGCTGTGAATAAAACCCATATATTTTCTTGCCAAATCATCTTTAAGCAAAAAAGGAATAATTCCACTGCCATCAAGCGGGGGAACAGGGATAAGATTAAATATAAAGAGGATCAGATTCAGCGAAAAAAGAATGCTGAGGAACTTCGCGACGCCTGTAAAGATTCCTCCATTTACCGCCTTAACAACTGTTGAAAAGGTAATTTCTCCGGGCGCTAAAAGAATATCAAGACTTATTCCGAGATGTATAAGCAGAGCGGCAATAATAACCAGGGCAAGATTTGATAAAGGACCAGCGAACGCCATCATGGCTGATTTTTTAGGATAACGAAATGCCCAGTTTGGATTATAAGGAGCGCTGGCCCAGCCGATCATCCAGCCCGCGAGAAAAAACGAAATTACAGGTATCACCACAGTGCCGAAAGGCTCCCTTCTTACATGGGGGAAGGGGTTGAGAGTAACCTGTCCTCCTTCATAAGCTGTGCGGTCCCCCAGTTTCATTGAAGTAAACGCGTGTGAGGCTTCATGCAATGTGGTTGAGAATAAAAATACTATATACCAGATTATTCCGTCAGCTAAGATTTCCAAGTATCCTCCGCATGTCCGCTAACCGCAAAAAACTTTCAGAAAAAATAATAATTAAAGCTTTAAGCAATGCCATTCGTATCTAAATTTACTAAAAAATATATAAAAGTGGAAAATAAAAGGCTAAATTTACTATTTTAAGCTGGACGTTACAACAGGAAATTGTATTAACCGGGTATTTATGAACATACTGCTGATAGAAAATGATGAAAATTCAAAGCTGGCCCTGGTAAATCTGCTTTCAATTGAGGGACACCGGGTTTTTATATCCGACAACTACATCGACGGATTTCACCTTGTTAAGTCGGAAGATATAAGTTTTGTCATAGCCTGCTGGGATGGGAAAACCGATGATGGCAGAAAATTTTGTGAAAGTCTGAGGGGAATCCCCGGAAGCCGGTATATTTATATTATTCTGACTACCGAACATGATTCAGATAACGATCCTCTGTCAGGGTTATCTTTCGGAGCTGATGACATATTGCTCAAACCTTATGATATAAAGGAACTGACCCTGAGAATTAAAGCGGGTACAAGAATTATTTCCCTGGAGAAAAAACTCGAGAAAAAAAATAGAACTCTGGAAGCTTACAACAGAAGGATGGAAAATGATCTTAATCTTGCCGCAGAGCTTCAGCAGTCTCTCCTTCCGGAAAAAAATCTAATCGCGGGGAAGTGTAGTTTTGAATCTCTTTTTGTTCCATGCCAGTTTGTTGCAGGCGATATTTATGACTATTATTCTCTGGATGATAGCCATGCGGGCTTTTATCTTCTTGATGTTTCCGGTCACGGGGTTCCTGCCGCGATGTTATCTTTCACCCTGAGCAAGTTCCTCTCTGTCAGTGAATTTTCAGGACGAAGTATTCATACCAGAAGTGAGGGGAAAAAGCAGCAGCTCAGAAAAACCTTCTGAAATTTTGCTCGAGCTGAATAATCTTTTTCAGATGGGTTTAAATACCTGTCAGTATTTTACAATGATACTTGGTTATGTAAACACCCGAACCTTCGAAGTTGTAATGAGTATCGCGGGACATCCGCCCCCGATAATTGTTTCGGCCGCAGGAAAAAGCAGACTCGCGAAAGGCGGGGGATTTCCGGTAGGTTTTTTTCGGGATATAGGTTATGAGGATTATTCCTTTTCTCTGAATCCGGGTGACAGACTCTATATTTATTCTGACGGGATAACGGAGATATGTGATATCAGGGAGGGGGACAATAGCAATATTGTTATGGATTTTCTTTTATCACAAAGAGATCAATCGATTAGTGATGTAATGAAAAATTTCCGGGAGATAATTAGAAGCTGGAATAAAAAACCTGAGCTGGATGATGATTTTTCCATGATGGTTATAGAGGCCGGTGACGGAAAGGACCAGGGAGCAGGATAAAAGAATGTCCTCAGGGGAAAGGATATTTTCTCAAGGACTGAGATAAAACTTTCATGAGATTAAATCGATTTTACTTGATTGTCCCGTTAGGTACAAAATATTGGTAGAAGATAAAGTCAGGCGGGCAATACCTGTGCCTTTAGGCACAGCATATTGAAAGGGCTTAAGGATGTAAACCTGCCGGGGAATAGTCGAAATCCCCCGGTGTGAAAAATCTGGCGTCCATATGGGACACTTGATAGTTTAGCTGAGGAGTTTTTACCAATCTGCTGCCTCTGGCAGGGCAGGTACAGCCAACAGAAGTTTGAATTATTTTACCGGTGACCTGATGATATCCGCAAAGATTTTCTGGTTCTATATGAAATTTAGTGGGTAAAGATATAAAATAGCGGATAAAGATATGAATCAAAGATTCGCATAATGTCATGTTTGATTTCCGGAAACCAACCCCTGGTCTTCACCACCACAGAGCGCGCGGTCTTGAAAAAAGTGGATGAGTCTTAAAGTCCCTCTTACCCCGACTGAGCCAGACGCTTTCAGCATTCCATATCTTTATGCGTTTGCTGCTTTCGCCCTTTCAGGGCTCTGATAATGTCTTTGTTTTTCTTAACCGGGGCGTTGCCCCGGCCTGGTGCCTACACCCTTTCAGGGTTTTGTATCCATCTGCAACAAACTGGAATTATTATTAGCGCTGAAAGCGCGACAATCAACAGCCCCGGGCAACGCCCGGGGTAATAAAAGAAAAAGTGTATTTAAGCCCTGTAGGGGCGGAAGCTAAACGTCGGGATTATCCGGTTATACTTTAACAAAAGGTTTCATTTAATTGTCAGGACCGACAAAAATCACCCACTATATTTCACATAGAACCGATTTTCTTTTATCCACATCGGGTAAAAAAAATCCCCGCCTGAGCGGGGATTAAATTAAACATACAAAAATCGTTTTATTTTCAGGGTAGGTGTTTTTTCGAAAGGTTCGAGCTGTTCAACTATTTCATGCAGCCTGGAAAAACTTGCTACTCGATTATTAACCGCTCCATGTATTTCATTAAGGATGCTCATTATTTTTTCCCTGATTGCCGGTTCTTCATATTTTTTAGCGTCCATTTCACCATCAATCTCTTCATAATTAAGGTGAACTTTAGCCAGCAGACGGCTTGCTCTTTCAAAAACCAGCGATTCAACAACAAATTTGTGCTGATTGATAATTGATTCGATTTCTTCAGGGTAAATGTTTTTCCCGTTAGGACCTATAATTACATTTTTTGACCTGCCGCGGATATAAAGGAAATCATCTTCATCCATAACACCAAGATCGCCGGTTCTGAACCAACCGTCATCGGTGAAAACCTCAGCGGTTTTTTCAGGATCACGGTAATAACCTTTCATCACATTAGGGCCTTTGATGAGAATTTCACCTTCACCTGTTTCCGGATCGGGGTCCACAATTTTTATCTCGGTGCCTTCGAGCGGATTTCCGGTGGCGCGGTACCTGATATTTGATGGTGAATTACCTGATGAAACCGGGGCGGTTTCAGTCAGCCCGTAACCGACAGTATAAGGGAAACCTGCTTCAAACATAAATCTCTCAACATCTTCAGGAAGAGCGGCGCCTCCTATAACCATGAGATGAAGTTTTCCTCCAAATGCTTCCAGAAGTTTCGCGCCTGCTTTTTTATTTATTTTTTTACGAAGAGCGCTAAACTTATAAAGCTTCTTAAGCAGAGGATTTTTTTCAATGCCTGGTAAAATTTTCCTGCGGAATATTTTTTCAATTACCAGGGGTACAGAAATCATTATCGTTGGTTTAATTTTTTTAAGAGCCGGCATAAGAACGGCTGGTGTGGGTGGTTTCTCGAGATAATAAATAGTGCAACCTTTTAACATCGGGGTGAGTGTTCCGCAGGTAGCTTCAAATGTATGATATAAGGGGAGAATAGAAAGAAGTCTTTCATCAACGTCGATATCAACCACTCCTGTCAGAACAACAGCATTTGATGTTATATTTTTATGAGAGAGCATCACTCCTTTAGAATGTCCTGTTGTCCCGGAAGTATAAAGAATAGCCGCGAGATCATCTTCATTAACCTCACAGCAATCTTTTCCGGCGAGTTTGAGAGCCGCGTTTCTTATTTTCGATAATTCTTTTCGGCTGCCGTTGATTACCGATTTAAGCAGAGCCCTGTCGAAATCAACAGGTACGACAGAAAAGTCATCCATGAGTATACAGGTCTGGAGGTCATCAATTCGCGCGCCCTGTATTTTCTCAAGATACCTGGCCGATACAAATATCACTTTGGAATCTGAGTGCCTCAGAATATGATGAATTTCAGTCGCTGTAAACTCCGTCATTATTGGTACCGCGACAGCGCCCATAGTGGTTACCGCGAAATATGAAATAACCCAGTTGGGTTGATTTTCACTTAAAATCGCTACTTTATCTCCCGGCTGAATTCCATTCAGACGAAGGAATGCCGATGTTTCCTCAACCTTTTCAAGCAGTTCTTTATATGTTATGCCCTGCTTGTCAATAAATGTAACCGCAATATTATCAGCAAATTTTTCAGCGCTGTTATACAAAAGCTCTTTGAGAGTCAGAATATCTAAATTTTCTTTAATAGCCATAATCTTCCCGACAAATTAAATTATTTTTGTAAATTGAATTTAAAAGAAATTAGTTCAATTTCAAAGATTAACATGGTATGGGGGGGGATATTTTTTGATCCTCTCGCTCCATATCCCAGGCCAGAGGGGATATACACCTTCCATTTGTCACCTTCTTTCATTCTCGGTAAAATTTCCTGCCATCCTTTAATCAAATTTTTTAACGCCATTGTAGCCGGTTTTCCGGTTTTATAGGAACTGTCAAATTCTTCGCCATTCAGAAGGGTTCCCCGGTAATTAACCGTTACGGAATCATTTATTGTCGGTGATTTTCCTTCTCCTGATTTGAGGACCTCATACTGAATGCCGTTATCCAGTACAATCACTTCTTCCCTTAGCTTATTCTTTTTAAAGAATTCTTCCTCAGCTTTTTTCTTCAATTCCATTTCATCTTTACGTCTTTTGTTCTGGGTGGTTATCATATCCTGCCGAAATTGCACAAGAATATTTCTTAACTCCTTGGTTGTGAATATTTTTGCCGAATCTTTTATTCCTGCTATCAAACCGGCATAAAATAGCTCGGGATCTACTGGTATGCGCTGGGTGTTAAAAACATTTCCCATATCCTGTCCGAGAGCGTAGCTTACCTTCTTCATTTTTGTATCGAGGTCTTCTTTTGTCAACGTTTTTTTATCTCCGTTCTGAGCAAAAACAGTACCACATATTAAGATCGTGGTTATCAGGAATATTCTCATTTCATCTCCACTTATTTTACATTAATCAAACTGCAAATATATTGAAAAATAGATATATAAAGCATTTAACCGGACGGAATTTTGTCGGAGTGAATAAAACTGGTCAAGACCGGCTGTTATCGATCTTTATCCCGGGTGTTCTTCTGCCTGGCCGCCAGAACCGGATTGGGAATGAGGAATTAAGATCTTATCACCAGATTACCGTTAACATGTTACCGATAATCAGGCCGCGATTCAAAATCCATAAGCTGATGGAGTCAGAAAAAGAAAAGTTATCGATAAGCTCAAGGATAGTCCTCCCCCGTCTTCAAAGAAAAACACTTTGAATCCACCCCTCTGCCACAGGCATCTCTCTGGGACCGGCGGTAATGGCGTTTAAATAGAGTAAAAATATAGTATTTTTAGTGTTTCCATGACATTAAAATCCCACCCTTGTCAGACTTTTAAAGCCCCTCTCCTTGACAAGGTTTTTCAGTGCGCCGTGGCGTAAGAGGGATTGGGGTGAGGTTGTAAGGGATTCAATAACAATAGGTTAGCCAACTAATGCTATCATTCTATTTAATTGGCATTTGAAAAATATTTCGCAGGACATATTGATGTTAGTGGATGATTATAATTACTCAATATTCTTCTCGTTTCACTATCTTAGTGACATTGCCTCCGACGGGGGGATATTCCGATTATTCGGATATGCTTACAAATGTTCCCTTTTAGGGTGTTTTCCTCAAGCACTGCCCGGGGAAAATTTAGGCGACTTAATAAAATTCTATTCTTGCTTTTATGGCAGAATATTGAACTTCGCCAGTGAAAAAAAGCCGGGTACAAGGACGGTTACTCTGTAAGCAGTGAAATTCTACACAAAATGGCAACAAATTTATCAACGAGTATAAAGTTTTATTGCCAATTAATAGTTTTTTGGCTACTCAAAGTGAGTCCACCCCCGTCACCAAAGAAAAGCCTGTGGCAGAGGTGGTGGCAATGAAGCGCTCTTCTTCATTGACGGGGGAGGACTTTCTCCGAGTTACTCAATTACCTGTTACTTCTGGTTTAGCCGGTTTATGAGTACGATTTTTTCTGAATTACCTTTTGGTTCTGGTTTGCCAGATTATGATAAATCCTAATCCTTCTTGCGGGCACGATTTTAAGTGCGTTTCCCTATATTCAACGTGATTATAAATTTGCAATATCATACTTTTGATACAGGAATTTAATTAGTCGGGCGTATGACCGGGGGCTCTTCTTTAAGAGAATCGGGGTAAAACTATATATAACAAAAAAAATAAATTAGATTTACTTGACAAAAAAGTTAAGTATGCTTAATTTGCAACCTGATTTACGGAAAAATAATATGTCGACAGTATCAACTGAAAATTATCTGAAAACAGTATACAGCAGCGCCGGAACCGGAAGAAAACCGGTATCGACGGCGAGTGTGGCGAAAAAGCTTGGAATTACCAATGCCGCCACCAGCGAGATGGCAAAAAAGCTGGCAGGCAACGGTTATCTTTCATATGCCCCGTATAAAGGAGTTGAGTTAACCGAAAAGGGGAAAGCCGTCGCACTGAAGGTAATTAGAAGACACAGGCTGTGGGAGCTGTTTCTGCTTAAAACGCTGGACCTTTCATGGGAACAGGTTCATGATGAAGCTGAAATACTTGAACACTCGGCCTCTGATTTTCTGATAGATAAAATAGATCAGTATCTTGGTTTTCCCAGCTTTGATCCGCATGGAGCGCCTATCCCGGACGCGGATGGTAAACTGCCCGAAATGCCTGAACAAATTGAGCTGGGGAATTGTAATTTCCCGGACGACTATAAAATTGTAAGAGTTTCTGCCAAGTCCGACGAAATCATGAAATATTTTTCCGGCCTGGGGCTGAAACTTGATGAATCAATAAAGACTGTAAAAAAACTGAGTTTTGATAATTCAGTAACACTTCTTATCAACAATAAGGAGATTACGCTCAGTGAAAAAATGTGCAAATGTATATTTGTCACATCAAAGAAAGGATAAGAGATGAACGCGATAATTGTTATCCTTCTGATCATTTTGCTGGCGATGGTTATATATATTACCGCGGGAACCGGCTACAAATTCAGAAAGGAAAAAGCGGACAGAAAACGTATCGAAATTGAGGATGCGTTAAAGTATATATATAATTGCGAGTATGACGGGGACCCCTGTAATATAGAGGGCATTGCCGGAAATCTCGGAATTAAAGCAGATAAAGCTTCAGAAATTGTAAATATTTTACAATCCAGGGGATTGGTTGGAGAGGAAATAAAGGATATCAGTCTGAGCGCTGAGGGCAGAATTCACGCCCTCAGAATAATCAGAACGCACCGTTTGCTCGAACAATATTTCGCCGAAGAAACCAGTCTGCCCGAAACAAGCTGGCACCAGGAAGCTGAAAAAATGGAGCATCATGTAAACAGTGAGGAACTTGAAAGAATAGCGGCAAAAATAGGCAATCCCGTAAGAGACCCGCATGGTGATCCCATTCCGACAAGCACCGGAAGGATGTTTGAGAAAAAGGGTGTTTCACTTACTGAAAGTGAGGAAGGTTCCTTCGCCAGAATTGTTCATATTGAAGATGAGCCCCCTGTGGTTTATTCTCAGCTTGTGGCATTCGGTCTTTTCGCCGGAATTGAAATTCAGATTCTTGAAAAAAGCGCGAGCAGAATAATAATTATCGCTAACGATGAGGAGATTATTCTGGCAAATATTCTGGCCGCGAATATTACCGTGAAAAAAATTGAAAAAATTAAAAAGCCAAAATACAGCAGAGTTCTTTCGGAACTAAAAAAAGGAGAAAGGGGAATTGTCGCCGGTATTTCGAGATCTTGCAGAGGCAGACAGAGAAGACGCCTGATGGATCTTGGTATTGTGCCGGGCGCGGAGATCAAAGCCGAACTCGCGAGCGTCTCAGGCGATCCGGTAGCCTATAATATCAGGAATACACTTATTGCCCTCAGGAAAGATCAATCATCAAAGATTTTTATTAATGAGGAGGGGGTAAAAAATGGCTGAAAACCTGAATAAAAATTGTGAGAACTGCCCCGTTGCCGAAAGGGGAGGACTTATTAAACTTGGAATAAATATTGACAACCTCGATTATATTGTTGCGCTGGCCGGCAATCCTAATACAGGGAAAAGCACGGTATTTAATAATCTTACAGGTTTAAGACAACATACGGGCAACTGGCCGGGAAAAACGGTTACACGCGCCGAGGGAGCCTTTATTTATAGCACAAAACGATTTAAAATTGTTGACCTTCCCGGAACCTATTCTCTCCTTTCGACCAGCGCCGATGAAGAGGTAGCGAGAGATTTT
Organism: Melioribacteraceae bacterium; assembly: GCA_963677445.2. Taxonomy (GTDB): domain Bacteria; phylum Bacteroidota; class Ignavibacteria; order Ignavibacteriales; family Melioribacteraceae. The sequence continues at coordinate 13,985 of CAXXGF010000066.1, read as the reverse complement.
ATACTGTTTGGTCAGCCTGACGTGACAGTTATAGTGGTCGATGCCACCAGGCTTGAAAGAAATCTAAATCTTGTGCTCCAGGTACTGGAGATAACTGACCGGGCAGTTTTATGCCTGAATCTTATTGATGAGGCGGATAGACACGGAATTGAAGTAGATTCCAGAAGACTTTCAAAGGAACTGGGAATTCCGGTTGTCCCGGCAGCGGCAAGGCAAAAAGAGGGAATGGATGAGCTGCTGAAATATATTTACCAGGTAGCTTCGGGTGAATATGTATGCAAACCGTTCCGGCTTAAACGCGCGGCGGGCTCATATGAAGAACATATAAACAGGCTGATTGAAAGAATTGACGCGGTTTTTCCGGGACTTCCAAATAAAAGATGGGTAGCCATCAGGCTCCTGGAAGGTGATCAAAGCCTGAGAGAAGCGGTCAGAAGCGGCGAGCTTGGCAATTTGTCGCAGAATAAACATGATGAAAAAACTGTTGAAAGTGAATTTTCCACAGAGGGAATGAATGGATAAAGTGAAAAATCTTCGTGAAGATATTATTACGGAAGCAAATAACCTTCGTTGGGAAACCGGCGAGAACTTCAACGATATCATTATGGAATCTATTTATTCCGAGGCGGCGAATATATCTTCAAAAGTTGTCAGCCGGAGAAAGGTTTCCGGAGTTAAAAATTTTGATCTTGCTCTCGATAAAATCGTAACGAGCAGGTGGCTTGGATTCCCGATTATGTTCATGCTTCTTGCAGTCGTATTCTGGCTGACCGTTGAAGGGGCTAATTACCCCTCCGGTATGCTTGCCTCTTTGTTACTCGATAACGGGCATCCACTGCTTAAGGAGCTATCGGCCTATATCGGGCTTCCGGGATGGCTGGACGGAATTTTAATCGATGGCGCTTATCTTGCCATGGCCTGGGTAATAGCGGTTATGCTTCCTCCGATGGCGATTTTTTTCCCGATGTATACACTGCTTGAAGATTTTGGCTATCTGCCGAGGGTGTCATTTAATATGGATGGATTATTTCGTAAAGTCGGGGCGCATGGAAAACAGGCTCTCACAATGAGTATGGGATTTGGATGTAATGCCGCGGGAGTTGTGGCGGCGCGGGTAATCGACAGTCCTCGTGAACGCCTTATCGCGATAATAACAAATAATTTCTCACTTTGCAACGGACGCTGGCCCACCCAGATACTTATCGCCTCAATATTTCTCGGGTCCCTCGTTCCGGCACATATTGCCGGGCTGGTTTCTGCGGGCGCTGTGGTGTTTGTCGCAATTTTTGGAATCGCGCTCAGTCTGGTTGTTTCATGGGGCCTCTCAAAAACGGTATTGAAAGGAGAGACTTCCGCTTTCAGCCTGGAGCTACCTCCATACAGACCGCCGAGAATTTTACAGACTTTATATACCTCGCTTATTGACCGGACCATTTTTGTGCTCTGGAGGGCGATTGTTTTTGCCGTGCCCGCTGGAATGTTTATCTGGGCTGTCTCTAATATTACGATAGATAATATCAGTCTCGCCGAATATTTTATAGACCGGACAAATCCTGTCGGACTCTTTCTCGGACTCAACGGAGTAATTATTCTTGCCTATATTATCGCGATTCCCGCCAATGAAATTGTTATTCCCACAGTGCTTATGCTTACAGTATTAAGCGCGGGAATATCAGGTATAGGCGAGGGCGCCGGAGTAATGTTCGAGCTTGATTCGATTACCGATACCGCAAATATTCTTCACGCGGGGGGCTGGACAACACTTACGGGTATTAATCTTATGCTCTTCAGTTTGCTCCATAATCCCTGTTCCACGACGATATATACAATTTACAAAGAGACAGGCAGTATAAAATGGACTGTGATTTCCACACTCCTTCCTGTAATAATGGGAATTGTGCTTTGTCTGGTTGTAGCGCAAATCTGGTATTTTGTTTCGTAGGATATCGTAATGAAGAAGAATCACTGGGAAAAATTAGCGGAATTTTTAACAATAACTCCTGAAGAACAAAAAAGAGGAACAGGATTATATAACCGTTACAGCCGGAGAGGATATTTACCGGGAAGCTGTTCAGACATGCTGGACCTTTCCACCGGCGAGATAGCCTGGTTTTATATTCTGCTGGCAGGCGGAAGAAAAATAAGCAGTCCGGTGGCGGGATATACATGGTCTAACTGGATGGTGGATTATGATTTTTGTTTTATAAATCCCAAAGCGACCGGAAAAGGAATAGAAACCGGAAATTTTATGACCTCGGCCAGGCTGCTGCCTCTTATCAGGGCTAATGCCATACATCTTTCCCCATTCACACAATATGATTTTCAGAATACTTATTGCGTCAGGAGTCTTGAAACACTCGCTCCTTCGGTGATCGATTATTCACTGGAAAAAAGAGGTTTTACAGGTGAAATGCAGCTATCGGCTTTTGTTGAGGCGGCTCATCTGCTCGGGAAAACTGTAGGGTTTGATCTTGAGCCGCACACCGCTCAATATTCAATACCTGTGCTTAAACATCCCGAACTCTTCAGATGGATAAAACTTGATGAGTCGAGAGAAAACCTCGCTGATAATATCAGTATGGTTAATATGCTCAGAAAAGAGAAGCAGGAAGAAATAGTAAATGAGATAAAAGAAATAATCGCAGGTCTCCTTGAGGAATATGATATTTCAGATATTGAGCAATATGACTCAGAAAGCCGGGAATCAAAACTGAAAAAGGAGGAGCTCTTTTCTTCCCTTGTTGTTATGCTCATAAGAAAAGGATACTGGACAATTCCAAGTCATACCTGGAATGGTATCGGCATCCCCATTTATAAAGGGTATAACGGGCAGGGGAATTACGCCATGTTTAATTATCCCGATAATTGCGGAGAGGACCAGAGCGGCCATGCTTTTCATATACTTACACCGATTAAATTTTATGACAATATCGGGACATCCGAAAGGATAACCGAAGATGGAAGAGGCACCGATTTTTTCTGTGATATCTTTTCAAAATGGCGCGATAGATTTGGATTTGATTTTGTAAGGTATGATTCGGTTGACCATATTTTTGATTCGGTTGATGAGGCGGGGAATCCTCTTACAGACAGACCGGCCCCCGAAATTCTGCAAAGATGTATCCAAAAATCGAAAGAAGGTAAACCTTATGTAGGAAGTTTCGCGGAAAGAATGGGGAACGAACTTGAGGTATATGCCAACACCGGGTTCGATCTTATGCTCGGAAGCGATATGTTTGATAAAATTGATAAGGCGCATCTGGAGAAAAGTTTTGAAATAAATGAAAAACTGCTTAAATACAATAAAAAGAATGAGCACAAGTTTTCCATCGTTTATACAATAGATACTCACGATACCGGCAATCCCCATATTTGGGGAAAACCGTTAATTGAGATGCTGAACCCTGATCAATTGAAACTTCGCCACTTTATGTCGAGATTTATCAGCGCCGGGGAAGCGAGAAGACCCAAATATGAGGTAATCGGTTTTCAGGACAGATCATTCGGGCTTTACCAGTCGAATGTCAGGGATGAAAATCTGAAGTGGAAAAATGACCGTAAGTTCAACGATTTTTATAACATACTCGAAGATATTTATTCGGGGGTGAGTGAAATAATTTTTAACGGTGAAATAATTTACTGGAGAATTGCGGATGAGGGGGCCTGGTGGGTAATAAAGTTCAGGAACGAATATCTGATTCCCGCTGTCAGGTATGAACATATTGATAAGGAAGTAGTGTTTAAGATAAATACAAAAAATTTCCTGCCTGAGGGAAGCAGAAAAAAAATCGGGCGCTTCGATTTCGAAACTGCCGAAATAATAAATGTTGAACTTGCTGATGAATATTACAGGCCCGATTTAAAGAACAACAAATTTTCCCTCTCGAAAATGTGCGAGCTTTATTAATTTCAATTTCCTGAGCCTGCCTGACTGATGCGTTGTTTCCGGCTCAGGCAGAATATTCCGTCAGATGTTAAACTTTGCGCAAAATGGCAGGAAAGCAATTGAGAATTAATGATTAATACAGGGCTCCTGACATCAGAAACATAAAGTGTTGAAATAAAACAATATAGATTTTTTTGTCGCGTATATACGTATACGACCTGTATTAGAAATTCTGTCAAAAAGAATTGCGTTTATTATTTTTCTTTGCGTGAAATAATTTGAAATTTACCTCAGCCGGCAAAGCGGGAACCAATGGGAATTGTCATTAATCTTACCGAATATATTTTATTAAAAATGCCCTTACTTTTTGCCTTGTCCATAGGACTCCTCTGGAGACACAAAAAGTAACTCTCCTTCGGCGAGCAGGCGGACAGAATTATTTTTGCTTCTGGCTTTGCCAGTCTATGTATATGACAAAGATTAACAGGGTAATTTTTCAAAATCCAAAAACAGGAGTCAGCTTTTAATTATCCATTGTCAATTAAGAGGTTATTTACCCGGTGAAATTATATCATTCATTTTCTTTTCGCAGCATTATTTTGAAAATGGTTCCTTCTTCCGGCACGGAATGTTTTACGAAAATTTTACCGTCATGATAATCTTCAATAATTCTTTTTGAGAGGCTCAGTCCAAGTCCCCAGCCCCTTCTTTTTGTGCTGTAGCCGGGTCGGAAAATATCGCGCCGCTTTTTCAGATCAATACCCTTCCCATTATCGCTGACCTCTATTTCAATATATTTATTGGATTCAGTTATATTATATTCAATCAGTCCGTTTTTATTTTCGATAGCGTCGAGGGCATTTTTAGTCAGATTTTCGATTACCCATTCAAAAAGTTCAATATTGATTTTTGCCGAGAGGGCTTCATTGCCTGTCAGAGTAAGGTCAACTGTTTTCCCTGTCTGGGGCAGGCGTCTCTGGAAATAATTAATAACCCTTTGCAAGGCGTCATAGATATTCTTCTGCTTAAGCTCCGGTTTTGAACCTATCTTGGAAAAACGCTGAGCAACTTTATTTAGCCTGGTAAGATCGCTGTTTATTTCTTCTACAGCATCGAGCACACGATCCGATTTATCGTGATGCATCTGCAGTATTTCTGTCCATCCCATCAGGCTGGATAATGGTGTGCCGAGTTGATGAGCTGTCTCCTTTGCCATCCCGACCCATATATTACTTTGTTCACTTCTTTTAAGATAACTGAATCCCAGGTAGGCGATAAGAATGAAAGCAAGGGCAAAGATTATCTGCAGGTAAGGATAATATCTCAATTGCTTCACCATCTCAGAATCACCATAATAAATTTTATTCAGCACCAACGAATCGTTAAAGGTCACAGGAATAGGTGGATTGATTTCGGAAAGTTCCCCGATTTTTTTATTGATAAAGTCTAGTTTTTTATCAAAAGTGAGGGTTGAATCAATTTCCAGGTTTTTTATTCCCCCTCCTCTGCTGTTCAGATGTACGTGGTCATTCGCGTCTGTGAGGATAAGGGGAAAATCAATCCGCTGGATAATATTTTCAAAAATAAATGTTAAGTCTGTATCCCTGTTTTCATAATCGGCAATATAATTAAAGCTTTCCGCGTAAAGCTCCACAATCTGCCGGTCCCTTTCCTGCAGTTTTCCGACTATGTACTGTGTATAAATCAGTGTCGAGGCCGCTATAGCCAGTCCGAGTAAGAGAAGAATAACCTTTATATTAAATGATGCAGGTCCGCCGCTTAATTTCATTTTATCAAAGCTCCATAAATAAAAATTCCATTAATAAATATAACTTCATTTTTACAACTATGTAAAAGAATGGATAAAATCGTTAAATTTGTTATTTACAGATATTTTTACCGGGTAAAAGGAAATAACTTAATCCGAAAGATAATAATATAAAAAAAAACGCAGACAACTCACTTCAGGAAGTTTACATGTTTATTGACACACATTGCCACCTCTTTTTCGAAAATTTTGAAAATGATATAGAAACAGTAGTACAAAACGCCCTTGACGCCGGTGTGGATTACATCCTCGTTCCGGGAACAGACCTTGAGACATCAAAACAGGCGATAAAGCTTGCCGAAAGATTTGATATGATCTATGCGGCTGCCGGTATACATCCTCACGATACAAAAGAGTGGAGCGGCAGCGAAATTGATGAAATCAGGAAATTGGCCGCCCATCCCAAAGTTGTCGCTATTGGCGAAATAGGACTTGATTATTACTACGACTACTCACCCCCTGAAACTGAAAAAAAGGCTTTCCGCGCGCAGCTTGATCTGGCTCTGGAGCTCGACCTGCCTGTTATAATTCATAACAGAGATTCAAATGAAGATATGATGGCTTTTATACGTGAGTACAGGGAAAGGGGACTTAAAGCTCAGTTTCATTGTTTCGCCGGAAGCGCTGAGGACGCGAAGGAGCTCATTGATATGGGGCATTATATTTCCTTTACCGGCAATATAACATTCAAAAGCAGAGAGTCTCTTCGCCAGATAGTAACGCAGCTTAAACCTGAGAACATGCTTCTGGAAACCGATTCTCCTTTTATGACCCCTGTCCCTCACCGGGGTAAAAGGAATGAGCCCGCGTATGTGAAAATTAATGCTGAAAAACTTGCCGAATTATTTGGCCTCTCTCCGGAAGATATCGGCAGAACAACATCACTCAACGCGTGGAAACTTTTTGGCATTGGGGAAGCGCCCGAATTACATAAAACATACAAAATAAGGAACTCACTTTATATTAATCTTACGAACCGCTGCAACTGCAAATGTGTATTTTGCAGCAGAACCACCGATCCTGTGATAAAGGGACACAACCTTAAAATGGAAAGTTCCGCCGAACCACCCGCTATGGATTATATCAATGAAATCGGGGACCCGACAATTTATGATGAAGTGGTTTTTTGCGGTTATGGCGAACCAACTCTCAGATGGGAGGAATTAAAAGAAATTGCCCGCTATGTTAAAAAAGAGGGGGGAAGAACCAGGCTTAATACCAATGGTCACGGAAGTTTTCTTAACAAAAGAGATATTACACCGGAACTGGAAGGACTCATCGACACAGTCTCGGTCAGTTTGAATTCCGCGGACCGTGAACAATACAGCAGGCTTACAGGTGTGCCTGATAATTTATATGACGAAATGATCAAATTCATTCGAAGCGCTTCAAAAGTTACAAGAGTTATTGTATCGGTTGTCGCCTGCGAGGGAGTTGATATTCCGGCGGCGAGGAAACTCGCGAATGAAGAACTAAATGTGGAATTCAGAGAAAGAAATTATTTCAGGAGCTGACAAATGAAAAGATTATTACTAATATTATTATTGCCCGTTATTTCTTTTGCGGGTCTTAAGGAAAATTTAAACCGGGTAATGAATGATGAATTTTTTGAAAGATGTATTGCTTCTGTAAGGGTATATAATCTCTCAGCCGATTCTGTTCTGTACAGTTTGAATGAAAAACTTTTACTTCATCCCGCCTCAAATATGAAGGTAATAACATCAGCCGCGGCATTATATTTTCTGGGACCGGACTACAGGTTTAAAACTTCCATGTATGCCGGGATTGATGGAGATGAAGTCGGGGACCTCTGTTTTAAGGGTGGATGTGATCCTGATTTTAAAGTGACTGACCTTGATTCGATGCTGCTTTACCTGGGGGAAAAAGGAATAAAAAAGATCAACGGCAATATTTATGGTGATGTGTCAATGCTCGATTCAGTTTTCTGGGGTAAAGGATGGATGTGGGATGACGATCCGGAATTTGATTTTCCTTATCTGACTCCTCTCATAATAAATGACGCCTGTGTTGAAGTTGTGTACGGGCCTTCGGAACCGGGGCAAAAGGTGATTGCCGAATGTTATCCCCGGTCAGACTTTTACAGTTTTACCAATACAGCTGTCACCACATCAGCCGATACCTCCGATATTACCATATCACGGGACTGGATGAGAAGGGGGAACAACCTTTTTATCAGTGGGGATATTTCCCGGTTTGAGGAGGAAGATACAGCGCATATCAACCTGTTTAATCCGGCGTTTTATTTTCTCACAGTTGCCGCGGAACACCTTAACAATCTCGATATTTCATTTGCGGGTGAAATTGACACACTCGAAATAGAACCAGAAAGTCTTGAACATATAATGACTATTGAAAGAAAACTTTCAGATATTTTGCCCAACCTGAATAAAGAAAGTGACAACCTCAGCGCCGAAATGTGCCTGAGAGCCCTCGCCTGTGAGAACAGCGGAAAAAGAGCTTCTGCCGGGGAGGGCATTAAAATGGTGGACAGCCTGATAACATTGATTGGTCTGGATCCGGAAGATTACAGAATCGTTGACGGTTCAGGTGTATCGCATTATAACCTTGTTTCAACTGAACTGCTCGAAAGAATTCTTGCCTGGTTCTATACTGAAGAGCCGGAATTATATCGTTATCTATATCAGTCATTTCCTGTAGCGGGAATTGACGGCACTCTTCAGAACAGGATGAAAGATGGTCCGGCGTATAAGACACTTCACGCGAAAACCGGAACGCTGAGCGGGGTGAGCGCTCTTTCGGGTTATACGAAAAATGCCGCCGGGGATGATATTGTTTTCTCTATTATAATGCAGAATTTTTGCGATCAGACAAAAGAAGCGAGAAAAATTCAGGATAAAATTTGTAACATTATTTCACGATCAGGAGGATAATATGCAGGAATATACAGAAATTTGTTTGTCGACTGTACCATTCAACCCCGATTATATCAGCGGTATTTTATGGCAGTTCGATCTTGATGGCATAACCGAGTATGATGATCATCTGAAAATTTATATCTCAGGTAAAACAGTAGAGAAAATGGCCCTGGTAGTTAAAATAATGAATATGCTCAAAGCTGACGGGGATATAGAAGATTACCACATGGACACGGAAGTAATACAAAACCGTGACTGGAATAAGGAATGGGAAGCTAAACTAAAGGTTATGAAGATAGGGAAGAAAATTGTAATTAAACCTACTTTTAAAAAATATAAAAATCCCGGCGATAAAATTGTAATTGAACTTGATCCGAAGATGTCTTTCGGGACGGGCGAACACCAGACTACAAGGCTGGCGCTCGAAGAGCTTGAGCAGGTTGTTAAACCGGGAATGCGGGCGCTCGATGTGGGAACAGGAACCGGTATTCTTGCCATTGCCGCCCTTAAGCTTGGCGCGGAAGAAGCTTTGGCAATAGATATTGACGACTGGTGCATATTAAACAGTGTTGAAAACAGGCACCTGAATGATGTGACAGATAAGATGGAAATAAAAAAGGGTGAACTGCGTAATACATATGAAACCGGTTTTGATTTAATACTGGCAAATATTAATAAACATATTCTCAAAGAATTACCGGGTGAAGTTTCCAAAAGGATGAAAAGAGAGGGAATATTGATCCTTTCGGGACTGCTGAGGGAGGATGAGAAGGAGATTAAAATGCTTTATGAGAATAAAGGTCTTATCCATTCACGGACAAGAGTGATGGATGAATGGATATCAATGGTATTTATAAAATAATAAATTAATTGGAAGGTGAGGCTTGTCAGGCCTCATTTCCGGTTTTAATCTTCTGCAATATTCTATTCAAAAGCTTTTGTTCCTCATGGGGGAGAAATGAAACCGCTTCTGAAATATGATTCAGATAGTCGGGGAAGATACTTTCCATTTTTTCTCTGCCCCTGGATGTGAGTTCGGCATTAACAATCCTGCGGTCATTGCTTGAATGAACTCTCTGAACCAGGTTCTCCTTTTCAAGATTATCTACAACACATGTAATGTTTGCTCCGGTAACCATCAGCTCCCTGCTGATATTCTTTAATGAGGTCGGCCCTGAATGCATAAGAACTTCAAGAACCCCAAACTGCGGAACAGTTAATTTGTATTTTGAAATAAATTTAACCTGCGCTTTTTCGGAGCATATAGTAAGCTTTTATCAGGTTATTCCATATTTCAAGGGCGTTTTTGTGTTTTGATAACAGTTCAGCCATATATACCGGTTTATTTTTTTAATTCAGCTCGTAATGATTTGTAATCGGGTAGAATATCACCGACAATTTTCCAGAATTTTTTCGAATGATTCATCTCCCTTAGATGGCACAATTCATGAACAATTACATAATCGATTACTTTTTTTCTCATTCGCATCAATTTGTAATTAAATGAAAGATTTCCCCGTGATGAACAGCTTCCCCAGCGTGAGCTTTGCCTGCGGACAGCAATTTTATTAAAGCGAAATCCATGTCTGTCGGCAAGCAGGTTTGCCCTGTGGATGAGATACTTACGGGCATTGCCGATAAGCCACTCTTCATATATTTTTTTTCTGTCAATTTTTTCATCATTGCTGCTTATTATCAGTCTTTTTTTGCTCAGTTTAATTACCGGTTTCGCGTTGAAAAGATCAAATTGATGCTCTACATCTATTTCGTCGCCCAGAAAATAAAACTTACCGCTGTTTTCCAGTTTTGATATATGCTTTTCAATCCACCTTAGATGATCGTTCAGAAAATGTTCGGCGATTTTAATATCAGTTTTATCGGGGACTATCAGTTCCAGTCCGGTCTCACGTTTAATTTGCAGCCTGATTCTTCGCGCCCGGCTGCTTTTTTTTACTTTACAGTTATAATTTTTACCATTTATTGCTATGTTGCGTATTGTCAAGTCTAAAATTACCGGCAAGTTGATTAAAAAAACAAAATCAAATATACATATTTGAAACTTTAATGATTACCCTTATCTTTAAAATTATTGTTAACAAATTATGAAGAAGATATTACCTTGAACGAACTGGAAAAATTGCTGACAATTGAATTAAAAAAAACAGGCAAAGAGAAGGGAGAAAACTATCAGAGCCTGCTTCTCGATATTGATGAAATCGACCTGACAGATTTATTTGATATTTTCTGCCGCAATGAGGAATTTTCTTTTTTTTCATCTCTGCCCGCTGAAAATAAGTGTATTCTCGCTGCCGGAATAGCGGAATATTTTTCATCGGAAGAAAAAAAACAGCGGGAGCTTTTCGCATGGAGAGAAAAAACTTTCTCCATGCTGGAAAGAAACGTTAATACCGGCGATATCCCCCTGGTTTTCGGGTATGAGCAATTTCCGCTTAAAAGAGTGGATAATTCTATATGGTCTGACTTTCACTTTTCGGAATGGATTCTGCCAAGGTTTATTTTTTTTCGTGAAAATGAAAAAAGCAGGTTAATATATAATTATCAGCAAGGAGGGGATTCGGGGGAGCATTTAAAATGGATAAAAAAATCATTTCGGTGAATAAAAAAGAGATAAACGCGAAACAGCCCTTCATAGAAAAAATATCTGATCCGCTGATTCAGAAATCTGAATGGAAAAAATCGATGGATAAAATTCTGAAAGAAATTCATGATGAGGCGGCTTCAAAGTTGTTCTTTCCCGTTATTCAAAATACAGGCAGAAAAATATTGACATTTCAGCAGCGCTGGGCAAATTACAAAAAGATTATCCCGCATGTCATACATTCGCTATTTCCAGAAATAGCTCAATATTTTTCGGAGCTACTCTGAAACCCTTCTTTCATCTTCCGGAGGCAGGATATATACCGACGCTCTTGCCGGTTCAGCTCCAAGGGGAAAAAACAGAGAGGAGGAGGAGAGATAGAAGATGAACTTAAAAACTCGGAAAAAATTTTGAATGAGCATTATTATGTCAGAGAGTTTATTAAATCGACGCTGACACAAAACTCGGTGCGACAAATAAGCATAGAAGGCCCCTTCACAAAAAAACTAAAGAATATTCAGCATCTTCACAGTCCTGTAAGAGGAATAATAAACGGAAGTGAAACCGCGCTCAGCATAGCGGGTAAATTACACCCTACTCCTGCTGTATGCGGTCTGCCCCGGGAAAATTCACTGGAGATATTATCTGCCGCGGAATCTTACAGCCGGGGATTATATTCAGGTATGATCGGCTGGTTTACAGCTGATGATACTTCATTGTTTTCGTCGCGATACGTTCGGCTTTACTAAAAGGTGAAAAATTATTTATATTTGCCGGTTGCGGTATTGTCGCGGGTTCTGACGCGGATAATGAATTTGAGGAGTCGGAACTGAAAATGGACCCAATTTTAAACAGCATCGGAGTATGAAGTGAAGGAATACAAAAACAGAAACATTTACTGGACTTCTCTGTTTGTCAATGAATGTGTAAAAGCCGGGATAAAAAATGTCTGTATTTCGCCCGGATCAAGGAATACTCCTTTAACCGCGGCATTTGCCGAAGCGAAGAGATAAAAAAACATGTGATTGTTGATGAAAGATCAAGCGGATTTTTTGCCCTCGGCCTTTCACGGCAAAGTGGGGGGCTGACTGCTGTTGTAACGACATCGGGCACCGCGGTGGCCGAATTATACCCGGCTCTGATAGAAGCATATTTTGAGAGGATTCCTCTTCTTGTCTGCACGGCGGACAGACCTTCCGAATTACAAAACTGCGGAGCGAATCAGACGATAAATCAGCATAATATATATGCTAATCACATAAGACAATTCGCGGACGCCGGACTTCCCGAGCTTACTTTAAGTTCAGCTGATAAGTTAATTAAAACAACACGCGAACTAATTTCGACAGCTCTTTATCGCGACCGTGGTCCGGTTCATTTTAATTTTCCGTTCCGCAAACCTCTTGAACCGGAATGTGAGAATGAAATAATCAATACATCTTTAATTGAAAAGATTCAGCGGGATAAAGATCAACCAATCGCGATAAGACATATTCCCTTTGCCTGCCCCGCGGCGATAAAAGAGAGGGTAATGAACGCGATAGTAAATTCCTCACACGGTATTATTTTTACCGGTTCCGGGCATTATGAAAAAGAAGATATTGAAGCTGTTTCAGAGATGTCTCAAAAACTTGGTATGCCTCTCCTCGCCGATGGGAATTCTCCGTTCAGGTTCATGGAAAAAAAATATAAGAATATAATATTTAACCACTCCGCGTTCCTCAGGGCGGGCAAAGTCAGAAAATCGTTAAATCCGGGCTGATACTTCAGTTTGGCAACGCGCCCGTTTCTTCCGCTATACTTAATTACTTTCGCAGCTCCGACGCTTTTAAAGTGTTGGTTAACCCTTATAATGACTGGAAAGATCCCTCCAACAGCGCCGATATTATTTGTCAGGCAACTCCCGCCGATTTCGCGAATAATGTTATCAGTTCTGTAGCTATTGATGACCAGGAAAAGAGAATTAACTGGCTCGATAGATTTTCTGAACTTGACTACCTGGTTGGAAAGATTAAAAAAGAACACATCTTCGAAGCTGAATTCCCCTTTGAGGGAAGAATCGTTCAGGAGGTGATAAAAATTGTTCCCGATAACTCTGTTATATTCGCGGGCAACAGTATGCCTGTAAGAGATATTGATTTTTTCGCGGAATCATCCGATAAAAGAATTGATGTTTATTCCAACAGGGGAGCGAGCGGAATAGACGGGTTGATTTCAACCGCTGCGGGTCTGGCCGCTGAAAGTGATAAACCATTGTCCGTTATTACAGGCGATCTCTCTTTTTTCCATGATATAAATGGAATGTGGGCCCTCAGAAATTCAGGCAAACCAGTCATTATTTTTCTTATAGATAATGAGGGAGGTGGTATTTTTCAAATGCTTCCCATATCAAAAAATCAAAAACTTTTTAATACATATTTCAAAACACCTTTAAATCTTGATTTTGAATCGGTTACAAGGGGTTTTGGCGGTAATTTTTATACAGTAAATAACTGGAAGGAGCTGGAGGAGTATTATAACATAGGGATTGGAAGTAAAACCTTTTCTGTTCTGCATATCAAAACCGATCCGGTCATATCTTCACTGATCAGAAAAGGTTATTGGGAAAAGGTTAAACATTTTGCGGAACCGGCATTGGGAATAACAGACTTCAGTGATGATTAGAAAACAAAAACAATTAAACCTTATCTATTTCAGGGAGGTTAAAAATTCTGATAAAACGGCGCTTTTTCTGCATGGTTTTACCGGAAAGCTTCCGACTGCCAATTCCTCACT
>CAXXGF010000065.1:0-24576 GCA_963677445.2 Melioribacteraceae bacterium | reverse complement strand
TCAGCGCGAAACCGGGAACCCCCAATCAGTTTGGTTTATTGGGCAGTGAAGCCAATTCCATTGAACCGGGTAAGAGGATGTTAAGTTCGATGACTCCCACTATTGTATTAAAAGATGGAAAACCTTTCCTGATAATTGGCTCTCCCGGAGGCTCGACAATAATCACAGTCGTTAACCAGGTGATTATGAATGTTATCGATTTCGAGATGGATATCAGCCAGGCAATCAGCGCTCCGAGGATTCATCACCAGTGGATGCCCGACGGAATTGACTATGTGGAATATGGTCTTCCGAGAGAAGTGAAGTACAAACTTCTTGAATTCGGTGAAAATATGGGCCGAAGGAGAATACTCGGCAGAGCTGAAGGAATTCTGATCATGGAAGATGGAAAAATCAGCGGTGCGTCTGACCCGAGAGGGTATGGCAAAGCCGCGGGATTCTGATTTGATTCTCGGAACAGGAATTGACATTATCGAGACCGACCGGATTAAACACAGTGTGGAGAATTTTGGTGATAAATTTCTCAGCAGGGTTTTTACGAGTCCCGAACTTGAATATTGCCTTTCCAAAAAGAATATTTATCCACATCTTGCCGCCCGTTTTACGGCAAAAGAAGCGATTGTTAAGGCATTGTCTTCTGTCTGCTCAAATGGATTTTCCTGGCGGGATATGAATATCATCAACGGGGATAACGGGCTTCCCTCTGTTGAGCTTTCAGGCAAGCTTAAAAAATGCCTGCCTGATAAAACAGCGATTAAAATTTCGATGAGCCATTCGCGCGATTACGCCACGAGTATTGCCATTCTCTATAAAACTATTTCATGATAAAAATTTGTCGGTGGCTGAAATTCTTTTTAATTTTAGTTATTAAAAAAAAGATAAATAGTCCAATAAGAAGTTCGATAAATTATGAGTAAAGTTATTGTAGCAATGAGCGGCGGAGTAGATTCTTCGGTCGCGGCGGTTATGTTAAAAAAAGAAGGTTACGACGTAATAGGCATTACAATGAAAACCTGGGGATTTATGGAGGTGGGAGGAGCGCCGAAATATGAATCGGGCTGCTGTTCCCTCGACGCTATATTTGACGCGAAAAATGTCGCTTCAAAATATGACATCCCGCATTATACGGTTGATTTTACAAAAGCCTTTGAAGAATCAGTGATAAATAATTTTGTTGAGGAGTATCTTAATGGCCGCACTCCCAATCCCTGCGTTCTCTGCAACAGAAAGATAAAATGGGAAGAACTGCTTTTGAAAGCGGATTCGCTGGACGCCGATTTTGTGGCTACGGGCCATTATGCTTTTGTGGGCAAAAATGAATTGAATAACAGGTTTATTCTGAGTAAATCTTCAGATGGCAGAAAAGATCAGTCATACGCTTTGTGGGGTCTGAGCCAGGAAAGTCTTTCACGGACATTGTTTCCGTTAGGAAGGCTGAATAAAACAGAGGTGAGGCAATTAGCTGAGGAATATGGCCTTAAGACCGCTAAAAAGAAAGATAGTCAGGAGATATGTTTTGTGGCAGATAATAATTATGCCCGTTTCCTGAAAGAAAGGGCGCCTGAATTGATGGAGAATGTTCCGGAAGGAGACATGATTCTTGATGATAAGAAGATAGGCAGACATAAAGGTATTCCTTTTTATACTATCGGACAGAGAAGGGGACTTGGTGTTGCCCTGGGAAAACCGGTTTATGTAAAAAAAATTGACAAAGAAAATAATGTTGTTGAGCTCTGTGAAAAAGAATCACTTGAGGAAAAATATCTTTTTGCCGATCAGGTGAATTACGTGAGTGTTCCTTCCCTTAACATGGGAGATGAGGTCTTTGGAAAAATAAGGTATATGGATAAAGCGTCGAAGGCGAAAATAGTGGAGGCCGGCGACGATTTTTTTAGGATAGAGTTTGAAAAGCCGAAGTTATCTGTTACTCCCGGACAGTCGGCGGTGCTTTATAACAGCAATGGTGATGTTCTTGCCGGGGGTATTATTAAATAATTATTATAATTATTTGGGTTGATTCATATCGCAAAATTTGTTAATATGTTTAATTAAATAATAATCGAAAATCTTTCCGAAAAGGAGGAGAGTTCGAAGCCGGATATAGTACAAGCAGTGGAATAACAAACAGCAAAGTTCTTTTACTGAACCAGAGTTATGAACCCCTTACCGTCTGTAATATCAAGAAGGCAATTATACTCATTATCCTTGGCAAAGCAGAACTTGTGGCCGATAATGAAAAGAAAAAACTGAACACAATTTCCAGATCTTTTCCCTGGCCAAGTATAATCAGGCTGAATAATTATATTCATGTCCCTTACCAGAGAATAATCCTCACCAGGAAAAACATTATTAAGCGTGACGGCCATCGCTGCGCCTATTGCGGACAGAGAGATGAATCCCTTACAATCGATCATATCCTTCCAAAATCGAGAGGCGGGGGAGATTCCTGGGAAAATCTGACAGCCTGCTGTGTAAAGTGTAATAATAAAAAAGGAAACCGGACACCCGAAGAGGCGGGAATGCCTTTAAGACTGATCCCATATACTCCAAACCACATCATGTTTATTCTGAAAGACGCGGGCAATGTTGATCAGGCATGGAAACCCTTTTTATTCCAGACCTGAAAAAGATATTTATTCTTGAGAAAAAATCACTATTTTTAAATTTGGTTTATTTTTCTTTTTAGCGGTCAGGATAATCAAATCCAGGGTTATAAGTGTATAAAATAAAGCTGTCACATTTTGAAGGTCCTCTTGATCTGCTCCTTTTTTTTATTAAAAGGGATGAGCTGGATATTTATGATATTCCAATATCCAAGATTACCCGTGATTTTATTTCTTATCTGGAGATCTTCAAGGAGCTTGATCTGGAATCGGCTGGAGAGTTTATTCTTATGGCCTCAACATTAATGCAGATTAAAGCCCGTATGCTTCTGCCTCGTGAAGTGGATGAAAAAGGGGATGAAATTGATCCGAGAGCCGATCTTGTCAACGCGCTGATTGAATATAAGAGATATAAAGAGATCAGCGAAGAAATGGGATATCTGGAATCGAACCAGAGAAAGCTTGCTTTCAGGGGATATTTCGAGGAAGATCCCAAAGAAAAACCCCCTGAATTAGATACTCTTCTTAAAAACATAACTATTTATGATTTGCTTCTGGCCTTTAAAAAGGCAATGACGGAGATGCCTGTTGAGCCTGTTCATAAAATCAGAAAAATAAATATTTCCCTCGATGAACAGATTACCTATATTCTGAATAAAGTTAAAATTGATGAGAAAGTTTCTTTCGGGAAATTAATTGTTGAAATGAAAGAGAAAATCAGAGTGATAATAACATTTATAGCTATGCTCGAACTTATAAAAATGGGAAAGATCGGTCTAAGGGAAAATATCGAATTGAATGAATTTGAAATATATGGATTTGAGAATGGATAACGTTTATTTATCGGTTATCGAGGCGCTTATTTTTGCTTCGGACGAACCTTTGCCGGGCCAGGAAATAATAAAGGCAATAAAAGAAATAGATGGTGATTCAGGTGAAATTAATGCCGTGGAAGTTTCGGAAAGTGTTGCTGAGCTGAATACTCTTTATGAAGAGAAGGGAAACGCGTTCAGAATAAAAGAAATAGCTGATGGGTTTATTTTCGCCACGCTGCCCGAATATTCAAAATATGTCGGTTTCCTCTCAATTGAAAAAAGTAAGCGCAGATTGAGTCAGGCCGCGCTGGAAACTCTTGCTATCGTAGCGTATAAACAGCCAATCACAAAACCTGAAATTGAAGCTATTCGTGGTGTAAGCAGCGATTATATTATTAACCAGCTTCTCGAAAAAGATCTTATTACCATTCATGGCAGAGCTGAAACTATCGGCAGGCCGCTGTTATATAAAACAACCACCGAGTTTTTGAAATATTTTGGCTTGAATAAAATTTCCGATCTGCCAAAACCACGCGAAATTGAAGAAATTATGAAAGACGCTGATTTCCTCGAACAAAAGAGGAAAATCATGATGAATCAACTTGAAGAAATTGTTGAGAATGACAACGCCGGCTCAAAGGAGGAGAGTAATGAGAATTAATAGATTTATTTCGGAATGTGGTATTTGCTCAAGAAGAAATGCCGATAATATGATAGATGAAGGAAGGGTGGAATTAAATGGAGAAATTATACGTCATCCGGGTGAGGATGTCAATCCCGATGAGGATGTTATCAGAGTTGACGGAGTTATTGTAAAACCGGTTAAAAAAGAATATTATGTTTTATATAAGCCAAAAGGTTATGTTACTACTACAAAGGATGAAAAAAAACGGCCTGAAGTTACAAAACTGATTAAATCCTCGGCAAAAATATATCCTGTAGGCAGGCTTGATATAAACACTACGGGAGTAATTCTGCTGACTAATGACGGCGATTTTTCAAATAATCTGACCCATCCTTCAAATAAAGTTCCGAGGGTTTATTCAGCATTGCTCAGTAAACCTCTGAATGTCGATGACCGGCTGGCATTAACAAAAGGTATTTTTCTCGATGGCAGAAAAAGCAGTTTTACTGAAATTCTTTTCCCCGATAAGAAAAATTTCAGGAGAGTTGAGGTAACTACAGTTGAAGGGAGAAATCATTTCGTTAAACGTATGTTTAAAGCCCGCGGATATTTTGTAAAAGCGCTTCACCGGGTATCATTCGGGGAATTTGATGTATTTGGGATGAAACCGGGAGAATATAAAAAAATTAACATGCCGACACCTGTAAGGAATAAAAAGAAATGAGAAGAATTCTTCTGATCATTTTATTAATCAGCGTATCCGTCGGCGAATTTTTCGCTCAGGAGAAAGAAAAAGATCTAAACAGGCTGAATGAATTAAGAGAACAGCTTGATGAACTCTTTGAGAGTCCTGAATTCAGCGGATCATTTTGGGGTGTCTATATAAAGTCGCTGCGAAGTGGTGAGGTGATTTACAAAAGGAATGAAAATAAATATTTAATTCCTGCTTCCAATGTGAAATTATTTACCACTTCGGCTGGTCTGCTCTTTCTCGGATCAGACTACAGGTATCGCACTGGTCTTTATTCAAGCGGAATAATTCATGATAAGAAACTTAAAGGTGATATTGTTATCAGGGGAAGCGGCGACCCGACTATTTCAGGACGCTTCCGGGATGGCAACAGTACAAAAATACTGGAGGAATGGACCGATACCCTGATCAGAAGAGGTATAACCGCTATCACCGGAAATATCATCGGAGATGATAATATATATGATGATAATGGTTATGGACGGGGATGGGAATATGATTATCTTGGCAACTGGTATGCCGCTCCTTCCGGAGCTCTCAGTTTTAATGATAATTCGGTGAAAATAGTGGTTACACCAAACGGTTTGAATATGAATGCCCGGCTGGAAACCGACCCTGCGTCCTCATACTTTAATATCCTGAATGATGTAATTACCGTGGAGGATGGTTCCGGCAGCGCCGTTACACTTTCGAGAGAAACAGGTACAAACCTGATAATTTTATCGGGCGCCGTCGAAGAGGGTGATGAAAAACTTTCTTTATTCGCTTCTGTTGGCAATCCCACTCTATATACAGTAAATGTTTTTAAGGAGGTCCTTGAAGCTGAAAATATCGCGGTATCAGGGTTCGCGGAGGATATAGACCATGTTACGCTGAATATAAGTTATGAAGAAATGCTTCCCCTTTATATTCATGAATCGGAAACTCTGGATATAATTATTAAGGAGATCAACAAAAACAGCAATAATTTTTACGCCGAACAACTTATTAAAACATTAGGATATGAAATTAATAACTTTGGATCGGCAGCCAACGGGATAGACGCGGTGCGTTCACTTGTTGGAAAAATGGGAATTAATCCCGATAAGTTATTTCTGGTTGATGGCTCCGGACTTTCCCGTCTGAACCTCGTTTCAGCAAAACAGATAGTGAACCTGCTTGGTTTTATGTATAAGAGCAATGAGTTTTTGTCATTTTATGAATCGCTTCCTATCGCGGGAACAGATGGAACTCTTTCGGAAAGAATGAAAAAAGAAAGCGCCGAGAACAATGTAAGAGCAAAGCCGGGCTTTCTGAGGGGTGTTAACGCTCTCTCGGGGTATCTGACTACACCTGACGGAGAACCTCTCGCATTTTCACTGATCCTGAATAATTATTATGGTCCTGTCGGTTTTGCCAATTATACCCAGGACCTGGCCTGTACTCGGCTTGCGAATTTCAGAAGAAATTAATTTAAATGGAGATATATGATGAAAGAAGAACAGAAAGGTATTAACGAACTAATGCAGAGACGAGCCGAAGAGCTCGCTACATTGCAGGAGCGCGGGTTTCAGCCCTTCGCTTATAGCTATGATGTTGATTCATATTCGGAAGAAATAAAGAGAGATTATGGTAAATATGAGAGTAAGACTGTAAAGATTGCCGGCAGGATAATGTCACTTAGGCGCATGGGCAAAGCATCGTTTGTCCATATTCAGGATAAAATGGGAAGAATCCAGGCTTATTTGAAACGGGATGAGATTGGCGTTGAAAATTACAACGCATTCAAACTTCTTGATATCGGTGATATTATTGGTATAAGGGGGTATGTTTTTACGACTAAAACCGGTGAAATTTCTGTGCATGCCGAGGAATTAAGTCTTCTTACAAAATCGCTTAGACCAATTCCAATCGCGAAAGAAACAACCGATGAAGATGGCAATAAAGTGATTCATGATCAATTTGTTGATGTTGAGCTTCGTTATCGTCAGCGTTATGTTGATCTTATAGTTAATCCCCAGGTAAAAGATGTATTCCTGAAACGTTCCAAAATTATAAGCCATTTAAGAAAGTTTCTGGATGAACAGGGAATACTTGAGGTCCAGACC
Source organism: Melioribacteraceae bacterium (assembly GCA_963677445.2). GTDB lineage: Bacteria > Bacteroidota > Ignavibacteria > Ignavibacteriales > Melioribacteraceae. The sequence goes on along the minus strand of CAXXGF010000065.1, from coordinate 17,695 downwards.
CCTATCCTTCAGCCCATTTACGGAGGGGCAAATGCCAGGCCGTTTGTTACACATCATAATACCCTCGATATGCAGCTTTACTTAAGAATAGCCGATGAGCTCTATCTAAAAAGATTAATTGTCGGCGGTTTCGACGGAGTTTATGAAATCGGAAAAGATTTTCGCAACGAAGGTATCGATAAAACTCATAATCCGGAATTTACAATGCTCGAAGTTTATGTCGCTTACAGGGATTATGAGTGGATGATGAATTTTGTTGAAACTATGGTTGCCGATGTATGTATGAATATTTTTGGTACAACCGAATTTACGATAGATGGCGCGGAAATAAGTTTTAAAGCTCCCTGGAACAGGGTTTCACTTGTTGGTGAGTTAAAGAACCAGACCGGTATTGATGTTCTCACAGCAAGTGAAGAAGAGATGAAAGCCGCGCTTAAAAAGTATGAGGTTGAGATTAAACCGGGTATGAATAAAGGCAAGATGATTGATGAATTATTTGAAGTGACTGTTCAGAAAGATCTTATTCAGCCAACCTTTGTAATCGATTATCCCCTCGAAATTTCTCCGCTTGCCAAAAAACACAGGGAGAAGGAGGGGCTTGTTGAACGTTTTGAAGGTTTTGTTATCGGAAAAGAATTATGCAATGCTTTTTCCGAACTTAATGATCCTATCGATCAGAGGAAAAGATTTGAAGCCCAGACAAGACTGAAGGAAGCTGGTGATGATGAAGCTCAGATCATTGATAATGATTTCATCAACGCCCTCGAATATGGCATGCCCCCGACAGCGGGTTTGGGTATCGGTATAGACAGGCTGGTAATGTTCTTAACTGATCAGCCCTCTATCAGGGATGTAATTCTTTTTCCACACATGCGGTCGAGAACTAAATAGGGAGCAATGCCGAAGGATGAAAAAGATAGTGGTTTTACTCTTTGTTTTGTCAGCAGTTTGTTATTCACAATCTGAAATGGCAGAATTAACTTATCCACAAAAATTTGGACTTTTACCGGCCGGTATTAAAAGTGATGCGCCGGCCAGTCTGGATTTTTCAGATAAAACTCCAAAACTTGAAAATCCGCTGGATATTGAAGTGAACTACTATCTTCTTTCCGGTATAGGTATCGCCACAGGAACGGCTGTTCTGGCGGTCAGGAATTATTATGCCAATACGTGGTGGCGAGAAAACGCCAGAGAATTTCGTTTCGCGAATGATTGGGATTACGCGTTGTGGATTGATAAATACGGCCATTTTTACGGCACCTATCTATTAGCGCACGCATTCTCCATCGGACTGGAGGGGGCTAATGTCAGAGGCGATCTGGCAGCGATATATGGCTCCACAGCAGCCCTTCTGTTTCAGTTGTATGTTGAGTATGAGGATGGTTATGGCCCTAAATGGGGTTTTTCCCCCGGAGACGCGGTTTCGGATGTGCTGGGAGCCGGGTATTCTGTCGCCCAGTACTATTTCCCATATTTGAAAAATTTCCAGCCAAGACTCAGTTACTGGCCTACAAAAGAGCTGATCAATGGTGAGAAAGAAGATCATAATATTATGGATGACTATGAAGGTCAGAAAATGTGGCTTGGTTTCAGGATGAAGAGGCTTCTTCCGGATAAATTGGCTCAATACTGGCCCTCTTTTATGATGCTGTCAGTGGGTATGGGTGTCTCCGATCTTGATGGATCAGGGGGCGGCAACAGGGATATTTATATTGCCTTAGACCTGGATGCCGAAGAACTTCCCTTGCATGGCAATTTCTGGCAGGTGGTAAAAAATACTTTGAACTACCTCCATTTCCCTATGCCCGGTGTAAGAATTAACCGCGGCGGCGCTTTTTTTGCTATCTGTTATTAATGGAGAGCTGTTGAAATTTAGTATAATTATTCCTGTACTCAATGAAGAAAAATTATTACCCCGTTTGCTAAAGCAGCTTACAGAAAATGATTTAAGAAAAAAAAATAATTATGAAATTATTGTATGCGACGGCGGAAGCATTGATAAAAGCATTGTTATCGCGGGACAATACGCCGATAAAGTAGTTTTAGATAAAAGCAGCAAAAAAACAATTGCCGGGGGTAGAAACAGGGGCGCCGAGGCTGCTTCGGGTGAAATTTTGATATTTTTAAATGCCGATATTTTTCTGAAAAATTTTTCTGTTTTGCTCGAAGAAACCGAAAAAGGTTTATCAGGGAAATACTTTGGTATTACATCGAAGATCATGGTCCATCCCTCTGAATCCAAATTCAGCGATAGTATCTTTTTGGGTTTTTACAACAGATATTTCCGGTTTCTTAATTTGATTGGAGTGGGAATGGGGAGAGGTGAATTTCAGGCAGTGAGAAAATCAACATTCCGGAAATTGAATGGCTTCAGAGAGAATCTTGCTGCCGGAGAAGATTTTGATTTTTTCAGACGGGTCAGAGCTTTAGGGCCTGTGCTTTTTCTGAAAAATGTGATCATCTTTGAATCTCCCCGGAGATATCGGAAGACAGGCCATTTTAAGATACTTTTATCCTGGCTTTTAAATAGCATCTTTGTTATTTTTCTGGGAAGGTCGTTAAACCGGGAATGGAAACAAATCAGGTAAATATGAAAATAAAAAAATTACTGCTTTTTCTGCTGCTCATGCCATCTTTTCTCTTAGCTCAGGCGGGCAATCCTTCATTTGATCACCCTGTCAATAATTTTCTGAACAGAATGGAAGCTGCTGGTTTCATTGATGGTTATTCAGGAGTTGAACTGCCTGTTTCAAGTAAAACTGTTGTTCACTATTTAATGGAACTGGAAAAAATTAAAAAGGAGTTGGATAACTCTGACAGGGAACTGCTGAAAAACCTGCTTATCGAATTTCAGTTTGAAGCGGGAATAACCAAAAAGAAAATTAGCAATATTTTCCCTGAGCTGAAGATTAAAGAGATTTTTTCGGAAAAAGAAAAATATCTTTACTCAGTTCACGATTCTGAAGGCAACGGACTGTTTATTAACTTTCACACTTCTCTTAAGTCCGGTTTTAGAAATGATTTCATATCAGACAACTCAAATAATGCGTTTATAACAACTTATGGCGGCTCAATAAAAGGGGCGCTTAATAATAAGACCGCATTTTACCTTAAAGCTCAGAATGGCACTTTCATGGGTGACAGGATAATCCCTTCCGAAATGCCCTCTCTTCAATATAATTTTCATTTCTCCCAAATAGACCCTGATAATGTTAACAGCAGATATTTTGACGAGACAGAAGGATACCTTTCATGGACCGGTGAAAATGTATCGGTAAAAATAGGAAGGGACCGTTTGGTGGCTGGTTACGGCAGTATGAAAACAATATTGTCCGATACACCGCCTCCTATGGATTATTTAAAATTTGATTTGAATTACTCATTTTTCACTTTTTCTTACATCCATGGCAAACTGCTCGGTGAATACAACTATTCTGTTGATACGGTCAGGGGTTCGATCAGAACTATTGATGATAAGTTCTGGTATATCATCGTTTTGGTTTTAATCCTGGTCCGGCATTCAGCTTTGGTGTGGGGGAGATAATCATATACGGTAACAGAACCTTCGACCTTTCTTATCTCAATCCGTTAAATTTCTTTAAGAGTATTGAACATTTTAACCAGGACCGGGATAATTCCATGATTTTTATTGACTTTAAAAGCAGGCTTTACCCGGGCTATTCATTATTCGGGTCATTTCTGATTGATGATATGAATTTTTCCACGATCGGGAAAGGAAGTTATCAAAACCAGTTCCTGTGGAATGTCGGAATTTATGCCGCTCCATTTTATGGTTGTGTTCCTCTGGAATTTGAATTTCAGTATGTTAGAATTGAACCTTACGTTTTCACTCACAGGCTCGAGGAAAACAATTATACATCCTATGACCTGTCTCTTGTTTCAAGCCTGCAGCCAAACAGTCATTCCATGATGTTTAAAGTCTTTTGGCGGCCTGTCGAAAGACTGGATATTACCGCCTCCTTTTCATTTACCGAACATGGCGCGAATGGGGAAGATGAATCGGGCGGAATCATTAATTATGGCGGTGATATACACAGGGGTATCAGAGAGGGAGACAATGTTACTCTCTATTTTTTAGATGGAGTAAAGGAATATTTTCATTACTACAGATTAAAAGCTGAGTACGAAATTTTTAATCAGATATTTATGTTGTTGGATTTATCACTTAATGATAACATTTTGGCAAATGGTTATCATGAGAAAATTTTGAGAAGTTTATATGGTTTTAAAATAAAATTATAATCTTATGGCAGAGAAAAAAAGTAAGTTTATTTTTACAATAATTTCAGTAGCGCTCGGTGTTTTAATCGGGCTTGAAGTCAGAGACTTTTTAGTACCGAATGAAGTTGATGATGGTGTCGGAAAAATCGAAAGTATTCTTCAATTTACTTCGAAATATTATATCGAGGAAGTAGATTCAAAAAAATTAGTTGATGCCGCCATCACAAGCATACTTAACGAACTTGATCCTCATTCAGTCTACATTCCTCCGGCAGATCAGAAGATTGTCGAGGAGGAATTCCGCGGCAATTTTGATGGAATAGGAATCGAATTTCAGATTATTGATGATACCATCAATGTGGTTTCTCCAATAAGCGGCGGTCCGAGTGAATCCCTTGGTATTAGCGCGGGGGACAGAATAATCGCTATCGACAGCACGAATTGCATTGGATTCAGCAATGATGAAGTAATTAAAAACCTTCGGGGGGAAAAAGGAACTACTGTTAATATTACGATTTTCAGGCCCTCTTCGGGGGAAATGCTCGATTTTACAATAATTCGTGATGAAATCCCGATCTATTCGGTAGATGTTTCCCTGATGATAAATGACAGCACAGGGTATATAAGTCTTTCCCGGTTTGCCGAAACCACCTCTCTTGAGCTTATGAAAGCGCTTGCCGACCTAAGAGCCGAAGGACTGAAGAATTTAATCTTCGATTTAAGGAATAATCCCGGCGGTTTGTTGTCCCAGGCATTTCAGGTGGCCGATTTATTCATTGACGGCGACAAACTGATTGTTTATACAAAAGGACGAATTGCTGAGATGGATGAGGAGTTTTTTGCCAATACAAAAACACCCTTTGAAGAAATTCCCCTGATTGTGCTGATAAACCGCGGCAGCGCTTCGGCAAGTGAAATTGTCGCCGGCGCCATTCAGGACTGGGACAGAGGGCTTATCGTGGGTGAGACTTCTTTTGGAAAGGGATTGGTTCAGAGACCCTTTATTTTACCCGATAATTCCGCGGTGCGGATTACAATATCACGTTATCATACACCTTCCGGAAGGGCTATACAGCGTCCGTGGGATGATAAAGATAACTACTATACGGAAGTTCTGAATCGTGAGGGAGAAAAAGAGGAGGAAAACGGAGCGCATGAATCTGAGGCCGATTCATCCAGACCCGCTTTTACTACCGCGGGAGGAAGAACTGTTTATGGCGGAGGCGGAATTACTCCCGATTATACAATACCCAATAAAATTCTCCCTGAAGTATCAGTTACTCTGAGGCGCTTGAATCTTTATTACGAGTTTATCAGGTCCTATCTTGATAAAAACAGGGATAAAATCGCCAATATCTATAAAGATAATTATAAAAAATTTGCAAAACAGTTTAAGTTTTCAGATAATGAAATAGATCGATTTTTAAAATTTATTAAGTCACGCGGAGTCAAGTATTCGCGCGAAGAAATTCTTGGCGATATCGAATATATGAAATCCAGGTTGAAAGCCTATATCGCTCGTGATTTGTGGAAAAATAAAGGCTGGTATTATATATTGCTTCAGGAAGATAATCAATATTCCAGGGCAGTCAGCTTATTCGATCAGATTGATGATATATTAAAGAGAGGAAAAGAAGATCAGCATGAGCGCTGAAAATAATAAATTTGTTGATAAATGTTTTCCATACCAGGGACTTTATCCTGAAATTGATCCTTCGGTTTTTCTTGCCGAAGGGGTGAAAATTATTGGAGATGTCAAAATAGGCCCCGACACATCCGTATGGTATAATACCGTGATCAGGGGAGATGTCAATCATGTAAGAATTGGACAGATGACAAATATCCAGGATAGCAGTATGTTGCACGTAACGGTTAATACACATCCTCTTATCATTGGGGACAGGGTAACCATCGGACATGCCGTGAAACTGCATGGGTGCACACTGGAGGATTGTTGTTTCGTTGGTATAGGAGCCATAGTGCTTGACGGGGCTGTGGTTTCAACCAATTCGATGGTTGCCGCGGGCGCTGTCGTAAAACCGGGTTATATCGTTCCTTCGGGCAAACTGGTTGCCGGAGTGCCCGCAAAGGTTGTGCGGGATTTAACTGACGCGGAAATTAAAGATTTTGAGGCTTCGGCAAAAAGATATATGAATTATACGAAACTTACAGTTGAATCACTCAATAAATTCCAGGCTTCCGCTAAACAATAAAAAGTATGGTTCGAAAATAAATTATATTTCCGGGAATTGTGAGATGCTGAAAAACTTAAATGTAAATTGCAACTGTACCGGTTACAGGATAAAAAAAGCCGAGGTGCATAAGCTGGTTTATCAATTGCGCGACGAGCTGGAATTTTCACTGGAGTATTTTGAAATCAACTTTATCGATTCCGGTACTATTCATCAGCTTGGCCAAAAATATTTAAACCATGACTACAGTACCGATATAATTACTTTTAACTATTCGGGAGATAACGATTCCTTTGACGGTGAAATATTTATTTCCCTTGAGGATGCCACTGAGAATGCTGAAAAATATGGCGTTAATTTATCAACTGAGGTTCTCAGGCTGATTATTCATGGCATACTTCATATGAAAGGTTATGAAGATAATACCTCCGATAATAGAATAGTAATGAAAGAGCTGGAAGACAAACTGGTCTGTAAATTTGAACATCAATGGAATAATTTTATATATGACAGAGAAAATCGTTGAAGTTGTTGCAAGAATACTGGATGGATTGAATAGAAAAATTCCGATTGAGGATGTAAATAAATCTCTCAGTCTGCAAAAAGAATTTGATAAACAGATTGTGAGCGCGGCATTCAGCCTGGTCTATGATAAAATATTGGGCAATAAAAGATTAGCGAGAAAGAACCGGCTGGTAGACGCGAGGTTCCGGCTGCTTACCGAAGAGGAAAAGGAAGTTCTGGGACAGGATAATGAGGCTTACCTGCTGCATCTATATAATGTTGGTGTTTTAGGACCGGTCGATTTCGAGATGGTTCTCGAACAGCTTATGCTTTTCCCTGGCGATACAATAACAAAAGATGATATAAACTGGACAGTGTATATATCACTTCTGAATATCAACGATGAATTTTTACCCGGCAGCAGGTGGCTGCTCTCCTCGACTGATACAATAAACTGAAACTGCATTTTTCAGGCTTTTTGCTGCGGCATAACAAAATCGGGAACAAACCAATACGTTTGGCAATACAACCATTTTCCGGATTGGGAATTTATGAATATCATGAAAGAATATTTGAAGGAATTTTTAACAGAACTTTCAGGAGTCAGACGGGTATCGGAAAATACGGTTAAATCATATTCCAGAGACCTGTCGCAATATTTGTTATTTTGTGAAGAGAAAAAAATAACAGGTCCCCATCTGATATCAGAAAAAAAAGTAAAACTTTACCTGGTATGGATAAGCAAATTTGATTATAAAAAAACAACTATATCAAGAAAGCTGTCGGCCATAAGAACTTTTCATAATTTTCTTATGAAGATGGAATATTGTTCAGATAATCCGGCAAAAAAAATATCCAATCCCAAAACAGGAAGAACGCTTCCCGATATAATACATCTTGACAATTATAAAAATATTTTTAAGTTGGTAGATGAGGAACAAAATAAAGGTAACGCGCTGCGAATAAAAACAATATTTGAAATATTGTATGGTGGTGCACTAAGGGTTTCTGAATTATGCGGGTTGAATGTCAGGGACCTCGATTTAAAGGCAGGAACCCTGAGGGTTCTTGGAAAAGGATCAAAACAAAGAATCGTGCCTCTCGGACATAATTCGGTGGCGCTAATAAAGGAGTATCTTAAAACCAGAACTAAATTAACCTCCGGATCACCTTTAATTGAAACTGTCAGGGGTAATCGTATCTATCCACGCATGGTTCAGAGAATAGTATCTAAATATTTGTCAAAAGTTTCCGATATTAATAAAAGAAGTCCACATGTTCTCAGGCATGCCGCCGCTACCCATATGCTTGACAAAGGCGCTGATATAATTGCAGTTAAAGAGATTCTCGGACATGAAAATTTATCCACTACTCAAATATATACTCACGTAAGTGTGGAGCGGCTAAAAAAATCGTATAAAACAGCCCACCCAAAATCTTAAAGGAGTTGTTATATGAATATCAATATCACATCACGTAAATTTAGGGCTAAAGACACCCTGAAGTCTTTCATTAACGATCAGCTCAAATCGCTGGAAAAGTATAATGATGAAATTTTGGAAGCTGATGTTATCCTCAGTTTTACTCATATGAAAGACAGTATAAAGGATGCCGAGGTCATACTCAAGGTACCTGGTCAGATTATCGCTGTTTCTGAAAGCAGCGATGACTTTATGAAATCGATCAGTTCCGCTATCGATAAGCTCGCGAGGAAGTTGAAAAAGTTGAAAACTAAAAAACTTGCCAAGAAAAGATGATTAAAGTGCCAAATGAAAATATTGTAATGAAGAAACATATAACGGTTGAGTTTTTTTTCAAAAACATAAAAGACCGGTTTAATATAAAACTCATTACTGAACCTTACGGTTTCGACCGTTTGATTACTGATCAGAATTTACACAGACCCGGCCTCGCATTGGCCGGGTTTGTTGAATTATTCACCTGTACGCGCGTTCAGGTATTTGGAAATACCGAGATAAAATATCTTGACCAGCTTAACAGCGAATCAAGAAAAAAATCACTTGAAAGATTGTTCAGGTTTGAGATTCCCTGTCTTATCCTGTCTAATGGAAATACTCCTCCGGCAGAAATGACTGAACTTGCCTCTAAATATGGAGTATCAATTTTTGTAACTGAGTATACCACGACAAAACTTGTTTATCTGATCAGTGATTTTCTGGATGATCAGTTTGCCCCGCGGCTTTCAATACATGGCTCTTTTGTGGATGTTTACGGTGTTGGTATGCTTTTTATGGGGAAATCGGGCATTGGTAAAAGTGAAGTCGCATTGGACCTTGTGGAAAGGGGACACCGCCTTGTTGCCGATGATGTAGTCATTTTTACGAAAAAAGGTGAGGGGATACTTTTGGGAGCCGGCACCGAACTGGCTCAGCATTTTATGGAGGTCAGGGGAATTGGTTTTATTGATGTCAGGAGTATGTTTGGAATCAGGGCCATAAGATTCCAGAAAAGACTGGAGGTGGTAAACGAACTGGAAGTTTGGGATAAAAGTTCAAAATATACACGCACCGGTCTGGATGAATCTTCCGTCAATATCATGGGAGTGGAAATACCACATATAAAGCTGCCAATATTGCCGGGGAAAAATATTACTGTTATCGCGGAGGTAATTGCCCTCAATTACCTGCTTAAACATTACGGGTATGATCCTGCCAAAGTATTACAAAAAAGACTTGAAACAACAATAAGGAAAAAAGAGACCGAAACTAACAGGGTTATTGATTATTTTGAGCATGATTTTGAATAATAAAAGCAGATATTTTTTACTTGCTTTAGTATGCTTTATTAATTAACTTCGCATCCGTCTTATGAAGCAATTTTATTACTTTTCGAAGAATAAGCTCAAGTTTATTGAAATACGAAGTTTCTACAGGAAGTTCGTATTTCTTACTGTGTTTTTCTCAATTCTGCTGACATTTTTTATTTTCAGCGGATATTTTATTTTGAATGAATTCATCAATCCTGACGCGAAAATTAAATCACTTCAGGCAGAGAACAGAGAGCTCTCGAGAATTTTTAATTCTCTGCTCGACCAGTATAAAGAACTTGACGCTGAATTGGATTATCTGACCCGGGTCAATAATGATCTCAGGCTTAGTCTTAATTTGAATCCAATTACAAGCACCGATGAAGAAATAGGTGTTGGGGGAAGACTATTCCCGGAAGTTCATCCTTCCAGCTCTAAAGAATTGAACTTTGTATTAAATGAGCTTGACTTTTATATTAATAAAGTCGGCAGTAAAGTTAACCTGGAAAAAAATAACTATTCCGATCTGGAAGAAGCGTTAAAATACAATAACAAGCTTTACGACGCCATTCCGGCAATTAAACCGACTAACGGAGCATTCGGTGATAAATTCGGAATGAGGCTTCATCCGATATTAAAGATCAACAGAATGCATAATGGTATCGATATTATTACCAGGGTTGGAACAGAAGTTTATGCCCCGGGCGCCGGAAAAGTGATATTTACAGGAAGACGAGATGGTTACGGAAGAACAATTGAAATTGACCATGGTTTTGGATATAAAACATTATTTGCTCATCTCTCAAAAGTTTTAGTTAAAAAAGGTCAGTTGATAAAACGGGGTGATCTTATAGCCCTGTCAGGAAAATCGGGAAATCTTACTACCGGTCCACATTTGCACTACGAAATCAGGCATAATGGTATTGCATTAAACCCCAGAAATTTTATGTTTGATGATCTGAAATTATTTGAAATTGTTAAATCGATTAATCCCCAGGAGTAACCCGCTATGATTTGGACGATCGAATTAGCTTCATATCTTGACGACGCCCCATGGCCGGCGACCCGTGATGAGCTGCTCGAATATGCAGACCGCATTGGAGCGCCCTATGAAGTTATCGAAAATCTCCAGGAGCTCGAAGATTCAGTAGAAGAATACTACGAATCAATTGAAGATATTTGGCCTGATTATCCAAGTGACGAAGATTTCTTTTATAATGATGATGATGAGTATATCTAGTCTACACCCGGTATCCTGAGTTTTGGAACAGGGAAAAAATATATATGGACAGGCGCGGGCAGTCAGATTACTGGAAAATATCGCTGCTTCCGGTAATGTGCCGCATGCCCTGCTTTTCACAGGCAACAGGGGAGGGGGAAAGTTTTTTGCCGCTTTGGAATTCTCCCTTCATCTCAATAAGAATGTAAAAAATTATCAAAAAATCAGTTCGGGCATCAAATCTTTTTACGAACCTTATGTCAAGTATATATATCCTTTGCCGAGAGGAAGGGGAGAAACCCCTGATGACTCTCCTACCGCCAAACTCCAGGCTGAAGTTATTGGTCTGATTAAGGATGAACTTCTTAAGAAAAAAAATAATCCTTATTACAAGCTGAATATTCCCAGCGCGAATAATATCAAAATTTCAAGTATCAGGGATATCAGAAAATTTATTTCATTTGAATTTACTGATATTCCTTACAGGGTGGTGATTATTGAGGACGCGCATCTGATGAATGATCAGGCTCAGAATGCGTTGCTTAAAAGTCTGGAAGAGCCACCCGACAGAGTTATTTTTATCTTAACCACTTCAGACCCCGGAAAACTACTTCCCACAATTATTTCAAGATGCTGGACAATAAGATTCGATCCACTTTCGACAGAAGATATTAAGGAGATTCTTCAGAATTTTTTCAGTGTCGAGAGCAAAATCGCAGAGAAAGCGGCAATATTTTCTGACGGCTCCGTTGATACAGCCGTTTCACTGGTTGAAAATGATATAAATTTCCTGATTGATAAAACGATTACAATACTTCGTTTTTCTCTGGCCGGCTGGTATAATACAGCTTTTAACTCTGCTGCTGATCTGATGGAAGAAAATTCAATTCAAAATTTTATACATGTAATGCAGATGCTCTTAAAATGGATCGTCGATCTTAAGAAGTTTTCGGCCGGAATTGATGAGATATATTTTGGTTCCCACAGGGAAACAATTGAAAAATTTGTACAGAAATTTTCACATGTTGAGCCGGAAGCGCTTTTTACTAAAATGGATACAATTTTCAGCTCTCACGAACAAAATGTCAGCTTGAATATAATACTAATGAATATTATATTTGAATTAGCAACTATTGGTAAAAAGCAGGTTTAGTGTGTATAATATAAATTTATCTTTCCTTAGCGGCACAGTGCTCGAAGAGGAAACTATCGAAAAAGTCACTTCCAAATACAACAACGTTTATAAAAAGCTGATAACAACAACTCTTACCGAAGAAAATCCGGATGAAATATGCGAAGGTTGCTGTTTATCTGAAGATATTGCTGAAATTTTAGACGAAAATGTTGAATTGCTGGAAGTGGAATGCAAAGGTCTTCTTTGCGATAAATTTTGTCTTGCCAGATATTCACCCGATCAGGAATTGGAAATCAATGATATGGTTATAATTCAGGCTGATGAGTCGGTGGAAATTGCCCGTATTCTGAACAGGGGAGAGGTAGTTAATCTGAAATGCCGCCAGCTTGGCATTAATTATAATTCCATACCGGAAGTAATTCGTAAGGCTACTTCGGAAGATATGGCTAAGCTCAATAAAAATATTAGTGATGAATTAAGGGCTATTCCAATATTTAAAGAAAAAGTCGAGAAATTCACACTGGTTATGAAGCTGGTTGATATCCATTATCAGTTTGACCGGAAAAAGCTGTTTTTCTTTTATACCTCTGATGGCAGAGTTGATTTCAGGGAGCTTGCGCGTGAGCTCGCTGCCGAATTTAAAACACGTATAGAACTCAGGCAGATAGGTGTAAGGGACGAAGCGAAAAGAATGGGTGGTATGGGGACATGCGGCAGGGAATTTTGTTGTACTTCTTTTCTGAACAATTTTAAGCGTATAACAACTCAGCTTGCCAATGAGCAGAACCTTTCATCTAATATGGCAAAATTAAGCGGTCCCTGCGGCAAACTTAAATGCTGCCTTTCTTTTGAAATGGACTTCAGTTGAATAACGGATAAAAAACATTATCTGTTATTCAAGGTTATCTTCCTCATTTTCACATCTATGATTGAAGGATCCCTGATTTGTTTTTCTTTTAACTGATTTTTTTGTATTATCTGTTAAGAAACTCGCAGATAATATTTACACAATTTGTTATTATTAAATAACACCCGGAGGCCGGTATGGATATAAAAAAAATTGCAGTTATTGGTTCAGGAACCATGGGTAATGGAATTGCCCACGTCTTCGCCTTAAACGGTTTTGAAGTTTTACTGGTCGATCTGAATGAAGACATTTTGCAAAAAGCCAAAAGCACTATCTCCAGAAATATGGAACGCCAGATTAAAAAAGGGATTATCACAGAGGAATTAAAACAAAAATCAGAATCATTGATCAAACCTGTAGTTGGTATTGACAGAATGCCTGAAAACACCGATCTGGTTATTGAAGCTATTGTTGAAAATAAAGAACTTAAGTTGGCTTTATTTAGTAAATTACACACATTGATTGACAATAATTCTATATTTGCGTCAAATACCTCATCAATTTCCATAACAGAACTTTCCATGGTATGCAGGCCTGAAAAATTCATTGGAATGCATTTTATGAACCCTGTTCCGGTAATGAAACTGGTGGAAATTATCCGGGGATATTCGACAAGTGATGAGACATATAACGCGATTAAAGAGCTGACAACCGCGTTGAATAAAATACCTGTTGAAGTTCAGGATTATCCCGGTTTTATTTCCAACCGAATTTTGATGCCGATGATAAACGAGGCAGTTTTCGCGCTTTACGAAGGAGTAGCTTCGGTTGAAGATATTGATGCTGTCATGAAACTGGGCATGAATCACCCAATGGGTCCTTTGACATTAGCCGATTTTATTGGCCTTGATGTTTGTCTTGACATTATGAATGTGCTTCATGACGGCTTTGCTGATCCCAAATACCGCCCTTGTCCTTTATTGAGGAAAATGGTCGCGGCCGGTAAACTTGGAAGAAAATCGGGTGAAGGATTTTATAAATATTGATTTGGGAGATTTGCTGAAAATTGGAAGCATTCGGGTCTACCGGTAATAAATTTAAGAAAGCCGGGAAGAGGATTAACAGGCTTTTTGCCAGGTTATCTATACAACAGGACAATTATCTTTTAATTATTGGTGGTATTACCGGCATTTTAGCCGGAATCGGAGCATTAATATTTCATAATGCTATTGATATAATAAAGGAATTGTTTTTTGATCTTCCCGGTTCAGCTTTCGGGTTGGAAAGCCTTCTGGATGGAAATACGACTATAGTATCTCTTCTTATCATTTTGATACCGGCAGTCGGAGGTTTGCTTGTCGGTTTATTGGCTCATTATTTCGAAAAAGGAGAAAAAGGGGAGGGGATTCCCAATGTAATCGATTCTATTGCCAATAAAGGGGGAGTGATAAAAGGAACAATCGCGATAAAAAAAATAGTCGGTTCCGCTATCAGTATCGGCACAGGCGGCGCGGGGGGAAAGGAAGGACCTATAGTTCAGATAGGAGCTTCAATCGCGTCGGCTTTCGGTCAGTTTCTTCATCTTCCGGGAGAAAAACTGAAAATTGTTGTTGGCTGCGGCGCCGCGGCTGGTTTATCAGCGGCATTCAACGCGCCCCTTGGAGGAGCTTTGTTCGCCACTGAAGTGATTTTGAAAACCTTCAGAGCCAAAACTTTCAGCCCTATTATCATCGCTTCAGTCTTCGCGACTGCTTTATCGAGGGGATTCCTCGGTAATCAGCCAATATTCCGGCTTGATAATTACACACTCGCATATAACATCGAATTACTTTTTTATATTATTCTCGGATTTCTGTGTGCGCTTGCTTCGGTTTATTTCGTCAAAGTTTTTTACAAAATTGAAGATCTGTTCCAAAAATATGTAAAAGTCCGGTCCTTTATGAAGCCTGCTGTCGGCGGACTTATGGTGGGAGTTATCGCGCTGTTTCTGCCGGGGATTTACAGTTTCTGGCATATTGCTATTGATGGAGTTTTCCTGAATGAATTAGGGCTGGACCTTATAATCCTATTGCTTTTGATGAAGCCTATTGCGACAGCTCTCACTATTGGTTCGGGAGGCAACGGCGGAACTTTTGCTCCAAGTCTTTTTACAGGGGCTATGCTGGGAGCGGCATTCGGGCAGGTGATCAACATAATCTATCCGGAAATGTCAGCCCAGCCCGGAGCTTATGCTCTTGTGGGTATGGCAGGAGTTGTCGCCGGCACCACGCACGCATCCCTGACAGCGTTGATTATGACATTCGAGATGACTGACAATTACCAGGTGATACTGCCTTTAATGCTGACAATTATTATTTCCACTACTGTATCTAAATCAATTCTTAAAGGGTCTCTCTATTCTATCAAGTTCAGCCGTGAAGGTAAAGAAATCGATATCTATGGTCGTACTGTTGATATACTGAAAAAAATCAGTCTTAACACCTTGCTCGAAAGAAGATTTGATGTTGTGCACGAATATATCAATTTCAAAAAAATACTCGATAAAATTAAAAAGGCAAGATTTAATTCCATCCTGGTTACCAATGCGGAAGAACAATATACAGGAGCAATTCCATTCCAGCATTTAAGAGATGTAATTATGGATGAAGATACAAGAAGCATAACCGGTTTTCTCGTAGCCAAAGATGTGATGACATCAGAGATGGTAACCATGCATGAAGATGATAACGCCGAGGAAGCTTTAACAATTATGGAGAACAACGATCTGGAATATATTGTTGTGCTCGATAAGGAAAGTCGGAAAATCAAAGGGATAGTAACAAGGAATAATCTGCTTAACAGGTATCAGAAAGAGGTGTTCATCCGGCAAAACGAGGAATTATAAGGAAGGAATAAAACAACATAATTGTCGCATAATGTATATTATGTAAACTAAATGCTCCCCCAATCTCAGATAATACCATTAAGTTTTAGGTAAAAGAATAATATTATTAGCAGTACCAGAATAAAAAAAACTGATGAGTTTTTTCTTCTGTTTGCTTTTCTGCTATACCTGATCTTAAGCTTTTTTTTCCTTTTTTCTTTTTCATCATCTTCAGGTTTATAATACCTCGGAGAATAATCAAAAATCCTGTGTTTAGGCTTCTTCATAAACATATCTATAATTCCTGTTTTGAGATGAAGTTCAGATTTGAGTGAATCATTGTTATTTTCAGTTCGGTAACCTTAGCGACAGGTTCACCATCGGTGTGTATATAATATGGAATACCAAGTTTGATCCTGCCGTTTTTCAGATTACCTAACCTAACCTCTCTGTTCGATTCAATATTTTTATTTATGGCAGAGTAAAAACTTCTCAGCAGTTTGAATCTTGATACAGGATCAACAGCGCAGTAATCAAGCATCTTATCATTAATTTTTGCCGCGGGTGTAAGGTAAAAACCGCCTCCGGAGGTTTTACCGTTCGAAACTGTCAGCAGTAATTTATCACCCGAAAAGTTTTCCTGTTCTGTTGATATATCCATATTAATATATCTGAAGTCGAAGAGAGCTCTTAAGCCGGCAAAAAGGTAACCGGAAAGGCCGGTTAAAAAGTGATTCTTGTTATATAAATAAGCAATTTTTGAATCGAATCCTATGCCAAGACTGTTAATAAATCTTTTGCGGGAAATATCTCCATTGGCGTTTGAAATTTCAACTGCTCCAATATCGATATTTTTACAAACAACTTCGCTGTTAAATAAAACGTTAAGGCTGTCTTCCGGATCACGGGATAATCCCAGGTTTAACGCGAAATCATTTCCCGAACCAGCCGGGATTAAACCAAGAACAAGATTTCGTTGCGGGTCAATTCCATTTATTATCTCATTCAGTGTCCCGTCACCTCCGACAGCGACCAGAACATCAATATCCTGAGGAAGTTCAGAGGCTATTTCTGAAGCATGTCCCGGTTTTTGAGTCTCGCATATTTGGTAATCTATATTCACTTTTGACAGGTTATCTGTCAAAAACCGCAACGTTCTCTTCCCTTTTCCATTTCCGGAAGCGGGATTAACCAAAAAAAGTATTTCTTCAATTAGACGCCTATGATTCGTTATCCGGGGAATCAAATAGTGCGTTCACAAAACTATCCGGGTCAAAATTCTGAAGGTCATCAATTTTTTCCCCGACACCGATAAATCTGACAGGGATATTTTGATCACTGCACAATTGAAAAATTACTCCTCCCTTTGCTGTTCCATCCAGTTTTGTTACAACGAGTCCGCTAAGTTCAGTATATTTTGAGAATTCTCTCGCCTGAACCAGGGCATTCTGACCGGTATTGCCATCTATCACCAAAAGAACCTCATTCGGAGCATAGTCGAGAACTTTAGAAAGAACTTTTCTTATCTTTTTTAATTCCTCCATCAGGTTACTCTTGGTATGCAGCCTGCCCGCTGTGTCAATTAAAACGATATCGGCGCCTGAGGTTTTAGCTACGTTAAGAGTATCAAAAGCCACTGATGACGGGTCCGAACCAGATTTTCTCTGCACAATATCAACTCCGGCTCTTTCCGCCCAAACTTCAAGCTGTTCATTAGCGGCGGCACGGAATGTATCAGCGGCCCCAATGACAACTTTCAATCCGGCAGATTTGAAATTATAGGCTAACTTGCCGATTGTTGTCGTTTTTCCTGCGCCATTTACGCCGACAATTAACATCACGAAAGGTTTGTATTTTTCTATATTCCCGGGAATTCCCTTTCCCTTTCATAGCCGGCCAGACGTTCACTCAACAACCTTTTTATAA
>CAXXGF010000064.1:0-96924 GCA_963677445.2 Melioribacteraceae bacterium | reverse complement strand
AGCTCTGATTGTTTACATGCTCCTGATATTCTTTCATATTCAGGCATCAGGTCAGGAGCTTTCTTCAGATCCTGAAGTTGTTGGTTATGTTGACCTTGAAAAGTATGCGGGCCTTTGGTATGAAATTGCCAGGTTGCCCAATAGTTTTCAGAGTGATTGTGATTGTAACGTTACAGCGACTTACAGTCTGAAAGAAGACAGTTCTATTTCTGTCCTCAACAGATGCCTTGAAGAGGATGGTGAATATGATGAATCGGAAGGCATAGCCGAAATAGTTGATACAAAAACAAACTCAAAGCTCGAAGTAAGTTTTGTAAGCATTTTCGGAATCAACCTCTTTTGGGGTGATTACTGGATTATCGGACTTGATGAAGATTACAACTGGGCGGTTGTAGGCACCCCATCCCGTAAATATGCCTGGATTTTAAGCAGAACGCCTGAAATAGAAGAAGCGGCAAAAGAAGAAATTTTTACGATTTTGCGAAAAAACGGTTTTGAGAAGAACAAATTAATTTTCACTGAACAAAACCGGCAATAGTTAATTTTTGAAGGAGAAGGCCCCGGCCGGCAGCGCCGAGTTTTCTCTTTAACAACCCGGATAACTCCCCGCCGGGGATGAGTCCGTAATTTCCACGAACCTTCATACTCTCCAAAATTCCGAAATCGGTATATTAACCGTTTATCAATATCTTCCTGCCAAAATAAATGCCGTATCACTCTCCAATATAAATTACATTAAGAACAGGAAAAGGATAAAATTTGTCATCTACTCCCTTTTCTACATTTGCCATGTAACTGAGAAAACAATTTGCCATATAACGTAAAATATTAGCCGGTGAATTCGTCCCGCGTGTCCCACAAAAATGTTGCGTGTCAGGCCTGGGATATTATTTTTATGTTGTTCATTTTTTCCCGGAGTGGGCTGGGATTATGATTACTCCGTAAGGAGTTGAATTCTACGCAAAATGGCAAAATTTTATTTGACCATCAATTTACTGGGGAATACTGTCCGCCTGTTCGCCGCGGAGAATCCCTGGCGGGACTTTCTTCCAGACTTCTATCCCGTGATTTTATTTTGCGAATGAATCCATGTAAGTTATTGTTTTTTATAGCCGGGATCAGGAGTTCTGAATCTATTACCTTGTATTTGTATTTTTCTTCTTCCCTGGTTATTTCACTATAGCGTTCCATAGTTCGCTTACTTCCCAGGTTTATTGATTTGTGATATTCAGGTAAATTTTGCCCTTCATTTGAAATAATCACTTTAATGAGTATTTTAAGATTATGTGTAGTTGGTTCAATCAGTTCCTTAAGCACTCCGACAATTACACCGTCATTTACACCGACAACTATACCGACAAACCATATTTAAGCAGTAGTAATAAACCAACGCAATTGACTATTTCAGCTAATTTGAATTTGGCGCCCCACTAATGAATTTTTTGCACTTTATGGCAGAATATGAGAATTGCACTCACATTCATAGAACATCCCGCCGGGAGTGAACATTACCCGTAATCGAAAGAATGATAATAATTCCGAAATAGACTTAGTATATAAATCCTGAAGGGATAACAGGATTATGGGAATTGAAATAATCAACCATATTATCCAATCCTGAATGGGTGAGATAAAAACCGGTCAGGCGAAATACAATCAATAGTAAATATATCACCCTTCCAGGGTTGTTGTATGGTTCATTTGCCCAATCTTCTATAATCATTTCATTCTTTCGGGATTAAAAAAACCAAATGAACAGAGCGTTAAAAGGAGAGCCTTTTTCAAAGCATTTCACTGAAAACTTCAATTCCATGAAACAACAATTAATTTGCAATTATTTCATTTTTAAGCGATATTAAAAAATCATATTTGTAATCAGAAAAGAGAAAATGATGGAAATTACTATATCCCCGGAGCTGGAAGAAATTATAAAATCAAAAATAGCTTCAGGCCTTTATAATAACTCAGATGAATTTATTCGTGAAGCAATACTATCTGCATCAGAAAGAGACCTGGTAAAATATGTAAAATTGAATAAAGAGGTTTCCAGAGGAATGGAAGAAGCCAACGCAGGTGAGTTTAGTAAACGGACAGTTCAGGATATCATTGAAGCGAATGAACAAAACCTGATCAGGGATGAATAAATATAAACTTACGAAATCAGCAGATAAGGATCTTGACAATATATGGTCCTATACTTATCAGAAATGGGGGAAAATACAAGCCAAAAAATATCTTCTCTCCCTGGATAATTGTTTCAACATGTTATGCGAAAATCCTGAACCTGGTAAAAGCCGATTTGAATTTTCAGGCTCTCCCTCAAGTTTTCATTGCGGAAAACATCAGATTTTTTGTAAAAAGGTTTCAGCGGGGATTGAAATAATAAGAATACTTCATGATTCAATGGATTTTAGAAGGCATATAAGATAAGGGAGAGCTGACCAGCTCCCCCTAAAAATTTTATAAATTATAATACATTTTATACTCAAAGGGGTGGGGCATTGTGCCAATCGCTTTGATCTCTTCCTGTTTGATACTTATCCACTGATCGATAAGCTCATCGCTGAAAATGCCTTCACGTTTAAGGAATTCATTATCTTTTTCAAGCGCGTCGATAGCTTCCTGCAGGTTGCGGGGGAGGAACCTGACACTCTGATCTTCAGCCATCTCCTGAATATTTTTATCATAAGGACCAAAACCTTCCTTAACCGGATCAATTTTATTCAGCACACCATCAATACCGGCGAGCAGCAGAGCGCTTAAGCACAGATAAGGATTAGCTGTGGCGTCGGAGGGGCGGTACTCAAAGCGGGTTTCGGCGGGATTTTTAACATAACGTGGTATCCTGATAGCCGAGGCCCTGTTTCCGCCGCCATAAACAAGCGCGACAGGAGCTTCAAAACCAGGCACAAGCCGTTTATATGAGTTAGTGCTGGGATTGGTAAATGCCGAAAGCGCCGCGCCATGTTTGAGTATGCCGCCTATAAAAAAGCGGCCAAGCTCATTCATATTCAGGTATTCACCCGATTTGAAAAAGGCGTTCTGACCCTCCTTTGTGAGGAACATATGGAGGTGCATTCCGTTGCCCGCCTGCTGGTACATCGGCTTAGGCATAAAAGTTAAAGAAAGATCATGTTCCCAGGCCAGGTTAAAAAGAAGATATTTTGCAGTAACAATATTATCCGCTGTTGAAAGAAGATCGGAAAAATAGGTTTCTATTTCCTGCTGGCCCCTTTCCCCGACTTCATGATGATGATATTTTACTTTTATCCCGTTCTGATCGAGCAGCGCGCAGGCTTCATCACGGAAATCATCATAAATATCAAAAGGATTGGCGGCGTGGTATGCTTTTTTATAGAACTCCTCTTCATGTTCAACCTTGTAATAGGAGGTCGCGGTACGGGTGTCATATTCAACTTTTGAGAAAATATAAAACTCAAATTCGGGTCCCCACATCGATTTATCGGCGCCTGTGGTTTCTTTGAGAATTTTCTCAGCTTTTTTGGCAATCAGCCGCGCGTCCTGGTTAAATGGCGACCTTGGGTCATCTGTCAGAAGAATGTGTGAATAAAAGCTGAGTGTGGGGGCTTCACGGAAAGGATCAATAAGTCCTGTTTCAAGATCAGGGACAAGAATCATGTCACTGTTTTCAACCTTGCGGAATCCGTAACTTGAGCCGTCAAACCCGACTCCGTCTTCCATTAGTTTTTCCATTATACCTTCAAAAACCGGCAGTGAAATATGATGCAGCCTTCCTGTAAGGTCGATGGCTTTAATGTCTATAACTTCAATTTCATATTCTTTTATGAGCTGATTTACCCGCTCGAGATTATTTTCCTTCATAATAACACCTCGTATCCATAATTTAAAAAGGGAATAAACGCCTGCCGGAAAGCAGGCGTTTAAAAAATATAGCGCATAGTAAAGATATAAAAGGGCGAGGTATTAAAAAACCCTAAAAGAGGGAATTACGCGGAATAATTTACAATTCCCAATCCGGGGTAAACAGCTTCGGTTTCAAGTTCCTCTTCAATTCTGAGAAGCTGGTTATACTTGGCAATTCTGTCTGTTCTGCTGGCTGATCCGGTTTTGATCTGGCCGGCGTTGGTAGCGACAGCGATATCAGCGATAGTTGTGTCTTCAGTTTCACCCGAGCGGTGGCTGATAACAGAAGTATATCCTGCTCTCTTGGCCATTTCAATCGCGTCGAGAGTTTCTGTAAGTGTGCCTATCTGGTTAACTTTTATCAGGATTGAGTTGGCTATTCCTTTTTCGATGCCGGTCGCGAGTCTGTCGGTATTGGTTACAAAAAGATCATCACCCACGAGCTGAACTTTATCGCCGATAGCGTCTGTAAGATTTTTCCAGCCTTCCCAGTCATTCTCATCCAGTCCGTCTTCAATTGAAACGATAGGATATTTATTTACCAGGTCAGTGTAGATTTTAATCATTTCGTCAGAAGTTTTTTCTGATTTGTCTGATTTGAAGAAACGGTAAATACCTTTTTCCTTAATGAACATTTCGCTTGACGCGACATCAAGAGCGATGCTTATTTCTTCACCAGGTTTGTAGCCTGCTTTTTCTATTGCTTCGAGGATAACTTCAAGTGTCTCTTCATTTGATGTGAGGTTAGGAGCAAAACCTCCTTCATCGCCAACTGCTGTATTCAGACCCTTGGCTTTTAATACTTTTTTCAGATTATGGAAAGTTTCGGCGCCCATTCTCAGTGCTTCGGCGAATGTTTCGGCTCCGTGAGGCATTACCATAAACTCCTGAAAATCAACAGTGTTGTCAGCATGACTTCCGCCATTCAGAATATTCATCATCGGAACAGGGAGAATTTTAGCGTTTGTTCCGCCGATATAACGATAGAGGGGCATTCCGAATGTTTCGGCTGATGCTTTGGCGCACGCAAGAGATACACCCAGCATAGCGTTGGCGCCCAGGCGGGCTTTGTTCGGTGTGCCGTCAAGGCTTATCAGGAAGTTATCTATAAATACCTGGTCGCTGGCGTCGGCGATGACGCTGAGAAGCTCATTGGCTATTTCATTATTTACATTTTCAACCGCTTTAAGAACACCTTTTCCAAGATATCTTTTGTCATCACCATCACGAAGTTCAACCGCTTCATGTTCACCTGTTGAAGCGCCGCTCGGCACCGCTGCTCTTCCGATCGCGCCTGATTCCAGTAAAACTTCAACTTCAATTGTGGGATTTCCGCGTGAGTCAAGTATTTCGCGCGCGACTATTGATTCAATAGTAGTCATGTTTTTCTCCAAAATTTATTAAAAATCATCATTCAAAGGTAGATATTTAGAAAAGTAAATTCAAATTCAAACAATTAAAATATTATTAAGTCAAATTCCGCTGCTCAGCTTTTTTTTTCAGTTGAAATACCCTCAATGGCGCAAAGATTTAATATTTTTTCAAAATCCGGCAGAAATTGTAAGAAATTCCGCGAAATGCCAATGTTTTGTCGAAACTTTCATAAAAATTTTAAATATATAATTATTCCTCAGGCAGCCGGATTTTGTTTTTCCCTGCCGGTCCGTTATAAAGCTATGCTGCTGACAATTGCAACTTTCTCTGAAAAAAATTATATTTACAGGTTCAAATAATGCCCACGTAGCTCAGCAGGATAGAGCAACGGTTTCCTAAACCGTAGGTCACAGGTTCGAATCCTGTCGTGGGTACTAATCCCGGCATTTTACCGGGATTTTTTGTTTTTAAATGGTTACAATTATTTGACGAATATCCTGCTCCCCGGAATCTTTTTCCGAACTTTTTTCTTCCGCTTCATAATTTCGGACTTCCTCGATAGTCGCTCACGTGCCTTCGATTTTAGAACCGGCAGCAGATTTAATGAAACAAATAACATAATGCAACAAAGCGGGGAATCCTAAATCAAAATAATTATCAGTTAGTAACCGAAACTCCCCAAAAAATAGGCACATCAAAGCAACAAAGAAAAGATAACTTATAGTAAACAAAAGAGTTGAAAATAGTAATATATTTTTGTATCTTGTGCCTATATAGGCACAAGCTTGAGGAAACATGAAATCTTTCATAAGAACTAAAATTATCAACGGCATAGAATATGAATATGAAATCACCCCCTATTATGATCCCAAAACCAAGAATACAAAACAGCGCAGTAAATATCTTGGAAAAAAAGTCGGCGATAAAACAATTAAGGTTAGAGAAAAAAAGCCCAAAGATGTTCTTAACTATGGCGAATTGTTGCCACTGATAAAAATACTCGATAGTTATAAAATCGAAGAGTTTTTGAAATCAGAACTTGATCTGTCCAGAGCCAGACAAATTATCGTTCTATCTGTTTGTAAAACACTCTCTTCTTTATCTCTCAGTGATACACAAATCTGGTATGAATCAAGTTACCTTAATAATGAGTATGGGAAATTAGCTCTTAGTAGCCAGACAATAAGCCGATTGCTTTCAGATATAGGAAAAAGCAAGTTAGGTGAAAAACTCTCAGCTCATCTGATAAAATTATTGAAGAGCAAAAGAACTCTATATTATGATCTGACATCGATTTCATCATATAGTGAACTGATAAGCTTGCTGGAATGGGGATATTGCAGGGATGTCAAAGACCTTCCCCAAGTCAACTTTTCAGCAATCGTAGACAAAGATGATGGAATACCAATAGCTTATGAATTATATCCAGGAAGCCTTCGGGATGTCAGCACATTATGCAATACCTTAAAAAGGCTGAAAAAAAATAAATTTGAAGAAATCTCACTTATTTTAGACAGAGGGTTTTACTCAAACCCAAACCTTTTAGAACTCTGCGGATCGGAGTCACAGTTTATTATCGCTGTGCCAGAACGATACAAGGCCATAAAAGAACTGACAAATGATATTGCCGGAGAAATTGGGAAAATAGCAAATGGAGTCCTGTTTGAAGATGAAGTGATATTTATAAAGGAAGTCATAATCAACACAGGGGGAAAGGCGTTAAAAGGATATGCATATTATAACGCTAAAAGAGCCGAGAAGGAAAAGGATACTTTCTATAAGAGGCTTCTGAGAATAAAATCCCGGATTGAAAAGATTCTAGTTGATGAAAAATTTGAAACTACAGTCAGTGAGCAGGCAGGAAATTTGAGAATATATTTTAATGTGACAACCCAGGAAGATAAAGTCAAAGTAAGGATAAATGAGTCTCTTGTGGAAGAGCGGATAAAAAAACAAGGAATATTCTATCTTGCTTATAATGGAAACTTTGATGGATTGGAGTGCCTTTCTCTGTACAAAAGCAAACAACTAATAGAGATGAGTTTCGATATATTGAAAAACGATCTTGGAATAACAACACCTTATGTTCATAGTAATGAAGCTTTGAAGGGATTGATGTTAATTGGGTTAATATCACTATTGTTAAGAATGCGGATATTGAAAATTCTTAAAGATGCTAAGATGAACGAGGATTTTAGTTTTGAGAGAGTAATACTTGAATTGTCAAAACTTAAAGCTATCAGGTATGATAATGGGGAAATTATGTTTAATGAGAGAACTAAAAAACAAAATATTCTCTTGAAGCTGTTTGATGCTGTGCCTAAATTGTGAGGAGTTTCGGTTACTAAATATAACAATAATTTCTTAATAAGATAAGGCTTATCCATTTTGTCCGGAATAAAACTGTAAAGGTAGTAATCGTAATCCAACCGTGCCGCAAACAAAGCGAAGAATATTACCAATTATTAACCAATAATATTTTCAAGTATTGTGAATTTGCGGGATTTTAACTCCAAAACAAAAGTAATTCTGTTTTTGGGAAAATAAAGTTTTCCGCGGGCTTAGCCTGCCGAATTACTGTGATTAAAATCAACAATGAAGAATTCTGTAAATATTAATTTCTTTCAATTCAAATTGGAAATGAAACATTTATTTGGCACTAGTTATATTTAACAACAAACCTATATAATAAAAAGAAAACGTAAATCTATTCAATTTTTTGAACAAAAGTAATGGTAAGGGAATTTATTATTTAACATTGTCTGAAAAAAGCCAGAAACAATACGTACAAAGAAGCCAGAGCTGAATATACGAACTCTGGCTTTTAAAACAATTATATATAATACTATTTGATAAGAATCATTTTTTTGGTCTGATTAAAACTGTTTGTTTCGAGAGTATAAAAATATACTCCTGTCGATAGTCCGGAAGCATTAAGATCAAATTTATACTTTCCCGCTTCCAATACCTTGTTTAGCGGCACCATTACAATCTCCCCGAGGATGTTAGAAATAGTAAGTCTTGTTTTTGATTCGATGGGAAGATTAAACCATATTGTCGTTGTTGGATTAAATGGGTTTGGATAATTCTGTAATAATTCAAAACTGGCTGGAGTTAGATCTACCGTTTCCACCCCGGAATAATTGTATTTACCATCATAATCAATCTGCTTCAATCTGTAATAGTTTATGTTTCCCTTTGCTGAATAATCATAAAAATTGTATGTGTGGCTCCAGATTGAAGAACCGTTTCCTTCAACAAAGCCGATTTGTTCAAAATTTTCAGCATCATATGATCTTTCAACCTGGAATCCTGCATTGTTGGTTTCAGTGGCCGTTGTCCATATAAGATGAACAGATTGATCTGAAACAATTACCTCGAAATTGGTGAGTTCAACAGGAAGAAAACTTGCTTCGCTTAAAATTGCAATGCCGGCATATGTACTTATCCAAATTTTATCATTTTCATCAAGATAAATATCAAGAATACTATTCCCATTTAATCCGGAATTTTGATTATTAAAAACACGCCATTGGTTTTCATCCTTTGCAATAAATCCGCTGAAAACTCCGCCGGTTAAAACAGAGCCAGTTGGAGTAGTTTCCACTTCAAGCAGTCGATTATCAGTTAATCCCGAATTCAAAGTGTCATAAACAGACCAGTCTGTTCCATTATATTTAGCCAAACCTCCATCAGTGGCAAACCAAATATTTTGGCGCTCGAAATCAATCTCGTTGATCTTGTTATCGGGTATACCGGAGTTGGTTTTATCAAAAATTGTCCATGAGCTTCCGTCAAATTTTGCTACGCCGTTACTTGTACCGATCCACGCATTATTTTCCAAATCAAATTCAATTGCCAATATACCGTTTGACGGGATATCTGAATTAGAGGTATTATAATGGACCCAGGAATTGTCATTATATATAAATACTCCATCCATCAAAGTACCAATCCATTTTTTACCTTCGGTGTCAATTGAAACAACTGATGTATAGTTTGTTGTGAGTCCGGAATTAGTGTTATCAAACAGTTCCCAGCTATCGCCATCAAAAGAGATGACTCCATAAAGTTGAGCGCACATCCAGACTGAGTTATCATCGCCAACGGCTAAATCCATTAAATTGACAATTGGGACTCCTGTATTAAGATATGTATATTTACTCCAGCCGGAACCATCAAAACTTATTAGATCATTCATTGTTCCAAACCACATTGTTCCATTTTTATCTTTTGCCATCTCATTTACAGCATAGCGGGATAATCCTGAATTGGATGTATGAATATAACTCCATTCATTGCCATTATATTTTGCGATCCCTTCAAATTCAGAGCCGATCCAAACGTTATTATTTTTATCGACGGCCACTGTTGGTAATCTATAATATGCAATACTATCAGGATAGTATGCTGTCCAATCTGCACCATCAAATTCAGCGGGACCAATAATTGTATTAACCCAGACGTGCTGATCTTGTTTGAAATCAATTGCGATAATATTATCATGAGGAAGATTAGAATTATCGACATTCCAGGTTGTCCAATCAATATTATCATATTTTGTGATGCCCTCAGCGTTGGCTATCCATTTATTATCTTCCTGATCAATAGCTATTACATTTATTGATGAATGGGGTAATCCCGAATTTGAGTTGGTATAATAAGTCCAGGTAAAATCATCATAAACAGCTATCCCCTGGGTATTAGTGCCTATCCACTTTTTACCTTCTGAATCAATAGCGATTGTTTCAATATAATTTTCGGGCAAATTTGAAGCGTAATTTATCCATTCAGTTCCATCAAATGAGATCATACCATAATTGTATGTTCCAA
Organism: Melioribacteraceae bacterium; assembly: GCA_963677445.2. Taxonomy (GTDB): domain Bacteria; phylum Bacteroidota; class Ignavibacteria; order Ignavibacteriales; family Melioribacteraceae. Next base: position 86,832 of record CAXXGF010000064.1, on the reverse strand, counting down.
ACCACAACTTTCCACCCGGTTGAGTTGCCAGACAACTTATTTGATTCAACGGCTGACCTGTTTCTGATTCAGTATAATGACTCCATGAATTTCCATCGTATTTTGCAATGCCATTAAAAATCATTGAACACCAGAGAATACCATCTTCCGATAAACTCATTTCCTTAATTGAGTTATACGGAAGCCCCGAGTTAGCGCTGTTCCAGAATGTAAGCTCTTCAGTTTGCAAATCAATTTTTACCAGCCCCGCATTGGTGCCGATCCATAATTGTTCATCGTCAGCAACAATCGCTCTTACAGAATCACCCCAGGTATATTGCGTCCAACCGGTATATTGTGAATATAAAATGTTTGTCAGGATTAAAGTAATCGAGATGAAAATCAATTTTTTCATAAAACCTCCTTTATAATTAATAAGATTCGGGAAATATTTACTTCCCTCTAAGTTAAAAAAAAAGAATATTTTTTTATATATTAAAATTTTTCTCATTTACCAATATAATCTAAACAATAAAAATATTTTTTCTACTCTCAGAATTCAACAAATAAAGAATATTAAATTAATAAGTTCATCAGATAATTAAAAGGGCATTAAATGTTTACAATAAGGCCTTTCCCCCTTATTATTATCAATTTCCTTCATACGTTTTTCCATATCTGCGTCAAACTTCTGCTGAATATCACTGATAATGCCAAGCGATACCGGGCTCGGGGATACATATTTTCTTACTTCATCGATATAAAATATCTCACCCGCTTTTTCATCTTCGGGCCAGCAGCAATCCTGTCCGGAGTCGCACCAGGGACGCTGCATACATTCCGGACAACAACCTGAACAACCGTCTATCACCCAACCGCCGGCAAAAGTTATTTCATATAACTGCTCAAGTTTTCCAAGCATGTACTTGTATTGCAGTCTTGCGGGGATTGTTTCATGCAGCCCTACCTCTATCTTCGCTTCGTGAATCGCCTCTTTAAACAACTCCCATTCAGTCTCGATTTCACAATCATTGAGTGTGTCCGGGTCCTTAACTTCATAATTTTCTTTTATGTGTTCCCACAAAGTTTTTCGTACCGGGAGTCCATTTATCCATCGTTCAAACATATACCAGTCATTATCCGGATCAAGGTCGGGATCAACAGGTGGATAGAGGTACCCCTCCTTCTCCATTTTTTCGCGGCTTTTCAACTCATTATATTTATTTACCCAGTCGAGAATATGAAGCATCCTTTTATTCTCATACTCAGCATCTTCAGGATTGTCTCTGAATATCTGGTTGAGATCAAGATTCCTGATTACAAATTCTTTTCTTAGTGCTTCATTCTCAAGTCGAATATTTATATCTTCCATAATACCCCCGCAAATTTATTGATTAGAACTAAAACATAAATATACCGTTATACAAAAATTATTGCAATAATATTTCCCGTAAAAAGAAAAGAGCGCCTGAATTGTCATTGACATCTCATAAAAAACTCATTAGATTAACACTGTTAATTAATACCATTAATCAGGGTTCTTAATAAATGAAAATTCTAATTCTTGACGGCTCCCCCGGGACAGTGAAACTACCGGAGGATCGTTTTACGGGAGTCGAAATCGATCATATAACGATCATCGGGAAAAAGACAAAACGCTGCACCGGTTGTTTTTCCTGCTTTTTTAACACTCCGGGACACTGCGCGCTGAATGACTGGGTGAGTGAACTGCCGCGAAAGTATATCTCCAGCGACATTTTCCTGCTGATTTGCCCTGTGACTTTCGGGGGATATTCCTCAGAAGTATCAAATGTTTTTTCGCGTCTTATTATCCAGCTTGTGTTACATCTTTTTGAAAGAAAGGGTGGTGAAATCAGAAGACAAAAACGATACGATCAGCCTTATCCTGCTTTTATTGCTTTGGGCTGTGGAACCCCCTCCGAAAGAGCCAAAGAAACTTTTCGGGAGCTTACCGCCAGAAACGCTTATCACCTGCACACGAAAGATTACGCGAACTTTTTTAGCGACGAAGCAAATTACTTAACTGAAATTCAAAATTTTGTCGAGAAGAGGAGGTTATGAGCAATATTCTTATTATTTCCGGATCACCCCGGGGTGAAAAAAGCACAACGCACCAGGCAGCAAAATTTTTATATAAAGCCATCGGTGAGGGAGAGCCTGGGAATGACCTGATAATTCTGAAAAATTCGATGAATGATTTGAATTCATACCTGCCTCGATTCGCCGGCGCTGAAATACTCTTTTTTCTTTTCCCCCTTTATGGTGATTCACTTCCTTATGAGATGATGTATCTCCTTGAATTTCTACATAACAACAGGGAAAAACCGGGAGCGCCGGGTAAAAAACAGGTTTACGCGCTCTGCCAGTCGGGACTTTGCGGTCACCACAATAAAATAGCGCTGGATATTGTAAGAAATTTCGCCGAAGAATCGGGATTTTTTTATGCCGCCGGGTTTCCTGTCGGGCGGGGAGGAATAATGAACGGGCATAATCTGAACGAACTTTCACGTTATACAAAAAACCTCAGGGGGGGATTAATTGAATTTGCCGACGCGGTAAAGCAGGGAACGGAACCCACCGAAAAAACCATTAAAAAGATCACCCGTCCATCCATCCCCCTTCCCGCATGGTTATATAAAATTCTCGCGAATATGGTCATGCGTGAGTCATATAGAAAACGGTCATTCTCAAAAGGGGTAAATATTGTTCTGAAACGTTTTGCGGCTATAGTTTCATAGTTTATATTTGGCGTGTAAAAACAGAACCCGGGAGAATAAAATTAAAAGAAAAATTAAAAATAACGTTACTAAAGAGAAGATAATTGAGATAACTCTTGAATTGATAGGTGAAAAAAGAAGTTCGGCCGGAGTAACCCTTTCTGAAATAGCGCGAAGAACAGGCTGCGCTTCACCAAATATCTATAATTATTTTATCGATCTGCATGATATATTTATTGAAGCGAGGGTGAAAATTCTGGAATTTTACACAAATGAACTTGTTCAAAGCGCCGAAAAATCCACCGGCTACCGCGACACAATGTTAAACATTATCACCACAATGTTTCACTGGGCATTTGAAAACCCGGGCTGGTATTATTTTCTTCATTTCGAAATGCTTCCGGGAGAATTTGGCGAAAAGATTACCCGGGAGGGTCATAACACTCATGATAAAATGGCCTCGGTTGTATATGAAATCGCCGATGAAAAAATTTCTCCCGAATATGCCCGCAGGATTTCTTTTATTGTGCATGGTTATCTCGTAGGGGAAATTTCGAAAATTATCACCGGCCGCTCTCTTTCAGATGATAACGAAGCTTACATGCGGAATGCCATCGATAATTCCATGCTGCTGATGGACGCGCTGATGCAAAAGAAGTGACGCCCCGGAGGAGCGAGGCCGGGTAAAAAAGAGTGAAACCGGCCGGTATTGTGCGCCGTCAGATACACCATATTTATCAGCGGGAGTACAAAAAATATATTTATAACAGTCTGCAAATCAATAAGTTATTCATATTTTAAAAGATGCTCTTCAACAATACGACAATTTTTTTTACTATAGATTTTCAATAAGTAGGGTCTACTGAATTTATGCAAAGCTAAATTTGCCTGTAATAGCAGTGTGGTTCATTATTTGTCTGATATTTTCTAATATTGTTCTCATAAATAGCGATTTCATAATTCTTATAATGTTTTTTAGTAACGACAAAAATAAATTGTCCATTATTTTTACATAACGGACAATGTTCATCACAAAAAAGATTGCTCCTATCCAACTTTCAGATGTATCCTGTCTCCTCGCCCCTATTTCACCCAGCCCGTATCCGTTTCTTCCCTGTCCGAACTTTCCTTCTATTTCGGAGCGTTTGGCATTATCCTTTTTCCTTCTTTGCTTTTCTTCCTCCATCTCTTTCTCCTTTGGCCTGCCCAATGGCTTGCCATTGGTTTTTATTCCTTTTTCTGATAAATATTTTCTATTCGCCCTTGTTAAATATTTGAGGTCCGTTATTACTACTTCTGGATAATAGCCGTAAAACTGATAATACTTCTCAACCTGATATTCCATATCGCTTCCTTCATCATAAGCATCCCAACTTAAGTTATCTATCCTCGCAAATCCATCTATGAGTGATACGCCGATCTTTGCTCCAAACTCCACTTTAGATTTTGCTTTCCCTCTGACTATTGGTCTTACATAGGGCTGGCTTATATTTACTATTCTGTCTGATACTCGATGGCTCTTCTTTTTGTACATTTCTTCCTGTTGACTGTAGAGCAATTGTATTACCCAAAATTGTTTCTGCTCTCTTTTGTTTAATGGAAATTCCTTCCCTTCAAACATATCTAATAATTTATGTATGCTCTTGATATTTCTTCTTAAATATCTGATTTGCTTTCCTACTGCTTTCCTGATCTCTCTGTGTGTTTTATTGCCTTTTTTCGATTCTGACAGGTATTCTTTTGCCGCTCTTTGTCGATAGCTGCGCGGCTTTTTAGTCAAATCTGTTTTTTTGTATAGTATGTCTATCAGGTTTTCGCTTATCAGCCTTGCTTCATTTAGCAAATCCAGATCGGTCGGATATTTGATTTTCTGTTCAGCTGCTGTCGCGTCAAGTATCAGTTTTCCTTGATTTTTGCTTATCTCCTCTTTTTCTTCTCCTGATTCTGGTGGTTCTTCTTCTTTATCTTTATCGGCAGCTTTGGCTTTGACTTCGGTTTTCTTTTTATTTCTTTCTACTATCTTTAATATCTCTTCTGTCATTTCATCAAACTGCTCATATCCCATTCGCTTCCGTATATGAACCATCAGACTTGGATCAAATGCCGCTTCCTTCTGGAAACTGGTAAATCCCAGAAAATATTGTATGTAGATGTTTTCCTTTATCTGTTCTAATATTTCTACATCACTATATCCATATTTGTGTTTCAGTATTAAAGCGCCGATAACCAGTCTGCCGCTTTTGGCATATCTTCCATGTTTTTTGTCAAAGTTCCTTGAGTAGATTTCTTCCAGCTTTTCCCATGGCATTAGTTTTGACAATTTCACCCAGCGGTTCTCTGGATCCAAGTCTGCTTCAAATGGGTGTTGAAACTCAAATATTTCTATCTGTTTTGTGTTTTCTATTTTTATCATAAGTGCAAGCTTTTTTATTGCAATATATTAATTTCCTTGCACTTTTGCCACTATTTATTCCCCTATTTTATTTTATTACAATAACTTAACACTTTTTCAGTACACCCTAAGTAGTTGTTTTTTCCGGGGGTCAGAAGTTCTGAAATTAGCATTACAGAGGTTATGAACGTAATATAACGTCAGAATGGAACCCTGCTCTATCTTTTACCGCGGATCAGATGAGCAAATAAAGAATACCACCGACGCCTGAGATAAGAATACCGGCAGAAATAAATCCCAGGATATCAATGGTAAAAGAGGATTTATATGGTATGATATTTCCTTCCGCGCGAATCATGATTAAACCGAGGATAATGCCGCCGGTCAATCCCCCGGCATGAGCCGCGTTATCAATAAGATCAGCGGAAACCGCTCCCAGAACCATTGTAAAAATTATACCCATAATTAATACCCTGGTAAGATTTCCGGGAAATGAATCTCTGAATTTTATTCCAATTATAAGCAGGAAACCCAATAGTCCCAGTATTCCACCTGAAGCGCCTACCGAAGTAGCGTCTGGAGGTAACCAGAGGCTGAATAAACTTCCAAAGATGCCGGAAAAAAGAAAGACAATTAAAAAATATGAAAAGTTTGTTATACGTATTACCATTTTCCCAAGCGCGAATAATGCCAGAGCATTAAAAATTATATGAAAAATATGACCGTGAAGCAGGATATTTGTCAGGAGCCTCCAGTATTCGCCTGAAAATACTTTCTCGTTTACCAGTCCCGCCGCCTCAACAGATTTAACCGGACCGGTAAGAAATTGTACAAGTGTTATCGCGCATAAAATGCCTGCGGCAATATAAACAGAATAAACCCTTTTTGTGTTTATCCAATAGTGAAACTTCAGTCTTAAAGCTTCAGAATGATAGTTGAACTGATCGATACTCCTTATACTCCGTTGCTCATATATACTATGAATAATTGGAATAACGCTGAATATCATTACCTGCAGTCTGTCGAAACTACGCGCTCCTAAAAAATTATCAAATAAGTCGCCGGTTATCAATCCTGTCAGTAAAAACATGCCTCCATAAAAAAGAGCAAGTTTCAATTCAAATTTTGCGGCTTTTTTTCTTTTCCTTAGCAGTGGTTGTAATGTCAGGAAATCAGTTCCGGGAATTATAAAATTTTTATCATAGGGTGTGGTTACAAATTCCACTTCTTTGTTTTTTTCGATTGCTGAATAAAGTGTCTCTCTGCCACATTTTACAGGCTTTTTAACTGATTTTAATATATAAGCGTATTCTATTTCCGGATCCCGTTCAGGCAACTCAATTTGTTCTTCCCAGCTTTTCAATTATTACCCCATATGGATTAAGAACGAACCAATATTGTATTCGGAAATATATTTAACTTACGACAATTATGCATTGTAAAAATACATCTCCAAAAAATCTGGAGCGTCTCCCTGTTTTCCTATTGACAACTTTTATATTTACAACATCCGGCAAAAAAGTTATTTGACGAGAGTAACTTTTAGAATCGTTTCATATTCCGTTTCATTTTTGGGATAACCCATGAGCAATTCGATATTTCCATTCTCCTTTTTACAAAATGACTGCACAAGAACGCTGTTATGCCAGTTCATGAAGAGAGTGTTATCATCTTTGAATTCGCAGGTTGCCTCCATAAAACTGCCGCTGTTTTCAAACCACCAGTAGCGGTATATTCCCGATTTTTCATCCCAGGCAAATATTCCGTGCGCGCCCGCGTTTATGGTTTCAAGACTTGCCCGGTAATCGAAGCTAACATATTTGTTATCGAGAAATCTTTTAATTTCCCCCTCTCCTTCTCCTTTCATGGCAGGACTGAAACTGCTTTCCGGGATGTCGTAGATCAGCCTCCACTTTCCAAGCAGAAAGCTGAATTTTTCCATTGGATTTTTTTCTTCCGGCATGTTGATCCTCCTTGATTTTTTTCAATTCTAATTCCCTCGAATTCGAGGGAATTAAATATCTATTTCTTCTCCGCCAAAATAAGCATTCCGTTTCCTTCCCTGTTATTTGAAAAATAGTCTAGACTCATCAGGAGAAGATTTATCGGGAGCAGACAAATAAATATAATGGCGCAGGGAAGGAACGCGGCGAGTGGATATTTTTGGACAAGCAGGAAAACAGAGCTGTGCAGTTCATAAGCGATTCTTCCAAACCGGCCATAGGAAAATTCAAGATCGCGTATTTTAAAACCGGCCCCGGACAGTTTTTCCCTGATCTCTTCCGGGGTATAAGTCCTCTGTTTTTCCTGGATGACATCATAATCCACATTGGAGGCTGACTCCCTGAGGCGCTTATAAAAACGGAAATGGTATCTGCCATTTACCGGAATATAAAGCAGCAATATTCCATCATCTTTCAGTATCTTATGAAAATTCTCCAATGCTTTAATATCATCGGGGACATACTGAAGCACAGTTATACAGGAGATGACATCGGCTTTAATATTGCCGGGGGGTTTCTCAAGATCACGAACCAGAAATTTGGTATTCCCCAGGTTTTTATATGCTGAATATCTTTGACAAAGTTTTATATTGCTTTCTGATTTATCGGCGCCGGTAAAATAAGAGCCGGGATATTTTTTCGCGAAGGGAAAAATAAAGTCGCCGCTGCCGCATCCGGCGTCATAAAAATTAAAGGGCTTCCGAAGATTCGGCGTTAATCTTTTTAATGCCCCGCGTACATACCATGCCCGCAGCGTTATGGCCATCGTAAAGAACCTCTGGATTCCCAACAAAAAGGGAAATCTGAAATAAATTGCGGGATAGCTGTGACTGTTTACCGCGCCGGCGAGTTTTTTTCCCAATTATAACACCATATTATTTTGCCGCAAGATAAGAAATATTTCGCGCAGGATAAAATATTTGAAAAAATCTCAGCCTCCGGTAAACTCATGTTGTTATAATCGATTACTCCGTAAGGAGTTAAATTCTAAGCAAAATGGAAAGAAATTTATCAGCAAGTTGAAAGTTTTATTGCCAGGTATAAGTTTTGTAGTTACTCGGGGTGTGTCCTCCCCCGACCTCCGGCAAAAGACGACCGGAGGCCACCCCCTCCGAAGGGGGACATTACCTCTTTTATCCCCCTTCGCCCCATAGGGATGCCAGTGGCAGAGGGGTGGATTCAAAGTGTTTTTCTTTGAAGACGGGGGAGGACTCAACCTGGAGTGGTCAGCTATCTTTTTTCTGGCTCAACCAGTTTATGAAGTACGATTACGAGAACGAGTACGATTCTTTCTTCGGATTCAATTTTTTTCTGGCTCAGCCAGTTTATTCCGTAAGGAGTTAAATTCTAAGCAAAATGGCAAAATTTTATTTGACCATCAATTTACCGGGGAATTCTGTCGTACCTGGCGGGACTTTTGATCAACTTCTTAACTTATTTCCCCACAATGAATTGCGGGGCTATTATCTGAAAGCCTGTCCGACGCGGCGGATCCCTGACGGGACTTTTTTGGGATTTTGAAGTTATCTTAAAGAAAAATTGCTGGTTCTTATCTCTTCACTCTTCACTAACCACTTTTTCTTCTGGTTCAGCCAGTTTATGATTTGGAATATTTGATTTTTGTTCGGAGTTCATAAACCGGTGGAATATTTTTCCTTCCTCATTATTGCCTTGATTATTCTCCCGGGGCTTGATATATTGCCAAAAAAATCTTCGGGGAACTTTATGAAATATGCCGGTTTCTTTTTATTGGTGGTAATTATGATATCATGCCGTTCAGAACAAAACAAAGATAACAATTATACTGAAGCAATTAAAAGACAGATGAATCAGTATCCCAAATCTACCCTTAAAGATATATATAAATTTTTCTTCCAGGGCAGGTTTGGTCCGGGGCATCTGATCCCGAGTAAAAAAGGGGCGCTCGATTACCTGAATTACGAACTTCAGAACAGCGCCAGGTTTGATACCGTCATGATTCAGGGAGTGGGGGAGAAAAACCAATATTACCGAATTAATCTTAAACTGGTAAAAGATGATATAATACCCAAAGATTCTCTCCTTAACGCCTTCACCCGCAGCGCTAACGAAGCGGGCAAAGTGAGTTTAGAGGATTGGAAAAATGAATGGAGCAAAATAGAAAAAACGGCGAAAGAACTTTATCCGGCGCTCCCTGGTTTTTTAGCCGATTCCGCTGAAATAGCCAACAACCTCGCGCAGGGAATCACAATCGGCCACCACAGCGAAGTTTACAGTAAAGCTTATTTTCCACATTACAGGATTATCAGCGGGAAGGAATTGGGGAGATTGGAAACCCTGATAAAGGAAAGTGGAGGTAGTATAAATATCCGGTAAGAAAGTCTCCTTATTTTTTATCAAAAAAAATTACCCGGGATGCCGGTTTTTAAACTGAATAAATCCCCACAGGCAATGGGCTTTTTCGATTTGCCGAAAAAACTTTTTAATAATACCAGGCAAAATTTATAGCGCGATTCTTATTTCACTTTTTCAACAATATAAAGGAAATCCACTTTAGCGGTGGCTCCCATTCCCTGGAATGTCGGTTTTACATTCGGCACGATCAATATCACCTCACCTTCAAGGTTATTTAGGAAAGACTCAAGTTTTTCTCTCTCATTCTCCATAGAATGGCAAGCCAGAAGTGAAAAGTGGTTAGTGGAGAGTGAAGAGATAAGAACCAGCAATTTTTCTTAAAGATAACTTCAAAATCCCCCAAAAGTCCCGCCAGGGATTCTTCGCGGCGAACAGGCAGACAGAATTACCCGGTAAATTAATGGTCAAATAAAATTTTGCCATTTTGAGTAGAATTTAACTTCTTATGGAATATTCATACCCAGCCTGTGCGCCTTTCAATTCATTTTAAACCACCATTTAATTTGAATGTACTAAAAATACCCCGTACGAGGGGATTTATTCAAGCATCCGCTATTTCCATTTTTCTTCCACGGTTTTTTGCTCATGTCATATATTTTTCTATTTTCAGAGAAACATAAAATATTTCATTTGGGTGGTTTCTCCGTGGCAGAGATCGGGGAGGGATTTGCCTTATGATTTTCTGTCACAAAAAAACAATCGGAGAACAATATGCCGCAGGCAAAGTCAGGCGACAAAGTAAAAGTACACTATACCGGAAAACTAACCGACGGAACATTATTCGATACATCAGAAGGGAAAGCGCCGCTCGAATTTGTAATTGGTGAAAACAAATTACTGAAACCATTTGAAAACGCTTGTATAGGACTGGAACCTGAACAGTCAGTGGAAATCAACATAGCTGCTGAGGATGGATACGGACCGAGGCATGAGCAGCTTGTTTCAAAGATACCGATAGCCGAGCTTCCCGCTGAATTAAACCCTGAGCCGGGAATGAAACTGCAGGTGAAAGCGCCTGACGGTAGACATTTTATAATTAAAGTAATCGAAAAAACAGAAGAAGAAATTGTTGTCGACGCCAATCACGACCTTGCCGGTCAGGACCTGGTATTTAACATTACACTTGTTGAAATAGTATAAATTCTTTTAGGGGAGCGCGTTATCCGCTCCCATTATTTTACTTTTAACTGGTAATAATCCATCGGGTTAATAAAAGTGTATTCCTTCACAGTAAGATATTCAATAACCCTTTCAAATTCATCAAATCCTTTATCACTCCAGGCATTGGGGTGAATCTGTAAAATCATGAGATCGGAATCGGCATCATAATTTTCAACAAATTTGTTATAATCGGGGAAATTTACCGGAAATTCTATTTCATTTGAGCGGGGAAGCAGCAGGCCGGAATATTGCGTCAATCCATAAAACCACATCTTCAGTTCATCAATCTCTTCAATGGCTTTAAGAGTATTTTCATCAATTCCGTTTCCCGGCGCGCCGAATGCCCTGAGGGTAATTCCAAGTTTTTCGCGGGCGAGCAATTGTGTTTTTAGCAGGTGTTCTTTCTGGTATTCATAGCCTGAATTCCTGAACTCGGTATAATTGCCCGCGGTTTCACTTCTGCCGTTCAGAAGATGATTATAACCGTGATTCCACAATTCAAACCTTCCCTCGGCATAAAGATCTTTAAGATATTCGATATATGTCAGGTTGCCCCTCTCAAGTGAATTTCCTATTAAGCCGATAGAAGCCTTAACATTATAGTCTTTTATTAAATCAACAAATCTTTTCCATTTTACCGGAATTGCGGTCAGCTGGTCGTAGACCATATCATCGGCTTTGAGTATAACCAGTTTTTTATAGAATTCCAGTTTAATTTCGGCAGTGACAGTTCTGTTTTTATTATCTGTAACTTTTACCTTTACAATTGTTTCACCCCTCTCGGCCGGAGCTTTAAATAACGCGCTATTTCCGGAGGGTTCAATTAAACCCTTACTTGTTTCCCAGGCAAAATTAAGGGCGTCAGGGAAAATTCCCTGGATATTAAGTTTTAATATTGTGGTTTCATTTGTTCTTATTATTCGGGTATCTGAAAGAATTTCGGCAGTAAAATCATTTTCGGGCGAAGTAATTTCATCTGAACACCCCTGGAAAATGAGAATAATAATTATGGCCGGGATAATAAATACTTTTTTTAAGCAGCACATTTGAAACCTCCTGAAAACATTAAAGTTGTAAAATCCGATAAATTTTAATTGCAGCGGTAATTTGGTATTCAGGTCGGGCTCTGCAAATCAGCCCGGTTATCAGATCTTTTGTTACTTTAGGGAGGTGTATTGAAATGGCCTTTGGGAAGGGTTTCTTTACGGGAGAAATATTTCGCAAAATTCAACGGAAAAGTAATTTAGCGGAAAGGTATTGTCAAGAAATATTTTTTGATGTTGCCCAATGAAAACAAGGAGGGTGATTATTGTCACTCTCACTTTTATACCGGGCAAATTTCACTTTTTTTCCGTAGATTTTGACACAATCCGGCAGACTTTTGATAGTGGATAATATGAATAAAGAAGAGATAAAAAAATTTAACAGAGGCCGCCTGGAATAGACAGGTTAAAAAGGGAAACAGGTGGACTGTGCCTGTGGATTCGGACACCATTGATCGCGCGAAAAAAGGGGGACTGGCAAATTGTGCTGACTCCCTATAAACCTGTTCCGCGCGACTGGTTCTCTGAGAAACTCGAAGGTGCCAGGATTTTATGCCTTGCCTCGGGGGGTGGTCAACAGGGCCCGGTTCTCGCTGCTGCGGGAGCGGATGTCACTGTATTAGATTTATCGGAAGAGCAGCTTGGCAGGGACCGTGAGGTGGCGGAGAGAGAAAACCTGGAAATTACAACTGTCCGGGGCGATATGGAGAACCTGTCCCAGTTCGGTGATTCATCTTTTGATCTTATTTTCCATCCGATCTCCAATTGTTTCATTCCCGATGTTATTCCCCTCTGGAAGGAATGCGCCCGCGTATTAAAGAAAGGAGGAACACTGTTAGCCGGATTTGTTAATCCCCTTTTGTATCTTTTTGATGATCCTGCCGATGAAGAAAATCTTAACACTGAAAAGATTAACGCTATCCCTTATTCCGACGCCGACAGCATGAGCGATGAAATGAAGCTGGAATATTTTGAGGAAGGGTGGCCTCTCGAATTCGGGCATACACTGGAAGATCAGATAGCAGGTCAGATAAAAGCGGGCTTTTCTATCACCGGTTTTTATGAAGACCGGCATCATGTGGAAACCCACCCCCTGAAAGAGAAAATTTCCGTTTTTATTGCTACCTGGGCGGAAAAGATGTGAATTCAGAATTCCTGACTCGCATCAAAATACTTTGTCGTGATTTCATATACCGGGGATCAATTTAACGAATTTTTTGCGATTTAGTCGCGAGGCGCAGCCTGACCTCCGATGCCAGGGTTAAAGAATCAATAATAAATTCCTCTGTATTCACTGCCCTGGCAAAGGTTCCGGATATAATTCAGAGTGTGTTATATGGTGTGCCGTCAAATACACCATATTTATCCCGGGGGAGTACAATAAATAAATTTGTAACAGCCTGCGTATCAATAAGTTATCCGAAATTATTTCCGGGTGTTCGTTAACATTACGAGACAATTTTTTTTACGAACAGATTTCAATAAGTAGTTGTTTTTCTTACCGGGGATCATGAGTTCTGAATTTATAATTTACTGATTAACTTCTATTCAGGAATAGTAAAACAGAATACCGTTCTTTCTCCTTCAACACTTTCCACCCATATCCTCCCATCATGTTTTTCAATAAATTCCTTGCAAAGTATAAGTCCGAGTCCCGTTCCCTTTTCATTATTTGTGCCTTTGCTTGTAATATGCTGATCAATCTGGAACAGTTTGGGAATAATATGATCAGGAATTCCCACTCCGCTATCTTTAACACTAAACAATAGATCATGATCGCCACATTTACCGTTGATAATAGTTATCCTTCCACTTTCCGGCGTAAATTTAATCGCGTTTGATATTAAATTCCGGAAAACAGTGTTGATCATATTTTTATCGGCAAAAATTGAAACTTCGGGCTCAATAAGGTTTTCACAATTAATCTTTTTCATAGAAAGATTGGAATTAAAAATTGTAATGATATCGCTGACAATTTCCCGCGGTTTAATTATTTCAGGCTCAAACTCAATCGCGTCTCTCTGAACACGCGACCAGGTTAGAAGGTTCTCCAGTAAGGCGTGCATATTTTCAGATATTTCAAGAAGTGAAGATATCATCTCCTTTTTATCACTCTCCTCCATTGAATCAAAGTCTTCATTTAAAAGCTCCAGGTAGCCGAGTAATCCGATGAAAGGACTTTTCAGATCATGCGCGATAATGGAGAAAAATTTATCCTTCTCTTTCAGGCTTAATACAAGTTTGTTATTTGTAATTCTTAGCTCTTCACTGCTCTGTTTCAGCTTTTTATGTGCCTGGATAAGTTGTTGATTAAAATCTTCAATTTTACTTTTTTGTTGCCTGATTTCATCTCTGGCGTTCGCGAGAGTAATATGATTTCGGATACGGACTTTTATCTCTTTCATGTTGAATGGTTTGATTATGTAATCCACCGCCCCAATGTCGAATCCTTTAATTATGTCATCAATATCCGATTTTGCGGTAAGAAAAATCACAGGAATATCCTTTGCTTCCCTGTTTTCATTATTTCATTACACACTTCGTAGCCGCTCATGTCGGGCATCATAATATCCAGCAAAATTAATTTTGGCTTTATCTTTTCCAGAATCTCAAGGGCTTTTTTACCGCTATCGGCGAAACTGAGCGAATATTTATCACTTAGTACACTCGAAATAACTTTAAGATTATTAGGCTGATCATCCACGACCAGTATAAGTTCTTTTTTTCTGGTCTTTTTAGTCATCTTTTTCCTCTTTGATATCAGAAAACAATATTTTTATCATATTTATATTTTCAGAAATTTTCTCGAAATTAAACTCCGAAATACTTTGTTTCAGAGACTCACCTAAAATTTTTATACTTCTCGATTCATATTTTTCACCAAATTTTATAACATTGCAGGCAAATTCTTCAAGCTCATCCATAATCATCATATCAATCATATCATCAATCCCGTCAAAATATAGCTTTCTGAATTCTTCCTTAATTTCATTATTCAGGTTCTCCTTTAAGACCTCTTTATTATCATTCTCTTTTTCCTCATCTTTAATTTTATCCCTGCGTGTATAAGGGATAAATTTAATTAATTCATCAACAATATTTTTTCGATGAACAGGTTTTCTGAGATATCCGTCAAACTGTCCCTTTATTTTAACCTCTTCACTCTGCATTGTAGAGGCAGTAAGCGCGATAACCGGAATCCCGGAAGTTTCACTCTCCCTCTTAAGAATTTTAGCAGCTTCATAACCATTCATTCCCGGCATTCTGATATCCATAAATATCAAATCCGGGTTGTTTTCCCTGGCCGACTTAATCCCCTTCTCACCATCTTCGGCATCAAGAATAACCAAATCGTATTTATCGAGAAAAGATCTGACCAGATCGCGGTTAAAACCTATATCGTCAACTACCAGTACTTTTGATCCCATAAATACAATTTCTTCGCTGCCCCATGAGAAACTTTCATTCTGTGTTAACTCCTCCGATGAGTATTTAATATTTTTAAAGGCCAGCTTAAATGTGCTTCCTTTTCCGGGCTCACTTTCAACGCTTATTTCTCCCCCCATCATTTCAGTAAGTCTTTTACTTATGGCCAAACCCAGACCGGTGCCGCCAAACTTTTTAACATCATGTCCCGACTGCTGCCTGAATGATTCGAAAATAGTCTTCTGGTCCGATTCATTTATCCCGATTCCACTGTCGATAACTAAAATATCAAAATCGACTAATTCACCCATGTCATTAATAAGTTCAAGAATTATCTTCACAAAACCGCTGCTTGTAAATTTAACCGCGTTACCTGTGAGATTAAGCAAAATCTGTCGCAGCCTTACCTCATCAATTGTAATGCTTGCCGGAAATCTGTCATCCATTATTGTGGCAAAATCAATGTTTTTTTCAAGAACCTTTTGCTGAAATATTTGTGCAATTTCTTTTATAACAATCCTTAGATCAACCGGCATGGGAGAAATTTCCATTTTGCCCGCTTCTATTTTTGAAAGATCGAGAATATCATTAATAATTGAGAGCAGAGTTTTTCCGCTGCTTAAAATAGTATTAAGATAATCCTTCTGTTTTTCGTCGTTTGTATTATTAAGCATTACTTCGCTGAACCCGAGAATAGAATTCATGGGGGTTCTTATTTCATGACTCATATTGGCGAGAAATTCCGATTTGGCTTTGTTGGCGGTTTCAGCCATCTCCCTGGCTTTCTTCAACTCCTCTTCCGCCTCCTTTTGTTTGCTTATATCAACAAATGTTTCCAAAAGATATTCTTCCCCTCAAGCTCAATAATATTCGCGTTTTTTAATATAGGTATCAGTTCCCCCTGGAATTTATAATCTTTCTTTCCGAATTATTCAGTCTTTTTCCTTCATCTATCACCGGACATCCTCCAACCTCGGCAGGACAGATATGGGTATAACATGGCTTGCCAATTATATCCACAAGCTTTAATCCAAGCATTTTTTCCACAGCGGGATTCGCGTCAACTATCACCCTGTCGCTTTTCCTGACAAGAATAACACCGGCCTGGACCGATTTCATTATACTGTTTATTCTTTGAAATGCGCTTTCAAGTTTTTCTTCGGCGATTTTTTTCTCTGTAATATCGTCAAAGATTGTGAGAATATATTTCTTCCCTTTAATTGTAATAAAGCGGGCATACATGTTAGCCGTTGTTTCCCTGCCGCTGGATGAAAGAAAACTTGTCTGCATATTTTTTACAAGGCCTTTGCGCAGAAGCAGAATATAAAACCTTTTTATTTCATGCTTTGTTAGAAAACCAATTTCAACGCTTTTTTTTCCAATGATTTCTTCTTTCGACAGTTCAATTTTCGCGCAAAGCATCTCATTAACTTCAGTAATTTTTCCGCTGCTGTTTTCAACCAGCGCCATAGGCTGGGGCGAGTGGTCAAATATTGTTCTGAACTGAGCCTCTCTTTCATGGATATCAGCTTCCGACTTTTTCCTTTCAGTTATATCGCGAATACTTGCCAGGGCCCAGTTTTTATTATCTATCTTCATGGTATTCAATGCAATTTCAATCGGGAATTCCTCTCCATTTTTTCTCAGAGCGGTAAGTTCCAGAATTTGTCCGATAGCGGCGCCTTTTCCTGTAAGGGCAAACTTGGCCCATCCTTTCTGCTGCTGGCCGAGATATTGTGGAGGCATAAGAAGATCGTGAATCTTTTTTCCTAAAATCTCATCCCGGTAATAAAGGAACATGCGTTCAGCCGATGGATTCCAGTATTCAACTTTGCCCTGCTCATTAATCATTATTATGGCGTCGAGAGCCGAATTTCCGATTTTTCTGAATTTTTCCTCATTTTCATGTAAAACCTGTTCAACATGTTTTCTTTCTGTTACATCATGTATGTAACCATGCCAGATAACCGATCCATCATCCATCTTTTCCGGCTCCGATTCCCCTCTCAGCCACCGCAATCCTTTTTTTGGAAGCATTACTCTGAATTCAATTTTCCATGTTGATAATTTGTCAAAAGATTCCAGTATCGATTCCCTGACTTTCGCGATATCATCCTCATGAATTTTATTGAATACCGGATCAGCCGAATTCTTAACATCCTCAGGATTAACTTCGAATATATCATTCATCCATTTGCTGGCATATGGAATAGAGAATCTGCCATCAGGATAATACCTGAACTGATAGATCATTCCAGGCACCCTCGCGGTAACTTTTTGAAGCAGTTTCTCGTTTCTTGCTATTTTATCTTCGTTTTCTTCCCTCGCTATTCTCCCCGATATTATTAAAAAACTTATAACCATCAGCATCAGCGTTATTATTATCAAAGATATTCGCTGGATTTTGTACTCTTCTATATAACTTTGTAAAATTGAGTCCTTTTCATAAGCGACAATATAGGCTACCTTTATCCCTTCAACATTTTTTACCGGCATAAATAATACCGACAGAAAATCATTCCCGCATTCAAGAGGAATATGAAAACGCTCATTATTTTTTAGTTTTTCGGCAATTATATTTTTTAATTTGACATTAGCCGATTGTGTAAGAGAATCGGGAGCATAATAATTCTCAACCATATATTTTTCTGATAAAGAGGATTGCCGGTAAAAATCGCGTAAATCTGACCATACTTTGTTGGTAACAACATCTTTTTCAATAAGCAAAGTAAGGTTTTCATTAAATTCCTGCCTGAGGCTTTCAACAATTTCATTGAACTGATAACTTATTTCGACACTTCCAAGATGTTTTCCATTTAAAAACAACGGGTAAACATTTCTGAATCCGTTATATACACGCCCTTCTTCAAACCCGTGATAGGATTTTAATTTTTTATTTGCCATATAAACCGAATACCTTATATCCTTAAGATTATCCCCATATTTTTCCGGTTTGTGTATTCTGAGGAAACTTTCGCAATTGGGGAGATGAAAATGGAGCTGACGCACATTATATTTTGTGATGCTTTCATATAGTGGAGCTAATACTTTAAATAGCTTCTCCCTTGCCGCATCTTTTTCCCCCTTTATTTCCGAGGCGGCGCGGTTGAAAATAGAAAGGATTCGGGGAGTTTTAATATGAAGATCAACCAGCATATCAGCGCTCTTTTTATAAAAAGCGCTAATTGTTTTGTAATCGTTTTCCAGACTGTTTAACAGATAGGCCGCATGAACTGATATCTTCTGGTTTTGCCTGTAGCTTATGTAATAATAAACCATAACCGAGAGCAATATTATCAGAAGACCCGCGAATATATAGGAGCTGTGGAATACTTTTTTCACAATCCGTCCTCCCCATTTGAACCAGCGCACCGTTAAAATGCCCGCAAAAATGGTTTTGATGATTTTCGGACATACCAATATAATACTCATATTTATTTAAAAAACAAGACAATTATTCATTAATTATCAAATACCTCTGTCCCTTCATTTATTCTGTACCTTTTATCTTTTGCGGTAAGAAGTACTTTTAGTAGTCAGGTCATTAATAAGCAGGCCAAGCCAGAATCAAAATAAATCCTGAACAAATGATCGTTCTCGTAATCGTCCACGTACCCGGCTTTATTTTTCTCTGGCAAATTATTCGAGTACTATAACGGTTTATTTATCAATCTGCACAGTCAAATATTCTGCCATTTAAAGCAAGAGCATATTTGTTAATGTGCATAATGTGGAGTAAAAGCCTCCGGGAACATTATGCGTAAAACCCGGAGGCTGGTCAAATGGAACGGCCTTCTCACCGGTGACATATATATTTTCAATCTTCACGAAGCTGTATTGTTAATCCTTTTCGAAAAATCCCGCTCCTTTGATAAACCTTTCCGGTTATTTGATTAAAATCATCTTCTTTATCCGGCTGAAAAAGTGACCATCCTGACCCGCCGCTTCAAGTTTATAGAAATAAACACCGCTTGAAAATGCCGCTCCGTTCAAGTCAACCGAATGAAAGCCGGAGTTTTTTTATTTCATTTTCCAGGTATTCAATCTCCTCTCCGGCGCTATTATAAATCACAATCTTAACGTATGAAGCAAACGGTATGTATTAATTATTGTGAAAAAGGCAGTTGCTGACAGCCTGTCCGGGGTTATCACTATAGAGCGCGTACCCGCCCAAAGTCTGATTGGAAAAATATTATTCTTTATTGTGGTAGTGGCAGCTCCATCAATATGCGGCGCGTTTCCATTGCCGCCGCTTGATGATATTCGGCGTCGGTTCCTGTTGAAGATAAATTAAGGGCCGTATTCTCATCAAATATATTATATTTTACCGAAACTGTGCCCCCTGAACCATTAAAATAAAAAATTCTGCGGGAATAGTCAGCGTCAATTATACACGTTGTTAAATCATCATCCGCATCCTCCCAGCCTGTCCCGTTTCCATCATCTGAGATAATTCTGATATTTTTTCCCGATATCTCAATCTGTGAGGTAATATTGTAAGTTCCTGCTTTAACGAGAATGTCATCCCCGTCGGCTGCCCGTGAAACCACGTAGCCGATTGTCAGATAAGCGTTAAGAAAATCAAATGAACGAAGCGTTAAAAAAGGAAAGCTGTTTGAGGCACATCTCTTTTTATGTGCCGGGTTATTTCATTTTAGCGGAGTGAATTGATTTTTAGCTTATTTTTTTTGCAGTCTTGACTTTTTTTGCCTGCTCGCCGAAGGAGAGTTACTTTTTGTGTCTCCAGAGGAGTCCTATGGACAAGACTAAAAGTAAGGGCATTTTTAATAAAATATATTCGTTAAGATTAATGACAATTCCCATTGGTTCTCGCTTTGCCAGTTGATATAATTTTTAAGGTTCTATGTGAAATCCAGTGGGTGATTTTTGTCGGTCCTGACAATTAAACAAAACCTTTTGTTAAAGTATAACCGGATAATCCCGACGTGTAGCTTCCGCCCCTACAGGGCTTAAATACACTTTTTCTTTTATTACCCCGGGCGTTGCCCGGAGCTGTTGATTGTCGCGCTTTCTGCGCTAATAATAATTCCAGTTTGTCACAGATGGATATAAAACCCTGAAAGGGTGCAGGCAACAGGCCGGGGCAACGCCCCGGTTAAGAAAAACAAAGACATTATCAGAGCCCTGAAAGGGCGAAAGCAGCAAACGCATAAAGATATGGAATGCTGAAAGCGTCTGGCTCAGTCGGGGTAAGAGGGACTTTAAGACTCATCCACTTTTTTCAAAACCGTGCGCTCTGTGGTGGTGAAGACCAGGGGCTGGTTTCCGGAAATCTAACATGACAATTTGCGAATCTTTGATTCATATCTTTATCCGCTATTTTATTACTTTACCCACTAAATTTCATATTGAACCATTTTTAAATTATTCCACGCAAAGAAAAATAATAAACGCAATTCTTTTTAACAGAATTTCTAACACCAGTCGCATGCGCATATACGCAACAAAAAAAATATGTTTTTATATTTCAATACGGTATGTTTCTGATGTCAGGAGCCCTGCATTAATTGATTTCTGGAAACCAAATATTATATAAAAGAAATATATACTCAATTTTTACCTGTTCAAATTCGGATTTGCTAAACCTGCGCCGGGAAAATAATGTAAAAAATCCTATTGCCCCCTGTTCTTCATTATTACAAAAATTACCGATACATCAGCTAAATGACTGGACAAGATACTTTTTTAATTTTTCAGATGCCTCATGAGGGCGCAGGTTCCTGCACTCGCTGATGAAAGGTCCGCTATAACCGATCTCCTTAAATTTTCCTGTCAGAGCTTCCCAGTTTATATTGCCTTCCCCGACCGGAAGATGCTCATCATCCTTACCATTGTTATCATGATAGTGAACATTTACCAGTTTTTCTTTAAACCGCTCAAGGTAGGTCAGCGCTCCCTCCCCGATATTGGCGTGCCCGGTATCCAGGCAAAACCTGATATAGGGAGAGTTGAGCTCCTCAAAAACATAATCAAAATCACCCGGGTTGTCACCGAGAAGAAGATGATCGGTGCCGGGCGGCAAAGGAGTTACATTTTCAAGCGCGAGAATAACACCGGCTTTATGACACTTATCTATTATTTTTTTCATCCTGTTTACAAACCGGTGCAATGCCTTCTCTCTCTGCCATTTTTCAACCGGGAACCAGAAAAAAAAGCCCATGTGGGATGTTATTATCCCTGCCCCGAGTTTTCCCGCCAGCTCAATAGCTTTGCACATATACTTGGAATTGGAGTTGCTCAGACTGAAAATATTATCGGCAATATTAGTTTTATAGGGAAGATGAAAACTAAACTGAATTCCATTTTCAGACGCGAAGGATTTAAGGTTTTCGATTCTTTGTTCATCAAACGAACTGATTGAGGAGTGTTTCTGTGAAAGATTAATCTCAATATGTGAAAGACCTTTATCCCTGGAATACTCAAGAAACTTTTCGGGAGGATAATTAAATACGTTAAATCCGAATTTATATGGTTCCATCTCTTTTCCCGGTTTAACTCTTAAAATAATCTATAATAAATAAATGAGACCAAATACACAAAATTGAATTTTCTCCTCTTCAGAGCAATATTAAATGTTTGTGTCCGGGGGATCAATCAGCCCTCTCCGGTTTTAAGATTCAGTTTAAATTATCCAAATTCATCTTATTAAGTGAATCAATGAATTCAGAGAGTATTTCTTCATCCGGTTCATCTAATTTTATTCCCAATTGTTCTTCGAAAAAAGCCGCAGCTAAAAATGTGTTAACGTCGGTAGCCATCAATTTTTCGGGCAGTTCACCGAACTGCAAAAATTTATTGGCGATATCATCAGGAAGAGCGGCCATCATTTCATCCTTATCCGGAACGGGGACTAATGTTTCCATCGAGGAAATAATCCCTGTGTCGTTATTAATAAAAAACAGAAAATATGGATAAAACGGACGTTCTGATTCCTCCCCGACTGTCGGAATCGGGGCTTTCATAAGGACGAGAATAAAGGCTTGATTTCCTTTCTTCAGCTTCCTGAGATCATTCAGAAGTTCTGTACTTATATACATATCCGGATCGGAAGGTTCGGGATATGGTATGTGCATAACCTCTTCATTCCAGGTCATGGTTCCATCTTTTTTCAAGGCGCTTCTTACGAGATATTTTTCCTCGTCATCAGGGATAAGAATCTCTTCATTTTCCTTAACCCGCGGAGCAACTTCAAGCAGCTGTTCGAGTATATGAGCCATAAGAACAGTCTCTTCATCTGTCAGGAGCCATGGAAAATATCCCGGTTCAATACTTCGGAACATCGGCCAGGAATTTTTCCCCCTGTATTTTAATCCCAGTTTCTTTATCAGGGTTCGATCTTCATCCGCGAGAAACTCCCTGTTTTCAAAAGAGAGCTGCAACTGCGGGATATCAAAAATTTTCACAGGGTCGAAATCTTCGGGATCTGTTGTGGCAAAATCCCAAAACTCCTCAAATCCCTTTTCACCGACATAAACTGTGACAGCAAAATGTTCTCCGCCTGATCCCAGAATACTTACCAGGTTTTTTTCTTTTGTTTCCGGATTTATGACAATAAACTGGTCATTCTCATGCATCCATTTCCATGGACTCAGTTTTTTCACTTCGTCAGCGAGCTTAAATAATTTTTTCCAAACTTCAGGGACTGTCCCGGCATTCGACATTTTCTTTCTCTCAGATTTTTTGCGTTTGTTTTTTAAAATAGAACTTTTATAAAAATCATTTCCATCTTTAATATAAAGATAATTCCGGTGATTTATTATATTTTTGGTTCGCGGTTCATTAAATTACAATTCGTCGCTATTGTATTCAAAATATTTTGAACCTGGTAAAAAAACAAATTAACCCGCTGATGTTTTTGTTCTGAATATTCTTTACTTTATTTTTGGTAAACAGGAGATAAAGAAAGGGAACAAAAATGTTAAAAACCGCGATTCTTTCCATCTTATTATTAAGCGCAGTCATCTTGGCGAATATGGGGAAGGACCCTCTGCCGAAAGTCACTTCGGGGAAAATTGAAAGAATTGTTGATTTTTCTTCAGTATATGTACTCCCGCGAAATATAGATATCTGGCTCCCGGAAGGTTACAGCATAAAGAATAAATACCCGGTATTATATATGCATGACGGCCAAATGCTATTCGACTCTTCGATAACCTGGAATAAACAGGAATGGGGAGTGGATGAAACTATGACCGGGCTGATAAAAAAAGAGAAAATTACCGCCGCCATTGTTGTGGGAATCTGGAATAGCGGCCCGGTCCGGCGTTCGGAATATTTTCCTCAAAAAGCCTTTCATTTGCTGACCGGTTATTTCAGAGATTCTTTGCTCACTAAAGGGGAAAGATATGGAGCTCCTTTATTCACTGGCAGGATTTATTCGGATGATTACCTGAAGTTTATAGTTGAGGAGTTAAAACCTTATATTGATAAAAACTATTCAACTTTGCCTGGTAAGGAGCATACTTTTATCGCCGGTTCGAGTATGGGAGGACTTATTTCCCTTTATGCCATTTGTGAATACCCTGAAATTTTCAGCGGAGCGGCCTGCCTTTCCACTCACTGGCCCGGCGCCAACGCCGATCCGGAAAACAGAATACCTAAAGCATTTGCGAAATATATGTACAAAAATCTCCCTCCGCCTGAGGGACATAAAATATATTTTGATTTTGGAACTGAAACACTCGATTCTCTTTACGAGCCGCTCCAAAACATGGCCGATAATGTAATGGCCAATAAAGGTTACACTATCGATAACTGGTTCACAAGAAAATTTCCCGGCGCCGATCATTCGGAAAACGCCTGGAGAAAGAGGTTTCATATTCCGGCGATTTTCCTGCTGCAAAAGAAATAGCCCGATTATTTAATAACCGGCAATAATACCTTTATGCAGGTCCGCTGGCCGGGGAAACTCCTGATGCTGATATTGCCATTATGCTGAAGTGTTATTTCCCTGGCAATTGAGAGTTTCGGCCTGCGGTTATATTCTTTCACACGGATATCATCAGGATGGTAAAATCTTTTACAAATTTGGGCGATCTTTTTCATTGACAACTGCCCTGTAATTCCGAATTTTCTCAGAATAGTGTTGTCCTTTTTTGTCACCACAATCTAAAATTATTATCAGAGCGAAATCGATTTGCTCAAAAAATGGTCATGGCACTCAAATTGCATAACAAAAAGGTATTATCGGAGCAATTACAGGGAGCGGGAAAATGAAAAATGTAAGATTATTTTTAGCGGCGATTGTTTTGTCACTGCTATTATCGGGATGTGATGTTGATTCACCCTTAAGTTTGATGCTGAATCCTCCAAGGTGCAGTTTGAGTGTCGCGGAGAAACTGATATCATCAGGAGGAAAAACCGCGATAGTAAAATTACTCGCCAGGAATACTACACGGGCCACAGCCTATAACGTGGGCTGTTCGATTAATTGTATACTGGACTATACAATTATTGAGAGAAGCGGCGCTTATTTTGGTACACTATATGGCGGTCAGTCTGCTACATCAGACGCATGGCTGGGAGGGATAAGATCGCATCGTGGTTATGACTGGCTGGAGATCACCCTGTACTGGGAAGATGCCGAAGGGGAATTTTACGACGCCCCGTTTGTTCTGGAATGATTGTTCATCCGGGTTGGGGATTGACTTTTTATTCGAGTTCGAAAGACATGTAAAAAAATTATCGGATATGCCTTATAAATAGACAATAGTTGAAGTAGATATAAGAAAATCGCTGATGCGAAGATTCCCATATGTTATCTGTTTTAGAGTTGCTAATGATGAAATTATTCCTGTTACAGTTGTAAAACATCAGAGAAGGCATCCCAAAAGAGGAATAGAAAGAAGTTGATGATCATTCAGGAATTATAACAGTCTGAAAACAATAAACACAGTTGAGAGGTGATATACCTGACATTGAAATAAAGAACAATTTGTACCGAAGAATGGAAAAAATTTCTATCCCCTCAAAATTGGAAAACAATAAAAAATACGTACATTCTGTTAAGATATAATACGTAACAAGGGGATGCATTATGAACACAAACTAACCTTAAAACTTAACAAATCATCTATTGAGAAAGCAAAAAGAAATAAACAAAGTCATTCATTCATGGTTGAAAATTATTTTAATCTGATAACTGAAGATGAGAAAGAGAGTAAAATAGAAATTTCACCAAATATGCTCGAACTTTCGGGAATAATTTCGCTGCCTGATGATTTTAACCTGAAAAAAGAATATGGCGAACACCTTGAGGATAAATATCTCAAATGAAAAATATCTTTATCGATTCAGAAGTAATCCCTGACCTTCTTTCAAAAAGAGAACCGCACTATCAATATGCGGCACAATTATTTACATTGGTTGACCGGCAAAAGGTTTCAGCTTATACTTCACCTGTTGTTTTCGCCAACTTGCATTATCTTCTGAGTAAAATGTCTTCCAAAGATGCCGCGTTAAACAATTTGAGAAAATTAAAAACCTTTGTCACGGTATCGCCAACAGATGACCGGGTAATCGGACAATCATTAAATTCTGAATTTGATGATTTCGGAGATGCAATTCAATATTTTACAGCTATAAATAATGGCATAAAACAAATTATTAAAAGAAATACAAGAGATTACAGGAAATCTAAAATCTCCGTTTTAACTGCGCAGGAATTTGTTAAAAATTTCTTGAGTGTATTGAAATCTGCATTCATCAGATTTTGTGACAGATTTAATCCTATACTTCCCCGAATTGCTCCCGGGAGGAAGAATACCAAAAACTTTGTCAGAAATTGTTTTTTTTCCGATCCTCGCTTTTATCTGCAAACTATCTCATCCTAATAAATATCAGTTGTATTTTAAATTCCGAATCGTTATTTTGTGTTAAATTAATACGATATGGAATTAGCATGCCCGGGAATAGATTGCCGACTTCACATAGTTTCTGAAGTTATATATGAGATAACGTAAGAACGGGCTTTCGCGGACTGTATGTATAACAGCCAGAGACAGTAAACAAAGAAAGACTTTATTTGCCCGGAATGAAAATTATTCAGTTTCTCGTGAGAATGAATAATAAAATGACTCAACGGAAGCGGCGCCATTTTGTTCCTGAAGCTATTGATAAAGGTTGAGGCGCTGATCCGCGACCATATTGTTCAATATTAATTAAAAAGGAGATACAAATATGAGCGATATTTCCTGTGGAATCAATCCTGTTAAAACCATTCCCGGCGATCTCGTCGGCGTTCGCACAATTGATCTTAATATCAGATCGTACGCGGGTTTCACTAATGATAACCTTAACCATATGTTCGGTTGTTTTTATGAAGCTCAGCCATGCATGAATGATGAGGATGTGGCAAACTTTCCATTGCTGCTATGGTTTAACGGAGGACCGGGAGCTTCATCCATGTTTGGCGCTATGTCGGAAAATGGTCCCTACCTTATCAATGACAACGGTATAATTGAGGAAAACCCAAACTCCTGGAACAAGCAGGCGCATATCATGTACTGGGACAATCCTGTGGGAGCCGGTTACAGTTACAATGAGGAAAATGATTATGTAACCAACGAAACACAGGTCGGTGAGAGAATGTACAGGGCATTGCAGATATTTTTCCAGGATGACAGATACAAAAAATATCTGAAATGTCCTCTTTACGTAACCGGTGAAAGTTATGGCGGAAAGTACATCCCGGCAATCTGCGATTACATTCGCCAGAAAACCTACGGCCCTGATCCCGGTTCAGGCATCAAACCTGCCGAATATGGAGATTTGAAGATCAACCTGAAAGGGATGGCAATAGGAAATCCTTATATGGACCCGGCGCTTCAGTGTAAAATGCGCCTGAACTGCGGATTAGAACTGGGATTTCTTGACACGAAGCAGTACGATCTGTTAATGCAGAATGTCGCCAGACTTGAGGATGCATTGGATAAAGAGAATTACCAGAGAGCCTTCAATTATAACCAGGGAATTAAAAAGGATTTGATAGCCTGTGGAGGTAACGTGGCCATTTATGACGTCCGCACATGGGATCTTGACCTGGTAGGTCCGATGGTTGAAATATACTTCCGCCTTGACGCGGTGAAAGAGGCTTTGCATGTTCCTGTCGATCGTCCCTGGGAATGCGCTGATGAAACAGGACCGGTAACCTATCACCTGATGAAAGATTTTATGAGCAATTCTTCGCAATTATCGTTGCAGCCCTTCCTCGATCAGAAAGATAATAACGGTGATCCGGTTTACAGAGTTCTGATCTATAACGGAAACCTTGATATGTCATGTGGAGTGGCCGGCGCCGAAATGATGCTCAGAGAGCTGGACTGGGAGCATAAAGAGGAGTGGAAAACCGCGGATCGCGAAGTCTGGGCCTCCCCCAGAAGCACATATCCCGACATGAGGACGGTTCCAGGCCATACAAAAGGTTTTGTGAAAACCATCGCCAACCTCAGTCAGATGGTTATTCCCGGTTCGGGGCATATGGTTCCTTCCTGCCAGCCACAGATAAGCCTTGAGATGATCAATATATTTGTCCGTGAAGGGAAATTTCCCACATACAAAACACCGATTCCGACTGAATATCCGGATGAAATTTGAGCGGAAGGAAAAATGCAAATTCAGGAAAGATATTCTGATGCGGATTTCAGTTTGAACTCCGCATCAGAGAATTTATTATTGGACCGGGGAAATAGCTAGGCCAGTTTATTCCATAAGCAGTCAAATTCAACGCAAAATGGCAGGATTTTCCATGGACACAACCGGTGGATGGTCCCATTTGTTTCTGGCTTTGCCAGTTTATGACATTATGGATAAAAAAGCGCTTATAAGAGAACATCTTGAATCAAAGATTGAATCATTTGCGACGGCAGCGATAATACCCGCGCCTCCAATTGGACGGATTAAAGAGATTCGGATGGCGCTGGGAATGTCAATGGGTTAATTGGCAAACAGGCTTTCAATATAAATACAAAGTTTGCAGGATATGGAAAGGAGAGAGATAGAAGGATCAATAAACCCTCAATCCCCAGCGTAACGCCGCGCGGGCGCCGGATATGTAGCTGGTTTATGGTTTTTGTGCCCAGGGATGGCTCATTAAACGCGCTTATCGACCGGAAGGCGGAAGAACCGGAAGTAAAAATTGTAATAAGAACATCCGGTAGGATGAAACTGGAAAATCAGAAGGTTTCTGACAAAAGACTTAAAAAGAGCGATCCATGAGAGGTCAGCCACTCCAAAAAATGAAATGCCTAAAATATTATGGGATTAGATTTCGAATATATTGATGGCCAAACGCCCATTGATGAGGATGAAAAGGAAGGATTGCTGATTCCAACTATCTCTACACGTTCTGAATCGGATAAATTTGGACAGCAGAATATTGAAGAGACCAGGCAACGGCTGTTTAGCAGAACACTGAAAAAAGAAGCGGATAATTACAATTATAAGCCATTGTTAGTAATTGCCAGGTCATAAGAGGGAGCTTTTTTATGACAAAATACCTGTTTGACCACAGTAATTATTGGTTTATCGTCAGGTTCCCGTCTTGTTTGGATTTTGTTGTTTCTTGACTATTAAAAAGAATCTGTTCAATAATATTCAGAACTCCTGGCTCCCATCAAACGATTTATATTTTTCATTTCAATAGAGTGAGGCGGAATGAGGATTATTATGAAACAAAAACTAATAGAACAACTGTATTACCAATATTCAATTTGTATTAAGTATATATCTATCTCAGGGTGAATCAAATCCTTCCGCAACTCACTGTATTTCAGGAAACTCAGACTAAACTCAATTAAATATTAATTATCTGTTGTTTCTATTGCATTAAAAATCTGAATTCTTTATTTTCGGTGTGACAGACTCTATCGGGGGTAATTTTCTCCGGGATAAAAATTTTGAAACTCAATAGCTTAATTTAATAATCTGTTCTTTTAAAATGTTTTTCTGCGGAGTGGACTATTTGACGTCATTCATTTATAAAAAAAGAGGTGTAAAAGATCATGTTTCAAAAAAATCTATCTTAGATAGCCTGGTAAAAACTTAATATAAGGCGAAAATACAATCCCGAGATCACGGGTCCCATTGATAGAAACAGAGTAATCTGTATCAACAACGAATAAATATCATGAGAGAAAAATGTATAACTCAAAACTACTCATAACTCTTCACTTCTTTGAGAGACTAATTCTTTATGCCTTACTTGGATCAATAGTACTTTACCTGGTTTCGCCGGGGAATGGGAATTCTGGCAACGAGGTAAATTCATATAGGGTTTTCCTTAACCTGGTTTATTTCCTCCCGCTTCCTGTGGCCTTTGCTTCTGATATTTTCGGAAGAAGTATATTTTTGAAATCAGGATTTTTGATTCTGAGCACAGGTTTATTTCTTTTTTCATTCTCCACAATTGCGCATAGTTATTCAATCCCGATATTTGTTTTAATGGCAATTGGGCTTTCCGCGATTCAGCCTAATCTGACTTCTATATTTTTTAACGGAATAGCGGCGCAAAAATCTGCTAAAAAAATATCAGGTATCATTTTCTTTTTGGGGATTATAAACCTTTCTGCCCCGATGGGAAACGCATTCAGTCAATTGTTAATTAGTGTTGGCTCATTCAATAGTATTTTTATAACATTGGGTATATTATCATTTATTCTTTTTGCTATTCTGCTATTCACTAAATCAAATCGGGGATCTGAAGAAAACCTCACTAACCTGTCATCTGCGGTTGATATTAAGCTTACCCTGGTTATTCTGGCGCTTAGTCTGTTAATTTCATTTGGCAACTATTTCATAAATCAATCTGCCGGTTTGTCATCTGAAAACAACGGACTCTTTGAGTTACTCAGGATTGCCCTGTTTTTATTTCTTATTGCTATTGCGTCAAAGTTAAAGTTAAAGTTAAAGTTAAAGTTAAAGTTAAAGTTAAAGTCGAAAAATCTGGAAAATTTAATAAAACGTCAACTGGTCATTCTATCTGTATTATTTGGTAGTATATTTATTTTATCCCTATTTTTCATAAGCCAAATGACAGTAAGTATACCGGTATTGATAGTTTTCAAATTATTCATGTTTGCTCTTAACTTGTTAATGAGTTGTTTGCTTTTTTTCTCTTTGTTTAAATCATTTTCTAAAAATTCATGTCAACCGGTATGGCGATAATGTTTTTAATTACTATACTTCCTTACAGACTCTATTATTTTTTCCCGGCTATTGGTGGCGATTTCCCGATTAGTCTTTTGATTTTATTGGGAATACTATCAATTGTAATCGGTATTTTTATAAACAGATCTTATGAATAGACTATGCAAATAGAGGTTTTATCAACCTTCCTTACTAAAAAGGGGAGAAAATATGAACAAAACTAAAGATAATCACTTAAGCCAGACCGGCTCGGTTTTGTTTTCAGATATCAGGCAACTGATTGAAGAAAGCAGGCGGCAGGTTGCCTATTCTGTAAATGCAACTATGAGTATGCTGTATTGGGAAATCGGTGGTAAAATAAATTCCGAACTTGGAAAATCCAAGACGAAAGAATCATACGGACAACAAATTGTTGAGAACCTGTGTAAAGGCTTGTCTGAGGAGTACGGTTCTTCTTTCTCCGTAAAAAATGTTCGAAGAATGATGCAATTTGAAAAGGTATTCCCCGAAAAGAAGAATGTCGTATCGCTGATACGACAATTGAGCTGGACCCATATCCTCGCGGTAATTCCAATAGAAGACCCCCTAAAGAGGGAATTTTATATCCGGATGTGCATTTATGAAAAATGGAGCGTAAGGACCTTTAGGGAACGTATAAAATCCATGCTTTATGAACGCACCGCTATCAGCAGAAAACCGGAAGAGACTATAAAAAAGGATCTTAAGCAGCTTGAAGATGAACAAAAAATTAATCCCGATCTTGTTTTTCGCGATCCTTACTTTCTCGATTTCCTCGGGTTATCAGACACATATTCCGAAAAAGATCTTGAAAACGCGATATTAGCCGAATTGCAAAAATTCATAATTGAGCTTGGCGGCGATTTTGCTTTTCTTTCCCGTCAAAAAAGAATAAGTATCGATAACCGCGATTATTATATAGATTTGCTCTTTTATCACAGGCGATTAAGATCGCTTATTGCCATTGACCTGAAAATAGGAGAATTTGACGCAGCCTATAAAGGAGAAATGGAGCTTTATCTTAACTATCTTAAAAAGTATGAAACGGTTGAAGGAGAAAACACACCTGTGGGACTGATACTTTGCGCCGGGAAAAATACTGAACACATTGAGCTGATGGATTTTGAAAGAAGCAATATAAAAGTCGCTGAGTATTTGACCATTCTGCCATCGGCAGAAATATTAAAAGACCGTCTGCACAGAGCCATAACAATAGCGAGGAACAGGCTGAGCAAATAATATCCTTAAGCAATGAAATAAGGGCTATCAGATTCGCGAACTCGACCGATAGAAAATGAAGCGGGCTTTGACAAATCCGGCCGGAAATTTCCGGAAGAAATACAATCATACTACAAAATGTATCGATCACTGAGGGTTTAAACTTAGCGGATCAATTTGTAAATTACATTTAGAAAATTAGAATTGGAAATGTTGAAATGAAACAGATTGACACAAAATATTTCGATGAATATAATGAAAGAATTGGCAGACGGATAAAAGATTTTATCTCCCGGTTTGATTTTTCAGAGGCAGGCGGAGGATTTGATTATCCGACAAAAGCTTCCGCGGTTTATTCTTCAAATATTGAGGGCAATAGTATTGATCTGAATTCATTTATGAATTTTCAAATGAATGGAGATAAATTCAGCGCCGGTAAAGAAATTGAAGAGATAGAGGATTTAATTTCGGCGTACGAATATGCTCAGAACAACCCCTTAACTGAGAGCAATTTGCTGCATAGTCATAAACTATTTTCAGCCACATTTCTGATAAACAGCAAACAGGGGAAATACAGAATTAAACCGGTGGGAGTATTTGGAAGGAGCGGTATGACATATCTCGCGATAGAACCTGAATATATCAGGGATGTTATGTCTGAGTTATTTGAAGATATCAGAAAACTGACGGATAAAAAATTACATATTGAAGAGGTGTTTTATTACGCATCCTTCATTCATTTGCGTTTTGCCCATATACATCCTTTCAGGGATGGAAACGGCAGGGCCGCGAGGCTGATCGAAAAATGGTTTTTATCTGAGAAGCTTGGCCGCGAATACTGGAAGCTGCCCTCAGAAGAATATTACAAAAATAATCAACAAAGATATTATTCAGCTCTAAATATGGGTGTTAACTATTACGAACTTGATTATTCGCGCTGCGTTGATTTTCTCGAAATGCTGCCAAACTCCCTAAAATAAAAAACGCCACACAAATCCGCGCGGCGTTTTATAAAATCCATCAGAAAAATTTCTTTACTTAAAAAGCCCTTTCAGACCGTTGCCGATAAGATCGCCGAGGTTGTTCTTTTTATCCTCGATTTCCTGTTTTTTAGAATCGAATATTCCATTGGTGTTGCCGAGGATATTTTCATATTGTGCTAACTGAGCTTTCAGTTTATTACTTTGTTCGTCGATTATTTTATCCAGCTCTTTTTTGTATTTTGTAATTTCTTTGTCAATCCGGTCTTTGATTTTTTGTTTGGCTTCGGCAATGTTTTTATCGAGCACCCTGTTGAGGCTGTTCATGAAAAGTTTGTCGAGACTTGATGAGAGATTAAATTTCATGTTATCACGGGTTCCGGATATTTTCGCGTGAAAATCGAGCTTGTTTATTCCCGCGATAATATCTCTCACAACCTCCTGGATTTTTCCTTTGGGCGGTTTGCCTGCTGAAAAATCCATTTTCAGTTTTTCGGCGGCAAAGTCTATACCGGCGTTTATTTGTTCCCCTGTGATCTCGAATTTTGTATTCATTACTCCCCGGCCATCTTTAATTTTGCCCGGGAAAAGTTCCGATTCCGAAAGTTTAATATCGTCGATTACAAAACCCTTGTAGCTCAGGTCAAATCTTTCTGAGGGGAGATCGCCAAGGTAATCGAGAACACCGTTAAATTGCAGAGTTGTGCCAATCTCATTCTCACCGCCGATATCTATGACAGTGGTTTTATTGACAAGTCTCTGATCTGAAACAATATCTGTGACCAGCCCTTTCATTTTTAGCTGTGATTCTGTTTCACCTGAAAGTTTTATTTGTTTAATCCAGAGATCGGGCCGGGCGTTTTTGTTATAAAAGTATATATCCTGTCCCTTAAATCTGGGCGGGTCTGGTTCTTTAGGTTCATCCGAGGCGAGGTATTCTTCATAATAATAGCGAGCCTGTTCCACATACCCGAGGTAAGATTTTATATCATCGACAACCTCTTTGCCAAATACCATTTTTCCAATATTTTCGGCGTTTATTTCGGGCAGTTTTGCTTTTGAGAGGGCTCTCTGGTAATCTTCTTTTATCCAGTCATCCACCTGAGTCGCGTTATTCCCCACAAAATTTATATCTTCTTCAACACGTTTTTTCGTGTTTTCAACAAACTTTGTCAGGGAATCGATTGTGGTTTTTATATCATTTATTCCGGTTATTGCGTTTTTAATTCCTTCGGCCGATTTGATATTCTTTACATCAATCGCTTTTATTTTTGCCTGGAGATTTTTCGCGTCCTTCTCGAAATCGGTTGTTTCAAAAGTCTTTTTCCAGGTGTCATATTTATTTGTGGCTTCCTTCTGAAGGTTTTTAATTTTCTCCGGACTCTTCAGATCGAGAAGTTTGAATATACTGTCTGCATTAACATTCTGAGAAACGGCGGAAAAATCGAACCCGGTATTTTTCTCTACCTGCTCTTCGAGTGTCGCTACCGATTCACCGATAAAGCTACCTGTATCAGGTTCAGTCTCTTCAACCGGCAGAGCGCCGTCGGTTTCACGGTCTGTGTTGGTTTTTATATCGCTCAGTTCAATATTTTCTATGACTATTTTTCCGGAAAGCAGAGGAATAAATTCCATGTTAAATTCAGCCCGGCCTGTTTCCACCCTGTTTTTCATTGTATTCTGCGGATCAGTAACCTGAAGACGGTCCCATTCTATTGAGAGGCTGAATATGGAAAAGCTGAATCCGTCCAATTCAACGAGGGCTCCATTGGCGGAAGTTCCGGCGTCCTCAATCTGACTTTCAAACCAGCTGTCTGTAAAAAACCATGTGATTAGAAAAAATATCGCCGCAAGAACAATTAAAAGTAATATTCCTTTTTTCCTGATCATAATTCCCCCGCGCCTGATATTTTATCATACCATTCATATAACTTTGACCCTTTAACCATCTGCACGATTTTCAGCTTCTGGAACATCGGATCAATTTTTACCCTGTACTGAACAACCCCGATTTTCGCGAGGAAATACATCGGGAGAAGCAACAGGACTGACGCCGCGAGACTGCCCATCACAACGGTGTTGTTAAAATTGCTGAGTCCCAGAACAGGGGTGTTATACATCGAGGTGTAAACATCTTTCATAGAACCTATATCCACAAGAAGGAAATATCCGAAGCTGTGGAAAAGAGGATCAAAAAACCATGCGAACAGGCTGAAAAGCAGAAAGCCGAAGATCGACATTGATATGTTTACATCAAGAATAATTATGAGCAGAATTACAAGAAGGTTATGCAGATTCCAGAAGGGAGTAAGTCCCAGTATCATTCCCAGGATGAATCCGCCCGCTATCTGGCCGGGTGAAGCTCCCGACCGTAAAACTTTGAAGAGTTTGGCTAATAATTCCAGACCGATCATTTGTTCTCCATTAATATTTTTACCGGCAGCAATTTGTTAAATTTTTTAAAGAATGACAAATTTCGAAAAATTCGGGAAGGCAAAATATATTAAGTTACGGCTCAATTCCCAAAATCAAAAGAGGTACAGGTGGATTATTTCTACCTTGTCTCATAACATTATAAACCTCTCCCTCATAGTATGCAACACCACTTGACATTTCAGATTGCATCTTTTTTGTGGGTAAAATTTCAATACCCAAATTTATTATTCCACCAGTATAAAATAGCATATGTTTGACAAATAAATCGTATGCAACAAAAGCGTATTTCCCAAACTGTACTTCAACAGCAATTTTATCTTTCACAAAATCAGTTTGATTATAACTAAATATTGGATCTTTTTCACCTTGATCCAATAAAAATTTTCTCTGATCTTTTGAAGAAAGATCAATACACCTCTCCATTAAGTCTCTTTTTAGAGTAATGTAATAAGAATATCGCCTTTCCGACCATTTATTTAAATTAAACAATTTTACAAATTCTTTATTTAATTCAACCGGACTAAAAAGTTTATTACCGGTTTTTGTTTTTTCTTTACTGATTTTTGTTTTTAACGAATTGGCATCGACATTCCTTATAATTTCCTTTATCTCTTTATACAAGGAGGCATGATGAACTAACAAATATTCTTCACCGTTCAAATGCGAGTATGTTTTTTCGATTTTCATTCAAAAAGGTTGTAATTGCCAGCATTCTTCCACTCTGAAGGAATTTGGGCAATTTTATCATTTTTAGATGGCTGATGAACAGGTTTATTAATTGGGCGAACTTTTAAATTTCCTTCTTTTAATTTTTCTAATCTATCATTGGCTATTTCACAATATTTCTTTTCTTTATCAATACCAATACCATTCCTGTTATTTTTTATTGCAGCAATAACAGCTGAACCGACACCACAAAAAGGATCGAGAACCCAGCTTTTTTCATTAGTTAATGCAAGGACACATCTCTCAATAAGTTCTACAGGATATTGGCATGGATGTTCTGTTTTTTCTGGATGATTTGATTTAACATTTGGTATATCCCAAAGTTCATTATCCCAGTCTTTTAGAACTATTTCCCAAATATCAGTGGGGTTTTTACCCAATGGGTTACCAGATAGTTGTCCTTTCTTAGGTCCTTTAAAATGTTTTTTCCCAGGATACTTTGAAGGGATTCTAACATCATCAAGGTTAAAAATATAATTGTCTGATTTAGTAAACCACAATATTGTCTCATATCTTCCCGAGAATCTGTTAGAAGCATGAAGACCATGGCCGAAATGCCAAATTATTCGATTCCTAAGTTTCAGTCCATACTCTTTAAATATATCATAATAATATATATCCAATGGAAATATTTCGCCATTCTCTACATAGTTACCAACCTGCCAACATAAACTTCCACGATCAGATAATTTGTTGATCAAGGCTTTTATAATTTCTTTTTGAGTTAGAAGATACTCTTTGATAGAAGTTCTTATTTCATAAGCTTTCCCAATATTATAGGGTGGGGAAGTGATAATGAGATCAAACTTATT
The DNA here is from genome assembly GCA_963677445.2 of Melioribacteraceae bacterium. Lineage (GTDB taxonomy): Bacteria > Bacteroidota > Ignavibacteria > Ignavibacteriales > Melioribacteraceae. The sequence continues at coordinate 50,341 of CAXXGF010000064.1, read as the reverse complement.
ATCATTAAAGGATCTTATTACTTCGAGAGAGTCGCCATTGATAATTTTATGTTCTAAGTTCGTGCTTATATATTCGATCAGCGGTTCTTTAACTTTCATTAAAAATCTTCTTTTATTTTAAAAATACTAATAAAATCAAAAATCAACAATTATAAATATACTTTACAACGCAAAATTTTGTCTATTTCTTCTCCGCGATATTTCTGAAACGGACAATATTCCAGGGCACTTCAGGTTTCCATTCAATTCCCACGGGAGAGTCGGCGATGTTATAGATAAAGGAAAAAAGAAATTTTAAATGCTGTACAGAAGCTTTCAGATTAATTTTCTGGTTCAGATCATCAAAGGGAGAATGGTAAAGATTATTTGAGTAATAAAGGTTTCTTTTCAGTCCTTCGTCAATTGATATATTCCGGTAGTTTGGGGCGTCGAGTATTAGAATTGAGGGTATCCCCGCCTTGGCAAAAGCCATCTGGTCGGAACGGTTGAAAGACTCCCACTGGCTGAACATTTCCGGTATATCTTCCACAGTCATATTCATCTGCGCCGCGGTTTTCTGAAGATAATCATCAAGGGTGGAAAGTTTGCTCCCCACTCCAATCACAGCATTAAATTGATCTATCACCGCGAGTCCGTCGATATTGACATTTGCCCGGGTTTTAAAAAGAGGCCGGAGAGGATTTTGTGTATAATAGGTTGAACCCAATAATCCTTTTTCTTCACCCGTTACCGCAATAAAAATTATGGAGCGGGCAGGCTTTTTCTCAAGCTGATTAAATCTTTCAGCGAGTTCCAGAAGAGCGGCGGCTCCTGCGGCATTATCCTGAAGACCGTTATATATTGAATCCCCTTTAACAGCAGGACCAATTCCGAGATGATCATAATGGGCTGAAACGATAATATATTCATCTTTCAGCTCACGGTCACTTCCCTCAACTATTCCGGCCACGTTATTTGATATAAAATCGCGCCTTTTGAATTTACCCCTGAAAGAGAGCATGGTGTTTAGTTCTCTGCAGGCGACAGAATTATTCTGATGCATTCTGTTAAGTTTCTCCAGATTAAGTCCCGAACCTGAAAAAAGCAGGTCGGCATTATCCGGATTTATCATAATACTTAATTGACCGGTAACAGCGGATGCGGGAATAACATCCTCAAAAGAAAACTCATTTATAAATTCCCCCCAGTCCTTTTCACAGCAGGGAAAAGGAATAATAACCGATCCTCTCGCTCCCCGTGAAATAGCAATTCGCTGCTTGGACTCAGGATAACTGTATATAGTCGGGGCAGGACCTTCAAAATATTCCTGGTGTTCCGATAATGGCTCACCGGAAAGAAGAACCACTATTTTATTTGTCACATCCAGGTTAAAATAATCATTATAATCATATTCGGGCGCGATAATTCCATAACCCGCGAATACCATTGGCATCGGGGAGGGAGTAAAAGTCTGATCACCGGTTTTATAGAGGAGGTATTCATCCCCGAATTGGAGTTTGATAGTATCTTTTCCATCAAAGAGTAATAATTCCGAACCGGGAAGCGTTGTGTTTCCATGCATTCTTATAGGCTGGAAAAAAGAGCCGCCTGAATTTGCCGGCTTTAATCCCGCGGCCTTAAACTCAGACTCAATATAACGGGCCGCTTTTTCACCTCCGGGCTGACCTGTGCCTCTTCCCTCGAAATCATCCGAAGCGAGTGTTGACAGCCTCCTGTAAAATGACTCAGGTGATAATTTATCCAATGTTTTATAATAATCATCATTCTGCCCGATTAAAAGAGAGCTGATTACCATAAATAAAAACAGTCCTGATCTGAAAACCATATAACCCAAAGACTTTTATTTTTTTTCAGTTCCAATATAAATGTTATTAAAGAAAGATTACAGCCCTTTCGATAGCCCCCGGCTTAATTTAAAATTTGTAACCATTTAATAATTTTACTATTTTCAGGATAACCAGTAAGTTGTTGAACAAATCAGTCAAACACCTATTAATTGGGAGAATATAATGATAGAAAAAATTCAGGAATATTTAGGCAGTGAAGCGGAATCACTTCTCAATCACAAAGCAAAATTTCCCAGGGAGCAGCTTCACCTTCCCGGCGGTGATTTTGTAGACCGTGTTTTCGCACAGTCAGACCGCAATATAAATGTAATTAAAAACCTGCAATGGATTTACAGCAGCGGCAGACTCGCCGGAACGGGTTATATGTCCATTCTTCCTGTAGACCAGGGAATTGAACATTCAGCCGGCGCCTCATTCGCTCCGAATCCGATCTACTTCGATCCGGAAAATATCATCAAGCTGGCTATTGAAGGGGGCTGCAACGCGGTGGCTTCCACACTTGGTGTGCTTGGAATGAACTCCCGTAAATACGCGCATAAAATTCCTTTCGTTGTAAAAATCAACCACAATGAGCTGTTAACGTACCCCAACACTTACGACCAGATTCTTTTCGCGAGCGTCGACCAGGCTTATAACATGGGCGCGGCTGCCGTTGGAGCAACAATTTATTTCGGCTCGGATGAAAGTGACCGCCAGATAGTTGAGATCAGCGAGGCATTTGAATATGCCCATGAACTGGGACTCGCCACAATTTTATGGTGCTACACAAGAAACAGCGCCTTCAAAGCTGATAAGGACTATCATGTTTCAGCCGATCTGACAGGACAGGCAAATCACCTCGGAGTTACAATTCAGGCTGATATTATCAAACAGAAACTGCCACAGAATAACGGCGGATTTAACGCTATAAAATTCGGCAAAACTCATCCTAAAGTTTATTCCGAGCTTACAACCGATCATCCAATTGATCTTACCCGCTACCAGGTTATTAACAACTATATGGGCCGCGCGGGACTTATCAACAGCGGCGGCGCCTCTGGAGATAATGACTTTGCCGAAGCTGTAAAAACCGCGGTGATCAATAAAAGAGCAGGCGGCCAGGGTCTTATCTCAGGAAGAAAAGCTTTCCAGCGCCCGATGGAAGAAGGAGCAAAACTGCTCAACGCTATACAGGATGTTTATCTTTGTGATGAGGTTACGATAGCTTAAAGATAAACAGGAGTTTTAATATTTTGTAACCATTTTGCGGTAGAGACGCAATATTTTGCGTCTCTGCACAATATGTTTGGCAATTCGTTACAAATATAATCTATCCGGAATATATTGTTGAGAAAAATCAAATCACGCGCTGTGAATTGTATGTCCGGTTTATCCTTATTTTGAGTGTACTTTAAATATGATAGTGGTAGATCCAAATCTTTTTTTATATCCCCATATAATTCAATATATTTATTTTATTGTTTGTTCGTGTAATATTAGTTATTTTGTTATTTATTATACTGAAGAGGCGCCTCATGGGAAAAGATATTCTCTTTATTTTTGAAGGAAAAGAAGCCAGGGAAGCGGCTTCAGAATTAGGGGAAATATTAAAAAAGGAATTTGATTTTACACCCTGGATAAGTGAGATACATAAAGGGGAGCAATTGCCGGGAAGAAAAGATGCCGGTTTGCTTGAAATAGCGGCTTTTATTATATCAGTACCATCGGCGATTTTTTCTATATACAACCTTATTGACAGGGTTAAGAACAAAGAAAAATGGGATAATACATTTTCGCAGGCAAAAAAAATAACCAAAATCAGAAATGAAACAAAAATAAAAATATCTCTTCCGGGAGAGACTGTAAAAGAAATTTCATCCGTTCAAACCCACGAAATTCTTGAAATGTTTACTGAAAAGGAGGGGAAAAAATGATAAAAGTAGAATATAATGATTATGAGATAAAATATTATTTTAATGGCAAGGTAATCTATTCCGCAAATTCTGAAGAGTCAGATTACGATCTGTTTATCAACTGGATAGAGGGATATAATAAACTTGTAAGGGATTATCAATATGAGGGGCTTGATAAAATTGGTCAGGAAATGTACAAGTGGTTGAACCGGAATAACAATTTTGAGAATATTAAACCTGTGAATTCAAACCCGCTGCTGGTTGAATTTGAAATACAATTGAATGGAAGCGCCAGTGAGAATGCTTTTATAGAGGCGCCCTGGGAGCTGCTTGCCGATGAGAAAGGTTTTTTTGCCGAAACAACCGGCTATAGCCCGGTAAGAAGAATTGGAGCAACGGGGGAAAAAAGAGAGCCGTCAGAATACAAATTGAATACCCTTTTTATGGCTGCCTCCCCGCGAAACAATCAAAAGGAGCTTGATTTTGAAGCCGAAGAGAGATCAATGTTAAATATACAGGCTGATGAGGCTATTGACATGACTCTTTTTGTTGAGGAGAGTGGTGAATTAAATCATCTGGTTAGAAAGTTGAAAGAATTTTCTCCTGTTGATGTACTGCATATTTCCTGTCACGGGAATATTGTAGAAACAAAAGAGGGTAAGAAGAACCCGGTAATTTTGCTCGAAGATGAATATGGAGAGGAAAAGATAACCGGCATTGATGGTTTTAAGGATGCGTTCACACAAAATCTTCCCCCGCTGCTGTTTCTTTCGGCCTGCCGGACCTCGGAGGCTTATGAAATATCCAATAAAAATAACAAAGGAGGAAAAGAGGAAAACGATTATCTTTCATTTAGCCACAGCCTGGTAAGGAAAGGTTTCCCTGCCCTTCTTGGCTGGAGCGGATCTGTCAGTGATAAGGAGGCCACAAAATTTGCCGGTGAATTTTACACAAAACTTGCAAATGGCGATAGTATTGAACATGCATTCGCCTGCGCCAGGAAAAGCCTCTTTTTAATTGAGAAAGGGGAAATAAGTCGGGAGAAATCGAAATACTGGCATCTTGCCAGGTTATATCTCGGCTCCCCGGGCGGAGGTGTATTAGCGGGGACCAAAGATAAATATTACATTGATTTTGAATCAGGCGCGAAAGAATTTTTCGGCAAAAAGGGAAAAGGTCTTGAGGTTGCGGGAAGGAAAGATTTTGTCGGGCGGCGAAGACAGATACAGGATATTTTGAGAGAGTTTAATAAAAGTTTTTACAAGGGAATAATTATACATGGAATAGGAAGGCAGGGAAAATCAAGCCTCGCGGCGCGAGTGGCAAACCGCATGACTGATCATGAAACAATTCTTATATTCGGAAGGAAGGGTGAAGAGCGATTTTATCTCGCGCGAAATATTCTAAATGAATTTAAATCAATATCCTCTGTTGCCACAGAGCTTGAAGAGGAAATAAACAGGCTGGCAGAATCGGTGGACAGTAATCCGTGGAATTTAAAACCGGCGCTTAAAAGATTGCTTTCAGGTCCTTTTTCCGGCGTTGGAGAAAATGGGAAAAAGATACTGCTCGTTATAGATGATCTTGAGAAGATACTGATTGATCCTGTTGAAACAGGAAGGCTGCACACTGTGAAGGAGGATTTCAAACCGGCGCTCGCATCTGTGATAAAAGCCTTTAAGGAGGCCCGAACCAATTCAAGACTCCTGATAACAAGCCGCTTCCGCTTTGAATTGGAAGATGTTGACGGGAAAAACGTACCGGAAGATTTATACCATATTTCATTGCCCGCCATGAATGATACTGAAGCGAGAAAACAATATATGGCGAAATATGGAAAGATGGATTACGAAAATTTTAATCCTGACGCGGTTGTGAAAGTATGCCGGGGTAATCCCGGTTTGCAGGACCTTCTGTTTACAATCCTTAACAATTCGCCGGAAAAATACAGGCAGATCATTGAAGAGATGGCCGGGTACCTTGAAAGAGGTGTACTGCCGGAAGAGCAGGAAGTCCAGTCTTTTCTTGAGGAGCTGGCTGTTAAAAAGATTATTAACCTTACCTCCAAGACGGAAAAAGAACTATTAAAAATTGCTGGATTATTTGAAATACCTCTTCCTGTTGAGATATTTAAGAAGCTCGCGGAATTGACAGGGCTGCCGGCAGATACAAACTATATGGAACGGCTGACAGGTTTTGGCATCCTTGAAGTATATGATGATTTTGTATTGAATAACACAAAAGCCTTGCTGCTAAATTTTCTTTTCAGGCCCCTCCTTTCTAAAATCAGTGAGGAGGATATAAAGTTTATTTCCCCTTTCATTGCCGATTCATTATATGATATATGGTATAACAAAAATAACTATGAAAACAATCACTGGATCGCGGGGCGGGAACTATTGAAATTTGCCTTAATCGCTGAAAAAGGAAATATTATTTCCCGGATCGCGGAAATTACGTTATTAGGTATGTTTAACAATATGCTCGCCAGGGAAGCTACATTTATGGCGGCGGAATCATTAAGGATAGTTGAGCAACAGGGAATGAGCGTTCCGGCAGGTTTTTATCATATTTCCGCGGAAATTTTTGTCCGGACAGGCAATATTGAGTTAGCTTATAAACTCCTGAAAAAATCTTTAAACATGGAAGGACTTTCAAAATTTGAAGAGGCGCGGTCCCATTTATATTTGGGGCGAATTGAGATTCAGCGGGGGGAAATTAAAAAAGGTGAAAATGAATTATCGGAAGCTGAAAAAATATTTAAGGGAATGCACGCTGAAAGAGAATTAGCAGTAACAATGGGAGATATCGCCCGAATCCGGTTATCGCAGGGAGAAGTAGAAGAAGCTCTGAAACTCCATGAAACCAGGATGGAAGTATTTGAAAAGCTGGGAGATACCCGGTCAAAAGCAGTAACAATGGGAGATATCGCCCGAATCCGGTTATCGCAGGGAGAAGTAGAAGAAGCTCTGAAACTCCATAACGAAGAGATGAAGGTTTATGAAAAGCTGGGAGATACCCGGTCAAAAGCAGTAACAATGGGAGATATCGCCCGAATCCGGTTATCGCAGGGAGAAGTAGAAGAAGCTCTGAAACTCCATGAAACCATGATGGAAGTATTTGAAAAGCTGGGAGATACCCGGTCAAAAGCAGTAACAATGGGAGATATCGCCCGAATCCGGTTATCGCAGGGAGAAGTAGAAGAAGCTCTGAAACTCCATGAAACCATGATGGAAGTATTTGAAAAGCTGGGAGATACCCGGTCAAAAGCAGTAACAATGGGAGATATCGCCCGAATCCGGTTATCGCAGGGAGAAGTAGAAGAAGCTCTGAAACTCCATAACGAAGAGATGAAGGTTTATGAAAAGCTGGGAGATACCCGGTCAAAAGCAGTAACAATGGGAGATATCGCCCGAATCCGGTTATCGCAGGGAGAAGTAGAAGAAGCTCTGAAACTCCATGAAACCAGGATGGAAGTATTTGAAAAGCTGGGAGATACCCGGTCAAAAGCAGTAACAATGGGAGATATCGCCCGAATCCGGTTATCGCAGGGAGAAGTAGAAGAAGCTCTGAAACTCCATAACGAAGAGATGAAGGTTTATGAAAAGCTGGGAGATACCCGGTCAAAAGCAGTAACAATGGGAGATATCGCCCGAATCCGGTTATCGCAGGGAGAAGTAGAAGAAGCTCTGAAACTCCATGAAACCAGGATGGAAGTATTTGAAAAGCTGGGAGATACCCGGTCAAAAGCAGTAACAATGGGAGATATCGCCCGAATCCGGTTATCGCAGGGAGAAGTAGAAGAAGCTCTGAAACTCCATAACGAAGAGATGAAGGTTTATGAAAAGCTGGGAGATACCCGGTCAAAAGCAGTAACAATGGGAGATATCGCCCGAATCCGGTTATCGCAGGGAGAAGTAGAAGAAGCTCTGAAACTCCATGAAACCAGGATGGAAGTATTTGAAAAGCTGGGAGATACCCGGTCAAAAGCAGTAACAATGGGAGATATCGCCCGAATCCGGTTATCGCAGGGAGAAGTAGAAGAAGCTCTGAAACTCCATGAAACCAGGATGGAAGTATTTGAAAAGCTGGGAGATACCCGGTCAAAAGCAGTAACAATGGGAGATATCGCCCGAATCCGGTTATCGCAGGGAGAAGTAGAAGAAGCTCTGAAACTCCATGAAACCATGATGGAAGTATTTGAAAAGCTGGGAGATACCCGGTCAAAAGCAGTAACAATGGGAGATATCGCCCGAATCCGGTTATCGCAGGGAGAAGTAGAAGAAGCTCTGAAACTCCATGAAACCATGATGGAAGTATTTGAAAAGCTGGGAGATACCCGGTCAAAAGCAGTAACAATGGGAGATATCGCCCGAATCCGGTTATCGCAGGGAGAAGTAGAAGAAGCTCTGAAACTCCATGAAACCATGATGGAAGTATTTGAAAAGCTGGGAGATACCCGGTCAAAAGCAGTAACAATGGGAGATATCGCCCGAATCCGGTTATCGCAGGGAGAAGTAGAAGAAGCTCTGAAACTCCATGAAACCATGATGGAAGTATTTGAAAAGCTGGGAGATACCCGGTCAAAAGCAGTAACAATGGGAGATATCGCCCGAATCCGGTTATCACAGGGAGAAGTAGAAGAAGCTCTGAAACTCCATGAAACCAGGATGGAAGTATTTGAAAAGCTGGGAGATACCCGGGAAAAAGCAGTAACAATGGGAGATATCGCCCGAATCCGGTTATCGCAGGGAGAAGTAGAAGAAGCTCTGAAACTCCATGAAACCATGATGGAAGTATTTGAAAAGCTGGGAGATAACGACGGAATAGCGAATGTATTATGGAATAGAGGCAAAATAAAATTGGGGAAAAAGGAATTTAATGAGGCTTTTGAATCTTTTGCCACTTCTTATTCAATAAACCTGAAACTTGGCCGGCTCGACGGAATATCATTTGTAGGATTTGATCTTGGTCTTTTTCTCTGCCAGGCTGGAAATAAAAAGGAGGGGCTTGATATATTAAAAAGATCATATGAAGGTTTTATAAAACTTAAGCAGAATGTTATGGCTGAACAAACTAAGGAAGCAATTAATTATTTTGGCGGTGAAATAAATAACCATGTGGTTGAAGAATAGAAAAAAATAAAGAATATTTGATTTGTTTTTGTAAAAATTATGGTTTAGAGACGCAATATTTTGCGTCTCTACGGTTGATTTCTATAATGTGATACCTTCATTTATAATCATGGTGCAGAAAGAGAGGGCGCGAAAAAATATTCCCGAAAAAAAATTTGGGAATATAACATTTTGTTTTCGCATAAATTAATTCCCTGTTTGATTTCATAAATAACCTTATATTACCCCCACGAATGGAATTCTTATGACAAACAAACTCGAAATATGCTGCTACTCGGCTGACGCCGCTATAACCGCCGAACGATGGGGGGCCGACAGGATTGAACTCTGCGATAATTATTCCGAAGGGGGAACGACACCCTCTTACGCGATGGCGGAATATATCACAGAGAGACTTAAAATACCGGTGAATGTGATAGTCAGGCCGCGGGGCGGGGATTTTTTATATTCTGATGAAGAGTATGAGATAATAAAGCGGGATATAAAGGTTATTCAAAATTTAAACGCCAACGGTATTGTTACCGGCTTCCTGACTCCCAATGGCGACATTGATATGGTAAAAACGGCTGAAATTGTTGATCTGGCCGCGCCGATGGAGGTTACATTCCACAGGGCGGTTGATCTCTGCAGGGATACTGTGGCAGCGGTTAAGCAGTTAAAAAGCGCGGGAGTAAGGCGAATCCTTTCCTCGGGGGGAAGGGGCAGCGCGTACGAAGGAAGGGAGGTTCTTAAAGATATGACCAAAATCGCGGGGAATGATATCATTATAATGCCGGGCGGCGGAATTACCAATAAAAACCTCGCTGAAATTAAAAATTTTACCGGCGCGCGGGAGTTTCACAGTTCTGCCAAAACATTTATTGGAAGCGGTATGAGATATTTCAGGGAAAAGGTTAAGATGGGAAGCGCTGATAAAGATGAATATGATAAAATTACAGTGGATGGAGAAATGATCACTATTATGAAAAATATTTTGATGGAGGGTTAGCAGGAAATGCCGAATGGATTGGACTATTTCTCAAATTACTGGGATAAACCGGAATTAAAAAAGGAGTTTCAGAATTTTACCGATTCTATTTTCGGACTCGACTTTGTTTTATGGAAAAAAAACGGTTACTGGGATGATGATTATATGCCATTTTCTTTCTTTAAGGATGGAAAGGTGGTATCCAGTGTATGTCTCTATAAAATTGCGGCTATTGTTAACGGGAAACAAACTTTTGTGTACCAGTTCTCGGCAGTTGCCACTCTTCCGGAATACAGGAAGAAGGGACTGAATAAAATTCTTACCGACAGGGCAATGGAAGTCATTGAAGGAACGCCGGATCTGACATTCCTTTTTTCTACCGATATGGCCAAACCATATTATGAGAAATATGGTTTTATCCCTTCGAAAGAATATTATGTATCTATTGATCCATCCGGCAGCGCGGGTAATATGGATGGTCTTAAACCTCTCGGTTCTGCGGACAATAATTTCATATACAAAATGATTCAGGAAAGGGAACCGGTCTCCGCTGTTTTCGCCTCTCTTAATGACAAACTCACCATGTTTCACACATTTTATAAACTGGAGGGGAAACTTTATTATATAAAGGAGCCGGACGCGATTATCTGTATGGAGAGAAAAGAAGGGATTCTGACAATATATGATATTATCGCGCGAAAAATGCCTTTGTTCTCAGAGCTTAAGCCATATTTACCCACAGAGGATATCGGGGAAATAAAGGTTCTGCTGCCCGCCGATAAAATAAAACCGGAAAAATATCAGCTTAAAGAACTGACAGGAAATAACTTTTACATATTCGGGGAGAACAAAGTGTCATCGGAATTGATTGTTCCATTTACCATGCAGGCGTAAAGGGTAATTAAAAAGCATTATCTCACGTGAAGACGCGGAGCCGCAAAAGAGGAATATTTATGCAGACTTCAGGGGGTCCGCGCTATTCAGGATATCATAAATAATTGTATCGGAGCTGAAATCCTGTTCATTGGGCCACATAATCCCGTGATGAGCAGGCCGGACAAGACTAAAATATGCTTCATTCTTTAATTCTTCAAAGGCAGAACCTTTCAGATATGGCCTTACATCAAAAATACCTTTTATTCCACTGCTTGTTGTAATATCAATTTTATATTCATCCAACGGTGTGGCTTTAATTATTTTTTCCATTGTTCATTTCTCATTTTAAAGGTTCTATTCTGAAAACCGGTTCCCCCGCAACTGCAAGTTTCCAATTGGCAAAGAGATCTTCACGATGTATTTCTATCCAGGCTTGTACAAGTTTCATTTTTGATTTTGGCAATTCACCTCCTAAAACTTCGCCATCCTCAATAGCGATTGTCGCCTGGTAATCTCCATATTCAGCATGAATATGAGGTTTATTATGTTTTTTATTATCATAAAAATACATCAGGATAATTATTCCATAAAACATTGATATTGTCGGCACTTTTTCCTTCCTTTTCTATAAAAAGCCAGATGTTGTGTTAATTAATCAGTGAATAATATTTTCTAAAAAAGTAAGAATTTTTTGTGTACTTATCAATTAAATTTTTCTTTATGTTATCAAATTTTACCTGGAATGCAAAATTTATTGTATGGAATAATTAAGCTGTTTTTTGAAAGCCGGAAAATTCTTTTTCGGAAATGGGGAGAAGCGAAGAAGAGAGAATAATAGTTTAATAATTTCTGATTTTTTACTTCCGAATTATCCCTTTAAACATAAGATTAATATTCACCCTTCATTTTTAAATAAATCAAAGTAAGTTAAAAGTTTTCCATGAAAGAATCCAGCCTGCCAGAACTCTTTTAAAGGTTTATTTTTTGTGAAAAGAAATTTGGATATTTCTCTATAATTATACTTGAATATCTTCTAAAATGGCAATAATTTAGTGCTTTGAAAGTTTCGAGATACATCACAGCAAAATGAATAAGATATAAGGTGTTTTTATGAGTATAAGTCAAATAGCCAGAACCATCAAAACTTCGCCTACCCTGGCCCTTAACGAAAAAGCGGCCATTCTGCGCGAAAAAGGGGATCCGGTCATACATCTCGGCGGCGGAGAACCCAAAAGTAAAGTTCCGATGGACGCGATTCTCGCCTCAGTCGCCCATCTGAACACCGGTGAGGTAAGATATACCCCGGCAGACGGAATTCCCGCTCTGAAAAAAGCGATAATAAGATACACTGAAGAAAACTACGGACGTCTCGTAGCTCCTGAAAATGTTATAGCCTCGGGAGGAGCGAAACAGTCAATTATGGTAGCTCTTCAGGCAATCCTCAATCCCCAAGAAGAAGTTATTTTCCCGGCGCCCTACTGGGTAAGTTACCCCGAAATGGTTAAGCTCTGCCAGGCTATTCCGGTTCCTGTTATTCCGGAAGATGGCACTTTTTATCCAAGACTTAAAGATATTGAAGACCGTGTTTCATCCTATACAAAAGCGATAATTATCAACAGCCCCAATAATCCTTCAGGTGTTATGTATTCTGAAGAATTTATCGCCGATATTGTTCAGTTCTGTGAGAAAAAAGATATCTACCTGATTATGGACGATATTTATCATAAACTGATATTCGACAACAAAAAGCAGATCAATCCTTATAACTACGCGAAAGACTTCTCGGAAAATTCCAAACTGATAATTATAAACGGAGTTTCAAAGGTTTACGCTATGACCGGATTCCGTATCGGCTGGGCGATAGGAAATAAAAACCTGATTGAAACAATGACAAATATTCAGGGTCACCAGACATCCGGGCCATCCATCATTCTGCAGAAAGCGGCTGTCGGAGCGCTGAATGGTGTTCAGTCGCCTGTTGAAAACCTGAGAATAACTCTGGAAAACAACCGTAATGTTATGATCGATCATCTTAATTCTTTTGAAGGTGTTCACGTAACCAAACCGGACGGCACTTTCTACTGCTTCGCCGATTTTAGCAATTATGAAAAAGATTCCAATAAACTTTCCGGTTACCTGATTGATAAAGTGCAAGTTCTCACCGTACCGGGAGCTGAATTCGGAATGGAAGGTTATTTAAGATTAAGTTATTGCGGCGCCCTCAAGGATATCACTTCGGGCATTGAAAGAATGAAATGGGCTCTCGATCTTAATTCACCAAATGAACTTTATATTGGCGACAGAAAATTAGTGAGGGACTGGGCATGAGTAAATATCTTGAATTCAAAACTCCGGCCGAAAAAGAATCGATGGAGCTTGCTTCCGATTACAGGCTGAAAAACCACGGATTGATTCATCTCGATAAAGTTTACTGGAACCTGCCCGATTCGGCTCTTTATGAAGAGATCATTTTCCGCAACGAAGGACATATGGCGAGCAACGGGCCTATCCTGGTGAAAACCGGCAGACACACAGCCCGCGCGGCAGCCGATAAATTTGTAGTTAAGGAGCATTCCACAGATGATAAAATCTGGTGGGGTGAATATAACAGACCAATAAGCGTTGAGAAATTCAACCAGGTTTATGCCAGGGTTCAGGCCTATTGCCAGGATGAAGAACTTTTTGTTCAGGACTGTTACGCCGGCGCCGACCCTGAATACAGAATGCCGGTAAGAATTATCACTGAAAAAGCATGGCATAATCTTTTCGCTAGAAATATGTTAATTACAACCAATGACCGTGAAGAACTGAAAAAGTTTGTGCCCGAATTTACAGTTATAACTGTTGATGGATTTAAAGTTAATCCCGCCATTGACGGCACCCGTTCCGAAACAGGCATCCTTATAAATTTCGCGGACCGCGTAGCGATCATCGCGAATTCTCTTTACGGCGGCGAAATTAAAAAATCAGTTTTTACCGTACTGAATTTCCTCCTTACTTTCCGTGATGTTCTTCCGATGCATTGTTCGGCCAACGTTGGCGATGATGGTGATGTCGCGCTTTTCTTCGGGTTGAGCGGCACCGGTAAAACCACCCTTTCAGCCGATCCGAAACGTAAACTTATCGGCGATGATGAGCATGGATGGAGCAACGAAGGTGTATTTAACTTCGAAGGCGGCTGTTACGCTAAGGTAATCCGCCTTTCGGCAGAGCATGAACCCCAGATTTACGCCGCCACTCAGCGCTATGGCACAATTCTGGAAAATGTTGTTTATGATCCGGTATCGAGAATAATCGATCTTGATGATGATATCATCACCGAAAATACCCGCGCCTCCTATCCCGCCAGCTTTATTCCGAATATCGTTTCTGAAGGTTATGTTCAAACTCATCCGAAAAATGTAATTTTCCTTACCTGCGACGCTTCAGGTGTAATGCCTCCGATAGCCCGGCTGAATCCCGAACAGGCCCAGTATCATTTTATCAGCGGTTATACATCCAAGATAGCGGGAACCGAGATAGGATTGGGAATTGAACCACAGATCACCTTCAGCGCCTGTTTTGGGGCTCCCTTTATGGTGCGTCATCCGTTTGATTATGCCAGCATGCTGAAAGAAAGAATGCTGAAGCATGATGTGAATGTATGGCTTGTAAACACCGGATGGGTCGGCGGAAGATTCGGAGTAGGCAAGCGAATCAGTATTCGTCATACCCGTAACCTCCTTAATGCCGCTCTCGAAGGAAAGCTTGATGAAATTGAATACCGCAAAGATAAACTCTTCGGATTTGAAGTGCCATTAAGCTGTCCCGAAGTTCCGGAAGAAGTTCTTGAACCTTCCAATTCATGGGGTGACAAAAATGATTACTGGCGTAAATATGACGCTCTGGCAGCCAGGTTTATCGAAAATTTCAAACTTTTCGAGAAGGGTGTTACCCAGGAAGTAAGAAACGCCGGACCCACACGACTGAAAAACATAAAATAGATTTATTAAAGCCGGATTTATTCCGGCTTTTTTTATATTTGTAATATGTCTGGAAAATTCTTCAATATTGTAATTATCGCGATTATATTTTTGATAACCGGCTGCGGTTCGGCAGTCCGTTTCACCTCCAAAAGATATAAGAATAATCTCCCTCCTGTTGTTGAAAAAGAGGAGATACCGGTCGCACAGAAAGAGGAACTGCTGAACAGCTATGACCTGGCCGAAGCGCTCTATAAGGAAACGGGCGTCGCCTCATATTACGCTCACAAATTTCATGGCCGGATTACCGCGAATGGTGAAGTTTACGATATGTACGGACTTACCGCCGCTCACCCCACCTGGCCTTTTGAAACGATATTAAGAGTGACAAACCTTTCAAACGGGAAAAAAGTAATTATCAGGGTAAATGATCGTATGCCCCGCCATCCCGACCGTATAATTGACCTTTCTCTCGGCACAGCCCAAAAGCTGGACATGATTCAGGCCGGCATTCAAAAGGTTAAACTGGAAGTTCTTAAATGGGGAGAAGAGTGAATCTGAATGATGAATTGTGAATGATGAATTGTGAATGAGGGCGCGGGTATAATGGTTAATACAGAAAATCCATTCCTGCTTTAAGCTCTAATCAATTATTATCCTTCTTCAGATGGCAGAATTTTGTTTAAATTCAGAACTCCTGATCCCGGTTATAAAAAACAATAACTTACATGGATACATTCGCAAAATAAAACCGGGATAAATCGATAAGGAAACAACTTGGGCAGGTCTTTCCTTATCTTATCGAATAGTGTACTGAACCAATACATTGACATTGTTTTATTTTCAAAAATGATTGAACTTGAACGCCATTTTATGCATCTCCTACAGAGATGTTTTCCAGGGGGTCTATTCTATTCTACAATAATGGAACCTCTACAAGGTTCTTTTTATCTTATTTGCCTTGTATAGGCAACATTATTGTAGAAAATTGTAAATACCAAGAGACAAAATCCTTGTAGAGGATTCACAAACCACCCCGGATAATCAAACACCTTAAGACATCCTCGATAAACCCGGATCGATAGAATTTCAATTTTCTAATACATCATGTATGGCTAAGAAAAGACTTTGTCAAGTAATAAATGGATAACAATTTTATATGATATTTCCCAAAAATTTCCGCTATTTCATTTTACGAGGAGTAAGGAGTTCTGAAATTGTATTGACAGAGTGAAACATACTCGTACAAATGAAACATTCTTCCGGGGTTAAACTGTAATTGTATTGGCGATTGAGGTCACTTCTTACGTAATAATTATTTCCCCGCTTGTCAGATAAGGATTATGCTGGTTTTTCTAAATGAGATATCACTGCTTGATTTTAACAAAAAGTTCTGTTATCTTGAATATTCATTGGGGAAACTCAAAATTTCGAAAAACAGGTAATTGTTTCTTTCTGGAATTTTCAGTTGCTGCCCTATTGTTCCATTCATTCGGCCCGGCAAATTATATCATAATAACAGACTGGCTATGCCAGAACAGAGCTATTTATTTATTCGCGAATTTAAAGCTGGATCTCACTCCGGAATTGAAGATGAGAATAATAGGAATACCCCGAAATGTATAAAAATCCTCACCATTTTTTTCTTATTATTTAAATGCTTATAGAATAACTCTCAGATGAATACAATAAAAATGATGTTTTTTTATCAGAACTTCGGCGCATTTATTACAGATTTGCGGCTCCCCCTTTGGTTAATATCATTATCAAACATAAATGGAGCAATTCATGAAAAAGAACAGAATTATTTTTGGTATAACAATCATATTTCCTATTTTATTTTTTGTACTGCTTCTTAGTAAACCGGCAACAGCCCAGGAGAAAAACTGGAAAGAATTAAGTGTTGTACTGGAGGAACTGATAAAATCGCGCGATATTGACAGCGCCTACACCCTCACCTGCGATTTTCTCGAACATAATCCTGAGCATGATAGCGCGTTAGCCACCAGAATGATATATGCTGTCTTTACAAATCAGGATCCCTCCCTGATAGCGAAAGATCTCGAAGTTTATGCCAGAGTCAGCGATAATGATCTCACCCTGGCCCAGGGCATTATTGCCATCTATATTCAGCAATATAAAGACAAAAAAGCAATGAAACTTGTAGAGGCGGTGATTCCCCGGTATCCGGATGCTGACACGCTTTATCAGTTAAGAGGTCAGCTTAAGGCTCTTGCCGCTGATTATAAAGGAAGCATCGAAGATCTCAACAAAGCTCTGGAAATAAACCCTGATAATGAACTCGCTATCTCCCTTCTCTCTAACTCCTGTTTCCTCGATAAGGATGTGAAAAAGGCCTTTGAATATGTTGACAGGCTTATCAGTTTGAAATCACCACTTGCTGAACAAGCGGTTTCAACTATTACAAATGGAAATGACTGGGAACCTGAGCACCTGAAACAGGCATTAGCCCTTAATGATATGCCATTTATCTGGGAAGATTCCGAAGAAAGCTGTCTTATCTTCATTGATGAAGAAACCCTTGAAAAAAGAAGCCGGATTGAAGTTATTCCTTTTGATTCATATGAAGACGCTGAAGAACGGGTAAAAGCTGAGAAAGATAAGCTTTTGGAAATGGGTGAATCAGAGGAAGATATTACGGTATTCTCATTTGGTCCCTTTTATTTTGACCAGGGCTGCGGTGATGACAAAAAATGTAATGAATCATTCGCGAAACTGAAAGATTTTCTGCTGAATATGAAGGAAAGAAGATTTAAAATGTAAACGCACTTTATCATCAGAGTATTATCCACTCTCTTTAACCGGGGAGAGGAATAGTACATTTGTATTATTTACTTTTGCTCACGCGGATAACTATATTGACTTCAGAATATAATTGTTGCTGATTCAACGTAGTAAGAATTTCAGCGTTCGATGGAGTGTTCGGGATAAAAAAACATGGATAATATTACGCTTGCTTTTATCTGAAAGTTCTGTTATCTTGAATTCAGGTTGGCCTCAGTTCAATAATTCAGGAAGTTGGAAATTGTTTTTTCTGACAATTTTCCGATACTCC
This sequence comes from Melioribacteraceae bacterium, assembly GCA_963677445.2. Classification (GTDB taxonomy): domain Bacteria; phylum Bacteroidota; class Ignavibacteria; order Ignavibacteriales; family Melioribacteraceae. Next base: position 32,586 of record CAXXGF010000064.1, on the reverse strand, counting down.
TTTTTTGTTCCTTTCATTCAGCCCGGCGCATAAACCGAATCCGAAATAATTTATTCCGGATATTATATAAATAGATTTTGAATCAAACGCGATACAGGCAGCATTAATAACGGACATGCTGCTCCCTTGAGCAGATAAATATTATCTATAAATATATGGAGCGTTTTCATGGAAAGCATGATCATCAGAACCGGTAAAATTTTACTCCCTCTTCTATTATTCACATTGATCTTAAGTAAACCGGCGTCAGCCCAGGACGCGGAATGGCAAGGGTTGAGTAAAACCCTTCTTGAATTATCCCAGGGGGGTAAATTCGATAGCGCCTATACTCTGCTGAGCAGCTTTCTAGAAAAATATCCCGAACATGCCGAGGGACTTGAAACAAGAATGGTGATAATTACTTTTACAGAAAAAGATCCCCTGCTGATCGCAAAAGATCTTGAAGTTTATGCCAGGGTAAGTAAGAATGATCAGGCGCTCGCCCAGGGTATTGTAGCTCTCTATATCCAGCAGTATAAGGATGAAAAAGGGATGAAACTGGTGGAAGCGGTGCTTCCGAAATACCCGAATGCAGACACCCTTTATCAGTTGCGGGGTCAATTAAAAGTGCTTGCCGAAGATTACAAAGGAGGAATAAAGGACCTTTATAAAGCGCTTGAAATAAATCCCGATAATCAACAGGCTATACTACTTCTCACAAGCGTCCATTTCCTCGATATGGATGTGGAAAAAGCCTTTGAGAATGTGGACAGACTTATCAGCATGAAATCACCTCTGGCAGAAAAAGCGGTTTCAACAATAACAAATGGAAATGACTGGAAGCTTGAGCACCTGAAGCAGGCTTTGCCTCTCTTTAATATGCATTTTATCTGGGAGGATTCCGAAGAAAACAGCCTTATTTTTATTGATGAGGAGATGCAGGAAAAAAGAATGTGGATTGAGGTTACTCCTCTGGAGTCGCATACCAAAGCGGAAGCCTGGGTAAATTCTGAAAAAGAACAATTTTTGGAAGAAGATGTCACCTCATTTTCTTATGGCCCGTTTTATTTTGATCATGGATGCAGCGATGAAAAAAAATGCAATGAATCATATGAAAAAATGAAGGATTTTCTTTTGAACATGGCGGAAAGAAGGTTTAAGATAGAAAAGTGATGTGAATTATCAGGGACAAGAGAACCAATAGTTTTGCGTGGATTTGAATGGAAAAAATAAGGATTTTATCTATTAAACAGGTAAAGAGTTTCAGGCTGATGGCTATTATGTCGCTTTTAGCTCTCATTTTTTCAGGCTGTTCGAGTGGCATACCCGACCTGAAAATTTCACCTGAAACACTGCCTGAAGGTATCGAAGGGGAAGCTTATTATTCGGTAATCAATGTTTCGGGGAATGATTCCCCGGTTTACCTGATAACGGTAAATGAATTAAAATTACCGCCGGGGTTAACATTCACTTATAAAGAAGGAAAATCAATAGCGTATATAAAGGGAATTCCTGAAAAGCCCGGTATATATGATTTTATGCTGCGTGTTTATTGCAGAGGAACTCAACGAAGCGGGCAAACCGCTGAAAAAAGTTTTCATATCGTTATCAGATAATTCAAAAATATAAATACATGGGAAATATTATGAGAGCAATAACTATTATTTCGTATCTGTTTTTATTATGTTCTTCATTTTTTTACGCCCAGGATTCAGGTTCAATAATGTTTTTTGATGTCTTTAATGAAAATCAGAATAACTGGCCCCTCTTTAATAATGACTATTCTGAAATGTCGTTCAGGGAGGGGAAACTATTCATGAAGAGTAAAGTTGAGGATAGCGGGACTTATACCTACCGGCCATTCAATATAGATGAAAGCAGTGATTTTACAATTGAGGTTCGGATAAGACAGGAAGATGGAAATGAGGGATATACTTTCGGACTGATGTGGGGCTGCCGCGATCTGGATAACTGCTTTTCCTATGAAGTCAGCGATATGGGTTACGCACTTGTCCGTGAAGCCGAAAACGGAAATTTTTCCAAACCTGTTGATGATATTAAATCATATTATTTCAGGGAAAATAATTTGAATCTTCTATCTGTTGTAAAAACAGGGAGCAAATATCATTTTCTGCTGAATCATCACAAAATAGGTGAAATGTCATATAAACCTTTTAAAGGAAATAATATCGGTTTTATCGTATATGGCGATCAATCAATTGAAGTTGATGAGCTGGTATTAAAAAATTCAGGAGCTTCTGAACTTAACTATGTGGAAAAGGGATTTACCGAAGCGGATATTCCTGAATTCAAGGAAACATTTGATCTGATACTTTCTGACGCCGATGATAAATTTCAGGGAGTTATAAGTGAATTTAAGGAAGTCTACCTGGGATACAGCGGATACAGAGAGGTGGACTTTGATTTCCCCGGGGCAAGCTACGGCTATTACGATTTTGAAAATGGGGAACATGAGATCAATATCAGCTACCGGACAACAACCGAAGAGAGCCCGGATTATGGAGACTTAGAAAAGAGCTACGAAATTAAAACGCTTCTTATCGAGTGTCTGACTCAAATTCAGAAAGAATCTATCGGCGGTGAATGGGCGATCAATAAAAACAGTTTCCTCGGTTTTGAAATGAAACATAAATCGGAACCTAGTTCTGGTAAAAGTTGATTCATTTACCGCTACTGTCGTAATGAGTATAAGATTAAAGGATAATTGCAAATAACCGGTTAAATGGGAGAATAAACCAATGTAAAAAATATTCTCTTTGGTTCTTCTTTTGGGGGGATTATTGAGCATTTGTGCTCAATCGGTTGAAAGATCTGAAAATGAAGAAGGGAATATGATTCTGAATGAAATTTTTGCGGGAAACAGTCTTGGCTGGTTTATTGGTGAAAATGAGAGCTGCAGCGCTGAAATGAAGGACTATGCATTTATATATTCATGTAAAACTGAAAACTGATCTCGTGTAAATCATATAACTTTCCTCTTGACCAGTCAAAAAATTTCAGTATTGAAACACTGAATGAAAATATTTCCGGTCCGGGCAATAACGGATACGGACTTGTATGGGGAATGAAAGATTATGAAAACTTTTTTATGCTTCACATTACAAGCACACAATGGATAAGGATTGTCAAATATGAAAATGGTGAGTTTACTAATATCAAAGACTGGTATCAGAATCTTTATCTTAATACTGGCAAACCAAACAAACTGAAAGTATTTAAGGAAGCAGAGAAACTGAGATTTTTGTCAATGATATTCAAACGGCCGATATACCTTTTCAGCCATTTTTTGGCGATGACCTAGGATTTATTGTTTACAGCGGAAAAACAGTGAAGTAAAATTATCTGAAAGTCAGGGGAACAAAGAGGAGGACTCAGGAACAGGAGGCGCCCGATATTGGCCGGAATTTTACAGATATGATATTTAATAAATAGAAAGATGAATACCGTGAACAATTTCAGAAGGCTTTCAGAAAAATTGTTGAAGATGTGGATAATGATTTTATAAACGCCTATGACAAATCGGATAGAATTGAAATCGGGGCATTGATAACAAATGGAAAGAAGGTCGTGGAAGGAACTTTTTATCCGCAGATAATTGTGCCTTTTCCTGAAGCAGATCACTGTATTTACAAAATCAATGAAATATATCTTGTCGATTTTGACAGACGTAAAGCCGCCCTCTCCATGGCTGCTTATTACAACGTCACAAAAAATAAAAGCGGTTTCCATTGGGATGAGGAAATTTCTAACCGTGTTTTTAATAAGCTGGCAAATGAACTGAAAGCATGCAAGAACTTGAAGATTGGAGGTGAATGGGAAATTGAGACAGGGGATACACCCGAATTTATAATGCGAAATAAAAACAATCCCGATCTTAGCGTTTCGATTACTACCTCAGGAACCACGGGACTTGAGATGGTAATAGCGGTGAAAAGAACCTTTGGAAAGTTTGAGGAATTGGAATAAATTCCCAGTTATTACGATGATGTGGAGAGATTGGCTGTAATCAGGGGGCGAACCTCTCCCGGCTTCTGATTTTTTCATTCAGAGTTATTACCCGCCAAAAAGGAAATTTTAATTTTTTTCCGGAATTTTTTTAAATTTCAAATAAGTAAATTATTTATTGAGGGATATATGAGTCCTTTATCGAAAGATGTTATGTGCAAAAGATGCAAGGCAATTCTTCCGCGTGAATGGGCAGTTATCAGGGGAGGGAATGCTTATTGCAAATCCTGCTGGAAGATAATCGAAGAAGAGAGGGCGGGGATCAGGAAATCACCGGAAAAAATAAGACAGGAAAGAATAGAAACAATTAAAAGAATATTTTTCAAAAAGGAGGTACTACAAACCATATATTTGCTCCATGCACTCCTCTTAATAGTTCTTTTCATACTCAGGAAAGAAAAAATAATTGATAATATCGAACTCGCTGTTTCTCTTTTTATTCTTAATATTCCCGATTTTATATATTTTTCGATTATTATGTTCGATAGCTCCAAAGAGCTCAGGAAATCGGTTAAATACCATTTTACTCCGGGAATTGTGTCTTTTTTTAGAGGTGAATATTCGCAGGCGAGGGAGGCGCGAAGAAATTTGTACACGGTAATTTTTTTTACACTGATAATTATTTCGATTGAATATATGCTGATCAATTTACTTAAGCATCAGTTTTGACAATTCTAATGCAAGAACAAAGCCATTATTATACATTAGTAATGTAAGATATATACGCTTATTATGCAGTAGCGCTGTAGATTATGACTATTTATTGGATAATACTGTTGTATTATAAAGACATTATTTGTACATTAGTGTTGCATATTTTGAAAAACGCCAACTAAAATCCAATAAAAGAAATGGATAAAAACCGCTTAAAAGAAATCGTGCTTGAGCAAAAGGAATCCTTCCAAAGAGATTTTGAGGTAGTGCAGAGAAAAATCCACAAAAATATCATAGAATCTGCCAAAATAACAGTGGTGACAGGCATAAGGCGTTGCGGTAAATCAACACTGTTAAGACAAATCGCAAAATTTTACAATAGTTACAATTATATAAACTTCGAGGATGAGCGGTTATTGGATTTCCATTTCGGGGATTTTAATCTTCTCCTTGAAGTTTTTATGGAGCTCAACGAAGACGCGGAAGCTTTTTTCTTTGATGAAATACAAAACATCTCCGGGTGGGAACGGTTTTGCAGAAGATTATTCACAGATGGGCATAAGTTGTTTGTTACCGGCTCAAACGCTAACCTTCTCAGTTCGGAAATCGCGACCAGCCTTACCGGCCGGAATATACATACGGAACTGTTTCCCTTCAGTTTCAGGGAGTTCCTGGAATATAAAGGTGTTAAGCTGAAAGAAATAATATTAACAAAGGATAGAGCAAAACTCTCGCGAATGCTGGAGGAATATATAACATTCGGAGGTTTTCCGGAAATTTTAAAGTCGGGGGATTACCAGGAACTGAACCAGCTTTACCAGGATATCCTGATAAAAGATTTGATAGTCAGGCTGCAGATAAGGGATGTAAAAGACTTTCGTGAATTATCTTTATATCTTCTTTCAAATGTGGCGAAAAAGATAAGTTTTAATAATTTGAAAAGGCTGCTCAATTTCAGCAGCGCGTCAAAGGTGAAAAATTATGTCGACGCCCTGGGTGAGGCATTTCTCTTCTTTACTGTAAGCAAATATGATCCTTCCGTTAAGAAGCAGATCCGCAATGAAAAAAAAATATACTGTATAGATTCAGGATTAATCAACGCCACAGCTTTCAGGTTCAGCAGAGAAGAGGGCCGAATACTTGAAAATATAGTGTTCCTGGAGCTTAAAAGAAGAGGAAAAGAGATATTTTATGAGGAAGATAAAACGGAATGTGATTTTCTGATAAAGGAGGGACTAAATATCACAGCAGCCATACAGGTATCTGTTTCACTCGCTGATGAAGCTACGAGACAAAGAGAAATAACCGGATTGCTGGACGCGATGAAAAGATATAATCTTCCGGAAGGTCTGCTTCTCACAAAAGGAGTCGCTGAAGATTTGCTTATCGAAGAGAGAAGAATAAAAATTATGCCGGCATGGGCATTTCTGCTGGAAAGGTAAATTGAAAATTTTTCTGTTTGGCAGATTAGATGATTGAGTCTATAGCATTTGGGAAAGAAACGATTTATTTCTTTCATTTCTTTCCCTGTTTAAAGTATATTCCGGAGTTCTTTTGATTTTCCCTGTATAAACCAAAAATCCATCTTTTTCAACAATTGGATTTTCCGCATCAATTGATTCAATAATAATTCGTATACCATCTTTCTTAATACAAACAGGTGATAAGGCTTTTAATCCAAGTTGAAGTCTGAGTTTTTTGGGTATCAATATTCGACCAAACCTATCAATTCTCGCCCGCATATTTATCTCTTTTATTTGCAAATTTCACAATGTTTTGGAAATTATTATTATGTTGCCAAATTAAAAAAATTCCTCGAAATTTGTACTACAATCTTTATACCCGGATAAGTAGCATTTGTGTATTATAAAACTTACACTATAATGTAAATAACGTCAGTTCGATATAAGGAATATTGTATTGTTTATTAGGTTTACAAAAATAAGGATGAAATATTTTTGCTAACAATACAACATTTCAGGCTGTGAATTTTTTTTAGCTGTTTTGATGTTGAGGAAATAAAACGAAATTATATGTCACACGATCATTCACATAATCACGAAGTAAAAGATTTCGGCAGAGCATTCGCCGCCGGCATTGCGTTAAATATTATTTATATTGTTCTTGAGGTGATCTACGGCCTTATTATTAACTCCCTGGCCCTTATTGCTGACGCGGGGCATAATCTTAGCGATGTGCTTGGACTTGTTATAGCGTGGGTGGCGAGCAGGCTGGTAAAAAAATCGGCGACAAATAAATATACCTACGGATATAAAAAATCGAGTGTTCTCGCGGCGTTCCTGAATTCCATGATTCTCCTCGGTGCTATCGGTATTATCGTATGGGAGGCGGTTAAAAGATTTTCCGAACCTCAGCCTGTTGAGGGTACAACTATGATGATAATTGCCGGAATCGGAGTGATAATAAACGCCGCCACAGCGGCATTGTTCTTTTCAGGCAGAAAAGATGATCTGAATATCAAAGGAGCTTTTCTGCACATGGCTGCCGACGCCGCTATATCTCTCGGTGTTGTAATTGTCGGTTTGATATTAACTTTCACACAGCTCTATTGGCTTGATCCGGTGATAAGTATTATTATAGCGATTGTTATTTTCAGGGGAACCTGGGACTTGCTGAAAGATTCCACCAGTCTTGCTCTCGACGCGGTGCCGAAGGAGATAAATAAAGAGGGAGTTGAAATTTACCTGGCCTCCCTTAAAGAAATAGAAGGTTTTCACGATCTGCATATCTGGGCGATGAGCACTACCGAGACAGCGTTAACTGTTCATCTTGTCGGCGGCGGGAAAGCAGACCGTAACAAACTTATAAAAAAGATCAGCGATGACCTGAGGCATGATTTCAAAATAGTCCATACAACTATTCAGATTGAAGATCCCGGCGCTGAAGACTGCAGCCAGAACCAGATTTAACCCGAAGGGTAAATGCTCATTTTAGGCAAAGTCTTTTTTTAAGGCTGTTTTTTTGATATAATATATCCAAAACTTGTCCAGCGGCCATTATCAATCCGGAGTGTTTTGGGATCATCATCAGGATTCTTTTTGCAGAATGGATCATGTTCCGTGTAAGTTTTCCACCATGCTGATGCATCCTCCGCGTATTCCGCTTCCTGAACTTTAAAACCCGCATTGACTATCAGCTCACGGGTTTCTTTTAATGTTCTGAAACATTCGGTCCAGGGATAATCACCCTGTGAAACAAGTGGATATAAATCTTCCGGGACCGGAATATCAAAATGCATAGGTTCTCCGAGTCCGAATATTCCGCCCGGTTTTAATATCCTGTGTATTTCTTTTAATGATTTGATATATCCTTCAACACCAAGAGATACTCTTACCATCTCCAACGCGGTTGTGGAATAAACATAATCAAATGATTCGGAGGCGAAGTTGGTATCAGGAACACCGGTTTTTATTCCCAGCGTCTGGTTTTCTACTCCCCACTTAACTGTGTTTTGCCGCAAATGTTCTACCATGGGATTTCCCTTTTCACGGTCATCCCAGGGATCGATCCCCACAACAAATACTCCATATTCTTTCGCGAGAAAACAAGTCTGGTAACCACGATTCGTACCAATATCCAGCAGCTTTTTGCCGCTTTCAAGTCCCATTTTTTCAGCCATGAATTCCGCAAGCTGAAGTCCTCCCGGACCGCTGCATTGCTCATATATAGTATCATAATCTTTATATTTTAGCGATTTCACATAATTGAATGACTGCATATATTGTTTTTTCTCCATTGATATATTCTTTTACATCACAATTCGCCGCGCGCCAGCCGGGTTACGTAACGCAGGAATATTGTTAACAGCGATATATTCAGCTGGTTACCGGAATTATTTTATTTAAGTCTGAAGGGGAAAACAATTACCGCGTGCTGAACTTCTTTTTTCTGTCCGGCGGGAAGCGGTTCGAATCTCCAGCGGCGAAGGGCGCTAACAGCCGCGGTTTCCAGGCGGGAATCAGCTTTAATCAGGGGAAATATGCTGCCCACTGTGCCATCAGGCAAAATAGTAAACCGGAGCTTCACATCAATATCTTTAGCAACACCCTCGGGATATGGGGGCACTTCATAACTGTAAATTTTTCTTATTCTTTTGCCGCTAAAATCGATATTATATCCTGAGTTGCCGCTACCGGATGTTTCTTCTCTTTTGGTTTCTTTTTTCTTTTTAACCTTCGCGGGAACCGGGGGGCTTTCTTCATCCTTGTTTTTTGCCGCCGGCAGCTCGGGGGTATCCTTAACAATCTGTTTCTGAAAATCGCCAGGAATACCTGTGCCGAAACCAACAGATACAAAATCCTCCTCTTCATCCTCTCTCGAAACTGAAAAATTCAGGAGTATTCCCGCGATAACCAGGTGCACCGCGAATGAATAAAGATAGGCGAGGTAATTAACTTTTCCCTTCAAAGCGCCTCTTTTTCCGTTTCAATAACAAATTTTGTTATCCCCACTCCTTTCGCCGCGTCAATAACTTTTATCACCATCGCTATATCTACAGTCCTGTCCGCTCTTACGAAGAGTGTATTCTCTTTACTTTTTTCCATTCCGAAGCTAAGAAATCCCGCAAGCGACTCGAGCGCTATCTGCTCTTTACCATAATATATTGTAAGGTCTTCAGTTATCGTTACAACCAGTTTGGAAGGGGGGGACTGCTCATTATTTTTTGCCCCGGGAAGTTTTACCTTTACTCCCGTCTGAATAACAAACTGGGATGTCAGGAGGAAAAAGATAAGCAGCAGCATAACAATATCAGTAAGGGAAGAAAAGCTGAATATTGTCAGCGGTTTGTTTTTGGTGTCAAATTTCATTTTTTGTCCCTGCCGCTAAGGGAGTCAATTTTTTTGGTTTCCTCAATAATATCAATTACATCGTTGGATATAACCTCCATATCGAGAACCATTCTGTTGATAGAAGAAACGAGGAAATTATAAAACATATAAGCAATTATACCCACAGCGAGACCGAAAGCTGTTGTTATAAGCGCTTCCCAGATGCCGCCGGCCAGATCACTCGGATTAGCGGAACCCTGGAGGTCCTCAATACTCATAAAGGCGGAGATCATTCCTGTAACTGTTCCCAAAAAACCGAGGAGGGGGGCCGCTCCCGCTATTGTGGCAAGAATCGAAAGTCCTTTTTCAAGTTTGTCAACTTCCTGACGGCCCGCGTTTTCTATCGCTTCCTTTACTCTTTCGTGGCCGAGATAATATTTTTTTAATCCTTTACGTATAATATTGGCGGTGGGGGATTTTTCCTCTTTGCAATATTCAATGGCTTCATTAACAGACTGCTTTTTAAGAAGCTGCCTGATTTTTACGATAAAAGTGGCAACATTCATCCTCGATTTTCTCAGAACGATATATCTGTCGATAATAATCGCTATCATAATAACAGAAGACAAAAAAATAGGCAGCATCAGCCAGCCGCCTTTCAATAGAATTGAGAGAATATTCATAAATTTTTCCTGTTCCTAAAAGTATCACCTTGAATTTTTATAAGCCTCAGCTTCCTGTATTGTATTAAAAAATCCTATTTTAATCCGGAAAAATGTGGCTTTTCTCGCGGGAATATAAGATTCCACAATATAAGCCTGCTCACCTTTTCTTCTAAGTCGTTTAGCCTCGCGTTCGGCAGCCGCTTTATCCCTGAGGCTGGAAATCTGAAGAAGATAACGGCTTCCGTTGGAAAATATAAGATTTTTTACAAGTTTTATGTCTGCGCTGTCAAGATATAACCCCGATGGCATACTGCTTTCTTTGGCGGGTGCTTCACTATCGGGTGTATGCACAACCTGTTCAACATTTTTTTCAGTTTCACCCTGATCAGCATCAGTTGTATTTTCCTCAGAACCGGCATGCATAGTATCTTCTGAAGGGGTTTCTTTCACCTCCGCGGGCTCTTCAGTTTTGACAGTATCACCCGGTTTTTCCAGAAATTCCAGTGGGTTATCATCGGCCGGCTGCAAGATAAAGAGATAGAGCAGGGCGGCAACTATCACAGCCCCTACGCCTCCCCCGACAATCCATAAAATTTTACCCTTATCTCCCCCATCGGTTGTTTTTTTCTCCGGTTTAAGTTTCAGTGGTTTTTCCTCCTCAGTCTGGAATTCAAAATCGGAATAGATTTCCTTCCATGATTCATCAATTTCTTTTTTCTTTTTGTCTACTCCGTTTTCTTCAGTTGTTTCCGTAGCTTCCGGTTCCTTTGATTCTTCAGATTCCTCATCGGGGGTAACTTCGGCTACCGGTTGCTCTTCACCTGTGTCAGGTTCCGGAGACTCCTCATCAGAATCATCTTCCCCGGTTAATTCCGGTTCTTCCTCATTATCTTCAGGTGGTAATATATCGCTAAAATCAGGTTCCTCATCCGCTTCTTCTTCAACATCTTCAAGTTCGGGAAGATCGGGGATAACTATTTCATCCGGAAGCTCTTCATCTTCCCCGGCAGGTTCCTCTTCCGGTTCCGAGAGATCATTCTGCAATTCTTCATCCGGCTCCTCCTCTTCATCCTGTTCGGCAAAAAAGCTCTCTTCTTCCTCTTCATCTCCTTTATCCTCAGGGTCAGAAAACTTATCCTGTGGAGATTCATCAATTATTGTTTCTTCGAAAAAATCTTCAATAGATTCTTCTACCTCAGGTTCCTGTTCTCCCTCCTCTTCATCTCCCCAGTCCCATTCTACTTCTTCTTCCTCTTTTTTATTTTCCTCTTCAGTTTCAAGGTCAAGGTTTTCCCCGATAGAGTCCCAGCTTATTTCCTCCTCTTCCGCTTCAGTTTCACTTTTTTCCTCTTCCGGAAGAGTTATACTTTTTTCTTCATCCGGCTCCGGGATATCTTTAATCTCATCTGTCTGACCTTCTTCACGGGCAAGTTTTTCCTCTTCGATAAGTTTATCAACATCAGTAAGGAAATCGAACTCCTCATCGCTAAGCTCATCTTCCGGTTCCGCATCAATTTCTTTGGTCTCTCCGACGACCGGAATTTCAGCGTCGCCCGATTCGGAAAGAGAATCAACGATATTATCCCAAATATCATATTCATCAAATTTTTCCGCTGAGGCAATAAGTTCCACAGCTCTCGATTCAATATTTCTCATCAGACCGCCGGTGTCAATTACGGAAGCGTCGCCGTCACTGAAAAGAGACTCCTCATCTGACAGATCATTTCCCTGAAATCCTGAAATATCGAGAGAAATAAAAGCCGAATTCGTTGCCCTGGTAAGATCAGCGGGCATTGAAGATAAAATCAATTCACCCGGCTCACCTTCCTCACCCTCTTCAGTGAATGAATCGGCTGTTTTAAATTGAAATACACCGAGGCCTTTTATTTTAATGGCGCCGGTTACCTCAAGCGCTTCAAGCACCTTTGCTATCAGCATACGGTACGCGCTTTCCTTCGCGGATTTGGATACACCAAGTATTTCTGCGACTTTGTCTTTTAGCAGTTCCATAACAAACACTTTAATTTTGAATACAAATTATAAAATAAACAGGCTAATCCGCAAATAAAAATGAATTTACCATCCGTATGAAAGATTCAAAAGCAGATCAAGAGGTATATTGCTATAGCCGGGGAAATAGTAATTTTCCCTGTTCAGGATATTTTTTATCTCAAGTCCGGCCGAAAAATCTTTAATCACAATATAATCAGCTCCGATATTAAGATCAGCAAAAAATGGCAATTCTTCAATATTATTAATATTTGTATAAGATTTCCAGTGAAGCGTCGCTCCGGCATAAACGGTAAGTTTGTTTAGCAGATCGACAGAATAATTAAAAAAACCGGAATAACGGGGCAGAAAGGGAATAAAAGCTTCATTGCTTTTAATATCGCGGGCATTCAGTTCGGCATAAAATCTGCCGTTGGGACCGGTGTGGAAATATAATTTAAGAAATCCGGAAATATTGGTTGTCTCCCCATATACTGACCGCTTAAAAATACCGTCTGAGTTTGTATCAGAGAACCAGGCGTAATTTTCCCCTTTGTAATATTCGCCGCCGGCAATCACTTCAATATATTTTTCAAACTCATATTTAAGCGCCGCTTTTATTCTGTTTTTATATTTTGTAAGATCATACCCGGTGAAAGAAGTTGTAAAGCAGGCGTTTTTATCAAATAGATATGGCGCGGATACCAGGTCGGTTCCAGGCTGATATTCAACAGAAAGGGTGATAAATTTTCCGGCTTTAAAGAACAGATTGGCGACCGGGGAGAAAAAGTTCTCATCCTCCAGTTTCGCGTAATATGCGCCTGCTCCAAGGCCGAAGCTTCGAAAACGCGCAAGGGAAAGAACCGCCTTCCCCGACATATATGCTTTATCAAAATCGGGCGAATAATCATCTTCGTTTTTAACATTCATAATATTTCCATCCGCCTCAAGCCGCAGCCCCAGGAATTCCCATTCGAAGCCCCCATTAGCTTCAAGGAGAATCCTGATAGATTCGGTGTCATTGACGAGATGATCGGTAATTTTAAATCTTTCACCGCCGGTAATTATATGATAATTAAAAACCGAAGAACTTTTCTGAAGAAAGGAAACCCGGAATTTACCCCTGCCAATAGTTCTTTCCAGGGATGGCGTCGCCGATCCGAAAAGATTAAACCTGCTCTGGGAATATTCCACCCTGCCGATGATTTCCAGCCCCGGGAATGCTGAAGCCTGATCATCAACAAAAATAGCTCCAAGGAGGTATCCCCCTGTTTTGAAATAACCTTTGTATTTTTCATATTCCCTTACATTTTTTCCAAAAAGACCGGTATTGAGAAGAAAGTGGGGAATTCCGGTTTTTATATTAACATTTAATTCAGGAAGCCTGTTTATCCCGGCTGATGAACGGATAATTCCGGTAAAGAAATTTTTTCCCGCAAGTGGAGAGATAATTTTGCGGGGCGGTTTGGAAATTTTCGCGAGATCAAATTCACCCGGAGAATAAACCGGGCTGAAAAATTCTTTTGAAAGTGTGGGATTGAGATCGGGAGCAATTTTTTCCATTTCGGGAAAATTAACCTGCTGGACTCCGGTCACCACAAAATCGGGTAGTTCAACCTCTCTTTTATTCTGGGCCGACAAAACCGAATAAACAAAAAATATTAGAATAAGATATCTGATCATAATCTGCCAAGTTTCCTTTTTGCTTCTTTCCCTAATTCATCATTTTTATGTTTTCTTATAACAGCGCGGTACATTTCCCTTGCCTGTTTTCTGTCGCGAAGTTTTTTATAACAGTCGCCCAGCCGGATCAGTGATTTAGCGTACCAGTTTTCAAATTGCGCGAATACGGTTCTCACTCTAACGAAAGAAGTGATCGCGTTTTTGGTTTCTCCCTTCCTGAAAAGGAGTTCGCCATAATAATACTGTGCCTCGGCTCCGATATCGTCAATTCTGTTTTCACTTACCTCGGCGAGAAGTCTCGCGGCTTCATCATATACTCCGTCATCCATTTGCATAACAGAGATTTTAATTTTTGCCTTTGCCCCGAAGATGGTTCCGTCAAAATAATTCACGAGCTTTTCAAGTGTTTTGTAGGCGTCATTTTTCATTTCCGCTGCTATTTCGGTATCAGCCTTCAAAAGAAGAAGTTCGGCCTCTCTTTCAGATGCTTCGGCAACCGCGAGGACTTCATTGACCAGGTTAAGCGCTTCACTGAATTCCGATCTTTCATTATAAATATTGGCGAGTTCAACCGATGAAGAAATTCCCGCGTCGGTAGAAAGATATCCTGACGTAACCATTCTGAAATTGTAAATGGCCGATTCGGTTTCACCAAGGTTGTCGGCACATTTTCCTATCCAGTAGTAGGCATTTGGAATAAAACGGCTTTCGGGATATGTGGCTATAAAATCTTTATAACCTGTCTGCGCTTTTTTATAATCGCCAAAGCTGTAAAAAATTTCCCCCTTTTTGAAGAGCACTTCATCGCCGAAGGGAGAAGTCGGGTTATCGGTGATATAACGGTCAATAACCGCGGCTGCCGCGGCCGGGTCATTTTGCGCCAGATAACTATACTGAATGCCATTGAGCGCGTCGAATACATATTCGGTTTTGGGGAAATAGTAAATAATTCTCATATAGTTAGCGACAGATGAATCATAACGCGCTGTGTTGTAAAACGCGTCCCCGATGGAATAATAAATTATCGGTTCGAGCTGCGAAAGGGGATAATTTTTTAATACCTGCCGATATTCACTGACTGCTCTGTCGTAATTTCCATCCTGAAAATTTATCCATCCTCTCATATATTGTGAATCATCAGCATACCTGCTTGAGGGAAAACGTCTTTGCAGCTCGCCGAATATATCAATAGCGCTTTTGTTTTGACCCGCTTTGAACATTGTCATGCCGTACTGATACCAGGCAAAATCATCACGGATTTTTTTTGAAGAAGTACTAAAAAGATCATTATAAATTTCGGAGGCTCTCGCGTAGTTTTTAGCGCCGAAATAACTGTCAGCGAGCCGCAGTCTGGCGTCCGTTTCCCTTTTATTGCCCGGAAAACGGTTTATGAACTCATTAAAATAAAAGGCGGAATTAGCGTAATCACTGAGGTTAAAATGTGAATAGGCCCTTCCATAGAGCGCTTCGGAAAACAGGAGCGAATCATCAGGGCTCACCCTGCTGAAATGTTTCATCGCCGATTTATAATCCCCGGTTTTAAATAGGGATTCGGCCAGGTAAAGGTTAACCTTATCTTTTTCAAAACTTTTATGATTAAAATTAAGATTGAGAAGAGTCGCGGCCGCTTTTTCATAATTGCCGCGGTGATAATAAGCGACGCCAAGACCGAGAAAAGCCCGGTTAAGATCAGTTACCGGCAAAGATTCTATCTGTATGGCGCTCGAAAAATAACTTTCTCCATTGATAAGGTCATCATTCATCAGACTTATTTCACCAAGCAGAGTGAAAGCCTTGCCCCTGGTGACATGATCTTCCGAATTGAGTGAAGCGTTCAGGTAAGATTCGGCTCCCGGGATATCACCTCTGTTATAATATATTACCCCGATCTTAAAATTAACCGCCGGAGCGAGTTTATCATCAGGACTGTTTATAAGGAAGTTTTTATAAATCTCAAGAGCGCCCCCGGTATCCCCCGAGTATCTTTTACATTCAGCGCTCCAGTATATTGAATTGGAAGCGATTGAGTCAACTGCCGAATTTTTCATATACCTGAATATTCTGAACGCTTCATCATAATGGCCCAATTGGAAATTAACAAGAGCCAGGGCAAACCATATTTTTTCATTTTCCTGATTTTGCGGATATTTATCAATGATTGTCTGGAATATTTCCGAAGCGTTTTTGTATTCACTCAGCCTGAAAAAAGAGTTGGCGAGTATAAAATGAGCTTCACTTCCTTCCTTCTGCGGAAGAGATTCAATAGCGGGGTCGGAAAGCTCTATGATCGCCCTGTCGTAATCATTAAGCAGAAAATAACATATTCCTATCCGAAGCTGCGCCAGTGGAGCGAGATCGCTGTATTTATAATAAGAAAGCAATTCATCATAATAAAGGGCCGCATTTTCATAATCATTTCTTTTTTCATATACACCCGCGAGGGCAAAAATGCTGTAATCAATATAGCGGTTGACTGTTCTTCGGGAAATGGCTTCTTTGAGATATTCTTCGGCTTTAATGTAATTCTCCTCAGATATGGAAGCTTCTCCCATCCAGTAAAATGACTGCGCCGCGAAAGGATGTTCGGGATAATCATTTATCAGAGTCTGAAGATTGTAACGGCATTTTCTGTACTCACCCTTTTGGAAATAAATTGTTCCAAGACGGTAAAGAGCGATATGTCTGAAATTGGAGAGGGAATATTTATTCAGGAAATTTTCATATTCGGAAAGCGCGGCCGATTCCTGTTTCATATTCCACAGGCACTCGCCTTTATAGAAAGCGGCGGTAGCGGCAGAAAGCCGGTCTGTTTCTGAATCAGCCGATATTGAAAGAAAATGATTGTACGCAGCCGAAAAGTTTCCCGCGGAATATTCTGCCATGCCTTTTGACAGTTCATCAATGTTGTTTTGTCCGAAAGAAACTATAGATATTAAAAGAATTAACAGAATTTTAATTATCTTCATAAATTAAACTATACTCGCGAATATTAATATTATCACTATACCTGAAAGGGAACACAAAAAGTTTACCACATCATTATTAACCCAATTAATACCTCTGAAGTATTTACTTTTTACTCCGCAATGTTCTTTTCTTTCGGTAATCTTACCACAAGATGTACATTTATACTGCAATTGAATTGTCGCACCGAGAAGGCTGTCAATAATGCTGCCTGCCAGTCCGCTGAACATCACAAGAAGGAAATATTCGGCAAGTCCGTCATTAATCCAGTAAGCTCCTGAAAGAGCAATGGCAAAACTGCCGGCAACCGCGCCGAGAGTTCCCTGAACAGAAATTCCGCCCGAAATGCCCTGGCTTACTTTCCTGAAATTCAGAATATGGTAAGTCGCAGTTTTGCGCATAGTGCCAATTTCTGTCGCCCAGGTATCGGCGCATACCGCGGCGAGGGCCGCCACATAGAGGAGGTAATATATCTGATCGCCCGAATTGGTGTATAAAAGAACAAGAACTCCGCCGGCGCCCCCGTTCGCGAATACCTGAAGGTAGTCGCGGGTGCTGCTTTTTTCGAAAATTCCCTCAGTGTCCTTACTCCTGTGAGGCATTTTGGATATTAAGCTTGAAAGAAGGAAGAAAGAAAGAATAGGAACACTCCAGGCCCAGCCACCGAAACCGAATAATAATCCGGCAAGAATGAAAGTCGCTATTGAACCGTTAAGTGATAGAAATTTCAGTTTGTATGACGCGGTCACCAGAAGAAGCGCAAAACCGAGTCCGGTTAAAAAATCATAAAGAAGAGAAAAGTCCTCAATTTTAAAAAATAGGAAAAAGAGGACAGCATAAAGAACCGGAATAAAAAAACTTCCGTTTCCCCCTGAAGTCAGCAATTCAGTGATTGTAAGAAAAAATGCTATTGTAACAGAGGATGTAATCAGATACTGAGAGCCCGGAGAAGAAAAACCTGTTTCAGAAATATTAAAATAAAAGGGAGCCAGGGTAAATAGAAATAATAAAAGGAAAAAACTTATCGATCCGGCTATTGATTTTTCACCGGCGGTAATTACGTAATGTCTCCTTCCGAGATATAACCCGGTGATCGACGATATTCCCTTGGCAAAGCCCGCTGAAAAGAAAGGGAAAAAAATCATAAATCTGTTTTCCCTGAAAATAACGAGAAGAAACAAAAACGCGAGTGAAAAATAGAAGATGCTCCAACCCTGTTTCTGTGATTCATAATAATCACTGAACAAATTTTTTACAATAACCAGCCATGCCAATACGGAAGCGCCAGAGGCTGTAATAATAAGCAGGTTAATGCTCTCTATGAGATAAACGCTGAAAGAGGTGATTGAAGCGGCAATAAGAAATAAAAACTTACGGGCGGCAGGCTGACTGATAACAGATTTTCTGGCAAGATGTTCAAACCCGAAAACTGCCACAGAACCTGAAAAAAAGAGAGCGATAAGCGCGATATGATCGGAGGTGATCAAGTTAAATCCTGTATAAAAGTAAATACTAACTATTTCATTTAAAGAAAATAATTATAGTAAAAAAAAATGAAAATTCAATTACCCCCGAAGCAATGTTAAAAAAAACCCCCTTGAAAAAGGGGGTTTTGAATTTATCTCAGCTTATCCAGCTCAATTTCTGCGTTTCTTCTTAGATCTTTATTCCGATCTTTTTTAGCGATTTCAAGATTTTCGCGCGCTTTATCAATATTGTTCAGGCCTTTAAATGCCATACCCTTGTAAAAATAGGGGGCGCCTTTTGGAATGGAAGAACCTTTCTGACGTGAATTGATAGCTTTATCGGCAGCCTCAATTGCTTTTTCAAACTGTTGCAGATCATTAAAAATTTCAGATAAAGCGTAAAAGGATGGTTCATAATCATTTAAACTTACAGCTTCTTCAAAAAGTTTTACGGCATCCTGAAACTTACCGTCACTTTTTGCCTGAACACCCAGCGCGTGCAATGTTTTTGTAAGCTGCTCTTTTGCTTTGTCTTTGTATTTTACCGGAGCATATTTTTCATAATTTCTGTAAGCGTCAAGCGCTTTTTTATAATTCTGTGAAATATAATAAATGCTGCCAAGACTGTTATATGGAGCAAAAAAGTCGGCTTTTGCTTCGATACATTTATTCAAATATTCAATTGCTTTCTCAGTTTCGTTCAGACTTTTGTAGCTCACACCCAACTGGTAAAAAATGCGGTAGTCATCTGAAAGTTTCATCGCCGCTTCAAATTTTTCAATCGCGGGTCTTAATTGTCCGAGTTTTTTATCGGCGCGACCGGCATTATAAAGCTTGGCTGCTTCCGGAACTTCTTTGAGAGACTGTGAAAGAAGGGATGTTGAAAAAATGCATACGATCGTCAAAATTGAAATCATAAGTTTCTTCATGGATAACCTTTAAATCATTTGTAAGGAAAAAATGGTGCGGAAGGCGGGACTTGAACCCGCACGCCCGACGGGGCACTACCCCCTCAAGATAGCGTGTATACCAATTTCACCACTTCCGCAATTTGCAAAGCAAAAAATATATGTAAGAACATTAAAAGTCAACACAGTTTTGGAAATATATTATTTTTTTCTTTTAAGAACTAATTTATTTAAATAATCAATGAATTAATAAAGAAATCAAAAAGGAGTGGCGCAATTAAAGACCCTTAGGGTACACCTCTATTTATATTGATAACTGTATTTCCATCAATAGATGTTTTGTATGAGTTAAGAAGAAATTTTATTATATTAAGAGTAGTATCATTAAAATTATGTTTCTCTAGTTATTATATTATAAGCTCATGCGGCACTGAATCAAAGCCGCTTTGAAATCTATAAATAACATGAATTATTTCTAAAGCTACATACTTCTATATCTAAAATCCATCATCTTACTAAATATATGCTATATATTAATGTGCGTTTATTGCTCCTCTCGAAAACCAATCTATAACTTGCTAAATATTGGAGAGTTCTCAAGTTTTTTCTTTAATTCTTCTAAAATAGTGCCTTCGATTATTTTAATAAAAACAGGCTGGGTGGTTATTGGTCTTAAATCACTTAAGGTTGGGGTAATATTTTTATCTTTGATTTTGTTAAACAATATAGTTCTTCCTAATGAGAGTTCCTCACATAAGCTTTATCCGGTTAGCTAAGAATTTATTATTGTTCATATATTCTTAATAAACTTTCTTGATCTTTAATGGTCTCTTCATCGTCTGTCTTTGCTTTAAGAAATTATATTAAATTATCCGATAGCAGGTCATTACCGGGGCTTTTCCGATTTTAATAATTTTTATAGCTTATATAATATTATCTTAACTAATTTATAATCTAATGTTTATTCTTCTAATGTTTTTCATATTATTGTTATCTTGAAATTATTCTTTATAGTGTTAGGTTAAAATTTAGTTTATGTGCTTTTAATTTTAAACTAAATTCCCATTATATCTGATTGAGCTAACAAATGGCTTTTAGCTTGGAAATGAGTATTATGCATGACAAGATTGTGGAACTACTTTCAACTAAATTCTTTATACGCTTCTTTTATTAACTTAATGATGCTTTTTTTTTAAGCATAGGTATTATTAAGATGCTTTTTCTAAATTTTTTAAATTATCTCCTATCTTGTTTCTTCATATTCCGCCAATTTTAAATCACAGAATAATTGCTATAGCTTCAAATCAGATTTTGGCTTAGAATTTTAGTAAGTATATTTTTTTCACGATAATTTCTTTTGATAATTTACTACTTTTCTAAAAAGAATGAAACTATCTCATCTGGAGTAGTTTTTGGATTTGATTGTTTTTTGATAAGCTCTTATGTTAATTCATTAGTTTTAATTTCCACTAATTGTCTATTGAAAATCTTAATGGAGTTAACATTAGTAAACTATATATTGTTCACATTGAGTTTTAAAGAGAAATGGTCACTTGTGCCCATTTTCATTTATCTTTCTAAATTTTCGACATTTAAATTCTAGGTGAAGTAGTAATCTAAGTTACTTTCTTTGAATGAATTTCCCAATTTTTGGCATCTTGTGTAAGAATCAACATAATTTATATCCAGCTAAAAGTCATGTAATAATTATTTCAAATATTCATTGTCTTCAGGTTTCTATAGCTTTTATAAGTCAATGTTAAAATCGCCAAAGAGTATTAAGCTAATTTATGCATAAGTATGTTTAATTCATGATAATACTCTTATTAATTTGTCAAAGTGGGTTGTTGTACCTGGAGGGTTATAGAAAGCAATGATTATACAATGCCTATTAATGTTTGTAATTACTTTAATAATTAAAAGGCATTCAGATTGAAATCCATCCAGAATTTTTTATGCTTACGTTCCTTTTTTTAGAGCAATAAGTACACCTCTTTTTGGATTAAGACTGGAGTGTTATTTTAGTATATGCTGTATTAATTGCTGTAATCAATTAAGTGATGTGTTAACCATGTTTCAGTTATTATAATTGCGTTGTAAGTATTAGATTTAAATATTTCTTGTAACTAAATATTATTTACGCTTTCATAATTGTTAATGGACCGAGCGTTATATCCCAAGATTGATTACCTTGTAGAAATGCGGCTATATCTGTCTTCGAAGCTTCCTTTATTTCGTAAATACTTGCTCTAGATTAGGAATTATTTAATGGAATTATAACAAGAAAGAGTCTATTGGGTTATTTTAGGTTTTCCATTTCGATAGGGATCACAAATTACTAAAATTGTAACCATTAGTTACTTAATGTTGTAAAAGCTTGTCATGTACGATTAGCATTAATGACTAACTACTTACTTGATTGCTCAAATTTTGATTAATATTCTTTACCAGGTCGGTAATCGTGGTACTTTACTCACATAGAGTACGTTATTAATTTTAAGCAAATTGTTACAATTCCTCCCTTAATTTCTTAGATAATGATTTTATTTATTTGCCAATACAGATACTTTGTTATTACAATATATTTAATTCTTAATCTGACCTATTACTTTTTTTGGTAATTAAGTTTTGATTTTCTGACATTTTTACAAACT
This sequence comes from Melioribacteraceae bacterium, assembly GCA_963677445.2. Taxonomy (GTDB): domain Bacteria; phylum Bacteroidota; class Ignavibacteria; order Ignavibacteriales; family Melioribacteraceae. The sequence goes on along the minus strand of CAXXGF010000064.1, from coordinate 10,808 downwards.
TTCATCATTTCAGTTTAAGCTTATTAAATGTCCTATATATCCAAAAAATTTGCATTATCTCGCGGGCGACGTGATCACCGTGATCACCGGGCTCTGCCTTGCCTATTCTGGCCATATGTTCGCCGCCCGCCGGGGCATCTGGCCTCTTCCGGTCTCAAATCTACGGCCGACAGCCTTGTGCAGTCCTCCGGTCTCGAGGCGCTTGCCTGGATCGGTAAAGTCGGCACCTGGCAATATGCCATGGCCATCGGTGGTGTGCTGCTGGCGCTGGCGGCCTTCGGTAAGTTCTTTGAGCGGCTCGCTGATGTGAAAGGGGGCCTCCAATGATCTATGCGATTCTGATCCTTGCCCTGATCGCCGGTGTGCCGATTGCCGTGTCGATCCTCGCCGCGCTGTTTTCCTTTATGGCGACACAGGACAATCCCTATGTCATGCGCATCGTCGCCACAGAGATGTACAAAAGCCTGAACTCTTTTCCGCTGCTGGCCATTCCGCTGTTCGTCCTTGCGGGTGAAATGATGAATGAATCCGGCATCACCGGACGCATCATCGCCTTTGCGAATGTGCTGGTCGGGCGGCTGCGTGCCGGGCTGGCTCTGGTCAACATCTGGGCCTCGGTGATCTTTGCCGGGCTTTCGGGCTCTGCGGTCGCAGATACTTCGGCTATCGGCCGCGTGTTCATTCCGAGATGGAGAAGCACGGCTACAAACGCGATTTCGCGGCGGCGCTGACCGCAGCCTCCTCGGTCATCGGACCGATCATCCCGCCCTCGATCCCGGTGATCATCTATGCGCTGATTGTCTCGGGCGTGTCGGTTCCCGCGCTCTTTATGGCCGGGGTTGTGCCCGGCATCTTGCTGGCCGTGTTCCTCTCGGCCTATGTGATGATCACGGTCAAGGTCGACCATGGCGATCAGTCCGGAGACCTTGTGACACAGCCGCCGATGCAGGCGCTTCTGGGGGGCATTCTGCCGCTTCTGATGCCGGTTTTTGTCGTTGGGTCGATCCTGTTGGGCATTGTCACGCCCGACCGAAGCGGCGAGCTTTGCCGTGGCTTATGCGCTGTTCCTAGGGCTGTTGTCTATCGCAAGATCAAGCTGAGCCGTTTGCCTGGGATCTTTGCTGCGGCTATGCGTGACAGTGCCGTGATTTGGTGATCATTGCCGTTGTCGGTGCTGGTAACTGGCTGCTGACCTACAACCGTGTGCCGAACATGCTGACCGACTGGGTGCTGTCGAATGTCGATGGTCAGACGGCCTTCCTGATCGCGGTGATCCTGCTGTTCCTTTTCGTGGGGCTCTTTCTGGAAGGCAATGCCGCCATGTTGGTGCTGGTGCCGATCCTGCATCCGATCGCGGTCAGCCTTGGCATCGACCCGGTGCATTTCGGTATCCTGGTGATCTTCAACCTGATGATCGGGCTGATCACGCCGCCGCTTGGGCTGTGCCTGTTCGTCGCCGAAGGGGTTGCGCAGGTCGGCATGGCGCGACTGACCCGCGCGATCATGCCCTTTTTCTTGGTCGAAGTTTGGTGCTGCTGATCCTGACCTTTGTACCGGAAACGGTCACATGGTTGCCCGCGTGCTGGGCTACTGACCCAAATCAAGGGCTCACGCACTGGCGTGAGGCCCGAAGCCTCCATCGCTGTCTCAATCGTTTTCGGGAGATCCTTTCATGAAGACCTCTATTGCCACCGTCTCCATTTCCGGCAGCCTGCGTGAAAAGCTCGAAGCCATCGCAAAGGCAGGCTACGACGGGATCGAGATTTTCGAACAGGATTTCATCGCCCATGACGGCGGCCCGCGAGAGGTGGGCCGGATGATCCGTGATTGCGGACTGGACATCACCCTGTTTCAGCCGTTCCGCGATTCGAATGCCTCCCGGAGCCACTGCGCTCCAAGGCCTTCGATCGTGCCAAGCGCAAATTCGAAGTGATGAACGAACTGGGTACCGATCTGATTCTCGTTTGTTCTTCCTGCCATCCCGCCAGCCTTGGCGGCATCGACCGTGCCGCAGATGATTTCGCCGAACTGGGGGAGCTGGCCAAGGCCCATGGCGTGCGCGTCGGCTATGAAGCTTTGGCTTGGGGGCGACACATTGACGATCACCGGATGCCTGGAAATCGTCCGTCGCGCCAATCACGACAACATCGGTCTGATTGTCGACAGCTTCCATTCTCTGGGGCGCAAGCTCGACCCGAACTCAATCCGCTCAATCCCGGGTGACAAGATATTCTTTGTGCAGCTCGCCGATGCACCGCTGATCGAGATGGATCTGCTCTACTGGTCGCGGCACTTTCGCAATATGCCGGCGAGGGCGATCTTGATGTCAGCAGCTTCATGCGCGCGGTGATGGCCACGGGTACGCTGGCCCGGTCAGTCTGGAAATTTTCAACGATCAGTTCCGGGGCGGAAATCCGCTGACCATCGCCCAGGACGGGTATCGGTCGCTGATTTCACTGATGGACGACGTGCGTACGGCGGAGCCCTCGATCCAGTTGGATCTGGCCCCGATCCCGCCGCGCGTGGATGTGGCCGGGGTCGAATTCATTGAATTCGCTGCCCGTGGAGAGGATGCGGCCAAACTCGCAAATCTTCTGACCTCTCTGGGGTTCGCGCGGACCGGGCAGCACCGCAACAAAGACATAGGTCTCTGGCAGCAGGGTGACATTCGCATCATCTTCAATTCGGAGAGCACCGGGCATGCTGCGCATGTCTGGAATGCAAACGGGCTCAGCGTTTGTGACATCGGCCTCAAGGTCGGTTCCGCCAAGGACACGGTGGCGCGCGCCACGGCGCTGGGCATCAGCCCGTTCGAGCAGCGGATCGGCCCCGGCGAGCTGTCGATCCCGGCCATTCGCGGCCTCGAAGGCTCTGTGATACATTTCATCGACGAAGAAAGCGGCCTGTCGCAGGTTTGGGATGTGGAGTTCAGCGCTACCGGCGAAAAGGCCACCGCAGACGTGGGCCTCAAACGCATCGACCATCTGGCCCAGACCATGAGCTATGACAACATGCTCAGCTGGACCCTGTTCTACACCACCCTGTTCGACATGGATAAATCTCCGATGGTTGATGTGATCGACCCGACGGGCTGGTGCGTTCGCAGGTGGTGGAAAGCGATGATCGCGCGCTTTGCGTGACGCTCAATGGCGCGGAAACGCACCGCACCCTCGCCGGGGATTTCCTTGCGCAGAACTTCGGGGCCTCGGTGCAGCATATCGCGCTGGCCACGGACGACATCTTCGCAACAGCCGAATCGCTGGCGCAATGTGGCTTCGATCCACTGCCCTTGCCGGACAACTACTATGCCGATCTGGCGGCGCGTTTCGATCTTGCGCCGGGCCTGCTGGACCGGTTGAAGGCCTCGAATGTGTTTTATGACGAACACAATGGCATGGCATTTTTTCAGCTCTATTCGCGCAGTTTCGCGGGCGGCATGTTCTTCGAGATTGTACAGCGCGATCCGGGCTATAAAGGTTACGGTGCCGCGAATGCGCCGTTCCGGATCGCCGCACAGAAACGGCTTGGCCGGGTCAAGGGTATGCCGATGCTGTAAAGCACTGGACGCCCCAGACGGGTGCCGACCACCCACTGAAAACTGAAAAACGACCGGGAGTCTTCTGGCCGAGGCGCGCGTTCGTTTGGGCGCGCATGATCATGCGTGTGGTTTGACGACTGCGGGGAGCCATGTCTTTGGCTTCAAATTCCCGATATATCTTGATTTTCGATATATCGGGAATATATGAAGGCTATAAATTGACAATGCGCGCGGCCATGCGCCGTACACCGTTCCTGCGACCGGCGGTTGCGCAACAGAAGCGAGAAGACAGATGACCAGAGAAAACGCGCCATGCCGCAGCCTGTCACATGATCCCAATGAAATCTGGCGCGGGCGGGCCCGGCGGCATCGCAAGGGCCAGATGGGGTCTGGGGGTGAGGACGCAGACAGCGGCTGCGGCAAGGGACGTCGTCACGGTCACGAATGCGGGCGGGGCGGGCGCAAGCGCCTTTTCGACTATGGCGAGTTGCGGCTTTTGATCTGTCGATGATTCAGAAGAAGCCAAGCCATGGCTATGAGATCATCAAAGGGATCTCGGATCGTTTCAATGGCCAGTACACACCCAGCCCGGCGTCATCTATCCGACGCTCTCATGGCTTGAAGACATGGGATATATTCGTATTTCCGCGATCGCAGGCGGGCGCAAACAATCGCAATCACCGCCGACGGGCAGACGTTCCTGGCGGCAATATGCAGCTGGTGGAGGACCTTCTGTCGCGCAGGCCGCCCTATGGCGACACCCCGCAACCCGTGATCGAGGCGATGGACCGCCTGAAACCGCGCTGCGTAACCAATTGCACGGCGCTGACACTGATCCGGCAACATTGGCAGAGATCGTGGCCGCGATTGACGCTGCCGCACAGAGAGTGAATAGGGATACGAAATGAACCAAGCTCCACAAGGAACCCTCGAAACCGATCCTGCACAAGAGCCGGTCATCACTCGGCATCGGCACGAAATCCGTCGCCGGACGCTGCGTGTGGCGGAGATCGTGCAGTTGACCCCGCATATGATCCGGATCGTCTTCGAAAGCGAAGACCTTGCGGATTTCAACAGCCTGTCGCCGGATGACCATAATCAAACTGTTTTTTGAAACCGGTGGGGAGAAGCCCGAAATGCGGGATTACACCCCCCGGTCTTTTGACCCGGAAGCGCGGCGTCTGGTGATTGATTTTGCGGTGCATGAGGCGGGACCTGCCACGGCATGGGCGATGCAGGCGCGGGAGGGCGATCTGCTGAACATCGGCGGGCCGCGTGGTTCCGCCGTCGTGAACCCCGTGTTCGACTGGTATCTGCTGATCGGCGATGAAACCGCGCTGCCCGCGATCGGTCGCAGGGTCGAAGAGCTGCCCGCCGGTGTGCAGGTGATGACATTGGTGGCGGTGCCAGAGGCGGCAGATGAGCAGCGTTTTGAAACCGCAGCGTCCCATGTGGCCCATTGGGTGCATCGCCCGGTCGCCGAGGCGGCGGACCCCGCCAATATGGTCGCAGCGTTGCGTGGCCTGACATTGCCCGAGGGCAAAGGTTTTGTCTGGATCGCGGCCGAGGCGCAGGTGGCCCGTGCCCTGCGTGGAGTGGTGATCGATGACCTCGGCCATCCTTTGCCTTGGATGAAGGCCTCAGGCTATTGGACGGCGGGCGTCGCCGATGGCAGCGACAAGCAGCTGGGCTGAAGGATCGCGTGTGTCGTCGCCTGGGTCAGAAGCTGTCTTCACGGAAACTGAGGCTTAGGCATTTTCTTCTGACAGGACCCGCTCTAGATTGGGCAGATGTGTGAACGCGTTTCTCCTGTGTCCCGGTCTGTGACGGGTGTTGAGACGGACGGGCTGCTGGCCTGCCCGTCCTGCGATGCGCTGTTGCGGGATCATGCGGTGCCGGTCGGCCATCGCGTCTCTTGCCCGCGCTGCCATACCGTCATCGAATCCCCCCGACCCATGGCGATGACCCGGATCATCATGTTGGCGCTGGCCGCACTTATTTTGATGATTGCTGCGGTGTTTTCCCCTTTCTGGAACTCGGCGCGGCGGGCATGATCCGGCGAAGCTCGTTGCTGGACACGGTGATGGCCTTTTCCAGCGGCATGACCGCGCCCCTGACACTTGCCATGGCGGCATTGATCGTAGTGTTGCCGGTGACGCGCTTTCTGGCGCTGATTTATGTGCTGGGGCCGATGCCTTTGGCTGGCGCCCGGCGCGGCACGCCGAAACGGCCTTTCGGCTGGCGCAGCTGTTGCGGCCCTGGGCCATGGCGGAGGTCTTTATCGTCGGGTGGCCGTGGCTTTGGTGAAAGTGGCGGGTCTGGCGCATGTGTCTTTGGGGCCTGCGTTCTGGGCCTTTGTGGCACTGGTGATCGTGACGGTGATGAAGGACAATTTCATGAGCAGGGTAACGGTTTGGAAAACGCTGGAAACACGCCGCAACTCCTGACCGCCCGGACGGCGGGGCTGATCGGCTGCACGCAATGCGGCAAGGTCTATGCGCCCGGCGTGGCGCAGTGTTCGCGTTGCGGGTCGCCCCTGCGTGCCCGCCGGCGCACCGACCTGCAAAAAGGTCTGGGCTTGGTGGGCGGCGGGGCTGGTGGTCTACCTGCCTGCCAATATTTATCCGATGCTGAAGACCTCCAGTCTCGGCACCACCACGGAAAACACCATTCTTGGCGGCGTGGTCGAGCTGATACATCACGGCTCCATCGGGGTCGCGCTGATCGTTTTCGTGGCGTCGCTGGTGATTCCGGTCGCCAAATTCGTCGCCATCGCCTTTCTCGCGCTGAGCGTGACACACAGGGTGCGGCTGTCCGCGCACCGGCGTCATACCCTGTTCGAAGTGGTGGAATTCATCGGGCGCTGGTCGATGATCGATGTGTTCGTGGTGGCGATCCTGTCGTCGCTTGTGCGCTTGATTTCGCGGCCACCATCCATCCCGGAATCGCGGCGGTCAGCTTTGCGCTTTCGGTGGCCTTCACGATGATTTCCGCACTGAGTTTTGACCCGCGTCTGATATGGGATGCGCAAGAGGGCGATGAGGCCTGATGCCAAATGAGGAAGCAAGATGACTGATCCGCACGCGGCCGAGATGATCGACGAAGGACCAAAGCGTTCGTTCTGGCGCAATCTGTCCGTTGTCTGGGTGGTGCCGCTTCTGGCGCTCGTGGTCACCCTGTTCGTGGCCTGGCAGAGCTGGGCGGAACGGGGCACCCGGATTGATATCCTGTTTGAAAATGCGGCGGGATCACGCCGGATGAAACCACCCTGCGGTTTCGCGATGTGATCGTGGGTACGGTCGAAGACGTGGCTTTGCCGCGGATCTGACCTCGGTCGTGGTTGGCGTGCGGGTGGATCGGGCCGTGGCGGATATGTTGCCCGCGGATGCACAGTTCTGGGTGGTGCGCCCGGAAGTGTCTACCAGCGGCATAACCGGCCTGTCGACGGTTTTGTCGGGTGTTTATATTCAGGCGGCCTTCGTGCCCGAAGCGGGCCAGCGCGTCTCGCGGTTCACCGGGCTGGAAACCGCGCCTCTGGTTTTGCCGGGCACGGAGGGCACCAAGATCACCATTCGCTCCTCGGATGGGTCCAAGCTGACGGCGGGAGCGCCGATCTCTTATCAGGGATTGAGGTGGGCAAGATCGAAACCCCGCGTCTGATGCCCAATGGGCAGGGCGTCGTGGTTGACGCCTTTATCGAAGCTCCCCATGACAGGCGCATCAATACGGCAACGCGTTTTTGGGAAACCTCGGGCTTTTCGGTGAATTTCGGGCCGGGCGGGCTGAACCTGTCTGTCGGCTCCATCGCCGGGCTGCTTCGGGCGGGCTTTCCTTTGATACAGTGTTCTCTGGCGGCACGCCGGTGGAAGATGGCACCATCTTTGATCTGTATGAAAACGAAGAGGCCGCGCGGGACAGCGCCTTTAGTGAAGTGATCGAGAATGCCGTGGACCTGACGGTGGAATTCGAGGACTCCGTGGGTGGGCTGTCGGCAGGATCGCCGGTGATTTACCATGGGCTGCGCGTTGGCACGGTCAGCACATTGGGCGCCTTCTGGAAGACACGGACGAGGGTCAGGAGGTGCGAGTACGTGCCACGATTTCCATCGATCCCAGTCGTCTGGCCTGCCCGCAGAGGCGCCGACGGCAGACACCATCGCCTTTTTCGCCAATGCGGTTCAGAACGGGCTACGGGCGCGTTTGGCCTCGCAAAGCATTTTTAACCGGTCGCTGGTCGTGTGAACTGGTCGAACTCGAAGACACCGAACCGGCCACGCTGGGGGTTTTTGCCCAGACCGCACCGCTTCTGCCCTCGGTGCCCTCAGATCTGCCGGATGTCGGCGACACCGCCGAGGGCATGCTGAAACGGGTGAACAATCTACCGGTGGAAGAGCTTATGGATCAGGCCATCGCGACGATGGCGGCCATTGAAAGCCTGGCAGGTGATGAAAACCTGCGGGCGGCCCCGGATGCATTTGTCTCGCTGATGGATGATGCGCGCGGGCTGATCGGAAGTGACGAAGCGCAGGCTTTGCCGGGTGAGTTGAACGCCGCGGTGACGGAGCTGCGCGCCGTCGCCGAAGACCTGCGCGCGGCGGATGCCGTGGGCAAACTTGTCGCCGCGCTGGACGCTGCCGAAGAGGCGGCTACGTCAGTGACGGATGTGGCCGAAGAGATCGACACCGCGACGGCGGAACTGCCTGCGCTGGTGGAAGATCTGCGCCGCCTGACGGCCAAGGCAAACTCGCTGGAGGTCGAAGACTTCCTTGCAGCGGCAAGCGCCTTTCTCGAAGGGGCCGATCGGCTGATCGATACGCCTGACGCTCGCGCCCTGCCAGCCAGCCTGACGGGCGCCTTGGAAGAGGCGCGTCAGGCGCTCGCCGAATTGCGCGCCGGCGGTGTGGTGGAAAATGCCAATGCCACGCTGGCCTCGGCCCGCGACGCCGCAAGTGCGGTGGAACAGGCGGCGGAAAGCCTGCCGGAGCTGTCGGATCGCATCGAAGGTCTGGTGGCGGAGGCCGAAAGCCTGATTGCTGGTTACGGCAGCCAGTCCAGTTTCGGTCGCGAAACGCTGTCTTCTCTGCGCGAAGTGCGTGCGGCGGCAGAGGCGCTGAGCAAACTTGCCCGCGCGATTGAGCGCAATCCCAATTCACTTTTGTTTGGACGGTGATCCCATGGCCCGATTTCTTTTGCCGATGCTCCTGACTGCGAGCGCAGCCCTGACCGCCTGTGGCGGCACAGACCCGCGTTATCTGATCGACAGCCCAGCAGGGACGGTCGCACAGCAGACCCGGCTGGCGTGGCGACGCTGGAGGTGCGCGAGGTTTCTCTGCCAGCCTACGCCGAAGAGTCGCAGATCCTGATGGAAGGCGGCGATGGCGCATTGACCCCGGTCGACGGCGCGGTTTGGGCCGATGACCCCGTGCGCGCCGTCAGCTTGCTTTTGGCCGACAATCTGTCCCGGACCACCACAGCAACGGTGGCGCTGAGCCTTGGCCGCTGGAAACCCCGGCGCAAGCGGCGGTGCAGGTGACCGTGGCGCAGCTTGTGGCACGCGACAGCGGGCGGCTGGATCTGAAAGGGTCAGTTTGCCATTTCCTCTTATGATCGCATCGTGCGCGAACGCATCCGCCGGTTCGACATTTCGGTGCCGCTGAGCGGGACCAGCCCCGGTGCCATCGCCACGGCGACCAGCCAGGCCATGGGGCAGCTGTCGGATCAGATCCGGTCGGACTTGGCGCGTTAAGTTTTTCGCAACGAAATCACCTATCCCTGTTCCGCAGGGGAATTCAGCTTGCGGGACAGGGGACGTGAAACACGAAGGTCAGTTTGCCACAGGGCGTGATGCGACAGGTGGCGCGGTGCGGCAGAACCGTGTTTCAGGTCGTGCCCTGACCACGGAACTTGGCCTCGCCTGTGACGTTGGCATCGTCCATGACTGGTTTCCGGTCATTGCCGGCGGTGAACGGGTGGTGCAGGAATGCGTGGCTGCTTTTCCCAACAGTTCGGTCTATGGCGTCTTCGATTTCCTCAGCGATGAGGCGCGCCGCGAACTGGTGGGAGACCGCACCGATCCAATGTCAGCGCGCTCAATGATTTGCCTTTTGTCGAGCGCTATTATCGCTACCTTCTGATGGCAGGCACCCGTGCGATCGAGGCCTTTGATGTGACGGAACATGATCTGGTGCTGTCGTCTTCTGTTGCGCTGGCCAAAGGCGTGATCACCCGTCCGGACAGCCGCATATCGCCTATATCCACAGCCCGGCGCGCTATGCCGGGATCAGACACACGCCTATATCAACAGCCTCGGCGGCCCTTTGGCGCGGTGAAGCGGCATCTGGCACGCGAGATGATGCATCGGTTCCGGATCTGGGATCTGCGCACGCCGCCCTCGATCGACGTGATGGTCGCCAACTCCCAATTTCATTCGTCAGCGTATTCGCAAGGTCTATGGCCGCGATGCGCAGGTCATCTACCCGCCAGTGAACACGGATGGTTTGCGATGGGCACGGAATATCGCGACGAGTTCTATCTGACGGCGTCCCGGCTGGTGCCCTACAAACGTGTGGATCTGATCGTTCGGGCGTTTTCCCATATGCCGGAGAAGCGTCTGGTGGTCATCGGCGACGGTCCCGAAATGAAGCGGATCAAAGCGCTGGCCACACCCAATGTGGAGATTCTGGGCTATCAGCCCTTTGAGGTGCTGCGCGATCACATGCAGCGGGCGCGGGCCTTTGTTTTTGCGGCGCAGGAAGATTTCGGCATCGTCCCGCTTGAGGCACAGGCCTGCGGCACACCGGTGATCGCCCTGAACCATGGCGGCACGGCGGAAACTCTGCGCGGTTTGGGGCGCAATCGCCCGACCGGGGTGCATTTCGACACCCAGAACGAGGCCAGCCTGTGCAAGGGGGTGGCGCAGTTTGAGGCGTATCGCGATTTGATCGACCCCGAAGACTGCCGCCGCACGCGCTGAGTTTCAGCGCTGCAGTCTTTCGGGAGCGTATGCAGACCCTTGTGGCCGACCAATTCAGTTAGCGCTTTTACCCAAGGCTGGGCTGTTGAAACCAACGTTCGACGCGGGCGATCTCCGTGTCGCTCAACAAGCGGTTGATGGCGAACAGCCAAAGATCACGCCGCAGAATCCCTCGCTGCCATTCGCCCGTGCCCCAAGACTGAGGCTCTGCGTGCTGAAGGTTCCGCCACCAAGTGCCGGGGTGCCCGTCTCCATTGTCCCTCCGTTGTTGTGCAGCCGCAGGGGTTTGTGCTCAGAT